>NZ_AP025509.1:1339695-2009543 GCF_024347615.1 Vibrio splendidus | reverse complement strand
CAGCTTCTTTTTGACCTCAACCATTAAGTCCGCCACATAGGCGACACTGTGTGAAGGGCAATAGACGGAAAGATCTCTGTCGGTATGGCCTGGCGTTTCCAGAACCAACCAGTCATCAAAACCCGGAATGCTGTCTCCATCCGACAGCTTGTAGTCCGGCTTCAACTTCCTTGAATACCATAGGTTTGCTTTGGGCTTGCCCAATCGATTTGCCATCCATCGTGCCAACGCCAGATCGGTCAAATGCATCAATATGCCATCGATGCCGTGATACCAATCCTTATCTCTGTTTGCTGCAACTAAATTACAATTCGTCAGCTTTCTGAGCTTGTGCGCTGCCCCTGCGTGGTCTGGGTGCATGTGCGTAACCACAACCGTATGTAGATCAGCAAAATCACGCATAAGCTCGGTTTCAATGAAAGCTTTCAAATGCGGGATGTCGGCCCGACATGCGCCATCAAGTAACAGTAATTTGTCTGGGTACTCCACCAAGTACATATCTTGGATGTAACCTTTAATGGTATGCAGCTGCAAACTCACTCCTTGTGATAAACCAACTGGTCAGACCTATACCATAGCAAACTCACCATCAATTGTGATCATTTTGTTAAAAGCAACAATCTAAAACCAGATAGATAGCTCGAATCAAGATTTCCATTGGTATCCACTCAATTACTCAAAACCAACGTTACTCAAAACCAATGTTACTCAAATCCAATTCAACTCAGAAGAATGGGAACAAATTCCAAAGATGAACATCAATTTCATCCGATATTTTTCAGCATTATTGAATGCTCACATTACCGAAAACCTTGCTCAACAAGCCTTACGCTTTAAGCACTGAGCATCATTTGTCGTGACGACAAAATACGTGATTTGGTGACCTGAGTTATTCGGACTATATATGCGCCTCTAATTTATTGTCTGAGTGCTATACATGAACCAACTTATCGATGCTCTTTCTACCCAAGGTTACTTTGTTTGGGATGACTTCTTAACTCACGAAGAAGTAGTGGCATTGAGGGATTGCATTCCAGAGAACTGGAAAAAGGCTAGGATCGGCCGTAACGATGACGTAGCGCGAGAAGCAACGATTCGTAGTGACAAAATTCAGTGGGTACGCCGTGATATGGGCGAACCAGCATCTCTGTTCCTCGACAAAATGGAACAAATTCGTTTAGAAGCAAACCAAGCATTCTTTTTAGGTCTGTTCGAATACGAAGCGCACTTTGCAAAATACGAAAAAGGTGACTTTTACCAGAAGCACTTAGACTGCTTCAAAGGCAACGAAAACCGCCGCCTGACCACCGTGTTCTACATGAATGACGAATGGTCTGAAGAAGACGCAGGAGAGCTCGTGGTTTACGATCTAAAAGACAATCACATCGCGACCATTCCGCCAAAGGGTGGTCGACTGTTGGTATTCTTGTCTGAACAGTTCCCACACGAGGTTCTACCAACCAACACGGAGCGATTCAGTATCGCTGGTTGGTTCCGTATTAACGGCGTGAAAGACAACCAACTGGACATAGCGCACTAAAACTGTATCCACATCGAACCTTCTTCTAAGCCTCTCCATCGAGAGGCTTTTTTATTGAACAACAGTTGTCCAATAAAACGTCTTAAAAACCGAACATGTTCAACATCAAAACCATCAATAACTTTTCTCTTAAATAAAATCGAAACGAATCTTTCATATCACTGAAACGGTTTAGCCACGTAAGTGAAATATGGCCTGTTCAAGATAGCTTCAAACGACACCCCTACCGTCTCGTTAATACTCTAATTCAATACCTCTACATCGATTTCATCCAAAAGGAAAAGAAGATGAATAAGCTAATTTTGGCAGGCGTTCTTTCCGCAACAGCGGCAATGCCAGCGTTCGCAACGACTCAAGTCACTTGGTGGCACGCAATGGGCGGCCAACTTGGAGAAACCGTCAATAAGATTGCGACTGACTTTAATGCGTCACAAGATGATTACAAGATCACGCCAATCTATAAAGGTTCATACACAGAGACCTTAACAGCGGGTATCGCAGCATATCGAGCAGGCGAAGCTCCTAACATTCTACAAGTCTTCGATGCCGGTGCTGCAACCATCATGAACGCTAAAGGCGTCGCCAAACCTGTACAGGATATTCTGGTTGAGTCTGGCTACAACTTTAATTCGAACGACTACCTAGCGGGCGTTCGTAACTTCTATGCAGACAGCCAAGGCAAGATAATTGGTATGCCTTTCAACAGTTCGACCCCAGTTCTTTACTACAACAAAGACCTTCTTGCGGAAGTAGGTGCCGACGCGCCTAAGACTTATGAAGAACTAGAAGTCGTTGCTAAAAAGCTGAAGGCAGACGGACACATCGCGTTTTCTCAATCTCTAACGCCATGGATCATGTTCGAGAACTTCAAGTCTCGCCATAACCTGCCAGTGTCTGACCAGAACAACGGCTACGACGGCCTATCCACTAAAATCATGTTCAACACCAAAGATATGATGATGCACGTTAGCAAGATGAAAGAGTGGTCAGATCTAGGTTACTACAAGTATTACGGCAGCGATTGGGATGCGAACCAAACGCCTTTCGAGCGCCAAGAAGTGGCAATGTGGATGGGCTCTTCAGGTTCATTCGGTGGTTTGCGTAACCGCGTACCTTTCGAGTTAGGCACAACTTACCTTCCATACTGGAAATCAGTTAACCCAGATGCTGGTTTAACCTTCATTGGTGGTGCCGCTCTGTTTGCACTCAATGGCCATGACCAACAACAAGACAAAGGTGTGGCAGCATTCTTTGACTACCTGACTAAGCCTGAAACTCAGGTTTACTGGCACAAAACCACTGGCTATGTGCCTGTAACGACTGCTGCATATGAACTAGCGAAAGAGTCTGGTTACTACAAAGAACAGCCTGACGCGGAAGTGGGCGTAAAGCAGCTAAGCCTTAAATCGGGCGAGTGGACTAAAGGCTACCGCCTAGGTTATTACCCGCAGATCCGTGAAGTGATGCACCGTGAGTTCGATAACATCTTCGCAGGCCGCTCTAGTGTCGAGAACAGCCTAAACAAGGTCGAAGATGAGAGCAGCAAACTACTGAAACGCTTCGCTCGCACCATGAACTAATTCTGCTTTTTAGCTAGAGCAGATAACTGAACTAAAGGCTTAACAAACCAAAAGCCGTTCATTGCTCCTCACCACTTGTCATTGCCTCGAACGAAGAGCGCAATGGCAAGGCGTGAGGAGGTTCTTCATTAGCGCCATTTCTTGCTCCAACAACGATAACTCAACTGGATGCATTCCTTGATATCGCGCTAGTGGTAACGGTCACTAATCTAATAGTGGCCACTGTAACTATTTTTAGGGATTACCCTGTGGAACGACGTCAGCAATTCTTTCACTCTCCGCTGCCTTACCTATTTTTGGCGCCTCAGATCCTCATCATTGCCGTTTTCTTTATCTACCCAGCAGCCAAGGCGGTTTATCTTTCATTTATGCTGGAAGACCCTTGGGGCACCTCATCTATATTCGTCTGGTTTGAGAATTACCAAATGCTATTCGAATCGAGCGAGTACCTGAACTCGATTGGCTTTACTTTGATGTTCGCGATTGTGGTCTCTTTCTTATCACTTGCCTTGGCTCTGCTGCTTGCCGTGAAAGCCGACAACATCATTCACGGACAAGGCGTATACAAAGTCACACTCACTTGGGTTTATGCGGTCGCACCCGCGATAGCAGGCGTTATCGGCGCTTTCTTGTTTAACCCGCACATTGGTGTATTTACCGAGTTATTTTCCGTTGTGGGTTGGAACTTCAGCTTTCAAACCGATCCTGTTGATGCCACGTTTGCTCTGATTTTGGTGTCCGTGTGGAAACAGGTTTCGGTGAATTTCATCTACTTTCTGGCTGGGCTTCAATCGATCTCTTACGCCGTAAAAGAAGCAGCGATGTTGGATTGTATCAGTGACTCGAAACGTTTCTGGACCATCACTTTCCCACTACTCGCGCCAACTGGATTTTTCCTACTGGTCATCAACCTCACCTACTCGTTCTTTGAAACCTTTGGCGTAATCGACACCATGACCAATGGCGGCCCGGGTGGCGGCACAACGTCGTTGGTGTACAAGGTGTATCGAGACGGGTTTGTTGGCGCAGATTTAGGCGGCAGCTCCGCACAATCTGTTGTGCTGTTATTGCTGGTCCTCACTCTTACATTTATCCAGTTTCGCGTTGTAGAAAAGCGTGTCCATTACTAGCCCATCCCCGCTAGGATTTAACGCGATAGGAGTTATTTATGAAAAGTAATAAGGTCTCTGACCACCTAATTTTAATTGCTGGGATGCTGTTTATGTTGGTCCCTATCTGGCTAATCTTCGCCAGTTCAACCCATAATCCAAACACCATTGTCAGCGAAGGTCTGCAATGGCTACCGGGCGATAATTTTACGGCTATTTATAGCGAAGCTTGGAACAAAAGTATGGGCTTCAGTGGCGAAGTCACCGCCAGTAAAATGATCGCCAACTCAATGATCATGGGGCTAGGTTTTGCGATCGGTAAGATCATCATTTCGATGATGGCGGCGTATGCTTTGGTCTACTTTCGACTGCCTTATGCTACAGCTTGGTTTTGGTTGATCTTCGTGACGCTGCTACTGCCATTAGAAGTTCGTATTATCCCTTCCTATGAAGTTGTCGCAGGGCTTGGGCTTCTTAATAGCTACACAGGATTGATTCTACCTTTGATCGCATCAGCCACCGCGACCTTCTTTTTTAGACAGTTCTTCAAAACCATCCCCGATGAATTGTTAGAAGCCGCACAGTTAGATAATGCAGGTCCATTTCGATTCTTTGTCGATATCTTGCTGCCTCTTTCTAAAACCATGATCGCAGCGATTTTCATCATTATGTTTGTGGTGGGTTGGAACCAATACTTATGGCCGATCATGATGACTACCGATGAAGGCTACAACACCATCGTGATGGGCATAAAACAAGTACTCAACAACATCAATGAAACCAGTTTACCGCGCTATGACTATGCTTTCGCCATGGTGATTTTAGCCATGTTGCCACCCGTTTTAGTGGTGGTTGTATTTCAGCGTTGGTTTGTAAAAGGGCTAGTAGAAAGTGAAAAATAATAACGACACAACTCAAATGAACAATAACCGCATTCAATCTCTCAATGAGTACAAGACATCTCACCTGCCTTCTCACCAAGCTATCCACAAAAATACAGAGGATACCCCGATGCCAAACCCAAAGCAGACGCTAGCGCACAACCAAGCCACTCACAATCGTACGCGTAAAGCTCCCACCATGTTGGGTATCAAAAACTTGGTCAAGACGTATGAAAACGGCCATCAAGCCGTCAAAGGAGTCTCTCTTGACATCAATGAGGGTGAGTTCCTTGTCTTGGTGGGTCCTTCTGGTTGTGGCAAGTCTTCTATTTTACGTTCCATTGCGGGTTTAGAAAGCATCTCTGGCGGTGAGATACACTTAGGTGGTCGTCGGGTTGATACAGAGAAACCAGCCCTGCGTGATATCGCGATGGTCTTCCAGAATTACGCGCTCTACCCTCACATGACGGTGTATAAGAACCTCGCTTATGGCTTAAAAAACCGAGGTGTCAGTCAGCACCTTATTGAAGATAAAATTGAGAAAGTCGCCAAAACTCTGAAGATCGAAGAATACCTAGACCGCAAGCCAGCCAAACTTTCTGGTGGTCAACGTCAACGTGTTGCTATGGGGCGAGCGATCGTTCGCGACCCACAACTGTTCTTGTTTGACGAACCTTTGTCTAACCTAGATGCCTCACTGCGTGCCCACATGAGGTTAGAAATCAAAAAGCTGCAACGCGAGCTTGGCGTGACCAGTGTTTACGTCACTCATGATCAAGTTGAAGCCATGACACTGGCTGACAGAATCGTGGTACTCAACAACGGTCAAATAGAGCAAGTCGGGACACCAAGAGAGGTCTACCACCAGCCAGCCAGTACCTTTGTGGCAAGCTTCATTGGCAGCCCAGCGATGAATTTCTTGCCAGCAACACTCGACGACGGCTACCTTGAGATTGGCGACCAGCAAATGTACTTGCCCGAATACGCCCACGTAAAAAATACAGCCATCACACTTGGTATTCGCCCAGAACACTCTGAGGTTTGTGCCGATTTAGTCATGAACGCGCTGCCGCTTGAATTACGCATCAGCGTGGTTGAGCCTTTAGGGCCAAATCAATTGGTTCATGGCCTTGTGAACGAACAACCCTTTATTGCAGTGACACCTGAAACGACGCTGTGCCAAGCCGTCCCTCTCGGGCTAAGCATCGATAAATCCAACCTGCATATTTTTGACAATCTTGGCAAACGCATTCACCCAAATAACTTCACATCACAGGAGTCACACGAAGATGCGACAAGCTTAACGACGGCTCTAGCTTAATCGAGTACACTGATATTTAATGCGTTTTTACGGTGCGTCTTTAAGAAGGATTAATTATGTCGTCTATCATCGTAGGTCATCGGGGTGTCGCAGGTACTCACCCAGAAAATACCAAAGCAAGCATTGAACAAGCGGCTAAACTCGGCTTGAAATGGATTGAAGTTGATATTCAGCCCACTCAGGATGACCAACTGGTCGTTTGTCACGATCACACGCTTGAGCGCTGCAGCGATGGCAAAGGTCGAGTTGATGAACACACCCTTGCTGAGCTACGTCAGCTCGATTTTGGCCGTTGGAAGTCTGAGCAGTTCGCTGGAGAAAAAATACTGACGTTGGAAGAGTTACTCACACTTGTTGAGCAGCATGATCTTAGCGTCAACCTCGAAATCAAAGTCGACAGCCGACATCAAGCCCCTTATGTCGTTGATTTGCTGCACGACGAGTTGATTCGCTCAAATCTAGACACCGATAAGGTCTTACTTTCGAGCTTCAGCCATAAGGTGGTTGCTGAAATGGCTCGTCATTTACCGAGATATCGAGTGGGAGTAATCACAGAGCAACTGACTCAAGATGATCTTATACTCATCAATGAGGTCAAAGCGTTCAGCTGTCACATGAACTATGAACACGTTGATCAGAGCGATCTTGACACACTCAACGAAGCGAACATTCAAGCATGGTGCTACACCGTCAATGATCCGTCTCGCTTCAAATTTCTCTCAAAAGTAGATGCTGTATTTACTGATTTTCCGAATCAATTCAACCCTATAAATTGACCTCGTAAATACCGAAAAAGTACCCCCTGAGAGACTTTAAAATTAACCCTGAAAAACCTGAAAATTAGGTAGCAAACACAAGTGAGTAGGAGTACATTCCGCTACTCACTTGGTTTCACTAGCTCGCCTTATTAGACAGCTTCATTGGTTACTTAATTTATGGATCTCATTTTTAGTCCAACCTTCCCAATTTTGGGTGCAATCTTCATTTTCGCCGCTATTGTTCGTGGCTTCTCAGGTTTTGGTTTCACCTTAGTGGCATTGCCATTGAGTGCGTTATTCGTGCCTGTTATCGAACTGGTTCCTGTATTCATGCTGATCGACCTGTTAGGCAATATCCAATTGCTGCCGAAGGTTAAACATCACGTAAATTGGCGATGGGTTTCAAAGGTATTTATCCCTTGTTTGGCCTTCACGCCCATCGGCTTGCTGTTGCTCAAATCCGTTAGCCAAGACACGATCATCTTGATCATCAGTGCCTTCATTTTTGCGTCAGCAATCATGATCTACAAAGGGTTCCAATACAAAAGCGAACCTAGATTTGCTCCCTATATTCTAGGCAGTCTTGCGGGGGTTATGAATGGCGCAGCTTCAATGTCAGGCCCTTCGGTTGGCACGCATGCATTGGCAAGTCCTGTCGCACCACACATTGCCAGAGCCGGCCTGATTGCGTTCTTTGTACTAGCTGATTCCAGCGCCTTTGTTACGGCCTCTATCGCAGGGTTAGTCGATCGTGATGTGGTCTGGCTTACTCTAGCACTCTTACCAAGCAGCATGTTTGGCGGCTATGTCGGTTCAAAATTGTTTGAGAGGTTTGGTGGGGCGAAGTTCAAGCCAGTCACGATTGCACTGCTCATTGTGATTGCTATCTTCAGTGCGGGTCGAGTCTTACTGTAACTGGCTCTAGCGCTGATTTCGGCAATTGTTTTTGAGAGTTGTTTCGAGAGTTGTTCAGGGAAATTGGGTACCGATAGCTACCATTCAATATGGATAGGGGTACCCATTTTTACGAGTTGAATGAACTCATCCATATCTTGATTGGTTAACGCAATACAACCATCCGTCCAATCGAAGCTTTGTATAAAACTAGGTGAACGACGCTCACCATTCTTGATTCCGTGGATCTTGATATTACCCCCAGGATCAACATCATTTTTTTGTGCCCACTGCATATCTGATGATTGCGGGTAGTTGATATGCACCGAGCGGTAGAAGTCTGATTCTTCCATCACATAGTCGAGCTGGTATTTCCCTTCTGGCGTTCGGTTGTCCCCTTCAAAACGCTTATGCCCTTTCGGTTGTTTACCTAGCGCAATACGAAACTCCTGAACCACTTCCTCCCCTTTGAGCAGATACATTCTACGTTTAGATTTGTCGACTTTAACTAAGGTGACCACTTGCAATAACGGGTCTATGCCAGAAGACGCGTCAGGTAGAGTGTAAAACTCTTGAGAGGAACTTTGAGGTTGGCCTAATGAAGAGCTTTGAGAGGGATCTAGTGAAGAACGTTGAGAAAGCTGGGCGACCTTTTGTTGAGAGTCCCCTTCAAGAGCATCATCCATAACAATGACATGCTTCGAATTCGCGGTGACCGATGACGTAGGTGTGCGATTAGAATGGGAAGGTGCTGACTCAAATACAATGGTTTCGATAGCGGTCGCATCAGACACAATTTTCTCGACGACGAGTTTCTCCGCATAAGCAAGCGAAGTAAAAAAGAGTAAGCACAACGATAAAGGCCAAATCAAACGCACCCTTAAATCTCCTCAAAACGCATGGACATGGTTCGAGATTGAGTTTCCATCCCTAACGACTCATAAAAACCCTGAGCTTGTTGGTTGAACTCCATCACTTCTAACCTAAGCTCGATAGCACCGCTCGCTTGAGCCCACTGATTGAATGACTTCATTAAAGCTCGACCGACACCTTGGCTTTGAACTTGATCGTTAACCACAATCGTATTCACTCTTGCCACCTTATGCGGCTGAATAAAGCTCACCCCTTTGTTCTGTGTCACCTTCCCGGCTAAGAAGCCAACCACTTGTTGCTCATCAACGGCAACGAAGAAAGCCCCTACAGGATCGATCATCAACCCTAACCAGTACTCTTCACTGTCGGTAAAACCCAACGAAGGTGGCGCAAATACCATTGGGGCACCAAGATGATGTTGACGATTTATCTGCTCTGAGAGCTCTAAGATCGAGCTTATATCAGTGACCTTGGCAGTCCGGATTTGCATATCATTACCTTATTTGAATTCACTAATACCTTAGCAAAAATGACTTGGTTGTGCACCGTTGTACTGGTCAACCCAGACGTTCTGTGAAGGCTGATTATTAATATTAGGCACTATGTTTAGGGAAATTGTTCCGTAAATCTCAGGCACATTGCCAGCCGTTGAGTGCTACTATCTCTGCAGAATCAATACACTAACTATTGGACACCTATATGATTAAGTTTGCTGTAATTGGAACGAATTGGATTACACAAAAGTTTGTTCAAGCTGCTCAAGAATCTCAATCGATGCAACTTGCAGCGGTTTACTCTCGAAATCTAGACAGTGCGGCACAGTTCGCCCAAGAGTTTGACGTTGAAACGACGTATAACTCACTCGACGCATTGGCCGATGACAAAACGGTTGAAGCCGTATACATCGCTTCACCGAATTCACTCCATTGCGAACAGTCCATCTTCATGATGGAGCACGGCAAACATGTCATCTGTGAAAAGCCTGTCGCATCGAATATTGATGAAGCAACCCGAATGTTTGAGGTCGCTCAGAAGAACGGTGTGGTGATGTTTGAGGCGTACAAATCTCAGTTTCTGCCGAACTTTAAGCAAATTCAACTTGGTTTAGAAAAGATTGGCAAGGTACATAAGGCACACATCAACTACTGCCAGTATTCATCGCGCTACCAAAAATACCTAAATGGCGAGAACCCAAACACCTTCAACCCAGCTTTTTCTAACGGCTCATTGGTCGATATTGGCTTCTACTGTGTTGCCGCGACAGTCGCGTTATTTGGCAAACCTGAAAATGCACAGGCTTCTGCAAAGCTGCTTGATTCTGGCGTGGACGCACATGGCTGTGCGATCTTCCAATACCCTGAATTTGATGTGACCCTTGCGCACTCCAAAGTCAGTGATTCTTATACGCCAAGTGAGATCCAAGGTGAACTAGGAGCGATCATCATCGATCACATCGCTGAATGTACTGACATTAAGATCCGCTACCGAGATGGTAATGTTGAGAGCCTAACCCAAGCGCAAAGCGAAAATTCAATGTGTTACGAGGCGCAAGCCTTTGCTAGTTGCATTGCTGGAGACAACACAACACAAGCGCAAGCCCAACAGCGCGCTTTAACGGTTGCTAAGTTAATTACAGAGATGCGCCAACAAGTTGGTGTCGTTTATCCGGCAGAAAAATAACATCGCTGAATGAGTTAACAAACTGATTTTTAAGAAATACTGTTTTATGCATAACTAAATTTAATCTTTACGACAAATAACCGGATTAGTTGATTGGGGTGCCATCTGTTTAAATCCGCGTTCGATATCTATCGTATTTATTTAATTTATTGAAGGTGTGTAAAGTGTTTTCAGTTGACGATCGCGTTGTAGCAACAAAAGGTGTTGAGCTTGGTGAAATGGTAGTGACTGGCCTAAGTGCTGGTGGTGGCTACGTTCACGTTACAACGGTAGAAGGCGCAATGACGCTTACTTACCCAGCACAAGACCTTAAAAAAGCATAGTTTAACCACTCTGCTCTTTTAGTAGTCACTCTGCTAAAGGTAACAACATTGAGGCTTTGGCTGACTTCACTCTTCTGCATTAGAGTGAGCCGCCAGAGCCTTTTTTGTGCCCGTTATTTCTCACTAGCCTTCCCATTAGTCTACGCATTGCAGTAAAGCCGAATCCAACAGACAATAGAATTAATGAAAGAGCATTTATACCAAGCACTTATTGTGTGTTGTTGATGCTTGCTGTTTATCAGTACTTAGCGTTGATTAGTACTTAGCGTTTATTCACGCTTAATGTTCGTATTATTTTCTAATACATTAGCATTAACTTATATTTATAATATCCTGAACTAAGGGAAGCTATGAAGCTTTACATTTACGACCACTGCCCTTTCTGTGCAAGAGTTGCCTACATCGCTCAATCTTTAGGCTTGAACATCGAACTTATATCTGTGGATTATGATGATGCCCAAACCCTTATCGATCTGATCGGTAAGAAGATGGTGCCAGTCCTACAAAAAAACGACGGTTCGATTATGGCTGAAAGCCTAGACATCATTGTTTACTTCATGGATTTGAAATCAAGTGACGAGAAACGTGAGCCATCTGAGCAGGCTGCGCTTTTTCAAAGCCGCGCTTTCCCTCTTACTCAACAGATCGGACGCCCACGTTGGTGGAACCTCGACTTGGCTGAATATCGCTCTGCTGGAGCCAAAGAGGCTTGGCGTGCAAGTAAAGAGACCGAAGGTTTTAACTTTGAAGAGCTCTTAGAAAAGACCCCACAATACGTTCAACTGATTAACCCATTACTGAAAGATGCAGAGCTTCTATTGGATCTAGAGAATGGTGAATCATCGCTACCTTTAGTTGATCAAGCACTCTATTTCTCAATGCTTCGTGGCTTCTGTGTTGAACCAAGTATCACATGGCCACCAGCACTTGAGCGTTGGTTAGAAAAACAGAGTCAAACGTTAGGCATTAAGCTTCTTCGCTAATTTCCTAATTTGCTAAGTCGTTAAGCCGTTAGCCGTTAGTCGTTAGCAACGAGCCTAAACGAAAAATCGAAGCTCCCCGAACCATTGTTCGTACGAGCTTCGATTTTTATGACTCAATTGTCTTTTCTACAACAAGCGCCTTCTCAACCCTGTTCGCTCCAAAATTCGCGTTGAAATTTCTTCAACCGATAGCGATGACGTGTTGATGTAAGGTATCGCTTCTCGGCGAAACATCGACTCTACCGTTTGCAACTCATACAAGCATTGCGAATCACTCGCGTATTCACTTCCGGCTAAACGGTTCTCTCGGATTTCAGTCAACCTTTCCGCATCAATGGTTAAACCAAACAGCTTGTGTCGGTAGATCTCAAATTCGGGTAACAGCTTCAAGCGCGCCAAGTCATCATGAATGAACGGATAGTTCGCTACGCGCAAGCCAAACTGCATCGCCATATACAAACTTGTCGGTGTCTTACCGCTTCGAGACACACCCAATAGGATGATATCCGCCTCTTCAAGCCCTTTCAGCGTGATGCCATCATCATGAGCCAACGTGTATTCAATCGCAGCAATACGGTCGAAGTACTTCACTGAATCTTTATTAACACTACGAGAGCGCTGCAGCTTAGGCACCGGGGCCATTTGGGTATCGTCTTGCACTTTCTGCACAATACTCTCTAGCACGTCATAACAATGCGCTGGTGCCTCCAAGAGCTTCTGCTTGATGTCTGGAATCACAATCGAAAAAAAGACTAACGGGTGGTTGCCCGTATCACGATACGAAATTTCGATCTCTTTTAATAAATCAGAAAGTTTGTCCTCACTTTCGACAAACGGGAAGGTTTTTTCATTAGCTTCGAATGGGAATTGACCTAGAACAACATGCCCTAAAGTCTCACATGTTATGGCCGTTCCATCAGAAACATAGAATACATCACGACTTTGGATATCAATTTGCATTTTTTATTTAATGTTTAAAATTATTTTGAGTAGGATGGGAACCATAATATATATAACGAATCCCTGCTGACTATTACGTCCCCCACAGCTTTAGAAAATAATTTACATTTTTTTAAACTGATACGTAATCGTTTGCCTTTAAATCCCTACAATGCTTGCTATGTTTCTGGAGAAATAAATGCAAAATAACACCCTATGGTTCAATGGCCTTTCCATGGAAGATGTCGACAAAGTCGGCGGTAAGAATGCTTCACTTGGCGAGATGGTTTCTAACCTAGCCAACGCTGGCGTATCAGTACCTAATGGTTTTGCTACCACCTCTTATGCGTTTAACAACTTTCTTGACTACAAAGGTCTTGATGAGCGCATTCACCAACTCCTTGATGAACTTGATGTTGAAGACGTTGACGCACTGCGTAAGACAGGTGCAACGATTCGACAATGGGTTCTAGACGCACCCTTCCCAGAATCACTAGAGCAAGACATCCGTGATAACTACCGCGAACTGATTGAAGGCAACGAAGAATTGTCTGTTGCGGTTCGTTCATCGGCAACAGCTGAAGACCTTCCAGATGCTTCTTTTGCAGGCCAACAAGAAACCTTCCTTAACGTGAAAGGGATCGATGCGGTTATCGAAGCGACTAAACACGTGTTCGCTTCTCTGTTTAACGACCGTGCTATCTCTTACCGAGTACACCAAGGCTTTGATCACCGTGGCATTTCATTGTCAGCGGGCATCCAGCGTATGGTTCGCTCAGACAAAGCTTCTTCAGGTGTGATGTTCACGCTTGATACTGAGTCAGGCTTCGACCAAGTGGTATTCATCACCTCTTCTTGGGGTCTAGGTGAAATGGTTGTACAAGGTGCTGTAAACCCAGACGAGTTCTACGTTCACAAGCCAATGCTAGAAGCGGGTCACTACCCAGTTGTTAAAAAGACGTTTGGTTCTAAGTTGATCAAGATGATCTACTCAACCAACCAAGAGATCGGCAAGCAAGTTGATATCATCGACACCGATACTCAAGAGCGTAACGAGTTCTCATTGAACGATGAAGAGATCAAAGAACTAGCGAAACAAGCGATGATCATCGAGAAGCACTACCAACGTCCGATGGACATTGAGTGGGCGAAAGATGGCATCGACGGCAAGCTTTACATCGTTCAGGCTCGCCCAGAAACCGTATGTTCTCAAAGCGACCAAAACGTTATCGAGCGTTACGAGCTAAACAACAAGGCGGATGTCTTGGTTGAAGGCCGCGCTATCGGCCAACGCATCGGCTCAGGCCCAGTTCGCTTGGTTGATTCACTAGACCAAATGTCGCTGGTTCAAGAAGGCGACGTACTAGTAACAGACATGACAGACCCAGACTGGGAGCCTGTGATGAAGAAAGCGTCCGCGATTGTGACTAATCGTGGCGGCCGTACCTGTCACGCAGCAATCATTGCTCGTGAGCTAGGCATTCCTGCCATTGTTGGTTGTGGTACAGCGACAAGCAGCCTAAATGATGGCGACATCGTGACAGTGTCATGTTCAGAAGGTGAAACGGGCTACGTTTACAACGGCGAACTCGACTTTGAAATCAAACGTTCTGAGGTTGATGAGCTACCAATGCTGCCAACCAAAGTAATGATGAACGTGGGTAACCCAGATCGTGCCTTCGACTTTGCTCAAATCCCGAACGAAGGTGTTGGCCTTGCTCGCCTTGAATTCATCATCAACAAGATGATCGGTATTCACCCTAAAGCTCTGCTGAACTTCGATGAGCAAACGGATGAGATCAAAGCAGAAATCAATCAACGTATTCGTGGCTACAAAGATCCTATCGATTTCTACGTAAGCAAGCTAACGGAAGGCATCGCGACTATCGCTTCTGCATTCTGGCCTAAGCGTGTGATCGTACGTATGTCTGACTTCAAGTCGAACGAGTACAGCAACCTTGTTGGCGGTAAAACGTTTGAACCACATGAAGAGAACCCAATGCTGGGCTTCCGTGGTGCATCTCGTTACATCTCTCCAGTATTTGAAGACTGTTTCGAGCTTGAAACTCAAGCGCTGAAGCGTGTTCGTAACGAGATGGGACTGAAGAACGTTGAAATCATGATTCCATTCGTGCGCACTCCAAGCGAAGCGGCATCGGTTATCGACATTCTGGCTAAATTTAACCTGCGTCGTGGCGACCAAGGTCTGAAAGTCATCATGATGTGTGAGCTACCATCGAATGCGATATTGGCTGATGAGTTCTTGAAGTACTTCGATGGCTTCTCTATCGGTTCTAACGACATGACACAGCTGACACTTGGCCTAGATCGAGATTCAGGCGATGTGGCACACCTCTTCGACGAGCGCAATCCTGCAGTTAAAGCGATGCTGAAAATGGCTATCGATGCAGCGGCGAAAGCGGGTAAGTACGTCGGTATTTGTGGCCAAGGCCCATCTGACCATGACGACCTAGCCGAGTGGTTAATGGAGCAAGGCATCAGCTCTGTTTCACTAAACCCAGATACGGTTATCGACACGTGGTTGAAGCTTGGTAACGTTGCGAATAAGTAACGCTTAGCCACTCAAATAGAAACACCGAAAAGTAGAGTCAACAAAGCCAGTCATTGCGACTGGCTTTTTTGTTCGCCGAAAGCCAACAAAGATAACCTGCCTATCATAACAAACATTGGTATCGCGCTGACCTTACGTTATCCTTTACACAATTCTTCATTGAGAGGTTTGTCATCACAACAAGCCTAACTTCAAGACCGATAAGAGTGTTATGAATTCTACTACCGCAACTCCCTCGCCTTCTCTTGGCCGACAACTCTATACAATGACATGGCCAATGCTATTTGGGGTACTTTCCCTAATGAGCTTCCAGCTTGTAGACAGTGCTTTTATTGGCCAACTGGGCGTGCTACCGCTCGCTGTTCAGGGCTTCACGCTACCAATTCAGATGATCATCATTGGTATTCAAGTCGGGCTAGGTATCGCGACGACCGCCGTAATCGCTAGAGCCATTGGTGCTAATGAAACGCGCTACGCTAAGCAGCTTGGTGGATTAGTGATTGCGATGGGCAGTGTGAGTGTCGCGCTTTTCTCCGTCATCATCTATCTGCTGCGTGGACCAATTTTACAATTATTGGATGCACCACCGACGGTATTGCCAATCATTGATTCTTACTGGATCTATTGGCTAGTAAGCTCTTGGACAGGGGCGCTTCTCTACTTCTTCTACAGTGTATGTCGTGCCAACGGTAATACTATGCTGCCCGGTTCAATGATGATCGCGACCAGTATCATCAACTTGATATTGGACCCGATTTTCATCTTTACTCTCGACATGGGCATCAATGGAGCCGCGATTGCGACCATCTTGGCGTTCGGTGCGGGTATCTTTATCGTTGCTCCTAAGGTGACTAAGAAGCATTGGATGACATTCGACTGGCACGATCTTGATATCGGCAAAAGTGTTCGATCCATTGGTAACATCATGGGGCCTGCCATGATCAGTCAGCTACTGCCACCTGTTTCATCAATGTTCGCCACTAAGCTGCTTGCTGGCTACGGCACCGCTGCCGTTGCAGCTTGGGCTCTGGGTTCACGTTTTGAATTCTTCTCGATCGTCGCTGTGCTAGCACTAACGATGTCGATGCCTCCGATGATTGGACGCATGTTGGGAGAGAACAACCTCGAAAACATACGTAAGCTCGTTAAGATTGCAGTAATGTTCGTATTGGGTTTACAGTTGGTGATAGCGCTAGTGACTTGGCTATTCTCTGGCGGGTTGGCAAATCTCATGACCAGCGAAGACGAAGTATCAACGATTTTGAACTACCACTTGCTTATCGTTCCTATTAGCTTAGGGCCTTTGGGGATCTGTATGCTGATGGTTTCTATCTCGAATGCGCTTGGCAAGTCTTATACTGCCTTGACGATATCAGCACTGCGCCTGTTCGCTTTCTTCTTGCCTTGCCTATGGGTTAGCTCTCAGCTTGCTGGCATTGAAGGCCTATTCTGGGGAGCTATGGTAGGCAATGTACTTGCCGGAACGTGCGCATGGTTTATGTACCAACGCGCACTTGGACAAGTGGAGGCCAAGCTAGCCAAATAGGTAATTCGGGAGCTCATCAACCAAGCAATCTCCAAAGAACATTTAATTCGACATCAAAGCAGAGCGATTAAGCTCTGCTTTTTAGATAACCTGCAATCTTAGAGTTCATCTGATGGAAGAACAAAGTCGACATATAACGCAAAATTTCCGATTCCAGAAGCTTTAATACCATCCAAGTCTAAATCATTTGTCGAATAGATCATGGAAGAAACCCCCATGTTGCTTAGTTCTATCGCCTTCTTATACTCACTCCCAAGCGAGCCAAGGTTATCACCCCGATACGTCACAGCCTTAATTTTATTTAAATCAATCCAATCAAGAATAAATGGTGTATTTAGATCTATATTTAATGCGACATTATTAAAACCTAAATCTATTGCTTCATTATATTTATCTATACTGAATACTTCGATAATAGATTTATCTTTATCTATTATATATTTTGAAAGCAAGGCAAGATTTTTTATTTTATCCGTAACTAACACCACGTCATTTTCATCTAGAATATCAATAGCTGTAGATATATTTAATGTTTTATATTTATCATAAATTATCTTTGATTCAAATTCTTTAGAACTAATAGACCCAGTATTATTAGAATTTGTCATTTCGTGAAAAGTCTTCCAATCATGAACAGCAACAATCCTTCCATCCGATGAGATAAGTAGATCTAACTCTACCATCTTGAATCCATGTTCAATTGATTGCTCCATCGCTTCTAAGGAGTTTGTATATTTTAATCCGTTGATTCCCCCACCGGCATGTGCGATCAAACCACCAGAATTACCGATAATATTAGGGATGTTATTATGTTCATTTGGGTATGCCTTTACATTGCCTCTCCATACATCAATGACTACACTCATCGAAGGGCCGATAACAAAAGCTACCCAAAAACATATGAGAACTAGACAAAATATTGATATTAAGACTCTGATTCCTTTAAGTATCATGACATTTTACCTGTTGAGAACTGGGGCTGATGATAATGTGTGGTTTACCCTGTCAATATTGAGTTTAAACATGTTATTTATAGCAACTATAATAGCATTTGTCGGTAATAGATTTGTATTTCTTCTTCTCACGGTAATAATGACTTTTGATTTCTACTTAAGATTAAACTCTCTAAGCTTAGACTTAGGTGTCTTAGGGTCGGTTTTAGAGTCTAATCGAGGTGAAGCTCTTGAACATATAAAAAGCATTAGCTCCATAACATATGTAAAGACAATTATATTTTCCATTCTACTTTTTTTATCATTTCACATTACCTTAGGAAAGGTTGGTAAGCCATTTACATTAATTATGTTGATATTATTTTCCAGCATATTAATCACCAAATTTTATAGCTTACATGATAATAAAAAGACGACATACCTCAATGAAGAATACTCAAAAACGATCCATCATGAAGTGTGGTTTAGTTTTTTAGGGTTAATTACAGTTATTAAACCTATTTCTTTATATTATGAACTGTCTCTTCTCGAAGGGGGAAAATCAGTAATCTCTTCAAAATGGGAGAATGTTCATACAAATAATGTATTAAAGGATATCTACATCGTAAATATTGGTGAATCTGTTATTAAAAATTACTTCCCATCGTATAACGAAGAGAATGGAAAGATAAAAGGAGCAGCCATATTTAATGGTGTTATTTCCCCATCCGTTGTTACATATTTCTCAGTCCCTCGAATATTATCAAAGAGCCTAGATGTAAACAGGCATGATAAAAACTTAAATGTGATAGATCTTGCTAATGATGCTGGAATGAAAACTTATTGGATATCAAATCAAGCTAAGATCGGGCAATACGAAACACAGGTATCCGCAATCGCGAGTAGGGCACATTACCAATATTATAAGAATACGTCTTATGATAAAGCTGAACCCGATAACATTCTCCTACCAGAAGTGATCAAGGTGATTCGTGAAGAAACTAAAAAACCGAAAGTCATTTTCATTCATACCATGGGGTCACACTATGACTTTTGTAAGAGATTTGATGGGGAGGTTTCACTAAAACCCTCAGATAACAAGTACCTAGTATGCTATTCAAAATCAGTGGCTTATGGCGTTGCTTTTATAGAAAAGCTTAAAGATCTACTCACAATGCATGATAAAACATATAAAATCATTTATTTTTCTGACCATGGCCTAACGTCTGTAAATGCCCCCCCATATTTGATTCACGGCACTGGATCACACTTTTCAAGGCAGGCAGTAGAAGTGCCGTTTGTAACAATGAGTGACGATACTCAAGAAACAAAAACACATTCGGTCAAATATAATTTGAGAGACTTTTCAGACACATTTGCGCAATGGATAGGAATAGATTCAGAACAGACAGAGCAACATAAAAGTATCTTCAATACCGAGTACATAGGAAAGGAGTATGACTCAGTGTTAACGAGTGAGTTTAAGGTAAGAAAAATCGACTAAGCGAACAACTGATACAGAAGATTCTGAATAGCATAAAGTTTACTTAGTAAGTAACCTTCTCCGCACATCAAGTTATCCCTTATTTAACACTTTGTAGGCAGATATCAGCTCAATTTTACTTATTCCAGAACTTCATTAACCTTGTTAGCAAACAGCCTAATGAGATGATTTAGGAAGCTCTGACAGTATCCGCGGGGGAATTAAGTGCGTGTGTAAATATTTGGATGATACATAATGATTTGAAACAGATAAGAAAAAAGCCCGCTGATTTCTCAGCGGGCTTTCTAATGGTGGTGGAGGGATAAGGATTTGAACCCTAGAAACTCCGATATTCATTCGTTAAATAACCTGATATCAATAACTTAATCATAACGCAGACTAAACTTGCTAATGATTGACTAACTAAATTGACTATAGTTAGCGATTCGTAAATCCGTCAAGTAACGCTTCTAAAATATCCTATATACGTTCACTTTAGACTAAAAATCACTCCCCCTCACAGGCTGCGTTTTCACTAACCAAAACCTGAGAAAATCCCCCCAAAACTCTCAACTATTCCATCAAGTTAATCAAAGCAATTCTCGATATTTTGTTTCTAGTCAGCAGTCTTCCCCATAGCTACTCCTGTACGTCATACAATCACATATAACCGCACATATAACCGCAAGCCAGCGTAACAAATGTCTGGACATAAATGAGCTACAGCTTCCCCTAAATTAGCAATTTCTAGATAACTAAAGGTATGGAAAGTCGCTTAACTTAGAGTCCTGTATCGATGATCAGCTCAAAAAATATTAGTCGAGATTCAAATGGAATATGGTTTATTCCTTCAATAAAACTAAAGCCAAATGAAGGGCAACAGACACATCTTTAATTTTAAAACAACCACTTAACTTCAAAAGCTCTCACCATCCACTCTTCAAGTCGATAATCAAATTTTCACCACCCGACTTGAGCTATTAAGTCCGTTCGATTTGTCATGAATAATTCCTCCACACCGAAATTCGACTCAAACCAATTAATTGGTGACTAAGGATATAACATGACTAACTACAAACACTCTCTCATTGCACTTGGAGTAATCTCAGCACTTACTCTGTCTCACTCAGTAACAGCAGCAGAAAATGAAGTGCATGATGCAGATCCTCGCAATACGGCTTGGCGTGGTGGTATCGCTTCTGATGATAACGGCGAGATCAAGCTTGTTGCTGGTGGAGGGTTCAATAACCTCTACGGAGGCGATGGTATAGAGACTCAAACGATCATGATTGGTGAATATTTCACGCAGTCAGAAGATTTCCGTTTTCGCTTAGCAAACTTCGACTCACGTTTTGGTGGTGTCTATGTCGATACTTATCTCACCGACACAGCAGACATGTACACAGTGGGCTACATGCTGCCATTGACCGCTACCAATGGTAAGACGATGTTCTTCCCGTCGGTCAATTATTCGTATGTCGACTTTGATACAGACCAAATCGCGCAAAACATCCAAGGAACCATTGTACCTAACTCCATGAGCGGATATTCAACTGGTACTGGTCAAACCGCTCTCAATAATGCCCTTATGAACATCAATGGTAGCGCAGTGAAAGACGTATTAGGTGGGGATGATGCGCATATGGCGTCGGTCAACTTATACGGTCTTCAGCCATGGAACGATACCTTCTACACCGTATTTCAAGCCTTTGGTGGTTCAAGCTATGGTGGTGTAGATATGGAAATGGTGGATTTGATGCTCTTACAAGGTACGCGAACCGAGGTTGGCGGCGCGATTTTCAACATCTACCTAGAAGCGAAATACACCAACATTAAGATGAACGACATCAACATGCCCCATAAAGACTACTTGCGTGGCGAGGAAACCAAGATCTCTGTCGGCTTCGACTGGCGTTTCTAACCAGCTCTTCCAGATGACACCAGAAAGGACTCTGGTTTCATAACACTTATTCCATTCTTACATTCGACTTAGCTTAATATGGGCACATGATGATTGACAATATTGACCTCAAAGCAATGAGAATGCTCATTGACCTAAACGAAACTCGCAACACTTATGTGACAGCCGAGCGACTAGACCTATCACAATCTGCCGTTGCTCGTATGCTGAGTAAGTGTCGTACCGCACTCAACGACCCAATTTTTGTTCGCGCATCTGGAAAGTTACAACCCACTAGTTTTGCCGAACACTTGCTATCTCGCTTACCCAATATCATCAGCGAAATTGATGATGCCATCAGTGCCAACCAAAAGTTCGAGCCAGTACAACTAAAAGGTAAGATTCAGATCTGCATCAATCGTCCAATCCAGTCACGATTTGGTCCCGAATTGTTTACACGTTTATCTGCCGAGGCACCAAATGCGACTTGGTACTTAAAGAGCTGGGAATCTACGGCCGTCGAGCAGATCTTAGATGGGCGAGTATTAATGGGAGTGAACTATTACAGTGACCATTTTCCAAAATCAATCATGCAAAAGATGGTTGCAAAGGATCAATTTGTCGTGTTGGCTTCAGAGAATCATCCACTTGCCCAGCTCGACAGCATCTCTATAGAAGCCGCATTAGAATATGGTTTTATTTCACTGACTTTGCCGGGCTGGGATGAAAAGAACACTCACCTAAATAGAGTATTCGGTCGCTCAGAACGCTCCCCTCTCATTCGCTTGCAAACCGATAGCTTACACTTGGCAATGCAAGTCGCTCGTACAAATAACATGCTCTTGCCCGCCTCTTTAAAAATGAACACGGGTTATACCGGTCTCGTTCCACTGAAACTAGACTTTAGTGGGGCACATATACCCAATGCGAATGTGGTGAGTAGTGTGGCGTATAAAAATGCGAATAAACCCGTAGTGAACTGGTTAAATGAGCTTTTAGCAAACCTAGTAAAAGATAAAAACCTATGAACATTTCCAACAAACTCGGGTTTGTGTATTCAGCGAAGCTTGGCAATAAAAAAGTCTGGGTCAAACGACGTGGTGAAGACAAAAGAGGGTGGTTAAATCGAGCAATTCATCACCTCTCTACTAAATTGGGAGTTCTAAAACATTGGCAATTGAGTTCCGCCTTATGCCCTCAGGCTCGCTTCCAACACGAACTCGCACACCACCAACATTTTCAAACCTTGGGGTTACCTGTCCCAAAAATTGTTTATCATACCCGTCACTTTTTCATTACCGAAGACCAAGGTATAAGAATTGACCGCTGTAATAAAGCGACTAACGCAACCCAACTTTCGCTTGCCTTTGATGCTTTAATTCAATTTCATCAAGCTGGTGTCGTTCATGGTCGCCCAAGTATGAGAGATATTGTGTACCACCCTACATCAGGAGTTCACTTGTTGGACTTAGAAGAAGCAAAAGTCAGCAAGTGCCCTAAATTGAAGGCTCGTGATGCATTCCTCTTAATATTAGATTCATACCGCTTGTATGGGGTATCTCAATCCACTCGTGTACACCTCTTACTGCGCTGGTTAAAAGTATCAGGGGCTTATTCTGCACAATACATGAACTCGATACTCACCTTGTTAAAACTGGGTTTATGGATCCCTGCGATAATAGTCAAGTTCCGCAACAATAGATTGTCAAAACAACTGCTACTTACCTTTAGGCTTCTTGAAAAAACAAAAGATCAATATCTGAAAAACAACACCCTTACCTCGTAATATCGGCTATTCCCAAACTTCACCAATAACTAAGTATGGTGTATGTCATCCAATCACTGAGTGACAACCGCTATGTTTCACTACAATCAAACCAACGACGCTAAGGACAGCTTCGGTAAAAAGATAAAGAATGGCTTCTTTACCATCACCAAGTTTATAGTCAAATCTTGCGTGATAATCGGTACTCTCATTGCAGCATCTGTCGGCTTATCCAAACTTGGGACCATTCATGGCAAGTCCTTACCTGAGAACTATTTCATTGATGGTCACCCGACGATATTAAAATTGCTCGATTCAGAGGTCTTTATGGGCTTCGTGTTTTTTGTCACAGTCGCCATCCTCGTTTATGTCTTATATCTGCTGTGGGAATTACACGAAATAGCAGTCCATAGAGCCGCCAAGATGTCGAGTGCACATACACAAATCGTTTTTGCACTCTCCTTATGTGGCCTGTTTATCGATAAAACATGGTGGGTGCTCGCCATCATCATTGCCTTTGCCCGCTGGGATATCCTCGCTGACGCGATTTCGGGCATCATCCGCAACGGTAATTCAACAACCAAGACTGCTAAGGAGTAACCCATGAAAGAGATCATGCTTCCCTACATCTTAATCTGTTGGATTTTAGTTAAAACAGGAATTGTTCGCTGGACACTGAAAAACGCGACAATCATTGTCGGCATTGGTGTATTACTCGCCTTTGCTCTATTTACCGCCCACAGGTTCTGGTCTCCTGCTGACCTCACCGACAGTACGACAGTCAAAGCGGCTCACGCAGTGTTAAGCCCATTGATCGGTCAGGAGGTTGAGCAAGTGTTTGTCGATCACAACCAGTTCGTAAATAAAGGCGACTTGATTTACACACTACGTTCGGTCGATACTGAATCGCAAATGAAAGGGCTAGAAGCTCAAAAACAAGCCGCACAAGCAGAAATATTAGCGCTCACACATCAGGTAAACAATGATAAGCGAACACTGCAACGCTTAACGCAACTGGGCGATTTTTCACAAGAATCTCAACGCGATGAAATTCGTACTCGAATTGATACCACCAACGCGAAAATGGCTTCTGCTCATGCTCAAATACTGAATATTGAAGCGCAAATCGCGACCGCAAAATGGCAGAATGAACGCCGTGAAGTGCGTGCGCCATTTGATGGTCAACTCTCTATTTCGAACATTGTTGACGGCACCCGTGTGGGCAACATGCATCTATACGATGTAAATAAGAAGTTTGTTGAAATGCGTATAGCTGATCAAACCTATAGCCGCATCAAGGTGGGGCAATTTGCGGAGTTTTACGTCAACGCCTACCCGGGTGAAATCTTCCGAGGCCGTGTCCATAGCCTGACGACCGGTACTGGTGAAGCAAGGGTTTCGGTAATGAACGGTTCACAGCACGTAAGGCAGCATGTCGGGAACAACATGAATGACCATGGCCGAACAGTCGTCATCGAGTTTGATGAACCAGAAGGCTATAACATTCCTATCGGAGCAACTGGTTCTGGTTGGATATCAGCGACCAAACCTCACCCAATGCTCGGCTTCATGGACATTATTGGCGGTGCGACCGTTCGACTCAAATCCTATAAAGCTTATCTTTCAGCTTTATAGTTCACAGAGAAGTCACAAAAAAGAGAGGCCTAAATTAGCCTCTCTTTTCGCACATGAACAACAAAACTGCCTCACTCTTGATTAAGAATAGGTGTGACTAAATCACACAGCCACTGTGTTTGAGGGGAATAACGACGCGATGACTTCATAATCAAAGCGACCTCAAGGCTCAAGTCCGGCTGGGTATTATCCATGACTTTCGAATATTGCAACGTATAGAATTCATCCATTAACTGCGACATTAGCTGATAGTTATCGACGAATACTTGAGGCTCAATCGTAGGATCAAGCTTATGAAAGTGATGTATTTGGTCGTTAACACCGGGAACGACAAATTTTACGTATTGTTTAGACTCAACGTTGCCAACAAATGCTCCAGAACCGCGGTGAAGACGTTTTTGATAGAAGCTCTGAGGCTTATCACTTAGCACGTGTAAGCCTAGATCGACTTCTCCTTGCAAGATCAAACTCTCACTGGTGTCTCCCCATGTACGAATATCAATGACGGCATTCGTCTGGCTTCTAATGGCTTGAATTATCGCTTTTCCTCTAGTCACTAAATAAGGCTCTGCAATATGCAGCGTGACCATTTCTAGTTGCCTAGGGTCAAACTTTTCGGGTTCTAATGCTTGGTTTAACTGCCCTAATGCAGCGCTGATCTTCGGCTCTATAGAAACAGCATAAGTCGTAGGGGTTAACCCTGTTGAGTCACGTAGAAATAGAGGATCACCCAGGTCTTCTCTCAACTTTGCTAGAACCTTAGAAACGTACGACTGAGAACGACCAATAGCCATCGCGGTGCGGCTCGTGGATTGTGTTTTCATCAGCGTTAGAAAAACATGCAGTGTATTTAAGTCATTCATAACAGGACCTCATGGATAAATCGTCGCAAAGTAAACGTAATATGCAATTAAGAGACCAAAACATAAGCACTCACACACGGTTGTTTACTCAGGTACAAAAAAGCGAGCTCCCTTGAGCTCGCATCACAGAAAACGCCCTATTGAGCAATAGGTAAGGAAGAAGTGACTTCTTTCTGGAAATCCAGAATTGAATCTAGACTCACTGGAAGGTAGTTACGGAACAGCGCGTTCCAGTTCTCAGATGTCTCAATATTATTGATTGCGTTGGCACCACAGTTGAAGCTCACTGTATATGAGCCATCCTCGTTCTGAGTCGCATCTGTAGAGTTCATGCGGAATGTGTCAGTAACGACCCAGCCATTCGCGTCATAAGCAGTCAGAGACCAAAATGCCGAACGATCATATTGGAGTTCAGGTGCGTCAAATGTCATTGTGGAGCACTTTGCTGCTCGGGAATTTTCATCACCTGGCATCACAACAAAGTAGAAGGCGTCTTGTGCTGGAAGCCCCGCCCAACCTGCCGTATTTGCCATGTGGTAATGTGGGTATTCGATATCTGCAAGGTCAGTAATAAAGCCTTTGTGGATAACAACCTCAGCTGGGGCACGACGAATGATGTCCGTTCTTAGCTTGTTGAAGCTTTCTACATCATATTGGACTGGTGATACGTAATCCGTTTTAGCTGAATTGGTCACCTTTACTTTATCTTGTCTTACGTTCACTTCTGCCATACCAGCGTCATCAAATGACTTAGGCTGGGTACGCATAAACAGGTAAACATGACTGCCTTTCGTCAGCTGATCAGCATCAATAGTCATGACTTCACCAGGGTAAGCAACGCCCAGTGTCACGTGGTTTTCATCAAAAACTTGTACTGACTGATACAGTTCACCATCAGGCATGCTTATTGTCACACCTTCAGACGCATCAAATACACCGTAAGAGTAGATAGCATCGAAGTTTGAACGGATGATGGTTTGGTTATTCAGGTCGATACCGGCACGCTCGTGACGGAACTCATTACCGCCATACAAAGCAATTTCTTCGGAAAAGTATTTTGCCGTTTCAGCTTGAATTAGGTTATCTAGCGTGACTTCAACGCCACCTTTTTCAGAGAAAGATGTGTTGCTAGGCAGAGCAACACCATTTTGTCCTACACCGCCATCAGCGATAGCACCAAAAGACATTGCAGCGATGGCCACGGATAACATTGTTTTTTTCATAGTTGTTCCTCGTTGGGCTACCTCCTTGTAGCCAGGATAATTGACTTAATTGTTCTGTGGTAAATATAACGAGTGCGTCTTAATGGAAGTAGATTGAGCGAGCTATGCTGCTTATAAGCACTGTTTATGTAGATGTAAGATCTGACTATTCGCGACTAAATATGTTAAGGCGAGATGGAATGACTGCATTTATCTCTCATTACGAGATGATTAGATTTAATTGCCACAGAGCAACAATAAATCACTGCTCTGTGGCTTAACGCTTACTTCATTGGCCAGTTTAGAACATAGGTTCTAGTAGAACTTTACCCGTCGCCCCTGATGGTGGAGCAATACCTAAGATTGCTGATAGGGTTGGCGCGATATCATAAGGTGTCACTTCCTGATAAATCTTATGACCTTTAATACCGCTTCCAGCAAAAATAACCGGCACATGAGTATCATATCGCCATGGCGAGCCATGAACGGAAGCAACAGAGAGGCTATCAAATTCATTGATGTATACGCCTGGGTTAAACACTAAATAGAGGTCGCCAGAGCGAGACGGGTAGTAATTGTTTTCAACGAGTGCCGCTATTCGTGTGTTAGGTAGGCGACCGGTTTCAATCGCGTTTGCTGTAAAGGCAAATTCAATGCCTTCGATCTTATTGAGCTCCTGAGATAGAAACTGTTGCACCTCTGATAGATCCAGCTTGTGCTGTTGTATTACCTTATGATCGAGATAAAAGTTCGGGTTTTCGAACGCTTCAAAAAGCTCCTCTCCGACTCCGAAGCGCGTTTTTGCTTTATCAAAGATGCCACTTTTTTCAAGCGTATTCGCACCGAAGTAATGCCCTTCGGTAGAACCATGATTAGTAATGTAGCTCGGGCTATCCGGCGCACCATGGTCAGCAGACAATACAATCACGGTGTTTTCTAGCCCAATATAACTATCGACATAGCTAAACAGATCCGCGAAAGTGCGATCCAAACGCAACAGAGTATCTTCAGCCTCAAGACTAGAGGGGCCATTCGCGTGAATCACGTAGTCGGTTGCAGAGAAACTCACAGAAAGATAATCCGTAAACTCACCTTTACCAAGTTGCTCTTTATTAATTAGTGACTTAGCAAAGCCCGCTACAATATCGTCTGCGGCAGGGCTCAAGCTCAGCATGGTCGTAAAATAGGGAAAACTTGCCGGTCCAAAAGGATACGGAAAGCTGCGTTGGAAAGTCGCAATCTCTGTTTTGAAACTCACATCACCTTCTTGAGCAAACAAATATTCCTCACGAGGTTTCAGTAGTTCCCAGCGTTGATTGCTGTACTGCTGAATAAAGTCCTGCTTGTTCCAATCGGTTACCCAATCAGGATAACTATCGTAATAGTAATCACTCGTCACAAAGCCGCCCGTACTCTTGGAGAACCAGAAGGCTTTTCCAAGTTCACCAGCCAGTGGCACAGCGCCGCGATCTTTGAATGATACGGCGAAAGAGCGTGACTGCCCGTTAGAGGCTTTGACTAATTCATCACTAAAAGTCGACGATTTAATGTTCACCGGAGAGCGACCGCTACTCACTGCCACCGCTTGTGTGTCATCGATTTCTACTGCTGCTTGAGTTTCAATATCAGCGGAAAGCTCGCTACGTTCAACATCTTCAATATTGTAAACCTTGCGCTCCATTTGACGGTCGAACCAAACATTCCCCACCATGCCATTAACGGAAGGTGGCGCTCCGGTCGCCAGTGCTGCGTGCCCAACAATAGTTTCAGTGTTGGCGTGTTGATAATGGGCATTGGCATAGTGAAGCCCGTGATCGAGTAAATAGTTAAATCCACCTTCACCCATATTATCTCGATACCGTTCAGGTAAGTCGCCACGCAATGCATCAACGGTGATTTGTAAAATGAGTTTCGGCTGAGTGGGTTCATTGGCTAATAAGACGGGCGCGACACTGAATGCAGCGAGCCCAAGAACTAATGGATGGTACGTGCTCATAAAAAGATCCTACAGATATTTATATTGGTACGTTGTTGATAGTGACTACAAAAAATGAGAAGCAACAACGGCTTCTCATTTCAGGAATCTCTTGTCTTATGATTTAACTGACATAATTCGTATAGCCATCAAGAGACACCTAGAATTGGTAGTTAAATTCGATACGGTGATCACCATCTTCGAAATCAACCTCTTCATTCCAGTTCGCAAAGTAGCGAACATTGAGGCGTGGGTTGATTTGGTATGACGCTGCAAACTCGTGAGTCATGATTGAGTCATCACCATAGAACGCACCATTTTTGTAGGTATCTGAGCCGCTGATTGTGCCCATGTACATCGGGTTATAGTTCAACCAGATCTTGTCGGTAATTTCTATTTTTGCGTACATGCCCGCGACATAAAATGTGCCATGCATGTCATAACGGTCATGCAGTTCATCGGCATCAGAGCGAGACTTATCAGTTAGAGGCTCACCTGCAGCAATACCTGCTCCTGCTAGAGGATATAAGTTCACAGGGCCAAACTTTGGCAACGCTTGAATGAAGCTATACGATGCAGAACCTTGGTTAGTATCGAAGTTATAGTTCACGTCAACTTGAGCACCTCGCCCATTGGTTAGATCAACCGTGAAGTTACGAAAACGTACCGAGTCTATTGAATCATCGACACTGCCGAACTTAGCTTTATCGTTATCACGGAAGCCAATGGCATCACCTGCGATCCCTTTAATCTCCAATACGTTCATACCCATAGTGGTGTCTGAACCCGTATCGTAAGTTTGACCAAACTTTAAGTTCAGTCCTTTATCGCTGTAGCCTGCACCGGCCTGAGTGTAAACAGCCAGTGGGTCACTCATGTCTTGGACAGAGTCTTCTGCTTTTGCGACAGAAGGAACACAAATTAGAGCTGCAACAATGCCTACCGCTAATGTGCGCGGCACAAATGTATCTAAGTCAATTTTCATGGATGAATCCTTGGTTAGACGCGCATGTTTATACGCGTATTACTGCAATTGAAAATGCTCATCCATGAGCGAAACGATCACTTTTAATCAAGTAACTTAAGTAACGATAAGAGTGTTAGATTTTTAGTGGCTGGATTTCTGGCATGTTAGCTTCCCAGTCTTGAACGTCAGCTACATCTGGTAGGTACACTCGTAGTGTGAAGCCCCAGTTATCAGCAGGAGTTGCCGCGTAGTTTACGCCAGTTTTTTCAGCGTATTCACCACACTGCTCGCCACCGAATACCACGGTGAATGTACCGTCTTCGTTAGTCGTTAGGCCTTGGTTCGTTGATACGATATTGTTCTCATTGGTCATTAAGAACTTATCTTCACCGTAAACAGTGATAGAGTAATAACCTCGTGGGTCCACTGACTTAGGGGCGCGGTATGTCGCTGTGTAGCACTCACCGCCTTTAACGCCTTCTTTAGCGTATACTGGGTACATTGCTGTATCGTGTGGAGATAGACCCCAAGCCCCAGCGTTTGCGTATGTTAGACCTTCCCAGTTAGTTACGTCAGAGATGTCCCACTCGATGTGCTTGTCTTGAGCAACAGATAAGTGGTTATTGTACCCTTCCATCAATGCTGCACGTACTTTGAACATGCGGTCTAGGTCAGGAGCTTCGAAACCTTCACCGTCACCACCACCAACGATTTCGATTTGATCTTGAAGAACACGTAGGCGAGCCATATCTTCTTCAGTACCGTCAGTAGCTAGACGGATACCGATTGCTACGAAACGAGTATCGAACATGTCTGGAGTGAAGTGGTAAGTTCCTGCTTCAACTTCGTACACTGGGATTGTGTGGTTTGAAGTTTGAATGTGTAGAGACTGGAACTTATCACCGTTTGAAGGAACAGTTACAGAAAATGGCTTGGAAGTATCGACACCACCTACAGAGTACAGGTGATCAAGCGCAGGTGTTACAACCCATGTGTCACCAACTTGGTTAAGCTGACGGAAGTTGTGTACGTTGTTCCAGCCTGCTTTGAAGTTGTTAACAAAGTTATTGATGAAGAAACGAGCTTCTTGGTGAACAAATTCTTGAGCCATCATACCGTGATCTTCAGGATTAACAGCCCAACCAGAAGAATCAATAGCGCTCATAAGCTCAATCGACTCAGCTGAGTAAAACTCAGAGTTCGCTTCATAAGCTGGAGTAGATGCAACAGCACCGAAAGAGGTAGCAGCAACTAACGTCGCTAAGATGGTCTTTTTCATTACAGTTTCCTCGTTAAATTTCTAATTTTTACCAGTAACGGTGATATGGTTAATGTAATTAGAAATATTGAGAGGAAGTAGTAGCGGTAATTAATGCTCTACATAAACACGGTTTATGTAGAGATAGATATTCAAGTAAAAAGATCGTTTGGTAGGGCGCTATATGTTTTTCAGATACTGATGAAGCTGAGCGCGAATTGCCGCATGGCTTTGATTATTTGAGTATTTTTTATGATAGACCAGATCAACTTGAATAGGGTCAATAGGGAAAGGCACCTGAATCTTCTTCAATCCAAGCTCCTCGATTAACGGGTCGTTATCATTAGTTGCACAGATAGCATCGGAGTGTCGCACACACAGCAGCATCGAGCTTGGACTTGTTACCTGCTTAACAATCTTCCTCGGCAGATTCATTTTAGCTAGCTTCTCAATACCAGAGACCTCACGCACCGTATAAGTCAGCGTCACGTGTTCAAGATCGTAAAACTCTTCTAACGTAACTGAATCTCCGATTGTTGGATGGTCTTGACGGCAAACGTAAACAAGGCCTATCTCCTGGATATGTTCATACACAAATGCCTGCTCTTTTTCTTGCTTAAAGCGGGACTCAATCGCCATGTCGATCTTATCGTGACGTAAGTGGTCAAGAACAAGATACTCAGACAACGGGTTCTCAATTAACTTCACCCCTTCAATCACTGGCAGCTGAATCACGATGTGTTCGGGAGCATAGACGGTGAACTCTCTGGGTTTATCCAGCGCTAATTCAAGTCTATGTTCTATCTCTTTAAAATGTCCAGCAAGGGCGTGAGCATCAGATGTGGGCTCAAGCCTGCGACCATGACGAACAAACAACGCTTTACCCAACTGTTGTTCTAAACGTTTAATGCTCGCAGACATAGCTGGCTGGGTAACGTCCAAAACGTCAGCAGCCTGAGTAATGCTGTTGAGTTCGTAAACACGTACGAAAGGGATAATTAGATTTAAGTCCATGTCTATCCACTTGTTGAGTAGGGTTAACACATTATACCAAAATGAACCTCCTTAGCACAAAAAGGGCGGCACAGCGTAACCTCTAAACCAGCAGTGACTAAAATAAGTATTCCATACAAGCCTCATACCTGTGTGACATACTGTAATAAACTCGCTTATCCGCACTCAATTGTGTCACAAACTTAAAGCCCGATTAGCGTGTAATGGATTAGAAAAATAGACCAAATAATTAGAGTTCTAGACATAAGGAAAAGTAAGTCAAACAGCGGAAATTGGAATTAACCTCAATTTTACACTGACTCACTTCGGGGCAAATGTGAGTTACGAAACACCTCGCCGATACGCCTCTGGACAAAACCCACTTAGAGATTCAGCTCTATTAATTGCCTTCGGATAACGTCTAGTATTGCAAGTGGCAGTAGGGATACTTTGCCTACCTCTTACTAGATGGCCTAGTTCAACGTACCACTACACCCGCAGTAATTAGGGAAATGAAACGTAAAAAAGCCAGTAACTTGAGCTACTGGCTATAAAACGTCAACGTGCTTTAAATGGAACAGACCACGACAAATTGAATATTATTTAACTCGTTTAATCTCTGGCATTACGTAAGCGTTGAATGCATCTACGTTTGGACGGTATGCGCGCATTAGAAATGACCAGTTATCTTTAGGTGTGTAAACGAAGTTCTTACCTTCTTGCTTACAAGAGTAATCACCGTATACAACGTCGAATGAACCATCAGCTTTGATGATTGCATCTTGTTGAGAAGATACAACGTTATCTTCGTTACCCATTAGGTACTTATCTTGACCGTATACTGTGATAGAGAAGAACTCTTCAGCAGGCACAGCAGGGTAAGTAGCTTCGTAACATTTACCGCCTACAGCACCTTCGAATGCGTATGGGTGGTACATTGCTGTGCGGTCAGGAGAAAGCACTAGAGCACCCGCAGATACGTAAGTGAACTTTTCCCAGTCAGTTTGAGCTGCAACAGAGTCAGTCATAACACCAGAAGTGCTATCTAGCTTGTCGTACTCAGTGATAAGAGCAGTACGAACTTTAACTAGAGTCTCTAGGTCAGGCATTGGAAGAACGTCGTTTGTCGCTGTACCGTGTACTGCCATTTTGGGTTGGATGTGAGTACGGATGTATTCAGCATCTTCTTCTGATCCATCAGTACCTACACGGAAACCAAGCATAGCGAATTCAGTTTCGAAGTCAGTTGCTTTAAATTCGTAAGTACCGCCACCGTATAGGTAGAACGGAGTGCTGTGGTTTCCATCCATTACGTGAGTTGTAATGAAACGGTCGCCAGTATCTGGTAACTCAAGAGTAAAGTCTTGAGACGTGTTCACGATAACGAGTGAGTACACTGTGTCTTGGTTCGGAGAAACAACGAAGTGGTCATCAGCACGAGTAAGCTCAGGCCAGTGGTGGAAGTTGTTAATACCGTTCATCTTGATGAAGTGATTCATGAATGCACTGACTTCAGCAGTAATGAATTCACCAGCAGTCATACCGTGGTCAACTGGGTTTACTGCCCAATTGCTTGAATCAATCTCAGGGATTGAAACGTGGTGGTCAGCAGCAAGCGCTGTAAAAGAAAGTGCCGCGATAGAAAGTGCAATTATAGATTTTTTCATTTGAATTACCTGTAGCGTAGCAAGCCTAATGGCCATAAGGTGTCATTGGAAGGACTATAATAGAGTGCACTTGAAGACTTGAATATTTGGATATAATAAATAGTGTATTAAGCAGCACTTAACACTTTCGATGGAATAACGGCATTGAGTTAATACCAATGAAAAGGGCCTAATTAATTTATATACCCCCTAAAAGAACTTTATGATGATACTTGTTTTTTAATCATCTCATAAAGCCATTGGTGCTTCTTACTTTGCCTATTTTTCTTATGTATATAAGCACATATCGGGTATGAACTTATTTCATTTAAATTAGATACCTTTATAGCTCGAAGCCCTGTTTCACTATGACCAACAAATTGCTCTACTCCAGAAATAACTAAATCTGAATTACGTGCCACGTCTAATACACTGATAACTGAAGAACTCCTGTGAGCAACCTTCATATGCAACCCTCGTTTAGCTATGAGAGCTTCAAGGCGTGTCGTATGAAAAGTGTTAAAAAAAGGCATTTCTACTAATGCAAAGTCATACTCTAACAATTGCTCGATGGTCACTTCGCTTTCTTTCACTGGGTGATCTTCTCTGACAATTGCGACAAAGTTTAGCTCCCCGAGCGGCAGTTCATAGATATCTTTCGTTGTATTGGCAAACTGAAATTGAACCGCCATATCTACTTGGTCACTTTTTAACATCGCTGGAGTATCATTGGTCATATTGTGAGAAGCAAACGCGACATTCGGGCTTTCAGCCTTAATTTGTGCAAACAACATGGGTGATAACCAAGGAATAATTTGCTGTCCCATATCAATCGTAATAACCCCCTCTAATTCTGAAGGATCAAACTCATGGTGTCCGTTCACCGCGGTATGAAGCTGCGACAAAATTGGTGACAATGACTCAAATAAACTGTCTGCAAATGGCGTAGAATCAAACCCCTTTGGAGTCTTAACAAATAGCTCATCTTCAAAGTGATTTCTCAACTTGTTGATATTCTGGCTCACTGCTGGGGGGGAGATGAATAGTACTTCAGAGGAGCGTTTAAGGTTTTTGTACTCATAAACCACAGAAAACAGCTTCAATAAGTTCAAATCTAAATTCTTAAAGTTATCTTTTTTCATACTATCACCAGAACATTACATATTAAGCTTAGCTTAACAGTAAGTTTTGATTTGTTAAATATTCTACCTGTGAATGAAACCATATAATCTCGCCATCACTTTCAAAGACGAACTACTACCCCTAAAAACTCTGAGTTGCAGAACGACCTCATTTAATAGGGAAAGTTGACTCAAGACTTTGTATAGATTGATTTTATTTTGTTACCTAGCTCGGTAATTACAGCTTATGTCTAGGTGCTAACGACGAGCTTTCTCGTCACTAAATAAAAGGCTATTTTGTATGAAAAAATCATTATTGGCATTAACTCTCGCCACGATCTCTGTTGGTAGCGTTGCATCAACTAACTACGTTGTAGAAACACCTTCTAATGCAAGCGAATTTGTATTGCCGGCCAAAGGTGGTGTTAATTGGGACAATTACGTTGAAGCTGAATCTGATTGGAACTTCCTAGAAACTCAAGACCTTGTTGGTGTAAATGCATGGAAACATGATGCTCCAGTCACCATCGACAACCAAACTATCATCCGATCTAATGCTGACATGCTTTATTCTACAATGGTTGTTGATGTGTCCAAAGGGGCGACTTTTACGGTCACAGATACTAACAATGACGAATATCAAATGATGCAACTGCTCGATGAAAACCATCGACTGAATGTTGTGGTTCGTCGTGGAGAGTCAGTTACGATCACTCCTGATGACCTAACATCGGGAACGCATGTGTTCATTCTGGCTCGCACTAAAGTCACGGCAGATATGGCTGACTCTGTGCGCCGACAAGAGCTCCTAAAAGTTGAAGCCAATTCTAACGTTTCATATGAAGGTAAAGGCTATTTAGAAAAAGACGTCATAGATTACCGCCTATCGCTGATCACAAGCGCGATGCAAGGTGGTTATATGCCAACGGCAGAGCGTTCATTCCGTTCTGACGACGCTTATCCATTGGATTACCGTTATGGGGCTGCTTATGGCTGGGCTGGGCTTCCACCATCTACCGCTGCTTACTTAGAGCGAATTACAGATGAAGGCTCTACTTCTTGTCAAGAGTGGCGTATTCCAAAACCAAATTTGAACACGGCTGTTGGTGGCTATTTCTCTATCACCACATATGGCGCAGATGGTTGGATTGCTAAAGATGGATTCAACATTGAAGGCGATGATATGCGTCAAAATGATGATGGCACTCTATCTGCTTTCTTTAATTGTGACGATCCTAAACTTTCTGCTTACAACCTAAGCGTTGAAGATAATTGGGCTGCAATTGTTCGTTTTTATGAACCTGCTAATGTAGAAGAAACCATCGACTATCTACAATCATTACGTTCAATGCCAGTAACCCCTGTTACGCAATAAACTTAATCACCGTTAGAGTTTCACGACAACGTTCATCTCTAATTGTGGTTATATTTATTCAGCATAACGTATACGAAGGTAAGTAATAAAAACTTACCTTCTCTTTGTTTAATATACATAGAAACAATTTATTCAAACCCTACCCGATATGACGTATTGGTGATCCCTATAAAAACCTTAAGCACCAACTTCAAAGACCATCAAGTCATTCATAATCATAAAAATCTGAAACTAACGTCTTTAATATTTGGGCTTATATCGTTGGTACTCGCACTCACAATGGACTCGTGGGCTATTCGAAGCGCCGTCATTACGTCACCCTATAGTATTACTTTCATCAAGTTCTTTTTGGTGTGCGTTTCTCCAATTATTTGTTTTAGTACTTATTTAATCGTCGCTAGGTTTTCACCGAGTTATAAATTAAACATAGGATGTTTATTTATACTCTCGAGTAACCTTTCCATCATTAATGCGATCACACTGACTCACTCATTAACCTATGCGCCCATAAGCATTATTTCAATGACATTACTGTCGAGACTATTTTTGCTAAAAAAAGTAGTACTGCTCCCTCTTTTTGGTCTCAACTTTGGGCTTAGCTTCATCACCCTTAAATTCATTTATCCAGAGATCAATCTCAATAGCCATTTTTATTTTTCATGCTCTGTAATCGTTATCTGGACTGTCTATATTGGAATGTCAGGATACCAATACACACATAAAAAATTCATCGCCTCTCTGCGAGAGCAAAAATTCTTACGACGAATTACATTACAAAATATGCAAATCGAATCTCTAAATGTAAAACTCGGTCATACAAGTCACATAGATGCACTCTCGAATTTGTATAATCGTCGCTATTTTGACCGAAAACTTAACGATGAAATTCGTCGAACACAACGAGCTAATACTGAGCTCGGTCTCTTGATCGTAGACATTGACCATTTTAAGCAAATTAACGACTGCATGGGGCATGATGTGGGCGATAAATACATTAAATTGGTCGCAACGACTCTTCAGTCTTGTGTGAAAAGGCCTGAAGATATTGTTGCTCGTTACGGTGGAGATGAGTTTGCTTTCATTTTGCCGAACACTCACATGCTCGGCCTTAAAACCGTTGCAATGAAGATTAACCAGAAAGTAAGAGACCTCGAATTGGCTCATCCTAGTGCCGATAGACTAACGGTCAGTATTGGTGGGGCCTTGCTATCATCAGCGAATAACTGCCAAGCATCACTCTTCAAAGCTGCCGACAACAACCTTTATAAAGTGAAAAGAACAACAAGAAATAGTTTTAATATTAGCTAAAGCATCATAAGTAATATGGGCTAAATCAATGGCTTTGGACACAGAGATGCAATCCATAGCCATGCGGTGATACCTACCATAGGGTTATAGTTCGTTTAACCGTCATCTATAAGATATCCAAATCATTGTGATTTACTAAAAATCGAAGTTCAAGCTAAAGTCGAAGTAACTGCTCTCTTTAGGGTCTTTATCGTCAAAGTAATAGTTGTACGAAATCGTGGGCTTTACACCGAAGATGTTTACGGTGATCCCTGGAGATATATACTGTTTATATTCACCTTCGCGGTACAGTTTAAAAGAGTGCACCTTAATTTTATTATAATGTGTCGCTTCATGAGTATAAGACAATGACGCTGACAGCCATGAATTGACCTCATAAAATGTACCAATGGTTTTATCTAAGCTGATCTTTTCCAAACGTACTTTCAAATCTGGAAAGTCAGTAATTCGATTATCGATATACTGAGATGAAACGTTTGAATAAAAAACAAAATCGTTCCAACCAATCGCACTGAATAGCCCAGCACTGTACACCATCACATTGTCATCGTTCCCACCAACAGAGGTGGTCACTTCATTGTAGATTTGGTCTGCTAAAATAAACGAATACCCAACCCCTAGCTCCAGGAAGTGGTCCGTATCTGCTTGACCAAAAATGCGCCAATCATCATTTAAGTTATAAGAACCATATAGTGTGTACGTTAAGTCATCGTTATTACTTTTACCAAGAAAATCACTCTTACTAACCGAAATATTGAACGTTTCACCCACCAAATCGACCGCTTCTTGCCAATCAGCAGAAACAGGGAAAGATAAGAAAGGGATAACGAGTAAACAGAGCTTTTTCATAGATAGAACCTTTGATAGTGACCTCCTTGCCATTAAGTATTTATAAGTTGAATGTATAGTAATAAATCATTAAACATGAGCATATTGAGTGTTATGAAAAAGCCTATTAAGCAAAGCTTAATAGGCTTGAATGGACGGGCTATCCTTAGCCCTACATGAACTCCAGATATTCAAGATTGCTTATCGATATACGTTGTTAACGATTTCATCTTTTACTTTTTAAAGCTTTCAGAATAATGAATGAAGTCCACTCGAAAGTGATCTTGATCATTACTCTTACTTAAGCATAAGAATGAAGTTACTTGTTGGTGTGAGCTTTGATAACAGATGATCACCACCGCGTATCAGGTCATATGAGCCATTTAGAGTGAAGACATGATCACTGCTGTAATCAGATTTACTGTAGGAAACATTGAATGTTTCTCAGATGGTATCCAGAGCATCGCCATACGCAAACCCAGCAGAGAACGACGCGATAGCACCTACGATGGCAAAGGTTGATAATTTCATAAAAGTTTACTTAGTTGTGGAGCAATAATGAAGCCACTCCCAATTAAGGAAATGGCTTCGACTTTATTACTAATTAGGCTTATTTAGCGAAGCGTGCTTTGATCTTAGCTTTGATAGATTGAAGCTTAGTCTTGTCCATATTTTGCAGCTTAGTTAGTTTCTCAGGAGAGATTTCACCGTTATCAATCTTGTCTTTAAGCTTAGCCTTAGCCATAGCTTTCATGTGCTCGCCGTTACCAGCTTCTACGTTAAGAAGTGCTTTGATAACCTTAGCTGTCTTCTCACGAGAAACGTCAGAACGATCTTGTGATGCAGCTAGGATTTCAGAGTAAGTCTTCTCACCGAATACTTGCACTAAGTTCTCGTTGCTGTTCCAAGCATTTGAGATTGCGTCAGCACCACCATCTACTTTAGCTGCATCGAACAACATTGTAGTTAGTAGAGAAGAGTCAGCACCGTTGTTAGTGATTGATACATTGTTAAGTACAGTAATCTGCTTAACAGTCATTTCACCGCTAGTAAGCATGTTAAGGGCTGCTTGGTTAGCACCATCACGGTCAGTGCCAGAGAAACGGCCATTAGCTTGGAAACCCATGTAATTCTTTGCGTCGTCACCAAGGTCAGAGCCTTGTACTAGGCCGTTAAGAGTACGTACTTGGATTTCTTTGCTCATGCTAGTGAAATCTACCCACTCGATAGGGCTAATTTCAGGAGTTAGAGAACCATCACGACCAGAGTCAGGCAGAGTTACTTGACCACCAACTACGTTACCTAAGTTTTGACCCTTCCAGAACACGTCACCAGACAGTTTATCAACACGAACGTCGTACTTAGAACCGTTTAGGTCAGTTACTTCGATGAATACTGAACCAGCAGATTCATGTAGAACTTTCCAAGATGCTTCGTTGTCAGCAATTGGACCTTCAGCGTCTGGTAGACCAGGCTTGTTGTCTACTTCTGGTGCGATTGGCTTGTTGTCAACATCTGGAGTTCCAGGCTTGTTATCTACACCTGGAATTTCTGGATAGTCGATATCAGGGTGAACTTCTGAACCACCAAGCTTACCATCTATGTTCCCCCCACGAACTGGTGCATCACCACCGTAGATAGCGTCACCACGACGTTCACCGATATTATTTAGTACATCTTGACCAGTGCCAATTGTTTTCCAACTGCCAGTACCGTTACCTTGTTCTTGCTGAATCCAGAATGTTCCGTCATGTTTCTTATGCAGGTTGTAGTTCTGACCAGCCGAAGAGAAAGATACGTTACGGTCGTCTGTACGTTCTACATTGTGAAGCTTAACTTGCTCACCGTTAACCATAGTGATTAAGTAGTCGTTACCAGAGATGTGAACCTCACCACCAAGCTCACCAGAGATGATGCGATCTAAACGGTCGTTACCTGGTTTTTCAACATCAACTTCAGGAGTAACTGAACCATCTTTGTCGATGATTGGACGGTTAGGGTTAGATGGAGCATCTACACCGTAATTCTTATCAGCTTCAACACGTACTGAGCCGTTAATCTTGCTGATAGTAACAGTGTTGCTTTCACCAACGATAGTGATACGGTCAGGGCGGATAACAACGTTGTTACCATTAACACCGTCAATACCTACTAGAGTACCTTCACCGTTGTATTTAGCAGTACCGATAGTGAAGTTACCTTCTGAACCATCTAGGTTGTATAGGTTAACGTTACCGTCAGCAGCGATGAAACCAATCTTCTCGCCACCTTTGAAGATGCCACCATCTACAATAGTGATACCTTGAGCACCTGGACCTTGGTCAGATACGCCATCACCATCAGTAATTGGACCGAAGTCAACATCAGGAGTATTAGCTAGTACGAAACCGTTATCTTTAGTCCATGCAGCGTGTGGGTTACCGTTCATGTCGTAGATGAAGTAACCTTCACCTGCTTTCACGTAAGTACCTACAACGTCACCGCTCTGGTTCACAAGAGTGCCGTCAGCCATTGGGTTAAGAGTTTCAACACCGTTGTAGTAGATTTGACCGTTAGCAACAGACCAACCGTTAACACCTTCTTGGCCTTCACCATCAGGAACAGCTCCAGTTTCGAAGTCGTAGTCAGGAATTCCGTTATCATCAGGAGAACCACTACCACCCGTAGAGCCACTCAACAACGCAGCAGTCAAGCCAAGAGCGCTAGCGCCAACAACTGCCCAAACACCTTTTTCGTCTTGTTCGTAAGTAACGCCATTTAACTCAACAACGCGCTCATTTTGAGCGTTAAGCTTTGCAAGAACAGAAGCATCGATAGCGTCCATCTGACTAATGATGGCTTTTTGCGTCGCTTGATTTGCTGCTACAACATCGACTTTTTCAGCCAATGCATTAAAAGAAAGAGAAGAAGCAACCAAAGTTGCTAGAATTGTTTTGTTCGTGTTCATGTAAGTAATCCGCTTGATTGTTAAGTTAATGCCATGTGTGCTCATTGCTTTGGCTGCGGACCATCCTTGGTGACGATGCGGGCATGTTATGCGGATCTAACCTACGTGAATATTTATGATATTTTAACTCGCTATTAAGCACAGCTTAATACGGATGGGCTAATAGTACGTGTAGAGAATTGTCTGTATTATTTTTTCTTATTGGCAAGTTGAGAATGTGTATCTATTTAAACAATATCACTATCAAGCTGACGTCTAGATTTAGAAGTAGTCGATTATTGAATTTATACCCTTATTGGAACTATAAATAACAATTATTCATGATGTTAAGTAAGAACAGCATTTCACCGTTAATAGTGAATCTATACGAAGGTTTGTAGTGGATCAGAAAATTCAGCCACATTGTTAGATATTCTAGGTATTAGGAAACTAGGCCGCGAAATATCTTCCAAAAACGGGAATACTAATTTATCAACTCAATTGGATAACTATGAGTAGGGAAGACTCAGGTTAACTAAGGTATGAATGAGTAAAAGCACTAACAATAAATGGGGCAAAAATCATTTAGACCAAATGTTCTAAATTGTGTGATCACCAAGCGATTCTGTCGTATCGTAACTACCAAGCGACTTTGTCATTCGCTTAATTACCGAGGGAAATTGACGGTCTCTATTTTTACGTAATCCTTTGACTAGTGCTACGAATTAGTCAGGGGTGTATAGGATGATCGTTATGGATACTCAATCTCAGCTTACCGTGGATATCATCGCAAAAGTTGCTCTCGGTAAAATCTCAATTACTAATGCCTCTAAGCTCCTCAAGAAGTCTCGCAGAACCATCGAACGTTATCTCAGGCGATATCGCTCTGATGGTATCCGATTTGTGGTTCATGGCAACACAGGAAGGGCACCCGCTAATAAAATCCCCATTACCTTAAAGCAACAAGTTCAAGCTCTTATAAAGACCAAGTATTACGACTTTAACATGCTTCATCTCGCCGATATGTTAGAGGTATTTGAAGGTATCAAAGTAAAACGGGAGACGCTTCGTACCTGGGCACATGAAATCCATCATGTAAAACGAGCCAAACATCGACGTTCTAAGGTAAGAAGACGACGTGAGCGTATGGAAGCCGAAGGCTTAATGCTGCAAATGGACGGCAGTCCGCACCTTTGGTTCGGTGATAAAAAATCCTGTCTTATCGCCATGATTGATGATGCAACCAGTGAGGTTCATGCGGAGTTTTTTCCTTCAGAAACCACCGAAGGATGCCTCAAAGTAATGAAAACTTATATCAAGAAAAAAGGTCTTTTTAAGACTCTGTATGTCGATAGAGCTGGCATCTTCGGTGGACCAAAACGTTGCCACTTCTCCCAGATGCAACGAGCCTGTGAAGAGCTGGGTATAGAAATTATTTTTGCCAATTCGCCTCAAGGCAAGGGTCGCATCGAACGTGCCTTTGATACGTTCCAAGATCGTCTAGTCCCTGAGTTAAGGCTGGCTGGGGTTACTGATATGATCAGTGCAAATAACTACCTACAAAATACCTTCATCCCTGAGTATTGGGCAACGACCCTCACAGTCAACGCCAAATTAATGCGCTCTGAGCATACACCCGTTCCGAAGTACCTCAACATTGACGCGATATGTATTCAAAAAGAATATCGAAAAATCCGTCGAGATCATACCTTCAGTTACGCCAACGCAATGTATCAAATCACCTCCCCATTACGGCACTCTATCGTGAGTCAACAAGTCGAATTACGTAAGCAACTTGATGGTGGTTTTACGGCTTACTTTGCTGACCGAGAGTTATCGATTAAAGAGCTTACTGAGCCTAGCTCTAGGAAAGAATACGGAGAAGAGGTTCAGAAAAAGATCGAGGCTATAGAGCTTGCCAATGAGTTAGGGAATGTTAGAGAAGCGGCCCGACAAAGCGGTTGTTCTGTCAAAAGCATTCACAACAACCGTCAATTGCTTGAAGCCCATGGCCCACTTGCTTTGAAACGTCTGTATGGTCAATCACACAACAATAATCGCATCGATGAAAAGACTCGAAATATCGTCATCTCATTAACACTCAAATCGCCTCACCTAACCTCTATTAGGATAAGTGGTGAGATGAGAAAGCGTTTTAACATCTCGATTAGTCACTCAACAGTAAGGAACATCTGGCTTGAAGAAAAGCTGAATACAAGAGAGTTACGGGAGGCACGTGCCGAGGAATCAATTATCGAATAGAAACTAATCTGCAATAGTGGACTACTATGAATAGAGCAGCGACAGAATCCTTCGGTATTTAGACCGTCAACCTCCCTCGGTAATCACACCAAATGTTCTAAATTGTGGGCTGTGGGTGGAATAGTACTACGAATTGAATTTACTAAGCAGCTATCGACAAGTAAACCTGACGTTCGTTAGCTAGCAAAACAGAATCGAGGGGCTTAAACTAAACAATGTCACTGCTGCAGTTTAATCGGCTGTAGTTAGTTGTAAAACTACACAAGTATTCAAGAAACTGTATCAGGAAAATTATGCGATATTTTAGTAAGCGCTATAAAACGAAGGTCAACACATTGCTGCATTTAGCAAAGATAAACGACCTCCCTTTGGGATTTGTAATTGATACCTTGAAAGGCAGAAACGTCCTAAAGCAAGACGAACGCTATAAAAAGCGCGACGGTCAGCGTGTTGTTTGGGACGAAGCTGATATAAGTTGCTCTACTGCTGCTTTTCCTCTGGAAACCCTAAAAGGAAAACGCTTAAACTCTTTGGCTACATGCTTCACACTTGAGCAATTCCATGCTTTGGAGGAGCGTTATGGTCATTGTCCTGAGAATATAGCCGTCAAAGCAATTGCTGCGCTTTCTGCAATATGATCGATCTTCAATCTCGCACTCTATAAAACAAGGTAACAACGAGTTAGAAGTAAGTGACTAACCATTGCAGCTTATTACCTCCATATAGGGCATCATTACATTTGTCATTCTGTAATGCTTTACATACTCCCAGAGCTTCTCTTGCTCAAATCTGTTGGCTCTTTTTGCCTCTGTAAGTGCTTCAATCGCGACATCAATCCCGATCTTGTTACGGAACTTAAAGCAATCAACAATCGTCCGCTCAACGTCCGATACTAAAACAGGGATGCCATCAACTTGTGTTGAGATCACCCCCAAATCCGTCACGTCCCTGGTACGAACAATCTTAATGCTTAGGTATTCAATATTGGGAGCCCTATCATTTTTTTTAATGCTGAGCCATATCTGAAAAGGCGCTTGGGTAGTGAGATTGTGGTAACGGAGTGCTGATAGAAGGCAAATAACCCCTTTTTTCGCTCTGACACTGACCTCAGCTAAAGAGTGCACCTCCAATTCTTCTCTGCCTACATACCCGTAGAGTCCTCGCTGTAGTTTTTCTATGTCACCTTTTTCCACAGCGCGAGAAAGGGCGGCACGAGTTACATTGAATTTTGCAGCGTCTGAGGTGGTGCACACAACACTGCTATTGGGCGAAAATAGCTAAACTCATTAAAAATATCCAAATTCCTACATGTCAAAAATGATTCAGATAAACAAAAAATCATGAGTTTAATATTTCAATATATAATGTTAACAAAAATATCCACATCAATATAATTAACCAACCAAATTGGTTAATTGTGGTGATTTTTTCTAATTAAGATTTATTAATAAGTCAAATGGATTGATTGGTTATATTGTGCGATATCGCTTAATTACTTTTTTAAGCGATTGTTATTTAAGCAATAATGTTGAGGTGTGTATTTATTTTATAGTAAAATCATGCACTTATGATTTTCCAGCATTATTGACGGCTTTTTTGTAAATCTGTAGCGTAGATCTCAAATAAAAATGAGGTTTGCATCATGAAATGCAGAGATAAGTTTTTGTTTCGCACGGTAGCAGAAACAATGTTCGAACTTGAAAAAGGAACTTACGCTAACTCAACAATAAAAGCATGGAGATCTAAGCTAAAACGTATCGTAACGTTTTTCGGAGAACTAGACATTCGAGATATCGTACGAAGCGGTATTCTTCGCTACTTACATGCACACAATGATCTTAAAAACAAAACGCTTAATGAAGACCTGACACTTATTCGAAAAGTATTCACGTTTGCAGTTGGGGATCGGCTTATTACACAATCTCCAGTTGATGGTATCCATAACTTACAAAATGCTCCCATTAGCTGTAATCCATTCACACTGAATGATATAACCCGTTTAACTCACCAAGCAGCAGCTTGCTCAAGTGTTAAAAATGGGGTCCTTCTGGCTTGCCATACAGGGCTTCGAAAAAGTGAGTGGTTGGCACTAGTTGTTGATGATTATGACCCAATAAAAAGAGAGCTTAAAGTTGAGAGAGCTTGCGTAGTTAATCACTTTAAAAGGCCAAAAACTACAGGATCAAAGCGTAGGATTCAATTGTCTAAGACAGCCCAAAAGATAATTGAAAACCAGTTAAGTTTAATCTTTGGCTTAGCGGCTCAAGAAATCCATATCACCGAAAATGATCAAAAGACCCGAACCAAACTTACCGCAAAACCTCTATTCCCTAATCTTGATACAGGGAAATTTTACCAAAAAGATAAAGCAATAGATCGCACCTTTAAAAGCTGGCTCGTTGCAGCCAGCGTAGCTCATCGAGGTGCGAGTCAGGCCCGTCATACATTCGCATCTCAAGCTATTTTGAGTGGGGCAAATCTTTATTGGATAAGGTCTCAACTAGGGCACAACACTCTAGACATGCTTTATAAGCATTACTCAAAGTGGATTGAAGAAGACGCAAAAGACTACCCCAACCTGATTGATTTGCACTTTCAGAAAGCTGCAAATTCGGTCGACAAACCCATCCTTTAATTTGCCTCATTCCGGTGTCTCGACACCGGCTTTCAAAAAGATAACGACATCGTAACCAAGGACACTTTCGCAACACTTTTACTGCGTAAAAGATGAACGAAAGCTTCTTGGTGGGGGCTACGCCCCTCAACCCCAACAACACGCAAACCGAGGACTACACAATGAAAAATAAAGCCATCACATGTTTTTTCTCTACGCTTCCGTATTCCGGCACAGCAGAAAAACAGGCCAAGCTTAAGAAGTCAGCAGGACATAGTATCCGAGATGAAAATGCGAAGTCTGAAACCATTGAATGGAATCCAGATCTAAGTCACCTCAACCAAGTATATATCAATAACCAATGGACGAAGCTTGATAATTTAAACAATGACGATAAGTCTGAGTTTGTCGATTCTCTAAGGCTGCCTCAAAAGCCCAACGAAGGGCTGACCAAATGTAAACAAAAAAAGAGAGCATACAAGAAAAAGCTAAAAGACGCTCTGCAATCAGAAAAGGGAAATACCGAGGGGTCTAATTTTATCGCTAAGATTTTAGGCACACCTGAACATGTCCCGCTTAAACTTGACTCTTTGCTCGACGAAGCTAGGAATATTGATTTCTCTCGCAAGAAGCAAAGACTGAACGCTTTTGAGAGATATATTTCAGTTCATAACAAACTGGTTTCGTTCCCTAAAAATTTGAACTCAAACTTGGTAGAAGAGTCGATTTTTGTCATTCCACACCGAAATGAAGTTTCTCACGACCTTGTTTGTGGCCGTGAAATGGCTGAAGCACTGATGAACTACTACCGCAACTACTTCAAAGATTATGAAATAGCCGCCGTGTTTGTTCATAGTGATGAAAGAGGTCTTGATGAAGGAACAGGGGAGCATGTTCACCTTTTTCTTAAAGCACAAAACAACAGAACAACAGAGTGGGATCTGAGAATTGAAAAAGCAAATCTTGCGCAAAAGATGAAGAATCACTTGGATCAGTCACACACGCCAATCCGGTATAAACAAGGTGCATGCTTTTCTAGAAAAGAGCAATCAGAGCAAGGTGAGCTAATACAGGAATGTTTTCGTCGATTTATGAATCATCAGCTGTTTAGACCAAAGGGATTAACCATGGAATTCAACGAAGATCTTCAGAAAAATAGACGCAAAATAAAAGAAATGCGTCGACAAGCACAGTTACCAAAAAATGAAAGAGAGTTTAATTACTTCACTAGAGAGCTTGAGAAAGAACTGCAAGAGGCCAAGCTGCAACTCTCATCGAAGGGCGAAGAGTTGAACCAACTGAATCAACACCTCAACAAAATTAGGAATACAGAAAAAGAGAAGCAAGACAAAATCAAAAGATTACATGTAGATATAGACTTACTACGATCGACCACAAGCACTGCAACCAATCAACTGGAGACAACCTTAACCGCTCTATCAACAGTTAAAGAACAGCTCAAAACGACAGAGTCAAAAGCTCTACAAAATGAAGAAAAAAATGAACAGTTAGAGAAATCAATCTCATCTCTAAAAAAGGTGATCGCTAAACTGACTCATACCGTTATTGAGACGTTAGCTCCCATCTTTCAAGATCTGATGAAATCATTTGTCTTTGAACAAAGGGATGAGAAAGAACTACTGACTTTATTAGAAAGAAGGATGTCAGCTCACATGACAAAATTGGATGGAAACCCAATACAGCAGGCACTTGTATGTGGGATGAAAGACGCCCTCCTAGATAATAGGGAAAACCTGAACACTGCGTCCCCCAAAAAACGGAGAATGAGTGCCGACCGAGAGTTCGATTGATAAGGTCTTCATAATAATTTAAAAGGTAAATCTCGTGAGCTCTAAGGTGTTCACGAGATTTGGTTTTTCAAAATGACATTGAGATTCAGCGCTTTATATTAACTTGAATTTCTACTCCTGACACACGATGTACGAAAGTAAAATGCTCTTGGCTTCTAGTGCTAATAAGAACAATCCCTTTCTTTGACATAATGGTCCAATAAGGTAGAACAAAGGCATCAAAACACTCTGCGTGTGACATGGGAGGAGGGCTTACGAGCCCTGCAATTTCTCTCAGTGTTTCAAAGTCACCAAACAGTGCCTGTTGTGTTTGCCAATCTATTCCTAATGCCATTAATGACATAGATGTTGTGCTTGGCTTATCTTCGAGGCGCTCAAAAAGCTGATAGAGGCAGTGGATATCTTGATAGTCATACTGTTTCGATAACGCAAGCAACGAGGTTTCATCCCCTTCAAAATAGCTTTGCTTGAACGCCTTATAAACCGTGTGCAACTCATCATAGTTGAACTTACTCATGTGAGCCTCCCAGTTGAAGTGAGAACTGGTTAACCGCACTAAGCATAAGTTTCAGTTTTGTTTGCTTACCATATCGGCCAAATGTCATTGAGGGGTGATGATGGCCAACGATATCAGCGACTGTAGACTCAGCCACTTCCTTTTGCTTAAGAACATCAATGAAAGTGTGACGGAGGGAGTACGCAGTAGGGCGTTGCCCTGCTTTCAATCCGATCTTAGATAGGAGTCTGCCGAATTGTTGGCAATATTGTTGGCTCCAGTCCTTGTTGAGACCCAGTGGCTTGTAATCGAATAGACAGGTTTTGCTATTGTTCTTACGAAGCTCAACATACTCAAGAAAGCCATGTTTGATTAGACTCTGATGAATGGGGACTTGTCGCAGAGCATAACGATTCTTGATCCGCTGTCCGTGACCTTTATCTGTTACGTTTAAGTAAGGGACTGGATCGCTAACGACCACGTCTTCTGTACGTAGCTGACACACTTCATTCGGCCTCATACCCATGTACGTGAGCAATAAAGTAACCCAGTAGAAACCATTATCCACTTGCTCAAACTGCTCAGATGAGAAGAGTGTTGAAAGCTGACTCTCTGACCACCTTGAGCGCTGCTTATCAGCTTTTATAGACTTCTTGAAAGTCGCTTTGATATCTGCAGACACGTTTCTTTCAATCAAAGACATGGTCGCACACCAACGTATAAATTGACTCAGCGCGGCGTAGTAATCTTTACAGCTTTTTGCTGAAAGACTAGAGCTATTGAGAGTCTTAATGTACTCCATCAGTACCATCGCAGTTATTGTTGATAAACCAGATGGCGCAGTGCTCTCAAAGAAAAAGGTAATGCGCTGTTTCAACTGATGGACAGTCAATGCACTGACCCCTTGAACCCCTTTGAACTCTAGAAAGTGTTTTAACGCTTCACTCCAATGCTTTTCTTCACTCAAACGCTTAGAAGTATGACTTATGGAAGGTATACAACCTAAATGTAAGCGATCGTCCTGCTTTTGTGATTGTAATACCAATTCCATTAATTAACTTACCAATCGAGTCCAATCTCTAAAGCAGAGGGATTGGACTCTGCGTTTATCTTCACAAAAACTGTTCCAAGCATTGCATACTGAGTTCACTATATCGTTATAGTTTTCAAAACACCTATTCGCTAACTTGTATTGTCGAAGCCATTGCCAAACTTGTTCTATCGGGTTTAATTCTGGTGAATATGGCGGGATATGGATTATCGTGATGTTCTTAAAATGATTGGCTAAATGTGTTTGATGCCAGCTCGCTTGATCCATAATAACCACGGAATGTTTACCTCTAGGGGTCGCCGTTGAGATTAATTCAAGATGCTTCGTCATTGCTTCCATGTTGCTTAACGGTGAAACAATAGCTTCAGCTTCGCCTGTATTGATACAAACGGCTCCAAACAAATAAGCGTACTCAAATTGTTGCTGTTGAACGGCTCTAGGTCGAGTTCCTTTTTCTGCCCAAATCTTGGTTGTGGTATTGCGTTGACCAAATCTAGCTTCATCTTGAAACCAAACAAGCACTTCTTTTAAGTGGATATGCCCAGGGATCTTAAGGATCGTTTCTATTGGGAATTTTTTTAAAAGATTCTTGAGCTTCTTCTGATTGTTTTGGGTGCTTTGAACGTGTCGTTATCCAACTCAAATTAAGTTCATGCAGTAAGCGGTATACACCGGATGGTTGGTAAGATATATCAAATTCATCAAGGATGAATTGTGTGATGTCACTCCCTTGTAAGCGCCCACCCTCAGGTTTTATTGCATTTGAAGTGACGTATTCTTTAAGATGTTTTTTTTGCTCAATAGTGAGTCTGGAAGGTCTTCCTGTATGAGGTTTTTCTACTAACCCTTCAACACCAAAATCAAGATAGGCCTTGATCCATTTATTCACACTGAGACGACTGACTTTAAGAAATGACGCGATTTCAGTTCGATTTTTACCATCGATAAAGTGAGAGACCGCGAGTAATCTTAGCCTCAACCTCGCGTTGGAGGTTGCGCCGATAAGCTTTGATAAATCTGAGTTCATATAGGCTCCTTTCAGAGTCTATATTAGATCATGAATTTAATGGAATTGGTATAAGTTCAGGTGGTGGGACAAAATGCCTTTTAGATGCAACTGAAACTCTGAAAAGCACAGAGAGTCTGTAGTACGAAAGGCCTCTTTGACAGCACTGACAAGGCTTAAGCCAATGACTTTAGCTAGCTTAGGGTCTTTTGTTCGAAGGCTGATTTTTAGATCGAATGGGAATCCCAACGCTTTCAACTGTGCTGGAGTACAGATCCGTGCGTAGTAGACACCGTGGGGAGATTTTTGTATATACATTGACTTACCTCGTTGTTTCGAAGCAAATTCAAGTCTTACAGATACAAAAAAAGCCTTTGATAATCAAAGGCTTTTTTTGATGAATAGTGGTGGAGGGATAGGGATTTGAACCCTAGAACCGCTATTAACGGTTGCCGGTTTTCAAGACCGGTGCTTTCGACCACTCAGCCATCCCTCCAACAAATTGTCATCAATAGATTAGTACACTAATGATGTTGTTAATTGCTAACGCAAGTAACGATACCTTTTGTCTTCACTTTTTAAAAAGTGAAAATAAATAGGAGCCTGGCGATGTCCTACTCTCACATGGGGAAGCCCCACACTACCATCGGCGCTATTGTGTTTCACTTCTGAGTTCGGCATGGAATCAGGTGGGTCCACAATGCTATGGTCGCCAAGCAAATTTTAAAATTCGGAAAGCTTATCTAAAAGTTATTTCTCTTCAAACGCATTCAAGGTCTGGTACATCTGAGTCCACAAAACCCCTTGGGTGTTGTATGGTTAAGCCTCACGGGCAATTAGTACAGGTTAGCTCAATGCCTCGCAGCACTTACACACCCTGCCTATCAACGTCGTAGTCTACGACAACCCTTTAGGACACTTATAGTGCCAGGGAAAACTCATCTCAAGGCTCGCTTCCCGCTTAGATGCTTTCAGCGGTTATCGATTCCGAACTTAGCTACCGGGCAATGCCATTGGCATGACAACCCGAACACCAGAGGTTCGTCCACTCCGGTCCTCTCGTACTAGGAGCAGCCCCTTTCAATTTTCCAACGCCCACGGCAGATAGGGACCGAACTGTCTCACGACGTTCTAAACCCAGCTCGCGTACCACTTTAAATGGCGAACAGCCATACCCTTGGGACCGACTTCAGCCCCAGGATGTGATGAGCCGACATCGAGGTGCCAAACACCGCCGTCGATATGAACTCTTGGGCGGTATCAGCCTGTTATCCCCGGAGTACCTTTTATCCGTTGAGCGATGGCCCTTCCATTCAGAACCACCGGATCACTATGACCTGCTTTCGCACCTGCTCGAATTGTCATTCTCGCAGTCAAGCGGGCTTATGCCATTGCACTAACCACACGATGTCCAACCGTGTTTAGCCCACCTTCGTGCTCCTCCGTTACTCTTTGGGAGGAGACCGCCCCAGTCAAACTACCCACCAGGCACTGTCCGTAATCCCGATTCAGGGACCAACGTTAGAACATCAAAACTACAAGGGTGGTATTTCAAGGACGACTCCATCACATCTAGCGACGCAATTTCATAGTCTCCCACCTATCCTACACATGTAGGTTCAATGTTCAGTGCCAAGCTGTAGTAAAGGTTCACGGGGTCTTTCCGTCTAGCCGCGGGTACACTGCATCTTCACAGCGATTTCAATTTCACTGAGTCTCGGGTGGAGACAGCGTGGCCATCATTACGCCATTCGTGCAGGTCGGAACTTACCCGACAAGGAATTTCGCTACCTTAGGACCGTTATAGTTACGGCCGCCGTTTACCGGGGCTTCGATCAAGAGCTTCGACCGAAGTCTAACCCCATCAATTAACCTTCCGGCACCGGGCAGGCGTCACACCGTATACGTCATCTTACGATTTTGCACAGTGCTGTGTTTTTAATAAACAGTTGCAGCCACCTGGTATCTGCGACTCTCGTCTGCTCCATCCGCAAGGGACTTCACTGATAAGAGCGTACCTTCTCCCGAAGTTACGGTACCATTTTGCCTAGTTCCTTCACCCGAGTTCTCTCAAGCGCCTTGGTATTCTCTACCCGACCACCTGTGTCGGTTTGGGGTACGATTCCTTACAATCTGAAGCTTAGAGGCTTTTCCTGGAAGCATGGCATCAATGACTTCACTACCGTAGTAGCTCGACATCGTATCTCAGCGTTAATGAAAGTCCGGATTTACCTAAACTTTCCGCCTACATACTTGAACCTGGACAACCGTCGCCAGGCCCACCTAGCCTTCTCCGTCCCCCCATCGCAATTGTAAGAAGTACGGGAATATTAACCCGTTTCCCATCGACTACGCCTTTCGGCCTCGCCTTAGGAGTCGACTTACCCTGCCCCGATTAACGTTGGACAGGAACCCTTGGTCTTCCGGCGAGGGAGTTTTTCACTCCCTTTATCGTTACTCATGTCAGCATTCGCACTTCTGATACCTCCAGCAGCCCTTACAGACCACCTTCAACGGCTTACAGAACGCTCCCCTACCCCACATACCCTAAGGTACGTAGCCGCAGCTTCGGTGTATAGCTTAGCCCCGTTACATCTTCCGCGCAGGCCGACTCGACCAGTGAGCTATTACGCTTTCTTTAAATGATGGCTGCTTCTAAGCCAACATCCTGGCTGTCTGAGCCTTCCCACATCGTTTCCCACTTAGCTATACTTTGGGACCTTAGCTGGCGGTCTGGGTTGTTTCCCTCTCCACGACGGACGTTAGCACCCGCCGTGTGTCTCCCGGATAGTACTTACTGGTATTCGGAGTTTGCAAAGGGTTGGTAAGTCGGGATGACCCCCTAGCCTTAACAGTGCTCTACCCCCAGTAGTATTCGTCCGAGGCGCTACCTAAATAGCTTTCGGGGAGAACCAGCTATCTCCAGGTTTGATTGGCCTTTCACCCCTAGCCACAAGTCATCCGCTAATTTTTCAACATTAGTCGGTTCGGTCCTCCAGTTGATGTTACTCAACCTTCAACCTGCCCATGGCTAGATCACCTGGTTTCGGGTCTAATCCTAGCAACTGTACGCCCAGTTAAGACTCGGTTTCCCTACGGCTCCCCTAAACGGTTAACCTTGCTACTAAAATTAAGTCGCTGACCCATTATACAAAAGGTACGCAGTCACACCACGAAGGTGCTCCTACTGCTTGTACGTACACGGTTTCAGGTTCTATTTCACTCCCCTCACAGGGGTTCTTTTCGCCTTTCCCTCACGGTACTGGTTCACTATCGGTCAGTCAGTAGTATTTAGCCTTGGAGGATGGTCCCCCCATATTCAGACAGGATATCACGTGTCCCGCCCTACTCGTTTTCACTGATTATGATGTGTCGGTTACGGGGCTATCACCCTTTATTGCGAGACTTTCCAGACTCTTCACCTGCATCATTAAAAGCTTAAGGGCTAATCCAATTTCGCTCGCCGCTACTTTCGGAATCTCGGTTGATTTCTCTTCCTCGGGGTACTTAGATGTTTCAGTTCCCCCGGTTTGCCTCCTGTTGCTATGTATTCACAACAGGATACTTGCTTATGCAAGTGGGTTTCCCCATTCAGGAATCCCAGACTCAAAAGGTTATTACTACCTAATCTGGGCTTATCGCAAGTTATTACGCCTTTCATCGCCTCTGACTGCCAAGGCATCCACCGTGTACGCTTAGTCACTTAACCATACAACCCGAAAGGGTCTCTGTTTTACTTTCACTTTTGAAAAGTGAAAACAAACTAGTATGGCAACTAACCAAGGTTTTTGGTTGTCATCAAGAAGGGTTAATTCCTGATAACTGTTTGCCGGACTCAATTTACTTTTTGTTTCCACTTTTTAATAAAAAGTAGAATCAAAAAATGAACAATCATTTCTGATCATTCGAATACAAGACACTTGAATGTGTTTGTTGTGTTTATACCGTTCTTATTAAATAAGAGCAGATAAACATTGAGAACTTTTAAATTTAATTAACTTAATCACAGCCTTGGCCGTTTTGTTTTACTTTTTAAAAAGTAAAAATAATTAAGCTAATCAGTCAGCTTTCCAAATTGTTAAAGAGCAAGAGTTTTTAAAGTATTAAACTTTCAAAACCATTTTTAAATACACTCAGCTTTCTATTACTAAGAAAAATGTGCTTAAAGATGGTGGGCGATACCGGGCTCGAACCAGTGACCCCCTGCTTGTAAGGCAGGTGCTCTCCCAACTGAGCTAATCGCCCATGATGTTCTTTTGTCTTCACTTTTTAAAAAGTGAAAATAAAAGCCATTCTTACATGGAGAAAGAATGGTGGAGCTATGCGGGATCGAACCGCAGACCTCCTGCGTGCAAGGCAGGCGCTCTCCCAGCTGAGCTATAGCCCCATATTTTTATTTCCTTGGGAGGAAATGGTGGGCGATACCGGGCTCGAACCAGTGACCCCCTGCTTGTAAGGCAGGTGCTCTCCCAACTGAGCTAATCGCCCCAAATTTTATTTCCTTGGGAGGAAATGGTGGGTCGTGCAGGATTCGAACCTGCGACCAATTGATTAAAAGTCAACTGCTCTACCAACTGAGCTAACGACCCTTTTTACTTCTTGAAGGAAGTGGTATCCCGTAGGGGAGTCGAACCCCTGTTACCGCCGTGAAAGGGCGGTGTCCTAGGCCTCTAGACGAACGGGACACTGCAGTTCATCGCTACTTTAAAAGCAGAAACAAACTTTGAAGAACCTTGGGAGTTCTTCATCTCTTTTTCTTTTTAAACCTAATCAATCTGTGTGGACACTCATCGTAAGTATCTTCGTATAAGGAGGTGATCCAGCCCCAGGTTCCCCTAGGGCTACCTTGTTACGACTTCACCCCAGTCATGAACCACAAAGTGGTGAGCGTCCTCCCCGAAAGGTTAAACTACCCACTTCTTTTGCAGCCCACTCCCATGGTGTGACGGGCGGTGTGTACAAGGCCCGGGAACGTATTCACCGTGACATTCTGATTCACGATTACTAGCGATTCCGACTTCATGGAGTCGAGTTGCAGACTCCAATCCGGACTACGACGCACTTTTTGGGATTCGCTCACTATCGCTAGCTTGCTGCCCTCTGTATGCGCCATTGTAGCACGTGTGTAGCCCTACTCGTAAGGGCCATGATGACTTGACGTCGTCCCCACCTTCCTCCGGTTTATCACCGGCAGTCTCCCTGGAGTTCCCGACATTACTCGCTGGCAAACAAGGATAAGGGTTGCGCTCGTTGCGGGACTTAACCCAACATTTCACAACACGAGCTGACGACAGCCATGCAGCACCTGTCTCAGAGTTCCCGAAGGCACACCTGCGTCTCCGCTGGCTTCTCTGGATGTCAAGAGTAGGTAAGGTTCTTCGCGTTGCATCGAATTAAACCACATGCTCCACCGCTTGTGCGGGCCCCCGTCAATTCATTTGAGTTTTAATCTTGCGACCGTACTCCCCAGGCGGTCTACTTAACGCGTTAGCTCCGAAAGCCACGGCTCAAGGCCACAACCTCCAAGTAGACATCGTTTACGGCGTGGACTACCAGGGTATCTAATCCTGTTTGCTCCCCACGCTTTCGCATCTGAGTGTCAGTGTCTGTCCAGGGGGCCGCCTTCGCCACTGGTATTCCTTCAGATCTCTACGCATTTCACCGCTACACCTGAAATTCTACCCCCCTCTACAGCACTCTAGTTCACCAGTTTCAAATGCAGTTCCGAGGTTGAGCCCCGGGCTTTCACATCTGACTTAATGAACCACCTGCATGCGCTTTACGCCCAGTAATTCCGATTAACGCTCGCACCCTCCGTATTACCGCGGCTGCTGGCACGGAGTTAGCCGGTGCTTCTTCTGTTGCTAACGTCAAGAGATAACGCTATTAACGTTACCCCCTTCCTCACAACTGAAAGTACTTTACAACCCGAAGGCCTTCTTCATACACGCGGCATGGCTGCATCAGGCTTTCGCCCATTGTGCAATATTCCCCACTGCTGCCTCCCGTAGGAGTCTGGACCGTGTCTCAGTTCCAGTGTGGCTGATCATCCTCTCAGACCAGCTAGGGATCGTCGCCTTGGTGAGCCATTACCTCACCAACTAGCTAATCCCACCTAGGCATATCTTGACGCGAGAGGTCCGAAGATCCCCCTCTTTGGCCCGTAGGCATTATGCGGTATTAGCCATCGTTTCCAATGGTTATCCCCCACATCAAGGCAATTTCCTAGGCATTACTCACCCGTCCGCCGCTCGACGCCCATTAACGCACCCGAAGGATTGTTAGTGTCGTTTCCGCTCGACTTGCATGTGTTAGGCCTGCCGCCAGCGTTCAATCTGAGCCATGATCAAACTCTTCAATTTAAGATTTTGTCGGCTCAATGAATACTGACTTCAAAACTACAAAAAGTAATTCTAAAGCTATTATCTTTCCAACAGAAAGATAATGAATTGACTGTGCTCTTTTTGGCTTTCACTTTAAAAAGTGAAATCAAACAGCTCAAGGCTGTACCAAATTGAATTGGTCACTCAGTTCATTGAAACCAAAGTTGATTCCGAGGAATCTGTTTTACTTCTCTTTATAAAAAGGAAAGATAAAACGTTTTGATATTCATCAACGAGTGCCCACACAGATTGATAGGTTTAAATTGTTAAAGAGCTTTGCTTATCGAAACTTTCTTTTTACAAAGAAACCTTTGAAAGCGGACGTGAATTCTAGCGATTTAATCTTAAGTGTCAAACACTTTTTAAAATTAATTTCTTTCGAACTTTCCGTCTTACTGATTACCGCTGAAGCCTTGTAGCGTCTGCCGTGTCAGTGAGGCGGCATTATAGAGATCATCGAAAACATGGCAACCCCTATTTTAATAAAAATTCAAAAAAGTTGCTTAAGCGGCTACTTTTACGTCAAAACCCTCTTTCACAGGTTAAAGCTCATACAATCAAGAGCATATAACTTAGAATTTTGCGACTAGATCTTTCGAAAATGCCTCTATATCCAGTTCGATACTCCACTTTTCACTTAGCTCAACTATGTTATCTAGCGATTGCTGAACCGTTTTTATCGTCAATGTATTGTTATCTAGGTCGTATACCTGTTTTTGCGTAGTGTAATAGAAGTAAAGGATAGTTAATGCTTCTCGATCACCTTGCTCAGCTTTCGGTTGAATACGCTTGAGCTTACGATAGATTTGATTGTGAATTTGTTTAAGGTTCCACACATAAAGCGCTTCCTTAAAGTAATCATGCCCTTTCACACGGCTCGCTATAAAGGCATTCAGTGCGACTGATAAAATCACGCCAAGTACATTCAAATGGAAATTACCTGTCGCTTCCCCAGTAACGGATCCAACTGAACCAAAAAGTTCAATCAGAATGCTACCGAATACGATGGCAAACAAGGCGAGCGACCCAACCAATGAAACCAACAGTAGGTTCATCTTCTTTCTATATTCTTCTTTATTTATCTTCTGTAACTTCATCGACTACTTCCTTATGTAAGTCACTAATAATTTGCGCATACTATCTATGTAAACCTTGGTTCGCTTCAACCTTTACCATCTTGTAATGTGGTCACTCTCTATTTAATACGTATAGTTCTTCTGGTCAGTACTATACATAACTCCATTTGACTTCATTAATAGAAAAGAGTTACATACCGCCATAATTTTGGTTATTCATCAATTCATGTTGATAAAGTCTGTTTCGCTTTATCACATACTGACAAGGTACATTCCATGCGTTCATTTGTATTACGCGCTCGCGCAGCCCCTACAGAGAGCAAACTTATCTTAGAGGGTGTTGGGCAAGATGCTCATACTGAGATTCTGGCTCATACTCTGATGAACACGATCTTCGTTGCTCAATCTCACCGTGAGAATGTCACCGTGCACCTTGTGCTAGAGAGTACTAAAGACTTTTCACGAACAATTACATTCGATTCCAACGAAATAACTAACATTGGTGGCTTTCATGAATCTGCACTGTTATCTGCGGTAGTAAGAGCGGTTGACGCTTCTCAAGGCATGACAAAAGAACAGACACGTCAGGTAGAGCCGGGCATCACTGTCCGTACCATGAGCTTTGAAAAGTTGGTTAAAGAACAGGCTGAAGACCACCAGCTGTACATGATGGATAAGAAAGGCGACTTTATCCGTGATGCAGAGATTGCCGAAAACCCATGTTTCCTTCTAACTGACCATATCCCTATGCCGAAGAAAAGCTACAACAGCTTGAAGCGTTTAGGGACGGAGAAAATCAGCTTAGGTCCAAACATGCTGTTTGCTTCTCAGTGTGTTGTGTTGATCAACAATGAGCTGGACATTAGAGGGTTCTAATCTCCGAACTAATAGTCTAAACAAAAAAAGAGCTCAACTAAGTGAGCTCTTTTAATTGTCTATCTCTTGGTATCTGTGGTGTTATCTCAGAATCAAGCCTGATTAACCAAAGATGAAGCTGTATAGGAAGCCTGCACCCATCGCCATGCTTAGGATAACGAATAGGAATGCTGCAATCATTTGGTTCTTGAAGATTGATTTAAGTAGGATAACTTCTGTCAAACTTGCACCTGCACTACCGATAATCAATGCCATTACTGAACCCAACGCCATACCTTTCTGAACTAGAGCAGCACTTAGTGGGATTACCGCTTCAGCACGAATGTACAGTGGAATACCAATCACAGCCGCTACAGGAATCGCATACCACATACCTTCACCAGCGTACTGTGCAATTAGGTCTGTAGGAATGAAGCCGTAGATGAATGAACCAATCGCGATACCCATCATCAGGTAAGGGAAAACTTGTTTGAAGTCTTTCCAAGTTGAGAACCAAATTCTCATCCAACGGCTAGGTTCTTTCTTCTCTACGATTTCAGCTGTTACGCTTCCATCCGCTGAACAGCATGAAACAGTGACTTGTGGCTCTTCTTTTTTCGAATCGCAGCAAGATGTCTCCTTAGTCATTACTGGTGCAGGTTCGCCACATACACTTGTACCACATGAAGATTCCGCTTTAGCCGGTGCTGCTTTCTCAGGAGCAGAGTCACCACAGCTAGTGCCACAGCTTGAAGCTGAACCTGTTGATTCATACGCTTCAGGTTTTACGTAACGCTCAAAGCCAAGCTTCTCAAGTGCGTAACCAGCCACTACAGACACCGTCATTGCTACAAGGAAGTAGAACACAGCAACTTGCCAGCCGAAGGTAATCACGAACAAACCAATGATAACCGGGTTCAATAGTGGGCTACCGAATAGGAACACCATCATTGGACCGAAACCCGCTCTTGCACGCAGCAATCCTTTTAAGAAAGGAATGGTCGAACATGAACAGAAAGGTGTAATTGCACCCAATAGTGCTGCAACCACATAACCCTTACCATTACGTGAGCTCAGGATAGATTGAATCTTTTCTGGTGTAAGGAACTCTTGAAGAATCCCAACAATGTAGCTGATCGCTAAGAAAAGGATAATTAGCTCTACTGCTAAAAAAGCGAACATATCAAGTGCGTCTTTTAGCATTGTTAACATTTCATTGCTCATAATTAACTCCAAACTGGATTGAAGGTCGGGCTCTATGAGAAAAGTAACCAACCCTTAATTTCGAATATTCTCGAATTATAGAAATAAAAAGCTCCAGATCAAGCTTTATTTCGATAAAAATCGAAATGACCTTCTAAAACACACTTTTTCAATGACTTACACAGCCACCGTTTTTAAATTTGAATTCGACATACATTTCGACTAACATCGAAATTAAATCTTGAGGAGTTAATATGAACTTAGAAGTCGTTGCGAAAGCACTTAAAGAGTTGGGGCACCCTATTCGCCTAACCATTTATAAGAGTGTCGTTAAAGCTGGCTACCAAGGCATTGCAGTTGGCGGCCTACAAGAAGAACTAGGCATTCCCGGTTCTACCTTGTCTCACCACATATCAAGCTTGGCGTCTGCGGGCCTAATCAGCCAAAGACGAGAAGGAAGAACTCTATTCTGCGTGGCGGAATATGAGTGCCTAGAAGGTGTGATTGATTTCTTACAAGACGAGTGTTGCGTAAATGAACAGTGCAACTGATGCACCTTTGAACGGTGCACCTTTGAATAAGGCACCTTTGAAGCTCGAACAAGTCTGGGCCGAGTATCAGCAAGCATTAAAGTCATTCCTGCATTCAAAGGTCAACAATTCTGCGGATGTAGACGACTTGCTCCAAGATATCTTGATTAAGACCTATCAGAACTTAGACAAGGTACAAGATGCGAGCAGTGTTAAGGCTTGGCTGTTCCAGTTAGCCAACAACACCATTATCGACTTCTACCGTAAACATGCACGCCAACAACGTGATAGCCAAATTGATGCTGAAGATCTGTGGTTTACCGATTTAGACCACGACTCTGAATTTAAGCAGAAGCTCTCGTTGTGTATTGAACCTTTTATTCAAGCACTGCCAGAACAAAGTTCATCGCTACTGCTTGCGGTCGATATTAAAGGCCAAAGCCAGAAAGAGATCGCAGAAACTCAAAACATCAGCTACTCAACCGTTAAGTCTCGTGTTCAGAAAAGCCGCGGGGATCTTAAGAACTTGTTTGAAGAGTGCTGTAACCTGTCCCTTGATCAACAAGGCAATGTGATTGATTGCGAGCTTAAGCCGAACGCCAGCTGCGGCAAGTGTTAATCGTTACATCGAATCCGTTATTTCAATAGAACAAAGCCAGCAATTGATGCTGGCTTTGTTGTTTTCATAATCTGCAAATCACGCTTTGTTTATGCGAATCGAGTGCTTAAGCGAATCTAGTGCTTGAGCGAACCGAACTATGCTGCTTCCGCTTTTACCACAGGTTGATAGCGCCCAGGTTTATGATTCATTGCTAGAATCAAGTTGGTGACTATCGCACCAAGCACAGACAGGAGAACCAATGACACATCAACAATGAACAGAGAAAGCACAACAATCGTGCAGTCTAGTGCCATCTGAACCTTACCTGCTCGAATCCCAAAACGTTCTTGTAAGAACAACGCCAGAATGTTGAAGCCACCTAAGCTCATCTTATGACGGAAAATCACCAACATGCCGGTACCAATCAAGCCACCACCAATTAACGCTGCATACAATGCATGTATTTCGGCAATCTGAATCACGTGATACAAGTGATCCACAGCGAACGAAACAATCGAAACAGCGATAAAGGTATTGATGGTGAAGCGCCAGCCCATACGAGCAACCGACAAAATATAGAAAGGTAAGTTAAGTGCGAAGAACACTTGGCCAAAGCTTAAGTCTGTTACTTTGGTAATGAAGATCGCTAGACCAGCCGTGCCTCCGGTGAGCAAACCGACTTGGTTGAAAAAGATAACGCCGAGTGAAACCAGTGCGCTACCTAAGAGCAGTGCCAGTAAATTTTCGCGAAGGTTATGATCTTTATCCATGTGAATGACTCTCCCTGAATCTTTTAACATCGCATTTCAGTAGTTTTGAAACGATTTATGCCCAAATTTACGATGTTTGACAGATAAGTCGAGTGAATGGCCAATGTTGATTAGTGATTAGTTTGTATATTAGTTTTTACAGTTTTGTGAAATCTTCAATTAAACAGACAGTTACAATCTTGCATTTGAACTTTCATTCTTAATTACATACTTCTATCTATTAACCAGCAAACTTCGAGTTTTCCTATTTATTGGTCACGTTTTGCCCTAATTCTAACGACGCATAAATCTATGCATAAAACGCATAGACTTAATCACAAATGGTCATTTGATACATACCTCACTCGTCATTATGATGCGCGACTTCTTACAACATTGAGCGCATGTAAACACCTTATGTTTTCACAATCTCTTTTTGCCCAACTGGCCAGAATGACGCTATTTCTCGTCATTAGTTTGGTTATTGTGCATCACAGTCAGCCATTGATTGATCTCTTGGCTCAGCATGCCGTGAGCAGTGGCTGCCACCAGCAATCAGCGCATGATCATTCTGAGCACGAACATCACCATGAGATGACTGACCAACACATGTCAGCGCAAGACCACTCACATCACCACCATTAATTTAAGAGTATTAGAATGAGCATTTTCCGTTTTCCTTTACTGGTATGGCTTGGGATAGGCACACTTATTATCAGTCTAGGGATCAGACAATCATTCGGCATTTTCATGATGCCAATTTCAGAACATTTCGGTACAGGTCGCGAGTTTTTCAGCTTTGCGATTGCGCTACAAAACCTATTGTTTGGCGTGTTCCAACCTTTTGTTGGTATGGCTGCTGACAAATGGGGAGCAAGGCGCATCATTATCGCTGGCGCATGTGCTTACGGTTTGGGTTTACTTCTTACCTCTATTTCTACCGAATCAAGCATGCTTTACGTTTCACTAGGCGCGCTCGTTGGCCTTGGATTAAGTGCGACGAGCTATGTGATCGTATTAGGTGCCGTAGCAAAAGTAGTACCTGCAGAGCACGCAGCTAAGGCATTTGGTTTAACCACAGCAGCAGGTTCATTTGGTATGTTCGCGGTAATTCCGGGCGCGCAATACATGTTGAACGAATTTGACTGGCAGAGTGCGATGCAAGTCTTTGGCGTACTTTGTTGTTTCATGATCTCTTTTGCGCTGTTTATGCGAGCGCCGAGATCGACAGCCAATAAACAAGTAGAAGACAACCAGACACTAAAAGAAGCGCTGTCTGAGGCGTTTGCGAACAAAAGTTACTGGTTAATTCACGCGGGCTTCTTCGTGTGTGGCTTCCACGTGATGTTCATTGCGACGCACTTACCGAGTTACTTAGCCGACAAAAACCTACCCGCGAGCAGCGCAGCAATGGCACTGGCTTACGTTGGCATCTTCAACATCTTCGGATCTTACTTCTGGGGTGTGATGGGCGATAAGTTCAGCAAGCGTCATGTAATGTCGGCACTGTACTTAGTGCGTACCGTGGTTATCGGAGCTTTTGTCACTTTGCCTGTGACTGAGTCAACCGCGGCTATCTTCGGTGCGGCGATTGGTTTCTGCTGGTTAGGTACAGTTCCGCTAACGTCTGGTTTAGTTCGCCAGATCTTTGGTGCTCGTTACCTGTCGACGTTGTACGGTTTGGTGTTCTTTACTCACCAAGTGGGTAGCTTCTTAGGCGCTTGGGTTGGCGGTCGTATTTACGATTACTACGGTTCTTACGAGCCAATCTGGTGGTCAACCGTAGTACTTGCATTTGCGGCAGCGCTTATCCATTTACCAATCAATGACAAGCCGATTGAGCGACTGAAATTGGCAATGGCTTAACGTTTAACGCTGACTCCCCCACTAGCGTAAACAACAAGTCGTTCCAATAAAGCGAGTGAGTATTGAAAGGAAGCATCCTGATATACTCACTCGCTTTTTTGTTAGTCACTATTTCACCAATTAAAACGGTCGATATTTGCATAAACCTCACTGAATAATAAGACTATCCTTTTCGTTTTAATTTATAGTATCCACTCGCTCCTTTAAAACTAATCCGCAGGCTTATGGAATACATAGATCAGACTGTCCTTATCGCAATGGCACTCATTTTTGCTGGCTCATTTGTGCAAACCGCAATCGGCTTTGGTTTGGCCATTGTTGCAGCCCCACTGCTGTTTTTGGTCTCACCAGACTATGTACCTGCGCCTATCTGCTTGGTTGGCCTGTTTATCTCTTTATTCAACGCCTTTAAACACCGTGCAAACATTTCTATTGGCGGGTTAAAAATCGCATTGCTGGGCCGCATTCCGGGCTCACTGGCAGGCGGAGCATTGTTGGTGATGGTTTCAACGAGCGTGTTGTCATTATGGTTAGGCTTATTGGTGGTATTTGCCGTGATTGTTAGCCTACTGCCATTCAGACTCGAACCAACCCCAATCAAGATGGGTATTGCAGGGTTCTTCTCTGGGTTCTTTGGCACCAGTTCTGGTATTGGTGGTCCACCGATGGCACTGCTACTCCAACACCAAGATGCCAATCAGCTTCGTGGTAACCTTTCTGCGTTTTTCGTGTTTAGTTCGATCATTTCATTGGTTGTACAGATCCCAATTGGCTTCTTCACGATGCACCATTTGATCATCACTATACCTTTGCTGCCTGCTGCTTGGTTGGGTTACAAAGTGGCGTTAATGACGACACAAAGCATTCCTAAAGAGAAGATACGCATTGGTTCATTACTGCTATGTTCTCTCAGTGGCTTTACGGCAATCTGGCAGGGTTTAGCTGGCTAGTTATTGGCGATAAAGACCGGAAAAGACATCTTAGAAAACCAACACAGATCAAACACCCAATAGATAAAAGGACGCTCTATGACCTACGACGAATTCAATGCATTCTGCGAGTCGCTGCCTGCAACCAGTTATGTGATGCAGTGGAATAACTCGCACGTTTGGAAAGTGGGTGGCAAGGTGTTTGCGATTGGTGGTTGGGGACCGAAAGATGAGCCTGCGTTTATCTTCAAGGCGTCCGATCAGAACTTCGACTTTCTGAAAGAGGAACCCGGTTATAAACCTGCTCCTTACTTTGCTTCGCGTGGTATGAAATGGATTCAGCTTTTTGAAAGCACATCAGAAAGGGATGAGGAGCTGAGATACTACCTCACTGAGTCACACCGAATTGTGTCCTTAGGTCTAACCAAAAAGAAGCAAGCAGAGCTAGGGCTCAATCAGTAGCGTTTATTACGTACTGCTAATCTGAGCCCTTCTTTTGCAGTGAGGACGGATCCCTAAGAAGTCTGTTTCAAAAATGCAGGTAAATAGCGTTCTATTTTTTGCTCTGAGATAAGCGGCACCAATAAATAGATCAAACCCGCAAAGGCAATAGATCCGGCTAAGTCTTCTGGTCGATGCATGCCAAGCCAAACACGGCTATAGGCGACACCACCAGCCCAAACCAGTAAACCGCCGACTAGATAAAAGCGTTTCGCCTCTAGGAGAAGACCACCAAAGAACGCCAAACACACACCGACGAAAATCATATGTCCAGATGGGAAAGAGTAGTCAGTTTCACCCAACCAGTGACGCGTTCGCCACTCGCTCACCTTATCTTGTACAGACTCAATCGCAGCATTCTTTTCAACCAATGGTAATTCGTAAAACACTTCCGGCATATCAACCACTTCCTGCGTCACCAAATACTCAGAATAAGGACGAGGGCTCTCAGTGGAATGCTTTAAGAAGGTTTTCGCTGCAAAGCTAAGCACCAACAACAAGCCGAGCTGCAGACAAAGACTGACTAACTTAGCTTTGGAAAACTTCATCGTGAACAATACTAAAGACAAAATCGCTAGCGTTACCAAGAATCCTTGATTGCCCGCAGAGTAAGTCACAAACGTTATGAAGGCTCCATAGAAAGGCAAAACAGCACTTCCAAGGTCGAAGTCAGATCCAAAGATCAAAAAGGGTATGAGGGAATACAAACTTAGAACGAGCAGTAATAAGCCTTTGGATTTGTTAGAGAACAGAGAAGTCATGGCTAAGATCTTTTAGATAAAGTGGTCGGATGCTATCGCAGCTTAGCATCGTCAATATCAATTTTATGTCAAAACGGTCAGTCAGCCGTCATGGTGTAACAATATTCGATTAATGGACCTCTTGAGTATTGATTCGGTGAACAGCCACGCCAGCACCAATAATGTTCAACATCCATTTATGTTCATAGAGATAGCAAAAATCACTGAAACCAGACGAGACAAAGGCATCATCCCACTAATAGACTACCGGACGCGTTCTGCTGATAAAGTGAACACTTACCGGATTATAAGGCCAGAATCTTAAAAACTTTGCTGTCAGTCCTTTAAATCCACTATTGAAAGGATTACCATCTGGTCTGCTTTCAAAAGCAAAACAGATTATTAATTTTTATTCTCAGGGCGGGGCGAAATTCCCCACCGGCGGTATGTCCTTAGCAAAATCTAAAGATAAGCCCGCGAGCGCTCGATTCGTCGAGGTCAGCAGATCTGGTGAGATGCCAGAGCCGACGGTCATAGTCCGGATGAGAGAGAATGAAAACACACTCGTTTAAGTTGGAAAAGCGTACCCGCGTCAGTTGGGTTCGTACCTCCAACTTAGGCGGGTGCATTTCGTTTTGGATAAAACCATAATGAGCTAATACCAATCACAGTAAATAAATGATCAGAGATAGCGCAGGAAAAACGCTTGAGAACAAGGCAAAATTTTTCGATAAGTAGTTATTCTACAGTCAAAAATTCTAACGCCGTTATCAAGGGTTTTAACTAGCTAGAATGACCAGTTGTTTACTACGATTGGTACAAGTTACTTGTAATGAGTAGGCTTTGTTGTGCTCGGTTGAGATCCCTCATACAGCCCTGATTCTGGTGATATTTTAGGAGTTTAACCATGAATCAGTCTTCACTACTTGCCGAATTTGGCGAACCAATCACTCGCGTTGAAAACGCACTGCAAGCTCTACGCGAAGGTCGTGGCGTACTTCTACTTGACGATGAAGATCGTGAGAACGAAGGCGACATCATCTACTCAGTAGAACACCTGACGAATGCTCAAATGGCGCTTATGATCCGCGAATGCAGCGGCATTGTGTGTCTGTGTCTAACTGACGAGCAAGCGAACCAACTTGAACTTCCACCTATGGTTGTTGATAACAACAGCGCAAACCAAACTGCGTTTACCGTAACTATCGAAGCGAAAGTTGGTGTAACAACAGGTGTTTCTGCCGCTGACCGTGTAACAACGATCAAGACAGCTGCAAATCCAACAGCTAAGCCTACTGACCTTGCTCGCCCTGGCCACGTATTCCCATTGCGTGCTCGTAAAGGTGGTGTACTTGCTCGTCGCGGCCACACAGAAGGTACAGTGGATCTTATGCAAATGGCTGGTCTTCAATCTGCCGGTGTACTGTGTGAAGTAACAAACCCAGATGGCACGATGGCAAAAGCGCCAGAGATCGTTGCTTTCGGTAAAATGCACAACATGCCAGTACTGACCATTGAAGATATGGTTATGTACCGCACTGAGTTCGACCTTAAGCTTGCATAACGCTTAATCGTCAGTGTCCAGCGCTGGCGATAATTGGATCGCTAATAAATATTGAAAGGCCTAATTCTTTAATGCTGTTTCTAGTTAATAGCATTAAAGAATTAGGCCTTTTTAATTTCCGTATTTTGAGACGAGCTAGAGATTGATCGCCGAAGTGTCCCTACCTATCGAAACCTCCCCAGCCTAATCACAAGAAAAGCGTAACCTCTCAAAAAATCCTGCAAAATATGAGAAAAATTCACTCGAATGGTGAAGTCATGCACCATTATTGAACACCCATAAATAGAGAAAAACATAAACTACTGAAAAATAACAATTATATATTTTGGCACGGTGTCTGCACTACCACTAAGTAGGTATGCACATATTAGGAGTTAAATATGTTTGTAATTATTTCAGTTGGTTTATCCATAGCAGTACTTGCTGCCCTATTTCATTTTTCCAAAAAGAGACAAACGGCGCTATCACATAGGTTTGAAACCTTAGTTCTACTCAGAGAACTATTGTTGTTATCACGTAAACATCGCGCTGCAACGCATTACGCTCTGGCGTATAAATTGTCTAGCGACTCGATTCGTAAAGTGAATAAGATTTACGACAACATACTTGAGGTGTCTGAATTGCTTCAATCCCATGTGTCGTTTGATAGTCGCCCTATGTATCGCATCTATCACCTTAAGCTCATTGCCATGCACAGCGACTGGCAAAACCGCAGCTTGGTGCGTAACCAATCGATTCATGGCAAAACAATTCGCCACAGCATGTTCTTGATGGATGAAGTGATGATCACCTGGCTGATCCAGTCTGAGCGAGAAGACATGAGTAGTGAATACCACATGAATTGGCAACAGATCTTAGACTGCATGGAGATCTTGACCAAGCTGAGAATGTGCATACCTGATATGGAGAAGCCTGAGGAGTATGCGAGATTCAAATTCTACGCATCTCAGACACACCGCAAACTCAACCAATTATCGATTATCTGCCCTATCAGCAGTGGGTCACCCATTTGTACACGTGCGATGCATGCACTTACCGAGATCGCATCAAGCACTGAAGCGACCCAACCAGCAGATAGCATGTACGAGTTAACCAGTGATATCTCTACTGTGGTATCGCAAGTCTACGACCAAGTATTATCAGACATTACCAAAAGCTTGTATCAGCCTTTACCTAGCATCAACGATAAGGCGATAAACACCCGATTATCCGTACATCATTACATGTAAAGACTTCGTGAGAGGAGAGCGTGCTGGAACTCTGAATTATTGAGTTCAAATCCGATATCACCTTTGATATCGGATTTTTGTATTTATGGGCTTTTAAATTTATTTGGTTTTATTTTAGGACGAGACAAGTTATGAGCGATGTAAGCTTAAACGTCTCCAGATTTGATATCGCTAGACCAAGCTTCTGCTGCAAAATCAATGAACTGACGAACAACAGGCAGCTGATAACTGCGAGACAAATACACCGCCCAAAGCACACTACTCGGTGAAACGAAATCATCCAAAATTCGTTTCAACTTCCCTTCTGCAATCAACGGATTCGCTAAATCACAAGGTAATCGAACAACCCCTTTGCCATGCTGTGCGGCGCGAGCTAACACCCCAACATCGTTGGCCTTAATAGTCCCCGACACCTCAACCGAATAATGTTGGTTATCCTTAACAAAATCCCACTTAGAGACACTCAAATGACGAAAACAATTGTGTTGTCTAAGCGCTTCAACCGTTTCAGGTTCACCGTGTTTGTCTAGGTAGCCTTGTGAGGCACACACCACCGAATCGATTTCCATTAGCTTTCGAGCAATCAAACTATCGTCAGGTTGATCGGTATAGCGCAACGCAATATCGATTCTATCATCCACCAGCTGAGCAAAATGGTCAGAAGCAAATAGCTCTACCGTGATATTAGGATGAAGCTCCGTGAATTGTTCAACCACATCCAACAACATGTGCTGAGTCAAACCAATGGGTGCAGCTATGCGAATCACACCTGAAAGAGCATCGGTTTGATTAAGTGCAGTGACTTCTAGCTCCGCCGTTTCATGGAGTATTTTCTCACAACGTTGTAGCGCAATCTCCCCTGCTGTCGTCAAACTTACCTTACGAGTCGTTCTGTGTAATAGCCTTTGTTTTAACCACCCTTCGATCTCTTGAACATGCCGTGAAACCTGTAAACGGCTCATGTCCAAATGCTCTGCTGCTTGAGTAAAACTGGCGCAATTTGCGACTTCAACAAAGCTACGCATCGCCGTCAACCTGTCCATCACACTCTCCCTTACCGACTTAACCAAGCTTATTAGATAACTGTATAGATACAATCTACATCATTTTACGATATTTATCGCAACCTAGTGAGCTATTAGACTGCAATGGCTGTCGAGAAACAGACTCAATAAATTAGATAATTGGAGAGACATTATGAAAATTGCAGTATTAGGCGCATCAGGTTGGATTGGTAGTCACATCGCTCAAGAAGCTCAATCTCGCGGACACGAAATTGTTGCTGTCGTAAGAGATGCAAGCCGCGTAGAAATCAACGATGTTGAAGTTCGTTCATTTGATTTACAAGATGAAGCGGCAAGTCTAGCGACCGCTTTCTCCGGCGTTGATGCGGTAATTGCTTCGATTGGTGGACGTGCTCTAGGCAATCACGACATCGTAAAAAACACAGCTGCTAAGCTGCTTGATACATTGCCAAGCATTGGCATCGAACGTCTACTTTGGGTAGGAGGTGCAGGCTCATTAGAAGTGGCGCCAAACGTACCGTTAGTTACCGTTCCTGACTTCCCTGCGGACTACAAAAACGAAGCGCTAGCACAGGGTGAAGCGCTTGAAGTGTTCAAACAATCTAATGACAAGGTTAACTGGACATTCGTTAGCCCTGCTGCGGAAATCTTCCCGGGCGATAAGCTATCAACCTACCGCACAGGTGGTGATCAACTGCTCACTGACGAAGATGGCAACAGCAAAATATCCGTCAGCGACTACGCTATCGCGATGATTGATGAACTAGAAGCTGGCAAGTTCCCACGCCAACGTATTGGTGTCGCGTACTAGTCAGCTCATATATAAAAACTAAAAAAGCCGCTTGTTCAAAACAATGCGGCTTTCTCATCTTTATATTGAGCATTCCTTTAATCCAATGGCAGGTGCCCCGTTTTCACTAGGATAACCGTCTCTTCTTCCACATAAGGGAAATGCTCGCTCATATGCGGGCTGCGCATCCATGTGTGTTTTGGATACACGCCATGTTCATCTTTAAAAGTGCCTGACAACACAAAGATCTCTTCACCACCAAAATGACGGTGTGGCTGAAAGCGCTCACCAACGGGCCATTTCACCAAGGCCACATTTTCGTGCTCAAAACCATGCAGCGGCATCACTTGTAAGCCACCGATGCCCGGAAGCCATTCCGTTTCTAGAGTATTAATGCGCACTTGAGTTAAGTCTCTCGCATCAAACTGGTTGAGCTTCACCAAGATCATGCAGCCATTTTTGCTTGATGGAGAATGCGCACTGCCCGGGGGATTACGGATATAAGTACCGGCAGGGAAATCTCCAGTTTCATCTGAGAACACACCGTCTAACACGAAGATTTCTTCGCCTTGTGGGTGCGGGTGCTCAGAAAACGAAGATTCAGGATCGTACTTCACAACACTGGTTGTGTGGCCCGACTCTTTATCTTCTCTTTCTAGCGGCTTACGCCATACCCCTTTGGCAGGGCTCGCGATCCAATCTAATGTCTCGGTTTCTATAACCAGTCTCTTTGAAAAGTCCATGTTGAACATAATGGCGACCTTACTCTTGTTATCGTTTTAATTATTATTGTTGTCTTTCTCGTTTCTATTCTACGCGAATACTCATCAAGGAGGCCATCTCGCTGCTATTTGCCTACGCGACAGCCTCCTGAAAAGAAGCCTAATTAATTGCGGCCAGCGATCACACCGCCATCAACATCCCAGATTGCACCCGTGACCCAATCAGCACTGTCTGACAGTAAGAAAGAGATGCTATTGGCGATGTCTTTCGGCAAACCAACTCGACCAATCGGATGGAATGCGTTGAAACCTTCTAACGCTTGATCCACATCTTCAGGTTTGATGAAAGATTCGTAAATCGGTGTTTTAACCACAGCCGGGGAAACCGCATTCACACGAATGTTATGCTCAGCCAGTTCCATTGCCATGTGTTGTGTTAATGCGTGCAGGCCAGCTTTAGCCATTGAATAGGCAGAAGATGGCGTCGCTTTGATTGCTTGCTTACCCCACATAGAACCAACGTTAACCACACTGCCACCGCCGTTCTTGATCATCAATTTACTTATCGCTTGAGTGATGAAGAAGGTTGCTTTATTAAGCTGCATGTATTGCTCGTAATCAGATTCTTGGTGCTCAATAAACGCTTTAGGGTTGAAGTAACCTGCAGCATTAACAAGGTAACCAATACCTTCTTCGAGCGACTCTAAATGCGCAATAAGGCGAGACACACTCGCATCATCATAAAGGTTAGCTTGCCAACCAGAAGCGTGGCCTAGTGATTGAAGTTCTGACACCGCTTTATCTAACTTAGTTGGGTTATTGCCGACAACCAACACATGGATGTTTTGAGCGACTAACTGCTTCGCTGTTTCAAAGCCCATACCGCTCGTGCCACCGATTACTACTGCAATACCATTTTTAGTGAAGTTCATTTTGTTATCTCCTAAGTCATGTGAACGTGGTAATCTTAGGCCTTGAACTAACACTATGAATAGTAAGTACAAATCGGTTAGGTAGGTACTTATTGGTACATCTTTATGAAAAATCAGGAAAACTTTTTTTCAAGAAAATCAGCACCAGAGCGCTCAGCTCGCATGGTAGAAACCATCTACGGCTGTAAATGGTCGCTAACGGTCTACCAATTGCTCGCAAATGGCATTAATCGCCCTGGTGAAATGGTGCGCTCGGTCGAAGGGTTATCGACCAAGGTATTGAATGAATGTTTGAAGCGAAATGTAGAATTTGGGATTTTAGATAAGCAAATGTTCAACGAACTGCCACCAAGAGTTGAATACCAAGTGACTCCGTTCGGCGAGAAGTTTTTGTTGATTCTAGACCAGCTGGAAAACCTACAAAACGAAATCGACGAGATGTAAGTTCAAGCCAGTCCAACTATTGTCAAAAAACGGAAGACAAAAGAAGGAGACGGGAGACAGCAAACACACTTAGCTCACTGGCATTTGCTCAAAGCGACCTTTTACAAATTCAATGAAGGTTCGAATTCGGCTTGGTTGATAGCGGTCTCGATGGTAGATCGCTGAAAAGTCGACCTTAGGCACCACCCATTCTTCAAACACTTGCAGCAATTGCCCGTCGTTCAGTTCTTGTAAGCAATAGATGGTTGGAACACGAATAATTCCGTTGCCCGACTTCGCGCCCTGCACCAACACTCGCCCATTTTTACATTGCAGTCTGCCCGTCACATGCACATCGACCGTTTTCTTAGTGTCGTCTAGCGCTTGAAAGCTCCACTTACGCACCGATCCCGTTAAGCAGTCATGATGGATCAGATCTTTAGGATGACTTGGCTTTCCTTTACGAGCGAAATACTCAGGGCTCGCGAGTGTTCCCATTTCAATATCCAATAGCTTTCTAGCGATAAAGCCCGCATCTTCAAGACTCCCCATACGAAAAGCGATATCAAACGCGTCTTCAATCAAGTCGACTCGGTTACTACTGAAATCAAGACTGATGCTGATGTCTGGGTAGAGTTGCATGAACTCATTGACCAGATCCGCGATGATCACCTCGCCCAGATAACCGCCAACACAGTTTACTTTTATGTCGCCACGTACTTCTTCGACATCATCAACCGCAGCAATCAGCGCTTGGTCTATGTTATCGAGGGCTTGCTCACATCTCGCGTACAGATCTTGCCCCGCGTGAGTCAGCCTCAAGGTTCGAGTGGTGCGGATAAACAGTGTCACACCCATCTGCTTTTCTAGGCTACTCACTTGGCGTGATACGTGGGAACGAGACACATCCAACTCCTCAGCCGCTTTGGTGAAATTACCTAAACGAGCGATAAGCACGAAAGAGCGAATATCAGACAGGTTAATTTGATTGAGCATAGTCGCCAGCTTACTAATGAAGTTATGAGATAGACGCCTTTATTGTTGCACCACAGCAACAGTGTTTCAAGTAAAGCGCTATATATCAACAATGCTATTTTCCTTAATATACCTCCATCGCAACGAAGCAAGGCAACAAGCACTTGATTCGAATGCACTTAAACAACACGTCGTAGCCAACCGACGCAATAAAAATACAGAGGAAATAAAATGAAAAAGCTAATCGTAATTACAGGTGCAAGCTCTGGTATTGGTGAAGCAATCGCTCGTCGTCTAAGCGATGAAGGTCACCCTCTGCTACTTTTAGCTCGTCGTATTGATCGTCTTGAAGCGCTGAATCTACCAAACTCTCTATCTGTGAAAGTAGACGTAACAGACAAAGCATCTTTTGATGCAGCTATCGCACAAGGTGAAGAGAAGTTTGGTCCTGTCGATGCACTTATCAACAACGCTGGCGCGATGCTTCTTGGTCAAATCGATACTCAAGACGCACAAGAGTGGAAGACAATGTTCGACGTGAACGTAATTGGTCTTCTAAACGGCATGCAATCTGTACTTGCTCCGATGATGGAACGCAATACAGGCACTATCATCAACATCAGCTCTATCGCGGGTAAGAAAACTTTCCCAAGCCATGCTGCTTACTGTGGTACTAAATTCGCAGTACACGCTATTTCTGAGAACGTTCGTGAAGAAGTTGCTGCTTCAAATGTTCGTGTTACCACTATCGCACCGGGTGCTGTAGAGACTGAACTTCTGTCTCACACAACATCTCAAGAGATCAAAGACGGTTACGATTCTTGGAAAGAAGACATGGGCGGCGTATTGGCAGCTGACGATATTGCTCGCGCAGTATCATTCGCTTACCAACAACCACAGAACGTATGTATCCGTGAGATTGCTCTAGCACCAACTAAGCAACAGCCATAGGCCTTTGCTATCGTTACTAAACAAGCGATGAACTAAAAAGCGCCACTACTTATTCAGTAGTGGCGCTTTTGTTTTTATTAAGTCTAGCTACAAGCAGTAACCGTGATTAAAACTCAACGCGGTAAACTGATGTGCTGCCGCTCACTTCATTGCCGACCGCGATAAAGTGGTTACCAGAGCGAGTGAAATACTTGATTGACTCTGGACCTAAGTCACCCGCTTTCGAGTTGTAAGTATCGTTGTCGCAATCACCGTCTTCATCAACCTTGGTGCACACTAGCTGAGTAAAGTCGCGGTTGTTTAGATAGCTGATGAAACTTGTACTCTTAGGCTGCGTTACGTCGTAAACCATGATGCCACCTTGGCGCTCAAGTCCAATAAAGGCATAGTGCTTGCCGTTGATCTCAGCCACTTCGATGGCTTCAGGTTCAATCCCTTTATCATCACTGCGATCGTCACCACTTTGGTTGTTATCATTGGTGCTGTTGAAGTTTGCAGGATCTTGCTCAAGTACGATTCGAGCAAAATCATCGCCACTATCAAACACTAACTCACCCGACTCATCCCAGATAGAGAATGAGCGGCTACCGAATGCTTGAACCTTTTGGTCGGCGGCAAGTGTCCCTTGTGGCTTAATCACCTTAAGGCGAGCCAATTGATTATTGTCTTTCAATGCACCAGCCAATGGGTGGTTAGCATCAACGTCTAACTTCTTGCCACGCACTTCATCGACATAAGCGATACAAAAGTCTTTTTCTGTTGTGTAGTTTTCGGTGCCTTTATAGTCATCACCATCCCACTCAAAACCTTTCTCGTCACACATTTCTTGCGTGGTTTTGATGCCATACTCACGACCATCACCTTCATTCGCAGTCACAATGTAGGTATTACCATCAACGCTGTAGCTAGTGATGCTGTCTGGCATGTAAAGGCCTTCTAACATTGCGTAGCTTTGGAGATTACCGATGTTTTTGTCTTTGTTTGACGCATCTAACTTAGCGTTATCCCAAGGTTTCCCGCCTAGCCCAAGAATCGCATCCACTTGTGCACTCGCCACATCAATGGCTGCCAATGCGTTATTCTCTTGAAGGGCAACGTAGAGTTTTCCGTTATCCGCAAACGTTAGATATTCCGGTTCAATATCTTGAGCAACGGTTGCATTCGGCGCAGAGATTCGAACCTTGTCAGTCAGCTCTGCATGGCGAGGCTGACCTTGATTGAACGCCTTGAAATCGATCTGCGTGACTTTTGCTTGCAAAGGGCCATTGGTTAAATCCACCAGCGTTACTGAACCTTCAGGGTCAATGCTGTAATCCGCATTCGGCTCACCTTCATTTGCAGAGGCAATATAGCGACCATCTTTCGAGAAGCTCACCATGTCCGGTAATGCACCAGCCGTATAAGTAGTGATCAGCTCTAACGTGTCTGAACGATAAAGTGCAATGATGCCGTTTTGTTGCTTGTCAGCATTTTCAATCGCGACAGCAACTAATCCTTGATGAGTAGACACACTATTCGCTGCACCAATATCAATACCAGCAGCTGCAGACGCTGATTGAAGATTAATCGAACCCGAAGATGTTGGTTCGCTAGCCGAGTTCATTGATAACACATCAACCTTCTGAGCTTGAGCGTTCACAACATAAAGCTTGTCGGTACATGAATCGTAGCTGACGATTTCGGCTGCTGAGGTATCAAACGGGGCATCGGCAATAGCACGACCAACCAGACTGATTCCGGTTACCTCAGCATTGGAAGCGCTTGGCTGCTCGATGGATTTACATTGAAGGCTAAAAGCATCAAGTGACGTTTGAGATGGCGTAGCAACCGTTGGTGATGTTGACGTTGATTGAGAACAGCCTACTAGAGCAGAACTTACCGCGATAGGCAGTAATAATGTCAGCTTATTAAATTTACGATTCATATATCCTCCATAATTTGAATCGCGATCATAGAGGGCTGTTATGACAGTTATCTTTCTCTTTTATTAACAATAAATGACGACAATAGGTTTCTTTTACTCATAACAACAGAAGCTAAGGTGAGCACCTTATTAACAAATAAGCAAAAAAAAAGCGCCCAAGCTGGCTGATGCTTGAGCGCCTTTAGTAAACTGAATAGGGAGATTAGAAGTTGTAACCACCACCGATCATGAATACCCATGGGTCGATATCAACGTCAGTTTTGAATGTATCTGTCGCAGTCTTGTATGTTGCTGTTGTTCCGATATCTGCGTACCAAACCGATGCATTTAAGAACCAATCTTCATTGATCATGTAATCCATACCAATGTTTGCAGCTAGACCCCAAGAGTCATCAAGAGACAAGTCGCTCAAGCCAGCATCTTTACCAGTGCCATTAAGTTCTTCATCGAAAAATACCGTGTAGTTAATACCAGCGCCTACGTAAGGACGGAAGTCGCTGTTCGCTTGACCGAAGTAGTACTGAACCATAAACGTTGGTGGAAGGTGCTTGGTGTCAGCAACTTTACCTAGGCCATTAACAGAAATACTGTGAGAGAAAGGGCTCGCCGCTAGTACTTCAAAGCTGATGTTGTCAGTGAACATGTAGCCGAAAGTAAGGCCTAGTTGAGTATCTGAATCTACTGAAAACTCTAGGTCTGGATTGTTAAGCACTGCGCCGCTGCTGTCGTTTGGAGATACCGTTGCTGCACCTGCACGGATGATGAAATCACCTTCTTTATGAGCAAGAACATTGGTTGACATAAGAGCCGCAATAACCGCAATACCACATACTGTTTTTTTCATTATAATTTCCTTTTGAGGGCTTAATTTTTATTGGTGAATGAGTAATCATTTCTTATTTTGCGTGCAAGGTAGCATATAATAACCCCACTTTATTGATGGAAATCAATTTGTGAAAAGTTGTGATTATTTATGTAAATTTATATCGACCCGATCACTTTATTCCTTCATTTTATTGACAGTTTTGTAATGCAACTTTCCCGTGCGTCATCTTGTTAATTCACCCCCTCACTTTGCCCAGATCTCTTCGGATCAAAATAGAGCAAGCCAACATCTCGTACGCATCAATTTGGTGCAGGTCTACAAGAATCAGCCTCACCTCGTTTAATATTCAATGAGTTACATTTGGCTTAGTGCTTGCAAGTCTATGTTCATAATCATAAATACATTGAGGTTCTGACCATGCAAGACACTCTAACAATCGTTCTGGCCGGCGGTGTTGGCTCTCGGCTTTCTCCCCTCACCGATAACCGTGCAAAACCTGCGGTGCCCTTTGGTGGCAAATATCGAATCATCGATTTCACTCTCGCGAACTGCCTGCATTCTGGGCTTCGCCAAATTCTGGTACTGACTCAGTACAAGTCTCACTCTTTGCAAAAACATTTAAGGGATGGTTGGTCGGTACTTAACCCCGAGCTCGGCGAATACATCACCAATGTTCCCCCACAAATGCGAACGGGTGATAGCTGGTACAGCGGTACTGCCGATGCGATTTATCAAAACTTGTATCTACTTTCTCGTAGTGAAGCTAAGCATGTGGTGGTGTTATCAGGCGACCATATCTATCGCATGGATTACGCGCCAATGCTCAAGCAGCACAAAACGAACGAGGCCGACTTAACCGTGGCGTGCATGGAAGTTTCAATTGATGAAGCCAAAGAGTTTGGTGTGATGGAGATAGACGAATCTCTCGAGATCAATAACTTTACCGAAAAGCCACGTTACCCAGCATGTGTACCCGGTAGGCCGACTCGAAGCATGGCTTCAATGGGTATTTACGTTTTTGATAAAGAGGTGTTAACACAAGCGCTACTGGCGGATGCCGAAGACCCGAACTCAAGCCACGATTTTGGTAAAGACATCATTCCTAAGTTGGTCGGCAACAACCGTGTTTACGCATATAAATTTGGGGATGAGGAAGGTCGTGTAACCCAAGATGCGTACTGGAGAGATGTTGGTACTATCGATTCTTACTACCAATCCAATATGGATCTGTTGAAACCGGCCTCGCCTATCGATTTATACCAACCAGATTGGGCGATTCGCACCTATGATCCGCAACTTCCACCTGCGCGAACCATTGCTTCTGTAGAAGGAAACCAAGGGATATTCATCAACTCGATGATCGCGAATGGAGTGGTGATTGAAGGGGGTTCAGCGCAAAACTCTATCTTCTTCCCTAAGGTCAAAGTCAGCAATGCCGCGATTGTGATTGATAGTATTCTGTTTGAAGACGTCGAGATTGGGCGAAACTGCCACATTCAGAACTGCATCATCGATAAAAACGTAAAAGTGCCAGATGGAACCCAAATCGGCATTGATAGGCTTGCCGACGCTAAACGCTTTCTGTCTCGTCCTAAAATACGTTGACGATTTTAGTTAGCCAGTAACGCAAGTTGCTGGCTTTTTTCATGCATCTTATTTGGCGTATTCATACCTAGGCTGAGATGTGGCCTCATTTCGTTGTACGTATATATTGACTCTTCAACAAGTGTTTTCAACTCGCGAAGATCTTTGCACTGAGTAAGCAAGAACTCTTGCTTGAGGATACCATTGACCCGCTCAGCTAACGCGTTTTGGTAACAGTCATAACCATCCGTCATTGATGGAGTTATACCATGCTTTTTAAGTTTCTCTTGATAGAGGTTTGAGCAATACTGAAGCCCTCTATCTGAGTGATGGATTGTCGCATGACAATAACATCGAGTTTTTACCGTCATATCTAAAGCCTTCACAACATCGCTCGCTTTCATTTCATTGCTAACTTCATACCCCATGATTTTACGGCTGAAGGCATCGGTAACCAATGACAAGTAGTGAACGCCCTCGTTTGACTGAACATAAGTGATGTCGCTCACCAGAACTTCTTCTGGTTTTGACGGAACGACTTCTTTTAGCAAGTTCGGATGTTTTTTCATCCAGTGTCTGCTGTTCGTTGTTTTGGTGTAACTTCGTTTCGGCTTAACGAGTAAGCGCTCTTCTCTGAGGTAATTAAACAAAGCATCACGGCCAAGTTTTATTCCCTTAGCTATCAACTTCGGCTTCAGTAAGAAATAGAGCTTACGAGCTCCCAGCCGAGGCATGAATCGTCTTAGCTCAAGCACCATCCCTTTCACAGGAGCAAGCTCAGCCTGACGAGTGGTCTCACGCTTTTCTCTCTGATAGACACACTGACGAGATATATTGAGCAATGAACAAGCTTTACTTAAGCTTACTTTCTTCTCTTTTTGAAGGCTTCTTGCTCCTTCGCTATATACTTTTTTCTTAGCGACATCCCGTGCTCAGCATCAAGAATATCAACAACCCTATTGAGAAGAAGGCATCTGAGACGTTCATCTTCGAGCTCTTGTTCAAGTCGTTTTATTTTTTGGGCAGGCGTTTCATTCGCTCTCGGTGATTTAGGCATCGTGTTCTTCCTTGGGTTGGTAGTCCAATCCATTTTGCCATGCTTTCTTAACCAAGTAAGAACAGTCGAACGACCTTGTATGCCGTAAATTGATTGGGCTTGTTTATAGGTCATGTCGCCTTTTTCGATGGCGTCTACAACCTGCAATTTAAAGCCTAGTGTGTAATCACGCTGAGTGCGCTTAACGTAGTGTTTATTTGGAATGGTCATCATTAGTCCTCAATGTGTAAACACATTTCAGGACGGGACATTCATATATCGAAAAAAGGCGTCATTGTGGTGCCCTCTTCTTACCAATTTGAAGAGTAATCTTGGTCATTGTAATAGCTTTTCTTTAAACGAAAAAAGGCAGCGAATTCGCTGCCTTCTTATTCATTCACACGTCCTCAGTTAAACCCTAACTGTCCATGCATTCGATTAAACAGAAATCCTTAGAAAGGCCCTAGCTCAATCATTTGAGCAATCACAACGGAAATCAAAGCGCCCACTGACCAGAACAAGAACAGCGGTAAGAAGAAACGAACCCACTTGGTGTAAGGTACTTTTGCAATAGCCAATACCGCTAACAAGCCACCGTTGGTTGGGTAAATATAATTAGAAATACCATCACCCAATTGAGAGGCCAGAGCTGCTACTTGGCGAGTCACTTGACCAATATCTGCCAATGGAATGATGATTGGCATTGTGATCACAGCTTGGCCACTGCCAGACGGAATGAACAGGTTGATCGCAGCCTGCGAGAAGTAGATCCCTGCTGCTGCCACAAGTTTAGAGCTACCAGAAATGATCTGTGCAAGATAGAAGATAATAGAATCAACAATCTTCGCGTCTTCCATAATGGTCAACACTGAGCGAGCGAAAAAGATGATCAGCACAGCAACCAATACATCGCTGACACCTTTGGTCCAATATTCACAAATCTTGTTCGGAGATAAACCGGCAACCAAACCCGGAATGATCGCCATCGCCACAAATGCACCCGCAATCTCGGTAAAGCCGAACCCCATCGTCAACGTGCCGAAAATCATGTATGCGAATACGCCCAAGAACGCGATGCCCGCAAGCTTTTCACGAGTAGTCAGTGTTTTCGCTTCAACGCTAGATTCGTAGTGGTAACCCGTACCATGCAACAAACCTTTGGTTGGATCCTGCTTAACTTTACGCGCGTAGTTAAGTACATACCAAGCACCCGTTAACAACATGAACATGCCCACAATAAAGCGGTACCACATGCCTGAATACATAGGCAGTTCAGCAATAGTGTGTGCGATACCTGTGAAGAATGGGTTAGCTAGCGCAGCTGCAAAACCAGCACAACTTGCCAGTAAAACAACACCAAGTGCCGTTATCGCGTCATAGCCAAGTTTGATACAGATAGGGATCATCAAAGAGATAAAAATCACATCAAGCTCACGCATACCGGTGAAGGTGACGTTGAAGAAGATCGCAGTCATGATCACAGGTGCAATCACGTACAAGCCTTGCTTCTTTAGCTTAGTGGTTAGCGCAACGACGGATGCGTCTAACAAACCCATGTGTTTGATAATGCCGAAAGCACCACCCACAAATACCACAACACCCATCACACCAGAAGCGGATTTGAAGCCTTTAAAAAATGATTCGAAAAAAGAGGCTAATGTTGTTGGGTTACTGGCTAATAGTGTGTAACTGTCTGGGTCGATAACCGTGCGGCCATTCATAACCACTCGTTCAAACTCACCAGCTGGGATGAAGTAAGTTGCGATTGCAGCAACAATCACCATGATAACCAAAGAGAGAAACGGGTGGTTTACTTCTTTCTCTATCGGAGCTGTGTTACCAGCTTGAGATGTAGGTACGGACGTAGATACCGTAGTCGTCATATAGACTCCTTACTTGTCAGCAACTAAGGAGTACTTAGCTGCCGAGAGGGATTTTTGGAAAAACGAAACCCTTCACGCAGAACTAAGCTCGCGCTAATTTAGGCTGTTTCAAAAAGGCCTTTGATAGATGGTGCTCTCAAATGTACATAGTGAAGTAGTGAGTACTACTCTCTTTGCGTCCGAGCAAAATGCAGATGTTCAGCCAAGTCAGGCCAAACTGAATGAGGTCATTACGGGCAGATAAACAAAGAAATCCGCTGAGTAATATGTTTTTTATCAATTACAAAGACAAGCCGCGCATGCTAACACAACGAGCGGTAAATTGTCAGAAAAGTGTGAGTTTCGTCATGTTTTGGTGGACTTAAAAAAAGCGCCTAGCAAAAACTGGGCGTTTTTCTTACATTGACTGAATTACTTAGGCGCTAGCTCATAGTTTTCTTGCATCTCATGAGGGGCAATCCCGTACTCATAGTCCGCTAAGTAACCATCCTTATAGACCTTCATTCCCTTCTCATCCCAGCTCACTTTGATCATCGCCGTGTTGCCATCTTCACTGCCTAACAGCTCAAGCATTTCAGCATCGATCTTAATCGCTTTAATGGTTTTAATACGCTTAAAGGGCTTAAATTCAGTGGTCGAGGTTGGCAAAGATCCGTAGCTGCTGATCCATGTCTCTTTAGGAACTAGCCATTGGTTGAAAACATCATCCACAATCGCTTTCGGCATGCTTGCGATAACAACAGAATCTGTCATTACGTTATTTGTCTCGATGCTGTAACCGCCCTCACCGTCTGAAACATAGGTAGGGAAATCAATGCCAATTTCAGACTTTGCTGGCAAACGGCCTAGAGTGACCGACTTCTTAACGTACAGTTCTGCAGTTTCAAACTGCTGCATGATCTCAGGGATCTTCTGAAATTCAACAGGGGCAGCAAAGGCATTGAAAGCGAAAGAAAGGGAAGCTGCAAATGCAGCGAATTTAACAGGCATTTTCATGATAACGGATCCAAATAGAAGATAGCTGTTAGAGTATCCCGTACTAAAACTCATCTCAATATCTCATTGTTCTTTATATCAGTAATTGTGATATCGACAGAGCAAGTACGTTTTGTTCACTAAAATGGATGTGGATTTATAAAAGCAGACTAGAATAAGTATTTGGAGTGATGCGTGATTAGGGCGATAAAAACTAAGTTGAAAGAGTGAATTGGAGTAATACTTCAAAGGTGAGGGATTTTTAAACACGTTTGAAATTCACGAAACATAATATGCGACCAGTTCATCGGACTTTCAAGGGAGTAATGGGAGATTATTTGATAACACTGAAGTGAATCACACATGTGCTATTTCGCAGTTGGTTAAACTCACCGATGTTTGCTACGTTTAAATGACACAGTCATTGGAAAGGTATGATTTATGAAAATAAATGTTCAAACACATCACGTATCAATTAACGACGAGTCACGCAAAGACATCGAAAGTAAATTCGAGAAGATATCGAACCATTTCCCATCACTGATCAGTTGCGACATCATCATTACTAAAGAACACGGTCAACATCAGGTAGAAGTATTCACCAACTACGAAGGTGTACGAGTAACAGCAAAATCTACAGACGATGTTATGTACCCAGCTATCGCTGCAGCACTCAAGAAACTTGAAGCAGGCCTAAGTAACCGTAAGGGACAATTGAAAGCAGACCTACACGAGAAACCAACGAGCACGAAGCCAGAAATCGCTTCGGACATCATCCAAGAGATGAAACTGGTATAACTCGATAAGTAGTTAAAGCGAACTAACGAATAGAAGCGCACAAGAATTTCAAAGCCAGCACATGTTGCTGGCTTTTTCGATCCCCCCTCAATCTCTTTATCAATCTATTACTTTGATTTTGACTATCGCGATGGCCTAACCCCTTCACTTCTCATCTTCGAACCAAGTCCAACTCTATATCGTTTTTAGCAAACTTATGTCACTGGCTGCTATAACAATCTCTAGTCGTATTTGGTACAGTTATAAGCAGAAATTTAGAGAATAAAGGAATGTTTATTATGAAAAAAATCGCGCTAATTCTATTTCTATCGACTCAACTGATGGCTTGTACAGAAGTGGGCAGTGAAGCTTGGTGTACAGATATGAAAGAAAAGCCGAAAGGCGACTGGACTGCCAATGAAGCCGGTGATTTTGCTAAACATTGTGTTTTCTAAACACGGTTAAGCGTTAATTAACGACACTTAGTAGCACTGAGTGAAAAACGTTTAACGACGAACAGAGCACTCCACGCAACACAATAAACCCGAATAAGTGAGTTTGAGGATGGAACACCAACTAGGTAATGACTGGCAACACATCAACTGGGTATTAACCGACGTCGATGACACGCTCACTTGGCAAGGCTCACTCCCTCCAGAAACCCTGATTGCGTTACAAAAGCTGAGAGACAATGGAATCAAAGTGGTCGCTGTAACGGGAGCCTGTGCTGGTTGGTGTGACCATATTGCGCAGCTTTGGCCTGTCGATGCCGTGCTTGGAGAGAACGGCGCCTTCTTACTAGAGAAGCAAGATGGTGCATTACAACTCTCATCTGAAACACCGCTAGAACAAGTGCGTAAGAACCAAGCTAAGCTAAAACAAGAAGTTGAAGCGATCTTGTTGAGTTACCCCGACCTATCGCTAACTTTGGATCAATCTTACCGCTTGTGTGAGGTCGCGATTGATATCGGCCAAAACCGTAAGCCTGTTGATCCTGAAACTGTTCAAGCGGTACTCGAAAGAATACACGCTTTAGGCGCACACGCGACGGCAAGTTCGATTCATATCAATGCTTGGTATGGCGAACACTCAAAGAAAAACGCTGTGCACCGTTTCCTTACTAATAAAGGCTTATCGCTTGAGCAAATCCACAATCAAGCCTGCTATGTCGGCGATTCAATGAACGATCAACAGATGTTCGAATCACTACCACTCACCGTTGGCGTGGCAAACATTAAGCATTATTGGGATAAGTTAGATCATCATCCAAGTAAGGTAATGTCGCAGCCGGGTGGCTATGGGTTTGCAGAATTTGTGGATGCGCTGCTGGCAGTTAAAAGCTAGACACTTAAAAACGAATCACGCCCTTCTACTTCTAACAAGGTCTTAGGTCACTCAATAGACATAAAAAAACGACCGCTAGGTAGACCGAAGTACCTAGGGTCGTTTGAGCTTCAAAATGCTAGATAAGCTCTTAACTTTGACACATCACACAAAACACAAAACACGCTGCATTGCACCATATGTTTATATGAGTTTGTTACGGATGTGGATCACCACTGCTTCTGCAACGATAACCACTGCGAAGATACTCACTAATACCATCGAAACTTTTTGCCACTCAAAAAGGTTCTGCGCATCGTTTAGCACCACGCCAATACCACCAGCGCCCACTAACCCCAATACCGCAGATTCACGCACATTGATGTCCCAACGGAACAATACGATGGAATAGAATGCGGGCATCACTTGTGGCCAATACCCTTTAAGCAAGATGCTCATCCAAGAAGCGCCGGTTGCGCGCAGAGCTTCGATAGGCCCCATGTTCACTTCGGCAATCGCTTCCGCTAACAGCTTCCCTACAAAGCCGATACTGCGAATGGCAATTGCCATAATGCCTGCGAGAACACCGGGGCCAAATAGTGCGATAAACAACAAAGCCCAAACCAATGAGTTCACAGAACGTGAAGACACCAGAAAGAATTGAGCCACCCAGTTCAGCGCTTTATTAGGTGTGATATTTGGCGCGTTCAACAACGCCAATGGAATCGCAAATATCAAGGTAAACAAGGTACCTAACGTCGCAATGTGCAGTGTTTCAATCATCGCTGCGTGGATTGATTCAGGATAGAAAGCGTAGTCCACTGGCACCATACGCTCGAACATGTCAGCAAACTGCGCTGGCGCGTCGTATAGGAACTCAGGAATCACTTCAACCGTCTGCCAAGACCAAACAATCGCACACACTAAGCTCAGGTAAACGGCAAATCGAGCCACACGTTCGTTGGGTGTAAAACGCTGCCACTCTTTATCGATAGATGCAGTTGTCATTAGAAGATTCTCCTAACAATGTTGGAAAGAAATTCACCCACAAGAATCAATGCGATAATGGTGATCAAAATAGCGGCGACAAAGTCGTAGTCAAAGCGTTGGAATGCCGAAAATAACGTGCCGCCAAGGCCGCCTGCACCCACAATGCCAACCATGGTTGAGTTACGTAGATTTGAATCCAACTGGTAGCTAGCAAAGCCAATAAAACGAGTAAATACTTGAGGCATTACCGCATACAAAATGACGCTGATAAAACTGGCACCGGTTGCTTTAATCGCTTCAACCGGTTTAAAAGAGATCTCTTCAATCGCTTCTGCAAAAAGCTTGGCAATAAAACCAATCGATGCGAAGACCAAAGTCAGGATCCCAGCAAGGGCACCGAAGCCCACCGCTTTCACAAATAGGATTGCGATGATCACCGGGTGAAAAGAGCGACATAGTGCGATGAAACAACGTATTGGCGTCGATACGATTGAAGGCATCATATTTCTCGCAGCTAACAAGCCCAGAAACAATGAAATAACGATGCCAAAGAAGCTCGAGATAATCGCAATTTGTAAGCTTTCCGCTAATCCACTCAGCAGTAAGCTAGTACGCGAAAAATCAGGCGGAAACATTCTTGATAGTAACCGCTCACTTTCACCAAAACCGATCACCAAACGATCAAAAGTCAGTCCTAACGTCGAGAAACTGTAAAACAGATAAGCAACTATCGCAGCGATGATTGCTCGGTTAGTCCATGAGGTTTTGAACGGGTTTTCATGCTTCGCTGGCGACTGGTTTGACGGTACGCTTGGCGATGAACTTGGGGTTAATCCAGCCATGACTCACCCCCGTAAATGATTTTTAGGTCTTCTTCTGAAATACCTTCAGGGCTGCCATCGTAATGCACTTTGCCATTACACATACCAATGATGCGCTTGGCATAACGCTTGGCTAAGTTCACATCGTGGATGTTAACCAACACGGGAATGTTTTTCTGTTCTGCGAATGTCTCCATCAACTCCATGATCTCAACCGCGGTTTTCGGGTCGAGTGATGAAGTCGGTTCATCCGCCAATAAGATATATGGGTCTTGCATTACTGCGCGAGCGATACCGACACGCTGTCTTTGGCCGCCCGATAAACTGTCGGCACGTTGGTTAGCAAAGTCTTGCAGGCCAACAAATTCAAGTAACTCAAACGCTTTGGCTAGGTCTTGCGCAGAGTAGTTACGACGCCATGCATTCCAAGCGGTCATGTAACCCAAACGGCCACTCAACACGTTCTCGATAACCGTTAAACGTTCGACAAGGTTATATTCTTGAAACACCATGCCGATATGTCGGCGCTGTTTGCGTAGCGCTTGCCCTTTTAGTTGAGTCAGGTCTGCGCCATCAAAGATGATCTCACCTTGGCTTGGATCGTTGAGTCGGTTGATACAGCGCAGAAGTGTACTTTTGCCTGTACCGGATGGGCCGATAATCGCGATGATACCTGGCTCATCGATATCAATATTAATGCCTTTAAGGATTGGCTTGCCTGCCACGTATTCGTGGAAAAGGTTGTTTATCTTTATTCCTTCATAGCTTGCTACGGCCATACTGCATTTCCTTGTGCGAATTTTCGAATGATCTATGCCCTACCCGCGAGGGCATAGATATTTAGTTGAAGTAGGTGTTTTTAAAGGGCTAAGTCTTTCTAAAACTTAGCCTTCCAACAGAGCTAAGAACTAGCCGTTGTTTGCTTGTTTTGCTAACTCAGCGGCTTTTTTCTTTGCGCGTTTAGCCGCATCTTTTTCAGCTAACTTCTTCAGGCCAGTTTTGGTGTAAGCCGTACCTGTCGCGTGGGCGATATCACGAATCACATCCCACTCTTCTTTGTAGCTGATAGGAGAGAAACGATCAGCACCTTTAAACGATGCGCTCATTTCTGGTGTAAAGCGGTAACTAAAGAAAGCCTCGTTGATCTTCTCAACTAGCTCTGGTTTTAGGTTGTAAGCATAGCCAAACGCAGACGTTGGGAAACGTGGGCTACGGTAGATGATCTTCAGTTCAGAATCGTCAACACGACCTGCTGCTACCATACGATCGTACACGTCCGATGCCACAGGTGCTGCGTCATAATCTCCATTGAAGACACCTAGAATCGATTGGTCATGCTTACCTGAGTAAAGCACTTTGTAATCTTCATCTGGCACTAAACCTTTCGCTGGGAATAACGCACGTGGAGCTAGGTTGCCAGAGTTGGAAGATGCAGAAGTGTGTGCAACCTTTTTGCCTTTCAGATCAGACATTTTGTTAATGCCGCTGTCTTTACGCACAATCGTGATTAGGTTGTAGCCTTGGAAGCCAGACTCATCGCCCTTCACCGCAATTGGAACGTAACCTGCTAAGTTAACTGCGTAGCCTGTTGGACCCGTAGAGAAACCAGCAACGTGCAGTCGACCAGAACGCATCGCTTCTACTTGCGCAGAGTTCGAGTGAACTGTGTAGTAAATCACTCGCTTACCCGTGATTTTACTTAGGTGAGCTTGGAAATCCGCAAACGCATCTTTGTACAGCGCAGGGTCTTCTACTGGCGTGTAAGTAAACACAAGCGTACTTGGGTCATTCCACTCATCTGGGTTCTTTGGTGAGTCGGCCACCAAATCTTGGTTTTCATCACAGTATCGATCGTCTAACACACCACGGCTAGAGCAGTCGCTTGCCATAGCCATTGAAGGAAGCAGTAATGAGCTAGCGATTAACAGTCCTTTAACACTGATTTTCATATTCAAACCTTACTTTTACTTATTTTTGAAAGTCACCTTAGCTACTGCAGCCTTCGTGCCATATTTTTATTTACTAAATTTCAACAGCTTACAAACAACCTCAAACTAACCAAGATCTTTTGAGTCATTCGTGTCCAACTCAAAACCAATCATTTGGGTCATTTCTGTCCCGCCGATTTCAGTGGTAAAAAAAGAGCCCGAAGGCTCTTTGGTTCACTGCTTTTTCTCTTATTATTCTTTGGCTAAGCGCTCTCTATACAAACGCTATAATTTGCGACGTAACAGCGCTCTCAGAATCGCCTATGCGTCGCTGTCCATGCAGTTAGCGTAATAAGTTACCGTTGCAGGCCAATCGCTGAATACGCCCATCACACCAACATCTTGTGCCAACACATCAAGCATTTTCATCATATCGCCATCATTGTTGATGCCATCTTTCACGCTCTTGTAATACCAACCACCGCCTTGCGCTAGCGGGCCAGAACGTTCCAGTGTCCATGCGATAATGTCGAGGTCTGCATCCTTAGCCAGTTTCGCGTAGTTAGACGCCACTAATTCGTTGTTCTTATCAAGTTCAACCAAAGCAAACAGAGGTGGTGCGATGATATTCACGCCCGCATCGTGTAGCTCTTTCATGTTTTCAACAGACGCGACAAAGTCCGTTTGCTCATAAACACGGTCATCAAGATAAACCGCTTGTTTGCCGAACTTCGGCGTTTCATTGATCCAATACTTCACATCATCCAAGTTGAATGACTGTAGGTAAGTCTCAGAAGGCTTGAAACCCGCTTCTTTCAGTTCATCCACCAACTTCTGCGCATACATCTCTTGGCTAAATCCATTGAAAGGCATATCTACCGCTGCTGATTTCAATTCAGGAGTGACCTTCACGCCGTGCTCTTTAAAGAGTACTGCACTTTCTGCGTGCGTCATCAATGTTCCACTTTGGCTGTAAAGATCGGTTCTCCAACCTGGAGTCCCGTTCATGTACTCTTCAACCGTGGTAGCTTTTGGGTTCGCACCATCCATTTTACCTTTGAGCGTCTTAAACTCAGCCAGCGTGAAATCAGAAGTACGGCACTCAACCTGCGCATCTTCGCCTGTCGCCGGGTTGGCTGGCGTGAACGGTGTTGAACACTTCTTAGCGAGATCTGGATGCGCCAAAACATCGGTTGTGGTGTGCAGATCACTTTGAGAGTGACGACATACCAACGCCTTATCTTTGGTGAAAGTCACATCACATTCCACGACGCCTGCGCCCATTTGAATCGCCGCTAAATAGGATTCCTTAGTGTGCTCAGGAAACTGCATCGCAGCTCCGCGATGCCCAATAGAAAAATCACTACGATGAAAAGGTCCTTCGCTGCAACTCAACAGCTTAGTTTTCAAAGGGCTCTCATCCATATTGTTGACTAAAAAGAGGGGACGAGGTCCTAAGTTTGCTGGTTCTGCAGCGGCCCATGCCGTTATTGAACTCATGCCTAATATCAGAGCAATCGAACCTTTCAGTATTTGCTTCATGTTTGTATCTCCTTGCAACAAGCAATTATTTTTCTAATGTCCTTTATTCGATCATTCGGTGTTGGATAGCTGTCATATATAGATAGCCGTCATATGTTTTTTGACTCAACATCGAATAACCTCATGTGGGCTGACGCCACAATGTAGGGATTGCACGCTTTATGCCAGATGTTAAAGCTCTTTTATTACAATCACTTGAAACAGTTAGCCATTCGACTAAAAACCAAATGGGTCATTGTTGTCTTATGCTTTTTCTTTTGGCTTTGCTTTTGGTTTTGCTTTTGGCTTTGGTTTCCATTTAACAAACACCTGAACGAATTAGGCTTTGAAACTCTCTTTATCTAATTGGTGTTTCTTCATTTTTCGATAAAGGGTTTTACGCGGTAAATTCAGCTTACTTGATACCTCGTTAATGTTACCTGCGCTTTCTATTAGCGCCTCCGTCAGTACATTCCTTTCGTACTGCTCCATCTGCTTTTCAAAAGCGAAATCTTCTCCGGACGCTTCACAAATTGGCGATTGAAGATCGAAGCCATCGCCGACGATACCCAACACAAATCGATCAGCGACATTACGTAGTTCACGAACGTTACCCGGCCATTCATGCCGACATAGCTGCTGTATCTGCTCAGGGTAAATCGTTGATGGGCGCGTCTTATATTTGTGGCTCGCTTGAATCACAAAATGGCGAAACAGCACCTGAATGTCTTCTTTTCGTTGGCGCAGTGCCGGAAGGTTTAAGCTCGCAATGTTCAATCGATAGAAGAGATCGGCTCTGAATTCCCCAGACTCACTCAAGCTCACGAGATCGGCTTTACTGGCTGCGACCACGACGATGTCGACAGGTATCAACTCATTACCACCAACACGCTCAATCATTCGCTCTTGAATCACGCGCAGCAGTTTTATTTGTACCGCAATCGGCATGCTCTCAATTTCATCGAGAAACAGAGTGCCGCCATTGGCTTGTTCTATTTTGCCAATACGCTTCTTGTTCGCGCTAGTAAACGAACCCGCTTCATGGCCAAACAACTCACTTTCGATAATGCTCTCAGTCATGCCACCACAGTTAATCGCAACAAATGGCTTAGTCTTACGACGACTGAATTGATGCAGAGCTTGAGCTATCACCTCTTTGCCCGTTCCCGTTTCTCCATTGATGATGGTATCGACGCCGGTATGTGCCAAAGCGAGCACTTGCTTACGTATCGTATCCATCGCTTTTGATTGACCAATAACCACAGATTCAATCGGTAGCTCCTCTTGCTCATCGCCATCCGAGGTTGACGGGCAATTGTGCTGACATTGGGTAATCGCCAAATCAAGCTTCTCCACCAACTCACTCGAATTAAGCGGTTTTTCCAGAAAGTCAAAAGCGCCCAACTTCATCGCTTCGATCGCCATTGGGATATCGCCATGGCCACTCATTAATAAAACGGGCACATTCGGGGCACGGTGTTGGATTGAGCTCAACAACGTCAAACCGTCCACTTTCGGCATGCGCACGTCACACAACACAACCGACTGACTGTTCGCTTTAAGCGACTTTAAGCCAAGGTTGGGATCAGTAAAGGTGGTGACACTAAACCCTTCTAGCTCTAACATTTCGCTCACAGCTTCGACGACATCTATTTCATCGTCGATAAGAACTATGTGTTTTTCTGAAATCATGAACCTGTGCCTTTTGGTAGAGTGACGATAAAGGTGGTGCCTTGATGTTCAACCGATTCCACGTGAATCGAGCCACCAAAGTCTTTTATTATGTTGTATGCGATAGACAAACCGAGCCCAAGCCCCTTACCTGTTGTTTTGCTGGAATAAAATGGGTCAAACAAATACGAGATATCTTCTTCAGGTATACCCAGCCCGTTGTCCTTTACCAAAATCTGCATGGTGTTCGAAAGCTCTTGCGTAGCAATACTAAGTTGAGGCTGCTCTTTATGCTCAATGGCATCCAGAGCATTACTGATGAGGTTCACCAGTACTTGTTCCAAGCGTATGCTGTTGGCTCGAACCATCTGGTAGCTTTGGGGCGAATACTGAATCGATACTGGGCTCTGTCTGGTTTCAAACAGATCAATCGCATCACCAATCACCTTCTCTAGTTCCACATTATCAATCTTGCCGTCGCTCTTACGTGAGAAGGCTTTTAAGTGACGAGTTATCGCAGCAACCTTTTCTAGCAGGACTTCGATCTTTTTAAGATTCTCTTGTGCTCTGTCTGGTCTATTTTTACCGAGCCAAAGCTGAGCACTTCGAACGTGGCTATTCACAGCCGTCAGAGGTTGATTAATCTCGTGCGTTATCCCGACACTGAGTTGCCCCAATGCAGCCAATTTTCCGGCTTGGATTAACTCATCTTGAGTCACTCGCAGCTTAGCTTCGGCTAGGGTGCGCTCTTCCACTTCAGCTTCTAATTTTCGGTTGGTTTGCTTAACGACTTTGGCCGTGGTTTGGAATACCTTTAGGTACTTGGCCATTTGCGTCACTTCGTCTTTGCCACGAATGGACACTTCGGTATCTAAATGGCCGGTAGAAATCGCAAACATGTTGTCTTTAAGCTGTAAAAGTCTTTCCAAAATGCTCTTACGCACGTAGAACCATGAAATAGCAGCGGCAGCCAACACGCTAAATAGAGAAAGGAAGAGAGAAAGACGCTGGTTAGATTGCAAAGATTGCTGCGCCTGCTGAATCGATTGGTCAATATTGCTATTCACCTTGCTGGTGTTGCTTTCGATCTGCACGGTTAATTGGTTCAAATGCTCACGGCTGTTTTGCAGAAAGTATTGCTCTTGATAAAGATGATCGAGCGCTTTGTTTTTCATCCCATATAAGCTGCTATCGCTTGAGGCAAGGTTATAAATCACCGTGAGTTGATGATCTAATTGAGGAAAATTACTTCTTAAATCACCACTGACCCAGAGCTTCCACCACTCTTCCCCTACCTGCTCTAATCGCAAACTGGTGTAATCCAGTTCATTAAAACTGGAGTCGTTATACAGCTTTTCGACCAAGCCTAATTGGTAATAAAGCAGAGACTTGAGCTGTGTGTATTGGATTTGATCTTTGGCAGACTCAGGTAGGCTATCAAGTGAATCACTGGCTTGTTGCAGTAGCGGGTAAAAACCTTCGAGCAAATTACGAAGTTCTTGGTTGAGCTGTTCTGACTCAATTTCACTTTGATACAACAAGCTAAGGCTGTTATTAACTTGGGCGATAAGATCTTTAAAATAGGAGTGATAGTCCGGGAACTGAACCATAACGCTATTCATCACGGAAATAGCGTCTTCGATTTTTAGCATCGCCTGTTTACGCTCTAAATTCGATTCAGCGTCACTGAGCTGAGAAGATGTTGTGATAATCACTCGCACCATATCATTTAGGCGTGCGGCATTATCTAAGGCCGGGATTTCACTCTCCTTTAGCTCAACAAGACGTTGGTTTAAATCATCGAAGGTAAAGCTGGAGACAACCGAGAGGAAGATAGTGGTCATCGATAGCATGGCTAACGCAAGTACCAAGCGCAGCTCAATACCTTTCCAACCAAACCACTTACGACGTGGAATTTTGATCGAGAACGGGCGCTCGAAACTATCCTTATTTTCTACAACCTCGGAGACATGACTACTCACTCGCCCCACCTTCTTCTCATCAAATAATCAACAGGAACTGTCAATGATTCAATCAGTTAGGGTGTGAGCCTTACTTAGGTTTGCATCGAATAGCTTTAGTGAAGCTATTAAATGAAGAGTAATCATTAACATTTCACATAAGATATCATAACAATTGTTTTATAAAGCTTGAGCTGTCTGTTTTGCGATAATAGAAAGTGACCGCACCGACAGAAACGTGATTACTTTATCAATACGCCCGTAAATTATACGAATAGCGCGCTCAATCAAGCAGTAAAAACTTTCGATTATTTAACAAGTTAAGGACAAGAGATCTAAAAAATCGCACAGGCTTTCACTCATGCGATTTCATTTATGTCATGTCCATCGACTAACCGAGGCTCAACGAGCTTAGAGAATAATCATCCCATCGCGATAAGTCAGCGCAGGAGAAACGTCTTGGCCAAGTAAGACTGGGCCATCAAGGTCGACAATTTCAGATTGAACGGCGATAGGCAGCGCTGCACGCATCGCTAATGATGTACCAAGCATACAACCAGACATCAGAGTAAAACCGAGCCTTTGGGCTTCTTCTGCGATCACTAATGCCTCAGTCAAGCCACCCGTTTTATCGAGTTTGATGTTGACCATTTCATACTTACCCAACAGCGATGAGAGCTGTGAAGTGGTATGACAGCTTTCATCAGCACACAATGGGATCGGGTGATTGATGTGTGCCAGTGACGCATCATGCTGCTGTGGAAGAGGTTGTTCGATCATCGCAATATCAAACTCTGTTAGTTGATTAAACAACTCTTCGAGATTCAGCCCTGTCCACGCTTCATTGGCATCCAGTACAATCTGAACATCTGCCGCCGCTTCTCGTACCGCGCGAACACGCTCTATCACTTGCTCTCCATCAAGCTTCACTTTTAAGAGTTTCGCTCCATTTGCGACATAGTCTCGAGCCTGAGTCGCCATCGCTTCTGGAGTGCCAATCGAGACGGTCATTGCTGTCACGATTTGATTCGGTAACTCAAACAGGCTATTTGGGAAGACCTGGTCATGTTGTTTGGCTTCAAGCTCCCAAAGCGCACAATCGACCGCATTTCGCGCTGCCCCTCCTGTCAATAAAGACTGAAGATGCTCTCTTAGCTCTGCCGGATCGGTAACGCCTCGCTCAAACATACCTTCAAGAGCACTAGACGCTTGTTGGATTTGCGCTAACACAGACTCCGATGACTCGCCGTATCGTGGGTAAGGGGTGCACTCTCCCTGAGCTTGTTTGCCATCATGTTCAATATAAACACGAACAACGTGACACTCAGTTCGGCTGCCACGAGAGATGCGAAAAGCCGTTTGCATCGCGATAGTAATGGGTTCTGCTGTAATCTTCATAATTTCACTCGGTTGATGTTCGCTTTAACAAATGGAAACGTAGAAATGATGAAGTCGTTAAAGTGAATGTCGCAAATGATCAGTAATGTGTTGTACACCAAAACGCACTGGATCCGTTACGGGCACTTGATAGAGTGTGGTCCATTCTTGGCATAATGTCTCAGCGTCTTCAATGCTAATCGCCGACGTGTTCAAACAGATACCCACCAACTTCACCTCTGGATTCGTCAGTCGCGCCGCTTGCAAATTAGCTTCAATGGTCTGTTCAATCGTTGGTACTTTGGCATGTGGAAGATTGCGAATATGTGGTCGCCCTACTTCATGACACAACACCAAAGCGTCGGCTTGTGCGCCATGTAACAACCCCAAACTCACTCCGGCAAAAGACGGATTAAACAAAGAGCCTTGGCCTTCAATTATGTCCCACTCGTGGTCGGTAAAATCTGGGCTAATCGCTTCAACCGCGCCAGAAATGAAATCCGCAACCACGGCATCAATCGAAATGCCGCAGCCTTCAATCAAAATACCGGTCTGCCCTGTCGCTTTAAACTGAGCTGCTATTCCGGCTTGTTTAAGCGATTTTTCAATCGCCAATGCCGAAAACATTTTTCCTACTGAGCAATCTGTTCCGACTGTGAGAAGGCGTTTACCTTGTCGTGGTTTGCCGTTACCAACCTTTAGAGAACCATCAAAATGGCGTACATCATGAAGCTTAGTCAATCCTTGTTGTTGCATGTCAGCAAGCGGTGAAAATTCACTCAGTCGTTGGTGCATGCCAGATGCAATCTCAAATCCCATTTCTGCAGCTTCCATTATGGTTGGCTGCCAAGAGTCAGGAATAACACCACCTGGGTTTGCTGTGCCAATCACTAGCGTTTTCGCGCCCTGTGCTTGCGCCTCTTGTAAGGTCATATCCGTTAAGCCAAGTGAAACGGTATCGTCTGTTAAACGAAGCTGACCTAGGCAGATTTCTGGTCGCCATTGATGAATACCACGAGCGGTTTTTGCGGCAAGTGGGTCGGTAACATCCCCAAGAAAAAGAAGGTAAGGTTGAGCGATAGACATGAGTATTCCTAATTAATAAATCCTTGTATGGATTTACTTTAATTAAGAACTTAAAAGCTGCCGAATACCTATTTATGGCGAGCCTATAACCTTAAGTTATAGGGTGAGTATGGCTCTTCAATGAAGCGATAAATTGCTTCACGGAAATCGACTGAGGGGTGTGCTCTGCGCAAAGCATCGATACCGAGAATTGGATATCTGGTTGAAGTGGCAACACACAGACCGCATCGTCATTTTGATACTGCTCTGCCGTCCACGGGTCAACGATCGCAAACCCTGCTTGGTGCTTCACCAGTTCCGCCGCAGCGCTGTATCCACGTACCGATATCGGATGGTGATAATGCTCATCGCGTGCAATAAGGCTTTGATGTAACAGCAGGCCTAATGGATCGCGGCTATCAAGCCCGATGATTGGCAACGGATAATTGATAAGATCATCTAGCGTTAATTCTGCCGGTAACTGTTCAACAGTGTGGGATGGAACCAGAGCCTTGAGGGATTCAGTTAAGAGCGTTTCACTTAATATGGCAGGCGGTGTTTCGTCCCCAAACGCGATAGCAATATCAAGCTCATGCTTTAATAGCCCAGCACAAAGTTCATCACGGTTTGCAGTCAGCAACTCAAAAGAGAGCTCTTGTTTACTGGAATATTGTTCGCGAGACATTTGGGCGATCACCGGAGTCAGCAACTTGGTCGCCAGAATCGGCGGCGCGCCAATGCGTAAATGCTGATGTCCTTGCTTCACTTTGTTGGTCAGAGATCGAAATTGACCCAATTGCTGATACACCTTTTCTGCTTCTGGCAGTAAGGTTTTGGCCTCTACCGTTGGCACTAATCGCCCTTTAACACGTTCGAATAAACCAAACCCAAGTTGTTGCTCTGTGTGCGCCAGAATACGGGTCACATTAGGTTGCGACACATGCAGATTGCGTGCGGCTCCAGATACGGTTCCGGTTTGCATGATGGCGTAAAAGACTTCCAACTGTCTTAGGTTCACATTGATGTCCTTATGGTTCGCGAAACAAATCTAGGGTTTGGCTTTTTGCGTGAGTCTATTTTAGTAGCTCAGCTACCGTAGGTTGAAGTACCTCTGCCCAAACTTGATAAGCCTTGGCATTCAAATGCAAATCATCACATGAGTACTCATTCGACAAAAGCTGATTAGGTGACAATATAGAATTCACATCTAAGAATGCAATGCCTTGCAGAGAACAGTACTCGCTTATCTTGCTATTGAGCAGTTCCACTAAAGGGTTCAAACCTTGCAGTTTAGAACCGACATAAAGCGTTGATTGCACCAATATGCGAATATCGTTTTCTTGCCACACCTTAAGCATATCAATGTAGTTCTGGTAGATATGTTCGACATCATAACCCTGAGCTAAATCGTTTATCCCTGCCATAAAACATACAAGCTTTGGTTTCACATTCAACGTGGTATCAATGCGGCGCAACATACCTAATGTGGTATCGCCTGCTAGGCCACGATTGACCATCGAGACATCGCGGAAAATATCCGCCCACGGGGCCCACTCGGTGATCGAATCACCAAACATCACTAGGTCTGCATTTGGGGAAAAATGGCGGTGATTATCTGATGTCATGATGTAACGGCTCATGCTGTGGCCTCGTTGTTGAATCTCAGACTGAAGAGCAACTGCCTTGAGGATATCACTATCCAGCGTAGTGCCATCAAATTGAGCCAGTAACCCTTCGATGTGTGGCTTAAAAGGGCTAAGACGAGTACTCAGTTGGTGGTGTTCTTTAAGGGAAGATAACCTCTCTAATAGTGCGTATAGAGAGCTATTTTGACCAACTTCTTGGAATAACTGATACAGATCGAGGACAGGGTGTTGTTGCAGCGCGGCAAGTAATTGCTTGTCTTCCATGGTGTTATCTAACCCTTCAATTATCTAATGATGAACCAAAGATAATATCCGATTGCTTACGGGATAGATAACACTAGAAGCAGATCGTTACTTTTACTAGAAGTAAATAGTTACTTTTCTTTGATTAATAGATGATTACGGTTATCGCGGCTCTTTTTAATCAGCTCGTTGCTCTCATCCATTTCATCTGACTTTGCAAGGCGGTCATAAAGCAGCACGTTAACCGTCGCAGCCAAGTTCATGCAACCAACCGTTGGTACATACACAACGTGATCAGCTCTATCCGCAACATCTTGAGAAATTGAGCCATCTTCAGGACCAAAGATATAGATAGCATTTTCAGGGTGTTTAAAACGAGGCAGTGGTGTCGCACCTTCTGCTAGTTCTACACACACAATCTGAGTTTCCGCGTCAAGATTATCTAAAAATGACTCAGCGGCTGTAAGCGGGATCGTGCGCGCTGCGCTCTTCGTATCAGTATGGAATTTAGCGGCTTTTTCGTAGCGTTGCCCTGTGTATTTAACTTCGTCGACTTGGTAACAACCAGCCGCACGCATAACAGCGCCAACATTCGTCGGGCTCTTTGGGTTAGTTAAACCAATAATCACATGGCTTTTGTTCATGAATATTTCTCACTTAACGAATAAACATAGCAAGGTGCTACAAAGGGCCGCATTCTACCAAAACAACGTCGAATTCAAAAGCATCGATACAAACTCGCTTTTTCGCTCTTAAGCCTTTAATTGCAAGGCTTCTCACATTAAAAACTTAACCGCCATCATGTTTATCAAACAAAAATATTCTAGTGTAACAATTAGACAACAAGCCCATTTACATTTTGAAACCACATTAATAATGTGTTGAAAATTGTATGAGAAAATCACACAGGAAGCGTGAAATGACCCTAACCATCAAAAACCGCCTTTATATTCTCTCTTTCATTCCTTTGCTACTAATGGCAATTGGCATGATGAGCGTGACGTATATGAAGAGCACCGAGCTAACCGCACAGCAAGTAGAATCGACGCGTAGCAATATGATGGCGATGAAAGAAAAGGAACTCAAAGCGTACCTGCAAATGGCCTACTCTTCGATCAGCCCATTTTTAGATAAAGGGGCAACACTAGAAGAGGCTTTACCAACATTGAAAACCCTAGAATATGGCGAATCGGGCTATATTTTTGGTTACGACTCTAAAGGTGTCCGAGTTGTGGTTGGGCAAAGTAACGATGGTATTGGTAAAAACTACTATGACCTTCAAGACAAGCAAGGTAATTACCTAATCCGAGACCTGATCAAGAACTCAAAACTGGGTGAATTTACGACTTACTATTTCCCGAAACCGGGCCAATCTGTCGCGTTACCAAAACTTAGCTACTCAGTATTTGTTCCGCAATGGGACTTAATGCTTGGTACTGGATTCTACACCGATGACATCGACGCTGTTATTGCCGAGATGAAAGAAAGTTCGAATGTCGCGCTACAAAGTTCCCTGACTGCTATCGCGATTTTCTGCGGATTGATTGCCCTAGTGGTAGCCGTTTTCGCTGTTGCAGTGAACCGCACCATCATGCAACCTCTTGAGCAGTTCGACCGTTCAATTAGTGCCTTTGCAAGTGGCGAGGCCGATTTAACCGCTCGAATGGAAAAATTCAAAGCCCCTGAGTTCACTAAGCTCAGCGAGAACTTCAACGCCTTCGTTGCTAGCCTACAAACCATCATCCGCAGCGTGAGTGATGTTGGCCAGCAAGTCGTCGCTGAAACCAGCAGTATGTCTTCTCGCGCCGCTCAGGTTGATGAAATTGCCACTGGTCAGCGTGAAGAGACTGAACAAGTTGCAACAGCAATGACCGAAATGACAACAACAGCACAAGAGATCTCCAGTAACGCAAGTCAGGCAGCTGACTCAGCGAAGCTTGCAGAGGGTAATGCCAAAGAAGCTCAACAAATAGTGAATGCTGCTGCCAACTCTGTTGCTGGTCTTGCTAGCGAAGTATCCGAAGCCAACACTGTGGTATCTAGATTAGAGGGTGATGTACAAAACATTTCGTCGTCACTGACGGTCATTCAAGATATTGCCGAACAAACAAACTTATTAGCACTGAATGCAGCAATTGAAGCCGCTCGTGCAGGTGAGCAAGGGCGAGGATTTGCAGTGGTTGCGGACGAGGTTCGTAAACTGGCAAGCCGAACTCAAGAAAGCACTGGTGACATTCATAAAATGATTCAGCAGCTAAAAGCCGCCTCAGATGCTGCCGTGAAAGCGATGGATTCGAGCCAAAATAAAAGTGCTCAAACGGTGGAAGAAGCAAATGCCGCAGCCGCAGCACTGGCGAAAATCCAAGAGTCGATTGATACGATCATGGACATGAACTCATTGATTGCTACCGCGACAGAGCAGCAAAACATTGTTGGCCAAGAGATATCTCAACGCATTGTGGTGATTTCCGATCAAAGCTCACAATCGGCATCATTAGCGAATCAAAACCGTGCGGGGAGCCAAAACCTCAACAGCCGCGCAAATGAGCTGTACCACTTGGTTGATCGCTTCACGGTCTAGGACATTTACGGTCTATTAAATAGTAAGTAAACGCTGCTTATAAATAACAAGTAAACGCTGCTTATAAATAACAAGTAAGCGCTACTTAACGTTAAGACTTTTCACACTAAATAAGAACGGGCTTCAGAATCTCTACTCTGAAGCCCGTTTTTAATTAAATGGGGTATTGATGTAAGGGTGCATATTGCACGGCTCTAAGACCCAAATTCAGCCTCAACACAACTTTGATTCAGAGGACAATGTTCACACTTGGGCTTAGGGTTACAAAACTGCTGACCATGTTCGACCAGCAAACCATGATAGTGGCCGTACTTTTTAGTATCTAGAGGGATCACGCTTTCCATCAAGGTTCGAAATTTTTCATACGATTTAGGCACATCGAGCCCATTGCGAGTGAAGATCCTTCTTGCGTACGCATCAATCACAAAAGATGGTTTACCTATCGCATACACCAGAATCGCGTCAGCCGTTTCACCACCGATTCCTTTGACTTCCAATAGCTCATTTCGCAGCTTATCTTTGTCCTGTTCTCGCACCACAGACATATCGTATTGATACTTCAAAAACCACTCAGTCACGGCCTTCAACTTAATGGCTTTTTGATTGTAGTAGCCACTCGAACGAATCTTTTGGGCAAGGTCATCAAGATCCATACCGGCTACTGAGCTTGGATCGCACTTATCGCCTAAGTTGGTGAGCGCTTTCTCTGCGTTCTTCCAGTTGGTATTTTGAACCAGAATAGCGCCCAAAACTATCTCGTAAGGGTCTTCCCTTTGCCACCAATCAAAATAGCCATAGTGCTGCTCAAGGGTATCGAACACGCTAAGGATCAGCTCTGCTTGACCCTTTGAATTGTTGTGGCTTTGGGTCATAGAACTAATCCAATTGCTCAGACAGGAAGTCCACTAGCAAGCGAACCTTTGAAGACAGGTTACGGTTCTGAGGATAAAGCGCCCATATCCCTTCTTTGTCGTCTCGATAATCGGATAGCACTTCGACTAACTCTCCCGACTCTAGATCTTCACTCACGTAATATTCTGGCAGTTGAACCAAGCCAATGCTCTGTTTAGCGGCATCCAATAAGGCTAAGCCACTGTTACACCTAATTCGTCCATTAACACGAACCGAGCGAGGGCGTTTATTCTCTTTGAAGCGCCAATGTTCAAAGCCACCGACCAAACATTGATGGTGACTCAATTCAGAGAGCGTATGCGGCTCACCATAGCGTTCAATGTATTCAGGGCTTGCACATACATAAAGCTGTCGCTGCGATAACTTCTTTGCGACCAAGCTTGAATCTTCTAAGCGGCCAAGACGAATCGCCACATCAACACCAGAATCGATAAGATCGAGCTTTTGATTGGTCAGCATCAGCTCAAGTTCTACTTGTGGGTGAAGCTTTAAAAATTGATGAAGTATTGGAGCGAGTTGGCGTTCACCATAAGTCACAGGCGCAGTGACTTTCAGTAAGCCTTTTGGTGTGGATTGCATCTGCGTGACCGCAAGCTCAGCAATTTCTAAGCCTTCAACCAGCAACTTACACTGTTGATAATAGAGTTGCCCGGCCTCTGTTAGAGACACCTTACGCGTCGTTCGATTGAGCAGTTTCACCGCGAGTCGTTCTTCGAGATTTGCTACTCTACGACTGATTTGAGCCACCGACGTAGCGAGCTTCTGCGCCGCACCGGTAAAGCTTTCACGCTCTGCCACTGCAACAAACTCACTTACCCCTTCCCAATTGGCCATGTTTTTACCTTATGCTGAACGATGGTTACCCAGACAGTGTATTGAAGATAGGTATCAGTGTCACCTTGCTTGATATGCGCTGTTCATAAATGGTCTGCATCTACAATCGTTCAAAATCAATACAACCAACACCTGACATTTCTCCATATTCCTTACCTAATACTAACAAAATCGGCTTTTATCCTGACACTCATCTTACCACTTCATTGGTATGTTGGTTCTGTACCGGAACACAGGTATTCCAACAAAGTAAGGTAATCCTATGAAAAAATTAATCATACTTGCATCAACTCTTGTTCTCAGCACCACAGCGTTTGCAGCAACTAAAACAACGATTCAAGAAACAACGCTAAAGTCTGATACATTTGTTACTGAAGCGGAAGCATACGATGCAGGCACAAACCTTATGGATGAGTTAAGCGCAAAAACACCTTTTGAGCTTTCAAGAGAACTGCCACAGTTCCAGCAGACAACCAAATACGATTCGTTCAAGATTGATGACGCGAATATGGAAGTGAAGAAAATCACTAACATGAGCGGTGACATTCATTACCAAGCGAACGTAAAAGTTGACTACCGTTACACATACAAAGACGGTCGCAGTAGCTAACACCGAATGATTGATCAGGGCTAAAAACTGATCACGTATTCAAAAAAACTGATCATCTAGTCAAAAAGAAAGCCCGCACTCATAGAATGCGGGCTTTTTTGTCGTTCAGCTATGATTAATGGAATTCAAAACGAGCAACCATTATCAGCTCATATTCGTCTGGCTAATTTTGAAGATTACACTTCAAACTGAGACACAAGGCTATCAAGCGCTTCACACTGTTCGGCCAATGCCATGCAAGCATTCTCAGCGCTGCTCGCCATTTCAACCATTTGCAGGGTGCTTTCTGCGATGCGTTGAACATTCTTGTTCACTTCTTCAGACACTTGAGACTGCTGAGAAGCTGCCGTCGCGATTTGTGTGTTCATGTCATTCATCTTGCCGATTGAGTTACGAATCTCACTCAGTGAAGACGCCGCCGTTCCTGCCTGAACAATGGTTTTCTCGCCACTCACTTTGCTTTCAGTCATCACACCAACCGCGTGTTTAGCACCTACTTCTAAGCGTTCAATCATTGATTGGATTTCGCCAGTGCTGTCTTGGGTTTTACTCGCCAACGCTCTTACTTCATCTGCGACTACGGCAAAACCACGGCCTTGCTCACCGGCACGAGCGGCTTCAATTGCCGCATTCAATGCAAGCAGGTTGGTTTGCTCTGCAATGCCTTTGATCACGCCAAGAATTGAAGCAATGTTCTTCACATCGGTATCCAACTCTTGAACCACGCCACCCGCGTTCTCGATATCTTGCGCAAGGCGTTCAATAGAAGTCACGGTTAAACCCAGCGTCGTATCAGCCGATTCCACTTCATGATTGGCAACGTTACTTGCAGTTGCGGCATCCAGTGCATTACCACTGACCACTTCGCTAGTTGCTTGCATTTCATGAACCGCCGCAGCTACCACTTCACTTTCTCGCTGCTGATTTGAAGAGAACTCAGCAACACTTTGCGTGAGTGATTTAATGTTTTCCATCTCGCCACGTACTGCGTTCGATGTGAGAATAACTTGTTCCACGGTTACATGGATCTTGCCAACAAACTGGTTGAAAGCAGAACTTAAGCGAGCAATTTCGTCGTTACCTTCAACCTTCATGCGTTGAGACAAGTTACCGTCGCCCGATGCGATCTCATTCATCGCTTTCTCTACGTTCTGGATTGGTTGGACGATAAAACGGTTAGATAACCACATCGCAAAAAGCGCAGCGAAAACAGCGACCGCCATACCCACTTCAATGATCAACTTACTTGATTCGATAGAGTCAGCAGCTTGCTGACGAAGCTCTTTCTGCTTCTGTTCAATCAGGGTTCTGATATCACGAAGCTGAACACGAATGATTGCAAACTCAGCGTCTAATGCTGGCGAGTAATTGATGTTGTATTGGTATGCGCTAGCAGGATCTGCAAACATTGGTTCATGCAGCGCCACCCACTTGCTCATCGCGTTCACAAGCTTTGACAACTCACCGCGAGAAGAAGGATCCAACACGCCCGCTGTATACAAAGTTTCCACACTTTCAAAACGAGGAACCGCTTTGTAAGCATTGTCTTTAAACTCAAATTTTTGGTACTCAATCGCCGCTTGGTCTTTCGCGAGTAGCAGACCTTGAGCAGAAGCGATAACTTGGTAAATGTCACGATACCCATCTTCCAAATTGTCTAACACGGGCTGAACCACATTATTCAGCTCATGGTTGATCGCAGCCTGAGCATTAGATCTAATGACATTAAGCACAGTAACAGTCGAGAAAACAATCACGATCACCATTAGTGGAATCGCAATTTTACTCTTAATAGATAGGTTGTTGATACTCATAAGGGGGTTAATAACCACACAGTAAATAGGGACGCGCGCATAATATACAGTATCAATATAAAAGCTAGCTAAAAGTTTGTGAACCTAGTCTCATAGCAAACGTTACCCTTGAATCGACTGTCTATTATTCAACCAAAGGTCAACTTTAAAAAGTAGAGCCAAAGACGTTTTTACACTTATTTACCACAGACATGCTCAAATACTGGAGAAGTAATGGAAATAGCACCATAATGTACGGCTCAAAAGTAAATAGGTATGAACATGAAAATTTGTGGTGTTGAAATCAAAGGTAACGATGCTGTCATCTGTCTTCTTTCTCTGTCAGATGGTGTATTTAATATCCCTGATTGCCGAGTTTCAAAGGTTGCGATTAGCGACGCAAACGACACGCAGAATATGAAAGACTTTCAATTCTCTTTTGCAAAGTTAATGGAAGATTACCAAGTAGACAAAGTTGTGATTCGTCAACGCCAAACTAAAGGCAAATTTGCTGGCGGTGGCTTTGGTTTCAAACTAGAAGCAGCAATTCAACTGATCGACGGCCTAGACGTAACCGTTGTGTCACCTGCTGACATCAAGGAGAGCCTTAAGCGCAACCCTCTTATGATGAAGTTCAAAGAAACTGGCCTTAAGCAATACCAAGAAGCACCGTTTACAACGGCTTACGCTTGTTTAATGCAGCGCTAATCAATAATCGCTAGCCAATATTTGATACAGAAAGAGCCTGAATATTCAGGCTCTTTTTTGTTTCTATCACTCGGCTTTAAACCCAGTTAATTTTGATGAAATGCGCTTACCGCTCTAACGCTGTTCGCCTGCGAGCCTTAATCCATTCCGGCTTTTTCACCACCAAATAAACCGCGGCAGCAGACAAGGCGAAGCCCATTGCACCATAGATGTCGAACGACTCACCAAAGATAAGCCAGGCTTGAATTGCTGTCGTCGGTGGCACCAAGTAAAACACCGACGCCACACTTGAAGATGCACCGTGCTCTACCATATAAAGCAGCAAAAGGATGGCAACACAAGACAGAACCACCACCAGCCAGGTTAGAGTCAACGTGAATTCTACAGTCCAGTTCACTTGCATCGTTTCGTAACGCATTGCGAACGGTAGAAACAGCGCAGCAGAAGCCAAGTATTGCACCATCGCGCCGCCGACCATATCTGTCCCCTGACAGAAACGCTTCTGATACAGAGTGCCGCAGGTAATACCAACCAAAGAAACCAAACACAATAACGTTGCCAGGCCTTTTTGGTCGTCTGACTGCCATTCAATATTGCCCATCAACACCAAACTGATACCCGCAAAGCCGAGCGCTAATCCTAGCCATTGTGCGAAGTTAAACCGCTGTGAAGTACAGCTGATCATAATCAAGGCAGTCAGAATCGGTTGTAAGCCAACCAGTAGAGAACTTAACCCAGCGGGCATACCCATATCAATCGCCAGATAGGTGCCACCAAGGTAGAAACCATGAATCAAGATGCCGACCACACAAGCATGGAAGAATGCGCGACCACGAGGGATACGACGCTTAAGGATTGCAATCAAAACCAAGAACAGCGCTACGTTGGCCACCATCCTCAGTGAGAGTAACGTTGCGGGTTCGGCATATTCAACACCAAGACGTGCGCCAACAAAGCCTGACGACCACAATATTACAAACACAAACGGAATCATTTTAATCAGCATTACAAACCTCTGGTCAACTCTTCATCAATGCTGTTACCTTAGTTGGGTACAGATAACTAATAAAGACACAGATATAACACTTTAAATGGTTACAGATTAAAAGTGAGCAACGAGGGAGAAAAACGTGGAAGCAGAACTCAGCGGCAATAAATATCTTGCTACCGAACAACATATTAAGGCTCAAATTGATAAAGGGCTCTTTCACCCAGATGATCGTCTTCCCTCGATCCGCCAGTTAAGCGAACAGCTTGGCGTAAGCAAAAATACCGTAATTCGCGCCTATCAAGAACTCGAAGCAACGGGTTGGGTTTACTCGGTACCTAAATCTGGCTATCGCGTAAAGACACCGAACACCACCAGCTGGGATACACCAAGCCAACCTCAAAAAGTGGACCTCTTATCTGTCACCAAATCGGTACTCTCTCGCCCGAAAGGCCGCCTGAAACTGTTGGCAGGTTCTGCGCACCCGAACATAAACAACCCTGCGATTCGTAGCTTGTATGCCGAGATTGGTCGCCACAGTCGATTACAAACTCAATTGCCTGGGTATTACCAATTACCTCCCGGCGACGAGCAATTAGTAAAGCAATTGTTAAAGATCACCCATGATCTAGGTGTACCTGCGGGATCCAAAGAGATTGCGATTACTCATGGTGCTCAACAGGCGATCAGTTTGGCACTACGTGCGCTCACCAAACCGGGTGACATCGTGGCCGTAGAGTCGCCTTGTTACTTCGGTAATTTATTGTTGCTCGAATCACTTGGCTTGCAAGCTTTAGAAATCCCGAGCAGTGTTAGCCATGGCATTGACATTCCATCACTACAGAGCGCGTTGGACAAATGGGAAGTAAAAACCTTACTGCTAACGCCAAACTTTACCAACCCGACAGGTTCAAGAATGCCTCTGGCTAATCGAAAAGCATTACTGGAGATCACGGGATCTTTGCCAATTATCGAAGACGATGTGTTCGGTAGCTTGGCATTCGATACACCAATCGCTAGTCTCAAAGAACTTGATGATCAAGATAGAGTGATATACGTCAACTCACTGTCTAAAACCTTAGATTCACGCTTACGAATCGGTTGGTTACTGTCGGGTCGCTACCAACCTTTGGTCGAAAAATACCTTTTATGCGACAACATGGGCAGTTCAAACCTGATGCAATCCGCGGTGGGTCAATTCCTCACCACAGGCAAATACCGCAGTCACTTATCCAAAATGAAACGACTCTACCAAACCAATCAAAAGCAGTTTCAAAGCTTGTTAATACAAGCATTGGACAGCTATCCTCATCTTGGAGGGCATTATCATTTATCGAAGCCAGAAGGATCTTTTTTAAACTGGATAACATTGCCTGAGTCGGTCGATAGTTATGCCGTCTACCAAGATTGTTTAAAGCACAAGTTAGGGATTTTACCCGGTACTGTGTTTGGGACGAATGACCAATATAAACACTGCTTGCGCTTCACTGTCGCCAATATTGAAGAGAGCAAAGAGTGGAAAGAAGGGGTTGTGACATTAGCGAAGATAATCGCTAAGCATACACCTTAGATAGTGTCAGGCCGGCCCTATATACCGTGATAATCATTGATAAGGTTTGACCTTATTAACATTTTCAACAGCAAAGATTCGTTACACTCGCAGCCTTTCTAAATCTAGGAACCTCTACGTGGCAACAATCAAAGATGTAGCGGCACTTGCCGGAGTTTCGACAGCAACCGTTTCACGAGTAATGAACCGCACCTGCTATGTCGAGCCGATCACGTTGGAACGCGTAGAACGCGCAGTCAAAGAACTCAATTACCATCGTGATGCACGAGCAACCGCTCTGGCGAGTCGAAGCAGCAACACCTTAGGTTTATTAACCGGTAATTTAGCTGACCCTTTCTTTGCACTTGTCGCCAAGAGTGTTGAAGAGGTCGCAAGAACAAACGGATATCAACTGGTTGTGGTTAGCGGTGGGCACAATGCTCAGCGAGAAAAAGAAGGTCTCGACTTTCTTATCAGCCAAGGCTGCGAGGCGATGGTCATTCACTCAAAAATGCTCGATGACGCGACACTATTGCGCTACACCGCTCAGTTACCCGCAATGGTATTGCTCAACCGCACCATCGCCCAAGTATCGAACCGCTCGGTATGGGTAGACAATAGACTAGGTACTCAAGTATCGGTGCAACATTTGATTGAACTCGGACACCGAAAAATCGCCTATGTCTCAAGTGATTTACCCATTCAAGATCGAACCGATCGTTTAGAGGGCTACCGAGAGGCCATGAAAGCGGCCAATATCGAAATACAACCCAACTGGATCATCAGCCAAAACTTTAGTGAGTCAGGCGGTGAAGCGGCTGGCGACATCTTGGCGAGTCAATGTCCTGAGGTTACCGCAGCTGTCACCTTTAATGATGTGATGGCCGCAGGCTTAATGACAAGCCTGCAAGACCAAGGTATCTCTGTGCCCAACGATATTTCGGTAATCGGCTTTGATGACGTCTTACTCGCTCGCTACCTTTATCCTCGATTGACCACAATGCACAATCCTATCGATGAAATGTCGACCTACGCAGCCAACCTCGCAATTAAGTTGAAGTCAGCGGGATACGTACCGCCAACACAACATAAATTCGAAACAACCTTGGTTGAAAGGCAGACCGTTAAGCCAATCAAGCGCTAAAATTAGACGAAACGTGACCGAAATCTCATGTACGAACCTCATGTAACCGCTTACATGAAAACAGTATTGAAGTCGCACTTTCATTGTTAGAGCCCACTTATTATCCATTCCGAACAAACCCTACATTCACCTGAGGACAACAAATATGAATAACTCAAAGCCTCTACCATCGTTCGGATTAGCATTAGCGCCTATAGCCGTTATGTTTGCGCTGCTTGCTATTGGATACGGTGTTTTAGGACTTCGCATTGAAGTTCTACTACTGATTTCTGCAACTTTCACTGCATGCATTGCTTGGAAAATGGGCTATAACTGGGATGACATCATCAACGCCATTGTTGAGAAACTGGCTAAAGCCATGCCCGTCATTTTGATTTTAGTTTCCGTAGGCGGCCTCATTGCCAGTTGGATGATCAGCGGAACCATCCCATACATGGTTTACTGGGGGCTTAAAGTCATCAGTGCTGAATACATCCTGATCGCCGCATTCTTCGTAACTTCTATCGTCTCGGTATGTACTGGTACTTCATGGGGTTCTGCAGGTACAGTTGGTGTTGCATTGATGGGTGTCGCCGCAGGCTTAGATGTGTCACTTGCTGCTGCCGCAGGTGCGGTTGTCTCTGGTGCTTACTTTGGCGACAAGATCTCGCCTCTTTCTGATTCAACAAACTTTGCGCCTGTCGTTTCAGGCACCACACTGTACGAACACATTCAGCACATGCTTTACACTACGCTGCCTGGTTTTGTGATTGCTTCAGTTGTCTTCTTCTTTGCAGGACAAAGCGCTGATGTGGCAAACATTGGTCAGCCAGAGAAAGTAACGCAAATCCTTGCAGGGCTAGATAGCCTTTATAACTTCAGCATTTTCCTTATCATCCCACCAGTTATGATCCTTTGGGGAGCATTAACTAAGAAACCCGTTCTACCACTGATGTTGGGAGCTTCAGCGATAGCGATTGTACTGGGTATGGTTTTACAAGGTTTCTCACTACAACAAGGCTTCCAAGCTTATGTTGACGGCTTCAATGTCTCATTGTTCGAAGCAAAAGGAACAGCGATCGATGCGCTAATCCCAGACGTATCAAAACTGCTTAACCGTGGTGGCCTGTTCTCAATGATGAGCACCATTCTACTGGTTTTCTGTGCCTTCTCTTTTGCAGGTATCTTAAGCCTGACGGGCGCGTTAAATGTGGTACTGGGTCGTTTCCTGCACCTTATCCACTCAACAGGTCAACTTATCGCATCAACCGTTATTGCAACCATCACCGTTGTATTCACGACCTCTGACGGCAAATTAGCACTTCTTATCCCTGGTGAACTGTTCCAGAACGCTTACCGCAAGATGGGACTCGACACTAAAAATCTATCTAGAACCATCGAAGATGCAGGCACAATCATCGAACCACTGGTTCCTTGGACTGCGGCCGGTATTTACATGGCAAGCACACTAGGTGTTGCAACGCTAGATTACCTACCTTGGGCAATCCAATGTTACACCGGGGTCATTTTCGCTCTGATTTATGGTTTCACTGGATTTGGTATCGCACGTGCAAAGCCAGAACAAGCAGAAGACACGCTACAAACTTCTACTATTAACAATGCTGCACCCGCTAACAACGCAAAATAAGGCTCGCTTCCTATGCATTCTTTCGACAATACGATTAACCGCCGAAACACAGGATCGGTAAAGTGGGACTTTATGGAGCAGAAGCTTGGCTTAGAAGGCGCCGATTTACTGCCAATGTGGGTGTCTGACTATGATTTCCAAGCACCTCAACTAGTATTAGATCGCTTAGCTCAAGATATCTCGCATGGTATTTTTGGTTACTCAGAACGTCAGGATGACTATTACCAAGCCGCGATCGATTGGTTTAAAAAGCAACATCGAACAGAAATCAAACGAGAGTGGATCACCACGGTACATGGCGTACTTCCTGGTATCGCGATGGCACTGCAAATGCTCACGGAAAAGAACGATCAAATCGTTATTCAAAGTCCTGGCTACGGTTCATTTCGTAAGATCATCGAACTGAATGATCGTAAGGTGTTGAACAACCCGTTGATAGAATCAGAAGGTCATTACCAGCTTGATTTTGCACATTTGGAAGACTGCTTTGCGAGTGGCGCCAAGGCGTTGATTTTCTGCAACCCACACAACCCAACCGGTAGAGCCTGGGACGAGCAAGAGATCATGCAAATTGCCGAGCTTTGCCAGAAACACAATGTGTGGCTCATCAGTGATGAAATTTGGAGCGACCTAACGCTAACACTTAATGTATTCCATTCGACGTTAAGCTTGCCAAGTTCGCTAACCGACAAACTTATTGTGGCGACCGCGGCCAGTAAAACATTTGGTTTGTCATCATTGAGAATCTCAAACTTCATCATTCCAAATTCGGAGTTGAAGGAGCAGTTTGTTCGCCGTTTGGATGCTCATGGCATGGATTGCTTCAACAGCCTATCCATGTCTGCAGCGACCACAGCATACCAAGAGTGTGATACTTGGCTAGCGGACTTAAAGCAATACTTGCAAGGTAACATCGAAACGCTGCATGGATTCTTGAAAGCAGAACTACCTCATATTCGTTTCACTAAACCCGAAGCGACATATCTTGCATGGCTAGATTGCCGTGCAATGAAACTAAGTGATACTGAGCTTGAGCAAAAACTCATTGCAGCCGGCATTGTACCGAGTATGGGTTGTGCCTTTGGCGAAGAAGGTTCAGGGTTTATTCGCTTGAATCTAGGATGTCCTGCAGAAGTATTAGCAGACGCTTTGGTACGACTTAAAGTAGCATTAGTTGTAGATAAGTAAGTAACTAGAAATCGTAACCCGCTCCAAACAACAAAGCCCCACTCAACTGAGCGGGGCTTTCATCATTATCAGGTTTTGATTTGCTTAATGGTAATTAACCTTGCCAAGCGAACTGTTCAAATACTTTGTCTACTGGCGTTTTGGCAACGTGGTTTACGTAGTTGCTGATCACTTTCTGAGACAAGCCAAGAATCACTTCTAACACCTGTTGCTGACCGTATCCCGCTTCGAAGAATGCGACCATTTCACTTTCAGGTACATTGCCGCGGTTGCGTACCATGCTCAGCGTAAAATCATGCAGTGCTTGCAGCTTTTCAGTGGGTAGAGCCGTGCGATTACGAAGTGCTTCGGTGATTGCAGGATCAACCTTCATTGAATGTGCGATACCTGTGTGCGCAGGAACGCAGTAGTGGCATTCGTGTTCAACGTTGATGGTTTGCCAAACAACCGTTAGCTCTTCAGCATCGAAAGATGAGTCACTAAACGCCTGATGAAGCTGAGTGTAAGCCTTAAGTGTATTTGGAGATTCAGCCAACACACCGAAAAGACCCGGTACTCTGCCCATCTGCTTTTTAGCACCTTCAAGAATAGGTTGGCTTTGCTCTGGCGCTGATTCTACTGAATGAATTTTGAAGTTGCTCATTGTTTTATCCCTATCAATCTATGATTCTAAAGTTATTCAATCACGGAGCAATTAATGACTATTCTCCGTTGGTGTGAAAACAATATAGATCAAATTAGAACGATCGTTCAAGCACTATTTTGAACAATCGTTCAAATTGTGCGTTGAAGCCTGACGGATATCTTTTGTTCATAACGAGAAAGCCCAACAGGCAACACCTGATGGGCTTTCTCTTTTTCTCAATTTTGTTGCAAACGGCTACCAATATTCGGGGTGAGCCAAAGCTTCAACACAACTCGACTTGCCACTTGTTACTTTGATGTCACCACCAGTCAACGATTGAGCCAACCAACCGTGAGAGAAACTCAATTCAAATGGCGCTGGGACTTGCTCAACGGTAATTCGCCCAAAGCCCACTTTGGAATAGTAGTCAGGATCACCGTACGTCACTGCAAGCTCAACACCTTGCTCTTTTAGAACCTGCAAACCAAAGTTAATCAGTTTCTGGCCAATACCACGCTTTTGCACCTGAGTGCTCACCGCGACTGGTGAAAGCAAATATGCCTTCGTTTCATCATCAAATGAAAGCGGCGTAAAGATAATCGCGCCTACAATCGTACTATCCGCATCCGACTCACTAGAATCATCTTCAGCAATAAAGCAAAGTAGCTCTGTCGGAGCTGTTGTCGTTAAAAGATCGTTGGCAAGCTTACCCACGGTTTTACCTTCGTTCTCGCCTTTTGAATCCGTAAAGGTCTGAGTGAAAACTTGAGTGATTGTTTCGATTTCGTTTGAATTATATTGTCTAAATTTCATGGTGTTACTCACTTACTTTAATTTCTTGAGCACAAAGAACTGATAATCAAAGTCACGTTGATTAGAAACTTTAGAAGGCTGTTGATCCAATCCGCTCTTTTGTGTGCTGCTATCGAAAAATTGTTTAACTTCATTGTCGCAATCTACCAGCGCTTTTGAGTTCGGCATCGTTGCTTTAAGCGCTTCTACTCGCTTTTGAAAGGGCTGGTAATACGCAAGCCAACCAGCATCGCTCATTGCAAAGTGATCCAAAACTTCATAACCCGCAGCTTGTGCCTGTTTAATTCGTTCTGAAACCGTCGTCATGTCTGGGTACTCTTTTTGCCAGAACGCTTTGCTCGATTCGTTAGGTTGTTCGGTATTCCACACCAAATCATTGACGACCAATATGCCCTCATCACTGAGTAAATTTAGCCACTGCTTTAGCGCCTTTTCAACACCCATGATGTAAGCGCTGCCTTCCGACCAAATTAGGTCAAACGACTTAGCTTCAAACGGTAGATCCATCATGCTCGCGCATACGGTTTTGACGTTGCTTTCTAAGCCAAGAGCCTGTGCTTGCTGAGTCAGAATATCTAAACTCGGCTGATCATTATCTACCGCCGTTATTTGCACATCCGCTTGATGTTCTACTATGGCTTTCGCTAACACATAGGTGGCAATACCTTTACCGCAACCGATCTCAAGCACACATTTGGGATAAACTGGAACGTGTGCCAGTGCCGCCAAAGTATCTTCCGCTGTTCCTGGCCCTAAACGCTGTAAACCCTCAAAGATCACCTCAAAATCCGCCATGTACTGGTCATGATCGTTCATGTCTTTTGAAAGCCATTTCAGTCGCAGTGCTTGCTTCTCATCAAAGCCTTGCTTAATTAGCCAGTCGAGATGCGCATCAGGCGCCACTTTGTCCATCGACTCATGCCAATCTTGCAAACCACTCTCGCCTAACAGGGCCGATAAAAGATCTCTCGAACGCTGCTTCTGAGCGATCTCTTCATCCAATTGTTCGAGTCGGTTTTGTAACAAGGAGCGGTCAACCTTAGCATCCAAACACGCCTGACACTCTTTCAACGTCAGGCCACCCGCTTGTAACTGCTGCAACAACTTCACGCGCTGTAAATCGCGTTCGGAATAACTTCGATAACCATTACTGGTGCGTTGAGCTTCAATCAAACCCAACTTTCCATAGTACAAAAGCGTTGAACGGCTCAGGCCAACGAGCTCCGCTAATTCAGATATGCGATACATCCACTTCTCCCTCATTTCTATCTATAAGATAAACTATGAAGTTGTAGTCAGGTCAACACTCAAATAGGCATTTTTCTCATCTTGTTTAGCTTCAAGCTGATTAAGCTCCTTGGACATGTCTTTTAGCGATAGGCTTTCCGTTTATGGCTAGCCATCATTCTCGCTGAACGTATCTTTGATTGAGGCGTACATTAAGCCGCTAATGACACAAAGAGCTCCCATAATTAAATAGCCGGCACTCATACCAAACAGCTTCACGCTTATCCCCGCAATCAAGTAAGTAAAAAACCACCAGAAATGCGTTAAAGAGAAATGAGCAGCAAAATACGGCGCGGTGTCTTCTCCCTCACACGCTTGGGTGATCAAAAGACCTGCGGAAGTTTGAATACAAGACATTCCAACGCCCATGGCTAAGCACATGACGCCAAAGCCAATCCAACCGGGTGTGAAACTGCCAACGGCAAAAGAGGCGCAAATCGTCAGCAATCCTATCCAATGAAAATGTTGCGGCGAGTGACTCTCTAACCATTTGGGTAACCGCAGTGCCATAAGCATGGAACCCAAACCAACGACCATCATTGCTAATGCGGTTTGCGTTTCGTCACCGTGCAGCACTTCGTGTACGTAGATAACCGTATTCACTAGCACCATCGCAGAAGCACTGGCCGCGGCAAGATACGCAAACCACAGAGCTCTCAAATTAGGTTTATTCAAGTAATTACGTAGCGCTTGCACCGCGCTGGTCTTTTTCGTTTTATGCGCTGATTCTGTCACTCGTTTCAAATTCGGTAATGTACACAGTAAGATCAACACACCAGACAGCAGAAAAGTGGCCGCATCGAGCATGAATAACTGTCTAAAACCAATCAAGCTCAACAATAGAGCCGTTAGCATTGGGCTAAATATCTGTTCGAGATCATAAGCCATTCGGCTGAACGACAATGCTTTCGCGTACTGCGTTTTATCCACTAAGACCAAAGGTAGCGTTGATTGAAACAGGGGAGTAAAACCCGCAGAACACGCATTGATGAGAAACATCAACACATAGACTTCCCACACTTCGGTGACAAACGGTAAACAGACAAACAACAGCGCCCTAATCAAATCCAGCGCGAACAAAGTCCTTCGTTTCGGCAACTTATGTGCGATTGCACCAAATACTGGCGCGAGTCCTATGTACGCCAACATCTTCAAAGCAAATGCAATACTCAGCACCATCCCTGCTACATCACCCGACAGCTCATACGCGAGCAAGGCTAAGCAGATGGAGCTCATGCCAGTGCCGACTAACGATATGATTTGAGCAGACAGCAGGCGAATATTGCTGTGAAAGATCTTAATTGGCGTGGAATAGACCTCAACCTACTACTCACTTTTGACGCGCTTTTTCGCTTAAAGAGTGTATCGGCAGCTTCAAAAGAGCTGCATTTGGGACAGCCAGCCACCAGTTACAACCTAAAACGACTTCGGGAATTATTGGGGGATCCTCTCTTTGAAAGGCAAGGCAACAAGATGCAACCGACGGTGAGAGCACATGAGATCGCCCCTAAGGTTCAGACGATTTTGTCGATTTTCACGCAAGATATTTTACCGGCAGAACAATTTGAGCCAGAGAGTTACTCAGGACAGTTCACCATTGGTGTCAGTGATTACGCAGAGCAGATTTTTGGTCCTGAGATTTTCGACACTCTTCAGCAACTTGCCCCGCTCAGCAAAGTCCTGCTCAAGCCGGTCGACAGTGCGAACTGCGTGACATTGCTCGAAGACCAAAACACGGACCTCTGTATTGGTGTTTTTCAGGAATTACCAAGCCATTTGGACACCACCTTTCTTTACAGAGAAAAGCACCTGTGTACCTTTGATAACAAGGTGTTGAAGACTACACTCCCAATACCGCTCGATACCTATTTAAAGACACCGCAAATGATAATCACGGCTAACCAAGAACTGACGAGCCAAGTCGATATCACGCTAGAAAATATCGGTATAAAACGTAATGTGGTGCTTGGGACAACGCGTTTTTTGACCATTCGAAGAATGCTTTCAGGAAGAAATGTATTAGCCGTGATGGCAGAGATGGTAGGCCGTTCTGAATTGATAGATGATGACTTAGTACTATGCGACCCACCCATTGAAATCCCAGATTTTAACGTCGATATGGTGACATTAAAACGCGACGCCAGTCATCCACGTATCCAGTTTCTTACCCAACTGGTTCAAAACCTAATTCAAGAAAAAGTAAAAGAACTTCGACTCATCAAATAGAGCTGGGGTTACTAGCTAGGAGCAGCAAGAGTATCTAGCTAGGGGCAAGCAAGGATTCATGAAACAAGCAAGGTTGGCCCCTACTTAGTTCAAGTTAAATCACCACTTAATCGACCGCAGGTCCCAAAATTATTGAGCGACCATCAATTTACAAAAGTTATCAAAACGCTAAAACAAACCAACAAGTGAATACATAACCCAACCAAGCATACCCCTCACAAATCACTTCTTAACTTTTTTAGAAAAATTCAAAATTTATTAGAAATTAACCCCTAACTTTACTGAGTATTTTGTTAGTCTTGGAAACAATTATTTACAATCCAAACAAAAATTAATTGGATCGCTTGAGGTTGTTTTTCTTGAATATGAAATTATTCGGCAGTTCCCTAATCCTTTCGGGAACGGCATTAGGGGCTGGCATGTTGGCTATTCCAATGGTGTTGGCTCAATTTGGCTTCATGATCAGCTCAGTGCTGATGCTACTTATCTTTATTGGCACCACCTACTCTGCTCTTCTGCTAGCCGAGGCGTGTACAAAAACGAAAGACAATAGTGGCATGAGCAGCGTTGCTTACTTGACGCTTGGCAGTAAAGGCAAACATTTTATCAATGCCCTCTTTTACCTGCTGCTGGTATGCATGTTGATCGCTTATATCTTGGGTGTCGGTGACATCATTCATAAGCTACTGCTCGATGTGGATGTCGATGTATCGGCATCTGTTGCGTATACCATTTTCAGCCTATTGATGGGCGCTATCGTCGTCTCGGGCAAATCTTATATCGACAAACTGAATCGCGGGCTATTCATCTTGATGGTCGTGATGTTGTTTATCGTTATTGCATCCTTGTTTAGCAACATTCGCCTTGATTACCTGACTCAAACCAGCAAATACACCGCTAATGATGTGGTGCAATACAGCGCGGTTATCTTTACCAGTTTTGCCTCTATGGTGGTGATCCCGTCACTGGTTATCTACAACCGAGAAGCGACTCAAAAACAGATCCGCAATATGATTCTGCTTGGTTCAGTGATTCCATTAATTTGCTACCTAACTTGGTTATTCGCAATTATTGGCAACCTTGGCACAGACGCGATCAGTCAGTTCCACAATATCTCTGAGTTGATCTCAGCGTTCAGCGGCCAATCTGCTTGGTTGAAAGTGGTGATTGCGCTGTTCTCAGCACTGGCATTGGTAACCTCTTTCCTCGGAGTCTCGATGGCGCTTTACGACCAAAACAAAGATGCCGTCACCAACAACAAAGCGTTGGCTTATGCGTTGACCTTCATCTTACCTTTGGCATTAGCAGAGCTGTTCGCTAGCCAGTTTGTCAGCATGCTGGATTACGCAGGGATGGTATTGGTGTTCCTAGCTATCTGGGGACCACTTGCAATGGTGGTTAAGGTTCGTAGACCTGACTTCCCTCACCTACAAACCGAAGGCAGCTATACTGCAGCCGGTGGCGACACGGCACTAATGGCAACATTCGGCTTTGGTGCGTTGATTTTCGTATCTTGGTTTATGGGTTAACTCATCACTCGGTCATAGACCTAAAAAGATACCAAGAAGAGCAGCGTTGGCTGCTCTTTTTTTATGCCTAATTTCCCTACCCACGTTATTCCTCCCCCCTTCTCGACAGACATCGCCTGATACCTTCAAAGAACGTATTTAGAAACAATAATTTAGATAAGAAACTCGTCATATCTAGATCTCAGCATCAGCTCAAAACACCATGTTCTATGATCATATAAAGTAACTCCATTGCTGATACATCTGATAATTAGATCACAAAATAACCTTAATGGTATTGTATTGGTACTGTCATTTAAAATACCATCATTGCGTACCCTACAGTACTAAAGGACATAATAATGAAATCGACTAACTTCAAACTGTCTTCAATGATGTTCATTGAATGGTTTATCTGGGGAGCATGGTTTGTTCCCTTATGGCAAATACTCAATACCAATGGCTTTACCCCGACTGAGATCGCATGGTCTTATGCATGTACTGCAATCGCAGCGATCATTTCACCGATCCTAGTTGGATCAATCACCGACCGTTTCTTCGCAGCGCAGAAAGTACTTTCAGTGATGTTGATAGCGGGTGCAGGTTTGATGTACTTAGCGGCTCAACAAACCGAGTTTGCCACCTTCTTCCCAATCCTTTTGCTTTACTCGTTAACTTACATGCCGACGATTGCACTGACCAACAGCATTGCTTTCTCTAACGTAGAAGACGTAGAACGTGACTTCCCGCGTATCCGTGTAATGGGCACCATCGGCTGGATCGCTTCTGGTATTGCGATTGGTTTCTTACCAGGTTGGTTGGGTTACGGCGATATTTCATCAAGCAATATCCCTCTGATCCTGACTGCTTTAGCTTCTTTAGCTCTGGGGATCTTCGCGTTAACACTGCCAGACACACCGCCAAAAAGTACCGGTAAACTTAGCCTAAAAGTGATGCTTGGCCTTGATGCTCTCGTGTTGCTGAAAGACAAAAACTTCCTCGCATTCTTCGTTTGTTCTTTCATGTTCAGCATGCCATTGGCGTTCTACTACATCTTCGCAAACGGCTACTTAACCGAAGTCGGCATGAGCAACGCAACTGGTTGGATGACGCTGGGTCAGTTCTCTGAAATCTTCTTCATGTTGGCATTACCTTTCTTCACCAAACGATTTGGTATTAAGAAGGTACTACTACTTGGTCTCTTTACAGCAGCAGTTCGTTACGGTTTCTTCGTCTACGGAAGCGCAGACACTTGGTACCTATACTCACTGCTGTTCGCAGGCATCCTATTGCACGGCGTGAGCTACGACTTCTACTTCGTAACGGCTTACATCTATGTCGACAAAAAAGCACCCGCTCACATGCGTACCGCAGCGCAAGGCCTTATCACATTGGGTTGCCAAGGTATCGGCAGCTTGCTGGGTTACCGCTTAGGTGGCGTATTAATGGAGAAAATGTTTGCTTACGACGAACCGCAGAATGGACTCACGTTTGATTGGTCCGGCATGTGGGGCTTCGGTGCCATCATGATCGCCATCATCCTCGTGATCTTCATGTACTTCTTCCGTGAACCAAACGGCGAAATCAAAGAGATTAAAATCGACAACAAATCAGATGGAAACCCATCAGAGCAGGCTCAAGTAGAAAAAGCTCAAGCGTAACTTTATACCTGCTCAGTCTTCTCTCTAGCCTTATTTTTTAGCTAAAGGCTGAGCAGTTTTTAAATAACCTATTTTTGGTGAAGTAAGATGAACATTTCAAAACAAGACAGAATTTTAGGCACTTTTTATGGTCAAGCACTGGGTGATTCAATGGGAATGCCATCAGAGCTTTGGCCAAGAAGCCGAGTAAAAGCACACTTTGGTTGGATTGACTCTTTCCTACCGGGGCCTGCTGAAAACAACGCCGCTTGTTATTTCGATGCTTGCCAATTCACGGATGACACCTCAATGGCGCTGGCTCTTGCTGACGCTATCATCGAATGCGACGGTGAGATCTCACCAGAGATCATTGCTCGCAACGTATTAAGCTGGGCTGAAGGCTTCGACGCATTCAACAAAAACATTTTCGGCCCTAGCTCAAAAGCTGCTATGCGTGCAATTAAAGAAGGCACTTCAATTGATGAGCTTGAAAACAACGGTGTGACTAACGGTGCTGCGATGCGTGTATCGCCAATGGGCTGCCTAGTTCCTACCACCAGCTTAGACACCTTCATCGATCAAGTCGCACTGGCTTCAAGCCCAACACACAAATCAGATGTCGCAATAGCGGGTGCAGTTGCGATTGCTTGGTCGGTATCAAAAGCGATTGAAGGACATAGCTGGAGCGAAATTAAAGATCAATTACCGGCGATTGCCAACGCAGCACAAACTAAAAACATCACCACATTCAGTGCCTCAATGGGCGCTCGTATTGAACTTGCTTTGATGGTTGCTTCAGAAAACAGCGGCATTGAAGAACGCATGGAAAAAGTCTACAACTTGGTCGGTGCTGGCGTGAGCACAATCGAATCGGTACCAGCAGCCATAGCGATGGTTGAACTGGCGCAAACCGATCCAAACCGTTGTGCGATCCTGTGTGCTAACTTAGGTGGTGATACCGACACGATCGGTGCGATGGCGACCGCTATTTGTGGTGCATTGAATGGTATCCAAGCTATCGATGTCGATTTGAAGAAACAGCTTGATGACGAAAACCAACTCGACTTTGCAGGTTATGCCGCAACCTTCCTGCGTTTAAGAGAGATTAAGGAGCAAGTGTATGCCTCATAGTTCTTTGATTACACTGATTCCAACCCTCAAGAATCAACGACAGTTGTGCCTGATTGGTGCGGCTGTGGTCGATATCGTGACAGAAACACCGGCCCTACCGAAGCGTGGCACCGATGTAGAGCTGACCGAGAAAGGCATTCATGTCGGAGGTTGCGCTCTAAATATCGCGATTGCTCTGAAAAAGCTGGGCGTTGAATCAATCAATGCCTTACCAATTGGTCAAGGTAAATGGGCTGACATCATCACCACAGCAATGGCTGAAAAAGGCCTAACAAGTCACCTACAAGATCCAAGTGGCGACAATGGCTGGTGCTTAGCGCTCGTTGAGCCAGACGGTGAACGTACCTTCTTGTCTGTGAGCGGTGTCGAGAACAACTGGAACCAACAAGCGCTTGATCAGTTAGATCTGCAAGACAATGCGATTATCTACCTTTCTGGTTATCAGTTGTCTTCGGGTTGTGGTGAAGAGCTCGTTAGCTGGCTAGAAACGTTGCCCAACAGCATTGAGCTGTTCATCGATTTTGGCCCTCGTATTGGTGATATACCAAAGCCACTGTTTGGTCGTCTAATCAAACTGAAACCAACGGTATCTTTGAATCGCCAAGAAGCTGAAGTTCTGGGTATGCGAGATATCAACACCTTCGTTGAGCAATGGCATAACACTTATCACTGCCCGCTGATTTTGCGCATCGACAGTGATGGTGCTTTGTTCGCCACTCATGACGGCTACGGAAACGTTGCGCCATTTAAAGCTACAGTGGTTGATACTATTGGCGCAGGTGACACCCATGCAGGAGGCGTTTTAGCAGGCTTGGCTTCTGGCTGGGAACTGCCCGATGCAATCTTGTTAGGCAATGCCGTGGCATCTTACGTGGTGAGCCATGTAGGTGGCGACTGTGCCCCAAGCGTGGACGAGATTACTCGCTACCTTAACCAATACTAATCCTTGCTAACTCATGAACACACTAGGCTCAGTATTACTGGGCCTTTTTGTTACGCCTGTCTTTTTTACCTATCTTTTTGGCCTTTCTCCCATGATTAATTTTTCTGCTTTGAACCGCTTTTCAATTGCAAATAACAAAGCAACAAGAATTCTGCTCGCTAGCTGTGGAATCAACCTGTGCATTGGTGTTCTCTATACCTGGAGTGTATTCAAAAACTCGCTTTTAGAACTCGGTTGGAACAACACTCAAGCCTCTATGCCCTACACAATCACCATCATCACTCTGTCATTAGCACTGCTTATTGCTGGTCGTATTCAAGATAAGATAGGCCCACAAAAAGTATTGATGGTGGGTTCTTTGATGGCGGGCGCAGGAATGATCTTAGCGAGCCTATCTTTGACGCCATGGAACCTGAATGTGAGCTTTGGTTTAGTCACAGGTGCGGGAATTGGTTTCGCTTACGCCTGCTTGAACCCAACGGCAATGAAGTGGTTTCATTCTTCTCAGAAAGGCATGGTCAATGGGTTACTCGCCACGGCATTTGGCCTTGCGGCTATCTACTTGGCCCCGCTTACTAGCTACCTAATATCCGTCGTTGGATTGGAACAAAGCCTTCGCATACTTGGGACTGGGCTCATCGTCATTGCTTTCCCACTGGCTTATTCGATCAAGAACCCTCCAGCAGGGTATGAGCCGAAAGCCAATTCAGAAAAACCTGATTCCTCAAAGCCGACACCGCCTCCCGCTCGAAATTACATATGGAAAGAGATGCTCGCCACCAAGCAGTTCTACCTGTTGTGGTTCACTTACGCCTTCGGTGCTGCCGCTGGCTTGATGATCATCGCCAACATCACCTCGATTGCTGCTGAACAAGCCAATATCTTAGAAGGCGCTTATTTGATTGTGACCTTATCGATATTCAACTCAGCAGGTCGATTAGTCTCTGGGTTATTGAGCGATAAGATTGGCGCATTAAAAACGTTGGCGATCGCGCTTGGGCTACAAACCATCAATATGCTGCTGTTCAGCCAGTTTGTTTCTAGCCCGACTCTAATGGTTGGCGCGGCATTGGCAGGCATTGGATATGGCACCTTGTTAGCAGTGTTTCCCCTTCAATCATGGCGGACTTATACGGCCTGAAAAACTTTGGCGCCAACTACGGAGTGCTTTATACCGCTTGGGGCATTGGTGGCTTTATCGGCCCTATCCTTGCAGCAATCTCCGTCGATTGGTACGGCAGTTACTCAATAGCCTATTTGATCTGTGCTGTGTTAGTGAGTATCGCGACAGTCCTAACCTTCAAAGTAAAACCCATTTCAACAGAGCCTAGTAGCGATACAGAGTTAGCCCCACATTACCAACCAGAACGTTCAAGCTAACTGGATAAAACCTCTGAGTGGTGGAATCTTTGTTTCGCCCTCAGATTTCACATTTCTATTAAGTGTGGGCTGAGACTTCGGGTATACTTCAGTTAAATATAAAAGCTAAAACAGACATTTATGAGCGCTTATCAACCACTGCTTACCCTGATTCAAGAACGAATCGAACAGAAAGATAAATCACCCTTATATCTGAAGATTGCCGATTCAGTGAAGCTGGCGACTGAGCAACAGATGCTCAAAGGTGGAGACTTCATTCCTACCGAGCGTGAGTTCAGTGACAAGCTTGGTGTGTCTCGTATCACCGTTCGTAAAGCGTTGGATATATTAGATAAAGAAGGCGTGATTGTTCGCTCTCGTGGTTTGGGTACCATGATCAGTGAGACCGTTGAGTACTCCAGTAAAGAAGCGACAGGCTTCTCTCAACAAGTCGTTCTGAAAGGCAAAAAACCCGACACGTTATGGATTAAGAAAGACGTGATTGCGTGCTCTTCTGAAATAGCCAAGATGCTTAAAATAGCCGAGAACGATCAAGTCTTTCTATTGAAGCGCGTTCGTTACATCGACGAGCAAGCGGTATCTATTGAAGAGTCTTACGTTCCTGCGCATCTTATCCACGACCCTGACGAGATCCAGCTGTCGCTTTACGACTACTTCCGCAGCCAAGATATCTCACCGACAAAAACTCAAAGCCGAGTGTCCGCTAAGATGCCAACGGAAGAGTTTCTAGAGAAACTCAACATCGATGAAACGGTGCCAGTGCTGCTTATCGAGCAAACCGCTTACGATAAAAAAGGTGTGCCGATTGAATACAGTATCAACCGCTGCCGTGGTGATATGTATGTGTTCGTGAGCGAAGACTAGCTTCTAGCTTCTAGCTTCTAGCTTCTAGCTTCTAGCTTCTAGCTTCTAGCATCTAGCATCTAGCATCAAAAATAACAGCAGATACAAAAAGCCCGTTAGTCTTACTTGAATTAGCAATCGTAACTAATTAACAGTAGGAGTAACGGGCTTTTTCGTTTTCTTATTATCATTGCCGAGAGCTAAAAGGGCTTTCTCACTTGGTTAAGTTACCAAGCAACTGCTCACACTGGGCTTTTAGCGATTTAAGTTCGTCTTCATTCATCTTAGAAAGACACAGCATTTCAACCGGAACGGTCTGCGCTTGCTCTTTTAGCTCTACCCCTGCAAGTGTCAACGTAATAACCCGAACTCGCTCATCTTCAATACTGCGAGTTCTAAGCACATAACCTTTCACTTCCAAGCGCTTGAGTAGTGGCGTCAAGGTGCCTGAATCTAAATGCGTTTTTGCGCCTAGCGCTTTGACATTTATCTCTTTTTCTTCCCAAAGCACCATCATCACAATGTATTGCAAGTAAGTAAGATCAAGTGCTTTCAGCAAAGGTTGATACGCTCTACTCATTGCATTCGATGCACTATACAGCGCGAAACACACCTGATTATCCAGCTTTAGATAGTCATCTTGGTCGCTCATGATCGCCTCACCAATAAATTAAATTGTGCACAATATACTTGCGCACTCAAATTTTATCAATTAAGCTAGCTCTAAAATTAAGTTGCGCACAACTTAATTGCGCAAAATCATAATTAAGGACTAAAACAATGACAACACTCTACACAACTTCTGCAACAGCAACGGCAGGTCGTAACGGCCAAGTTTCTACTGATGACAACCTGCTTTCAGTGGCATTGAGCTACCCTAAAGAAATGGGCGGAACAGGTGAAGCGACAAACCCTGAGCAACTGTTTGCTGCGGGCTACTCTGCGTGTTTCTCAAATGCTCTACTTCACGTTGCGAAAGAGATGAAAATCAAAATCGCATCGGCGCCAACCACTGCAACAGTCGGTATCGGACCAAATGAAAACGGTGGCTTTGCTTTAACTGTTGCTCTATCGATTGAACTGGATCTAGAGCAAGAACAAGCTGTGACGCTTGTGAAAACGGCGCACCAAGTTTGCCCTTACTCAAACGCGGTTCGTGGCAACATTGATGTGAAATTGTCGGTTAACGGACAAGCGCTTTAGTCTCAAAGTTAAACCAGAAAGATACGCTTATAGAGATGTCAGTAGACGCCTAAAATTGAGCCTTATCCCTAAGTTACTTTGCTTTGAGCGAGTAACTTGGGGATTGTTCATTAGTTAATAGCGAACAAGCTTTACCAAAACAAATCGATACTCAGATCCCGCAACGTCGGATTGGCAGACACCGTAACGCCAGATTGGCAGACACCGAAAATAGATATCGACATATTGCGATATCCTAGTTTCAAGGGTATATTTCACTTAAATCGGAAATAGCAGTCAAACACCATGTCAGACGTGAACGAAATTTTAAAATCCATCAACAACCCTGTACGCAGAGATATTCTTCATTGGCTTAAGTCGCCTCAAGAGCACTTTAACTTAGAGAAACAACTCGTTGATACCGATGTTGAGGGGGTATGCGTTAGCATTATTCAGGAGAAGAGTGGCTTATCTCAATCTACCGTTTCTTCTTACCTCTCGAACCTGCAGCGTGCGAAGTTAGTGACATCAAAACGCATTGGCTCGTGGACTTACTACAAGCGTAATGACGAATACATCGAGAAATTCCTGAAAGCGCTGTCTGATTCCCTGTAGTTGAAAAGAACAAAAATCAACAGAACAGCAGTTAGATAGCAAGATGAAAACTGGATGGAATCACGCCATCCTTTATGACGAATATCATTTTTAAAAATCAACATATCGAGATTTTTAGATATCTAGTTATCGCACTATTCAATAATAATGATGCCGATACTAAAAATGCAGCGGAGCCGACAAACATGAACAAGTCTATTCAATCCTTTGACCCAAGTAATGGTGAACTCCTTGGCGAGGTAAACCAAACTTCGGCTGAAGAAGTAACTCAAACCATCCACAAAGCAAAAGCAGCACAAAAAGCATGGCGCAAACTTTCGATGAACGAGCGAGTGCTGACCATTATCAAAGCCTATCAACAACTTGATAAGTACGAAGAGTCCCTCTCACAGTTACTTGCTCGTGAAATGGGTAAAGACATTCGTCGCGCGACCGGAGAAGCAACCGGTGCGATCTACATGGGTCAGCACTATGCAGAAGATGCTCAACGTGCACTCAACACTCGAAAATTATCCGGCTCAACAGAACTTCAATACCGTCCACTAGGTGTTGTCGGAGTTATATCTCCTTGGAACTACCCGGTGATGATGGCAAACAACCTCATTGTGCCAGCACTGGTCGCCGGCAATAGCGTGATTCTAAAACCTTCAGAAGAGACCCCTCTCATCGCTGAAGCATTCTTTGGTGAACTGCAAAAGTACTTACCAGAGAATGTCTTGACAGTGATGCAAGGTGATGGTGAAACAGGCAAAGCATTAGTCGAAGGCGACATCCAAATGATCGCGTTCACTGGCTCAAAAGCAACAGGCCAAGACATCATGCGACGTGCAGCGAGCAAGGTAAAACGCTTGGTCATGGAGCTAGGTGGCAAAGACCCAATGATTGTGATGCGTGATGCCAACCTAGAACAGGCCGCTCGCTTTGCCGTCGCAGGCAGCTTTGAGAACTCAGGGCAAATGTGTACTTCGATTGAACGTATCTATGTTGATGATCGTATCGCTGAAAAATTTGAACAACGTGTCACCGAGATCGCCAACATGTACCAGATTGGCCCGTGGGATATGCCGAACGTCAATGTCGGACCAATCATCAACGCGACACAACATGGCAAGATTGTCGACCAGCTAAAAGACGCAAAACAGAAAGGAGCCACTTTTCTTTTAGGCGGTTCTGAGCAACCCGAGCGTTATATCCGCCCTACAGTAATCACCGGAATGACAGCAGAAATGAAACTGGAAACAGAAGAGACTTTCGGTCCAGTTGTCTCGATCAGTCGCTATTCCGACATTGAAGATGCGATTGAGCGAGCCAACGCCAGTGAGTACGGCCTAGGTGCTGTGGTCTTTGGAAACCAAGGCGTCAATGACGTTGCTGACGAACTTGATGCTGGCATGGTTGGCATTAATCAAGGACAAGGCGGCAGTGGTGATGCTCCATGGGTTGGTGCGAAACAGAGTGGCCTTGGTTACCACGGCTCGGTTGACGGGCACCGTCAGTTTGCACAAGTAAAAGTGGTTTCAAGATAGAGATAGAGGTTGATGATGAATAACAATGAGAATTTTTATGTCGTTCGACGCGAGTCAGGTACCCAGCGCAGTGACCTTCCTGTTTGGGCACCAAAATCTGCAAACCCATTTGCACTTGATAAGAACGTTAACGCGGTATCACGCGTTGAAGTAGACAACGTTCCCGGTGCTTTCCAGTTGCGAGATGTGCTGCTTCCCGAAGAAGTTCAGCGCATACTGGATGAAGCCAACAAGCTTGGATTTACGGAAGATGCTGCCGTGTCTCTACCAAGAGAAGTTCGCCACAATCAGAATCTCAACTTGATCGCCGATACTGAAACTCTCGACGTTATTTGGAAGCGTTGCCAAGATCAATTCATCGATAAGTACAATCACTTTGCTGGTGTAAAACCTCTAGGCATTAACGGTCGTTTCCGCTTTTATCGTTACGACGAAGGGGATTTCTTTAAGATGCACACCGATGGATCATGGCCTGGCAGTCAGGTGGTGAATGAACAGTTAGTCGATGACGCATTTGGTGACCGCTGGAGCATGTACACATTCTTGATTCTATTGAGTGATGACTTCGTTGGCGGCGAAACTCAATTTATGGTTAACCGTAATGACCCGAGTAAGCCTGCTCGTCGTCAAGGGGATCATCAGGAGAGCGCGAATATAGAATCGGTTAGAACACCAAGCGGCAGCGTGCTTTGTTTTCCTCATGGTACGCACCCCGCCCATTGTATTCATGGCTCTGCGCCGATACTTTCTGGGACGAAATACATTATTCGCACAGACGTACTATTCGATCTCTAAGCGACTCTACTGGTCGTTTCAACTCTTAAAAAAATGTCCCGCACTAGGCGGGACATTTTTATATAAGATAGAAAGCTTCTAGCTCTAAGCTGCTAACTCTTAAACGTATTCGAAAGCTCTTTCAGTGATGTTGCCAGTTCAGCTTGCTCTTTAGCTGTTGCGGCAATTTGCGTTGCACCCGTCGTAGATTCTGTCGACTTCTGCTCTACCGCCACAACGTTCTGAGCGATATCCTGAGTGACGACCGCTTGCTCTTCGGTCGCAGTTGCGATCTGCTCTGTCATGCTGAATATTTCGCTCACAGCACCTGAAATATCTTGCAGTGTCTGCTCTACTCCTCGTGAATCTTCAACCGCTCTTGAAGACATCTTCTTGCTGTTATCAATCACGTTAAACGCGGTTTGCACGTCTGATTGGAGAGAGCTAATGAAGCCTTCAATTTCCAAGGTGGATTCTTGAGTGCGCTGCGCCAGAGTACGAACTTCATCGGCAACGACGGCAAAGCCACGACCTTGTTCACCCGCACGAGCCGCTTCGATCGCCGCGTTTAGTGCGAGTAAGTTGGTTTGGTCAGCAACCGACTTAATCACATCAATCACGCTGTTAATGTTATTGCTACTTTCGTGTAGATGAGTGATTTTTTCAGCGAGGCCGTTAATCTCAGAAGCCAAGGTCTCAATCGATTGGTAAGAGTGCTGAACCGTGCTCAAGCCTGCTTGTGATTGCTCGTCAGCCAGTTTAGCTGAACTTGCTGTTTGCTGTGTTTTAGCCGCAACTTCGCTCACCGTTGCCGAAAGCTCTTCTGTCGCTGTTGCAATCAAGCCGATTTGGTCTTGCTGCTCAACCAAAGTATTAGAGTTATATTGGCAAGTTTGCGCTGTCTCTTCGGCTGCTGAAGCGAGTGTTAGGCTAGATTGAGACAAGCTATCAATAACCCCAGAGAACTTCTCTAGTGTTTCATTAAGCGATGACGAAATTTGACCCAATTCGCTGTTACCTTCGTAAGTCGCACGAACGGTTAGATCATTGTCATGACGGACTTTAGAAAGTACACGCGTTAGATCTTTAACTCGAGTTGTTAAATCTGTAATGGCTTTAAAGCTAATAAAGGTCGCAAACAGGGTGATCACAACAAACATCGTGATACTGCCCATCATTGCTGATTGAGCTTGCTGAGTTTTCTGATCAGTCAATGCAATAAGAGAGTCTGCCAGTTGGTTCTCTGTCTTTTTCAGCTGAACAATGCGCGCCGTTGATTGCGCGAACCAGTACACAGGGTCGACATCAAATCCGCTCATTTTCGATTCAGCCACATCACGAAGCTTCTCGACTTCCGCGACCGAGCGGTCATTCAATTGTTGTTCAAAAAAGCGAACATTGTCTGGGTTACCCAGTACTTCAAAGTTCGAGAAATAGGTATTTTGCTCGGTCACCAAAGAGATGAATTTAACCAGCATACCTGGGCCAAATTCATTTTTGGAAAAAGTGTTGTTAAGGACCGCACGTTCGATACCCGCACGCTCTTTACCTTGAAGGAAGTTATAATAAGCGATGGTTTCAGTCGTGATGGTGGCGTCAGAACTTAGCTCAGCGATCAAGGCTGATACGCTAAGTAGCTTTGCGTTAAGTTTGGTGTAGTAACCCAAAGCTTCAGAAAGCGGGATCGACTGAGAATCGACGCGATTACGAATTGAAGTAATTTGATTGAGGCTTTGGCTGATTTCAGTATTCAGACGAGAGATCTGCGGCAAGTCGATTTCTGCAGACTGCCAGTATTCGGTTCTCTGATTGCGTCTGTTATCCGCACTGGTTCTTTGTGCTCGTAGCTCACTAACAAACTTAGTACCCTGTGAGCCGATAAAACCAGCCGTCATTCCGCGCTCTTTCTGCAACTCATGCACCAATTCACTGTATACAACCGACAAGCGTGTCAGTTGATTCAATGAAGACATTTCACTGGTGGTTTCTACGCCTTTGGATATCGCAGAAACACTAAGCCATAAAAACCCTAAGATCGGTAAAGTAAGCAAAGCGATGATTTTTTGCTTAAAAGACATATCGGTTAAATTCATTTTTATTTCCCTAGCAGCTAACAAATCTTTCTCGGTCATCTCACTAGGCACATTTCTAGCGAATGCGCCTCAATGGTGATCGTATAATTATTCAACTTAATCAATGCAGTTCAATTACCGTGCCACGCAGATCGGTAGGCGGTGAAAGTAACATTTAACCTTATAAAGTACATTGATTTATCGATAAAACTGTTAGCTAAGCGACCTAACTGTGCGAAAAGTACGTGCAACAACATTTTATTGACGTAAGCGTCTGAAAATTGACATCTTTTTTATAATCCCAAAGGGGTAGTCTTGCACCAATTATGTGCTCACGGCTAACAACATATTCGTCAATAATTGTTCGTTCAGCGCTAAAACGGTATCTATTTCAGCGTTAACTGGCTTTCTATTCCTTGCTAACGATCTGTCTACTCTATACGAACTAACTATCTACTCCTTACTAACTAAATATGTATAATGCCGAGCTTGTTAAATTGAGGCTCGCAGCAAATATGCGCCAACAACTGAGAGGTATTTTATGAATTGTCCCGCTTGCGAAGAGCAAATCGGTTGGGAATGGGTTGAAGAGGCAGCAACCGAACCGAATGAAGAATTCGATTGCCCAGAGTGCCAAGAAACCTTGATGTATACCATCGATGAAGGCACCTATTACGGCGCGCAACATAAAACCGTAGAAGTAGTCGACGCGTAAATTACAGCCTTATAGCGACAAGATGACCACTTTATTTCAAATACTTAGAAAATAACTAAGCTAAGCTACTTACTTTCTTGCTGGCTCTTCTTTACTAGAACGGGCGTTCAGCATAAAATATTGAACATATGTTCAGATTAATGAAGTAGATGTTATGGCCAAGACAGCGAAGTTCGATAGACAAGATGTAGTAGATAAAGCAACGAACCTGTATTGGGAAAAAGGCTTTCACGCGACTTCTATGCGCAACCTACAAGACGTGATTGATATGCGCCCGGGCAGCATCTACGCGACTTTTGGCAGCAAAGAAGGCTTGTTTAAAGAAACATTGGCTCGCTATACCGAACTTGGCATCCTTAATCTGAACCGCTTCCGCAGCGAAACGGATTCTCCAATCAAAGCGCTCGAAAATTTCGTAAAACGTGCGGTTGTCGAATCAAAACAAAGTTCGCCAAATGGCATGTGTATGCTGGCTAAAACGGTCGCAGAACTGACTGATGAACACGCAGAGCTATTAGCAGAAGCGAAGAAATCACTAAAGATCATGGAAGGTGAGTTCGCCAAGTTGATTACAGAAGCGCAAGAACTGGGTGAGATCAGTAAAGAGCGCGAGCCGGCGCAACTTGCTCGACATGTTCAGGTTCAGATCGCAGGCCTGCGTACTTACGCCAAAACCTGTGACGATATCGATTTACTTAATTCTATGGTTGAAGACGTATTTAAGTACCACCCTTTTTAAGGGCTGAACTTATACATTGGAAAGCGATACAAAAAGACTCCACTTTCACCTTAACCGGCCTGAGCGGAGTCTTTTTAGTTTTGATCTAGTTAACTTTATAAATGATAAACTTTGCGGTTTAAAGAGTTACACCTTTCTCATGATCAACGCCTGAGCATTAAGCATCGCTTCCTTAGTACTGACATCTAACGTTTTCACGTTCGCAAAGCGTTCTACTTCTTTAATCGCCACGTCGTGAGCAAAGATCACCAGCCTCGCTCTTTCAATATCTTTCTGCGTGATACGATTGCCTATTCCGTTGGCACCCTGCGTTTCGACTTTAATCCGAACCCCAAGATGATGCGCCGCCTTTTCTAAGGATTTCGCTGCTAAGAATGTGTGGGCAACGCCTGACGGACAAGAAGTGATCGCCAATACATCCGCTTGCCCCTCTTCCGTTACCGAGCCACCCGTGAACTGATTAGAATTCGCTTCGCCTTCGACCACGTTCTTTTTCAGCAGTATCACAATCAGAGCCGTCGTTAGAGCCCCTGCGAGCGTGCCGACGATATAGCCAATCTTGCCATCCACCACCGGCAGCACAATCCAGCCGCCCCATGGTGCATGGTTCACTACATGGAACATAAAGCCGACCACGTTACCAACTACGCCACCAGCAACAACAGCAGGCAGAACGCGCGCAGGATCGGCGGCTGCAAAAGGAATCGCGCCTTCACTGATGCCAATCATTCCCATGATGCCTGCGGCTTTTCCGGCTTCGCGTTCGTCTCGTTTAAACTTCTTCGGCGATATAAAAGTCGCCAGAGCCATGCCTAATGGTGGCGTACAGATCGCAATACCGACGCCACCCATCAACCATGGCTGAGTATTAACCTGAGTTTGGGCAAACAGCGTTGCGACCTTATTGATCGGGCCGCCCATATCAAAGGCCGTCATCGCACCCAAAATGCTACCCAACACCACTTTTCCTGATCCGGCCATGCCAGTGAGCATTTGGTTCATCTCTAGCATCACTTGGGCAATAGGAGAACCAATCACCCACATCACAGCCCCACAGGTGACAAAGGTACCGACGAGTGGATAGATGAAGATAGAGCTCAGCGAGATCATGCTGTCTGGCAGTTTGATCTTCTTGAGTAGATTAACCACAAAGCCCGCGAAGAAGCCGACCACAATCGCACCGAGGAATCCGGTGTTGTATTGATTGACCGCGACCCAAGAACCGATCATTCCGGGCGCTAAACCCGGTTTGTCAGCCATTGAATACGCGATGTAACCACCGAGTACCGCAGTAAACAGGGTTAGCCCCGCGATGCCCATTTGCGCGATGTCAGCCAGAACGCCGCTCTCAGGCACAGCGCCATGACCCGACATCATTACCGACAAAGACAAAAGCACACCACCCGCGACCACGAATGGAATCATGTGTGAGGTGCCGTATAACAAGTGTTCTTTAAGGCGATTAAGAGATTGTGCCCAAGGGCTGAGTGGCTCGACATACACTTCATGATGGCTAGAGGCGTAACTATCAAACGATTCTAAATTGGCTTCGAGAAATAGCTCTTGAGCTTCCTCGACCGACTCCACCGCCTTTAATTTTGTAACAAAGCCATCTTCGATAAGTCTGGTCGAAATCTGAGCTAGTACCTCGATATGGTGGTCATCGCGGTTATCGGGAGAAGCGAGCATAAAGAACACATCCGACAGCTCGCCGCCGTCTGCGCCATAATCGATGCCAGAACGGCTGATACCTACCGCCACAGCAGGTTTAGCTACAGCAGTACTTTTCGCGTGTGGAATCGCAATACCATCGTCAAAACCTGTATTACCGATTGCTTCACGCTTCCAGATATCATCAAGGAATTCACGTTTATTAGAGAGCTTACCGGCACGGTCGAGCAGTTCAACAAGCTCTTCAAATACCGCCTGTTTTGAGTCTGCTTGTAAATCCAAACAGATAATCTCGGGCTCGATAATGTTGGTGATATCCATATGCTGCTCTGCCTCGCCTGATTTCAGACTGAAGTAATTACGTAAGTGATAAGGTTAATAAGATGAAAAGATTAACGGTGTGAAGGCACTCAATATATAGGACGAAAGGTGCATTAACTAGATTATTGTAACCAAGAACTCAGAGTGTGACTTTCACCTTGGAATAAAAAACGCCAATCCATAAAATCCACAGAACCCATAACAATATCGTCCCTCCGCCATGCGAGCTTTCTATACTGAAGTTCCCATGCAAGATAGCTTTTCCAAGGTAGCTTCTGAAAGGTAGCTTTTGTAACGTAACAGGGACGAGATTAAGCCGAGAATAATAATGAGAATTGTAGCGGTAACTGCGTGCCCTACAGGCATTGCGCATACTTATATGGCAGCTGATGCTTTAAATAAAACAGCCCCTAAGTTCAACGTTTCAATCAAGGTTGAGACGCAAGGCGCTATGGGTATTGAAAACTTACTGACAGCCCAAGATATTACCCTCGCAGACAAGGTGTTGATCGTCTCTGATATCGACATTGAACAGCCAAGCCGCTTCGACCCAGCTAAAACCTTATTCATTCCCATGGAAGAGGTGTTGTTGAGTGTCGATAAAGTCTTTATTAAGCATTGTCGAACCTAAACCTTTCATGAACGAATATCAGATCACCTTCTTCGTTGACGATCCTGCCGCAAACTCACATGTCGCGCAGCCGCTGACTCGCTTAGCGAAGAAGTTCAAAAGCAACATCCGCATTATCAACATCACTCAAAATCGAACCGCTGATCTCTCCAAATCCGTTGCGATGCTGCAAGTAGGTTTACTTCGTGGTGATTTGTGTCAGATAACCGCGGTTGGGATTGATGCGGAGCTGGCCTGTTTCGTTCTCAAAGATGTAATTGCTGAGCATTACGACATGGTTGGGTCACAAGTGAACCATGAATTCTCTAAAGATTTAATCCAGCGAATGCCACAAATATGTCCGCCTTGTGACATCAAATGGCACCACGCTAAGGCGCAAACCCAACTGACCAAATTTGAGTGCTTAAAAGGGCTCGCTCACCTTGTTTATCCAGAAGACCCAGATGAACTAATTCTGGCATTCATTAAACGAGAAGAACGCTCATCTACGTGTGTGTCACCGGGTATCGCCTTGCCGCATGTGATGTTTGAATCGACTCAAGATCTCTCAATTGCCGTTATTGTCAGTGACGACCCGATTGACTGGGCATCACGTATTGGCGAAGTGCATGTAGCCATTGCTTTGGTATTGCCAACCAAGCCACAGCGTGAGCACATTGTGGCGGCGACCAACCTAACTCGAAACCTGCTTCACGATCAGGTCAATGAACGTCTGCAAAAGACCCGAAGCAGTGTCGACCTGCAAGCCCTGTTGATGTACATATCATCTCGCCTGCTTTAAGGCTACTCACTCAAAAATACGGCTCAACAAAAAAATACGGTCCCAACTAAAAAAGACGACTTAACTAGTTAGAACCACGATATTCAGTCGGCGTTCTTCCTGTGCGATTCTTAAACACGCGGCAGAAGTAGTTCACATCTTTAAAGCCACAACGTAGTGCCACTTCATTGAGCTTGAAGTTGTACTTTTTGAGCATGAACTTAGCGCGGTCGACTCGAACACGGGTGATGTATTCTGCCAGCGTCATGTGACCTTGCTGACGGAACATTCGCGACAAGTGATTGGATGAAATGCTAAAGCGTGAGGCAATGCTGTCTCGGGTGATTTGGCGGTGGAAATTCTCTTGAATGTAGATACAAATCCCTTGATACACATCCTGCACGCGGCTGTGAGATTTCTCGACAGGCGCTTCTAACATCGTCTTGCTGTATTGGAGCAGAGCTTGCAGCAATAACTCATCCATCGGCTGCTTGTTACTCTCTCTCGCTAACGAGCTAAGCGCCTCCAAGATGTTATCAATCGCAAACCCAGAGCGAGTCTGAATACTGTGCTTTTGGATATCGTAAAAGCTCTCTTCCCCTTTGCGCTTACTCACCAAACTCAAGCCAAGCTGACGACGACCAAACAACATACTCAACACTGAGCAGTCAGTATCCCAGTTAGGTTTATTCCAGCAGTTAGGTGGGATGAAAATCGCGTCTCCGGCTTTGGCAATAACGTTAGTGATCTTGCGATCATGACTCTCCATTTCATTAATATACTCTCCGTCTACCACCAACTCTAAGCGCGGAAAGTTCACCTGATAACTGCACGCTGAAGGTGTATGAAAATCTCCAGCAAACCAGATGTTATGAAACGGTTCTCGCTCGTTTAATACCGACGAGATTAAGTCATGAAATATCATTATTCGAACTCTTATAAGCAGCAATAAGGCTACCGGAATAGATATACCTGTAACTGAAACATAGCGCTATTGAGCAAAATCACAATTTGAGATCTAGGTTACAAAAATCCAGTCACGGAAATAAATTTCCAGTAACGAAACTGACCTAGCACGTTTCTGACCTGATAAACAAATACGCTACAGCCCTTATAAATAAAAGCCTCAACACATCTTAAACTCTGTCAACACCGCCCTAAAAACGGCCACTCGACCGATCAAAATCACACTCCACTTATAACGCAACAATCATCCAGTAAATGCATTTTTTCTTCACTACAGAAGGCAAGCCGTAGATTCCAGAATACCCCTAACAGAATAAAAACAGAGTAGGGGTTCATTATGATCACGACATTGATCAATCAAGATTTGATTAAGCTTTCGCTTAGCGCTAATTCAAAAGAAGACGTATTCAAAGAGCTGATAGACGTGCTTTACGCACAAGGTAGAATCTCAGACAAAGCACAGTTTCTTGCCGACATTAAGGCTCGTGAAGAACAAGGTAATACCGGGTTTGAAGAAGGTATTGCTCTGCCTCACGCCAAAAGCAGCGCGGTGATCAAACCCGCGGTTGTTATCGGTGTCCATCAACAGGGTATCGAGTACGGCGCAGATGATGGTCAGCCATCAAAGCTATTTTTCATGATTGCCTCTCCTGATGGCGGCGACAATCACCACATCGAAGTATTGGCAGAGCTTTCTTCAAAACTGATTGAAGAAGGCTTTATCGAAAGCTTCATGAATGCTGAATCTCAACAAGAAGCATTGGAGCTACTGCTTACCAAACCTGAACCTTCAGCAACCGAAACCAACATTGAGAAGCAAGGTTTCATCATTGGCGTGACTGGCTGTCCTGCTGGCGTTGCACACACGTATTTAGCAGCCGAAGCACTAGAGAAAGGGGCAGCGGCTCTTGGCTACGACATCAAGGTCGAAACCAACGGTTCTATTGGCGTTAAAAACAGCCCGACTCAAGAAGAGATCGAACGTGCAGACGCGATTGTCGTGGCTTGTGATAAACAGGTCGACATGGCTCGCTTTGCCGGAAAACGCGTCATCAGCACCAACGTAAAAGCGCCAATCAAAGACGCGCAAGGCTTGATTCAGCAAGCGCTCAATGCACCTAGCTACCAAGCTAAACAAACGCCAACCAACCAATCTGTTGTAGAGAAAGCATCACAAGCGCGTTCTGACCTTTATCGTTACTTGATGAATGGCGTATCACACATGATTCCATTCGTGGTGACTGGCGGCCTATTGATTGCCCTTGCACTGGCGATTGGCGGCGAACCAAGTGAATCTGGCATGGCAATTCCTGCTGGCAGCATGTGGAACCAAATTCTAGAAGTCGGTGTGGTTGCGTTCACGCTGATGATCCCAATCTTGGCTGGCTACATTGCTTACGCGATTGCCGACCGCCCTGCCCTAACCCCTGGCTTGATTGGTGGCTGGATTGCTAACAACGGTTCTTTCTATGGCGCTGACGCAGGTACAGGCTTCATTGGTGCAATCATCGCAGGTCTATTAGTGGGTTACTTCGTTAAATGGATTACTTCGTTTAACTACCACAAATTCGTTCAACCACTTGTGCCTATCATGATCGCTCCGATCACTGGCTCTTTGTTCATCGCGGGTCTGTTCATCTTTGTTATCGGTGCACCTATCGCTGGGCTGATGGACGCTCTTACTGCACTGCTAACGAGCATGAGTACAGGCAACGTGGTTTTGCTTGGCATCGTATTGGGTGGCATGGCCGGTTTCGATATGGGCGGTCCATTCAACAAGGTGGCGTTCCTATTCTCGGTCGGCATGATTGCCAGCGGTCAAACTCAGTTCATGGGTGCAATGGCGTGTGCAATTCCTGTGGCTCCACTGGGTATGGCTATCGCAACCAGACTTGGACGTAAGTTCGACCTGTTTGAATCTTCTGAAATTGAAGCAGGCAAAGCAGCAGGTGCGATGGGCTTGGTGGGTATATCAGAAGGTGCGATTCCTTTCGCAGCTCAAGATCCAATGTCGGTTATCCCTGCCAACGTACTTGGTTCAATGACGGCAGCGGTTATGGCGTTCTCATTCGGCATCACCAACAGTGTTGCCCACGGTGGCCCAGTTGTCGCTCTACTAGGTGCTATGAACTACCCAATGCTGGCACTTCTGTGTATGGCATCTGGTGCGGGCGTGACGGCCGTTACATGTATCGCGCTTAAAAATCTACGTAAAGCCAAGCTAACGACAGCAGCGGCTTAAGCCATTTCAACTCCAATGGCTGAGCCCTTCTACTCGCATTTCACTAGGTCGAGTAGAGCTCAAGCCATGTTTCCCTTCATGGTGATTTCGATGTCTGATTTTTCTTTAGCGAACGACTCGTTCGTACAACGCTTTTTCTACCCTATGACCAACGTGATTCAAAACTACGCATGGGGTAGCCCTTCTTCGTTCAGCCAACTGTTTGGTATTGATAACCAGTCTGGTGAACCGCAAGCGGAGATATGGATGGGTGCTCACCCGAATGGTTGCTCAATGGTCACTGATAACGGGCAGCAGACCACATTATCGAGCTTGATTTCTAAGAACCTAAACCTGTTTTTAAGCGAGAAAGTCGCGAGTCGCTTTGGCGAACTGCCGTATCTGTTCAAGGTGTTGGCGGCAGAGAAAGCGCTGTCGGTGCAAGTACACCCAAATAAACAACAAGCTGAATCTGGATATGCTCTAGAAGAGCAGCAAGGCATTCCGATGACCGCTGGCAACCGCAACTACAAGGATCCTAATCACAAGCCAGAACTGGTGTATGCATTAACCGACTACACCGCAATGAATGGCTTTAGGTCGATCAACGAGATCCTTGAGCACTTCCATTATCTCGACATTCCAGAGCTTCATTCGATGGTTAACGATCTCGCGGGCGACCAAACGCCCAATGGATTAGCCAGCTTCTTCGCGAGCTTATTATCTTTGCAAGGTGAACAAAAAGGCATGGCGCTGACCATGTTGCTGATGAAGGCCAAGCTTTCTGATGCACCCGTGTTCCAGTTGATTTCAGAGCTGGAACAACAGTATCCGGGGGATGTCGGCCTGTTTGCTCCGCTGCTATTGAACGTTATCACGCTAAAGCCGGGGCAAGCCATGTATCTGGATGCCGAGACACCCCACGCTTACATCAAAGGCACGGGCTTAGAAGTGATGGCGAATTCAGACAACGTACTCCGCGCAGGGTTGACGCCTAAGTACATGGATATCAATGAATTAGTCTCTTGTACTCAATTCAATGAAAAGCCTGCGGATAGATTGCTGCTCAGCCCGATTGAGCAAGGTGATGTGATGGAATACGAAATTCCGGTCGAGGATTTTAAGTTCTCTATCGTGCAAAACTCACATCAGAGGAAGATCACCACCGAAGGTGCCGAGATCCTACTGCCACTCGACGAATCCATGGTGCTCACTCATCAATGTGGTGAAACCTGCATAATTGAGAAAGGCCAATCGGTGTTCATTCCGGCTTACGCTGAGAGTTACAAACTGGATTGCGTTGGACGTGTCGCACGTGCTTACAGCTAGCTCTATCGAGTAAATCTAGCTCTCCCGAGTAGATACAAACATTGATCATGCCCTGCTTTGCGGGGCATTTTTGTTCCTACAGCTTTTTTCTTCCTACAGAAAGTTATTTCAACACCGAAATACACCATCAAATATGACTCATCTCACACTGGATGAATGATGCAAATCACACTTAATTTTGCTTGGTACAAATGTACAGTGAAGGGCTTTTATTTGCTATTTCGCGAATTCGGTTAATCCATTAATTTTAATTCAAGAACTTCAATAGTGAATGAGTCAATAAATGATCACACAGCTAACTAACGTCAACTTAATTAATAACAACCTTCAAGCGAATAATAAAAAAGAACTGTTTGAAGAATTGGCAAGCATGTTATTTGAGAGCAACCGAATCAGTAATAAAGAAGCCTTCTTGGCAGACATCGAAATTCGTGAATCTCAAAGCATTACCTCAATGGACGGCATCGCTTACCCACACTCAAAAAGTAGGGCGGTAACTGAGCCAGCGATTGCAGTCGGTGTTAAGCGTCAAGGCATTGAGTATGGCGATGAAGACGGCATTAACCCAACCGTATTTTTTATGATTGCCTCACCCGATAACGGTGCAGACCATCATATTTATGTACTACAAGAACTATTTGGAAAATTCAGCGATGAATTTATTCAAGATATCCATAACGCAAAAGACGAACAACAGATCCTTAATATTTTAATTAATTCATAAGGCGTAGAAATTATGAGCACCCTAACAACTCAAGCTACGAATACCAATAATAAAAACAGTAGTAGCGACTTTAAAAAAATCCTTAGTACCATGAAAGGCCACCTGCTTTTCGGAACCTCACACATGCTGCCTTTCATCGTAGCCGGTGGTGTTCTGTTGGCGTTAGCGGTGATGGCATCTGGCAAAGGTGCTGTACCTGCAGACGGCTTGCTGGCAGACATCTCTAATATCGGTATCAAAGGCCTTGTTCTTTTCCCAATCATTCTTGGCGGCTTTATTGGTTACTCCATTGCAGATAAACCAGCACTAGCACCTGCAATGATCTCTTCTGGCATCATGGCTGACATGGGCGGCGGTTTCCTTGGCTGTATCGTGGCAGGCTTTATCGCCGGTGGCGTGGTGTTCCAACTTAAGAAGATCCCACTTTCTGCAAACATGACCGCGCTGGGTGCGTACTTTATCTACCCGCTGCTAGGCACGTTAATCTCTGCAGGTATCGTACTGTGGGGCATCGGCGAGCCAATCAAACTGTTCATGTCTTCAATGAACGAGTTCCTAGCTTCAATGGCTGGCGCATCTAAGATGGTTCTGGGCACAATCCTTGGCGGTATGACAGCGTTTGACATGGGCGGCCCTATCAACAAAGTAGCGACCCTATTTGCTCAAACTCAAGTAGACACGCAACCTTGGCTAATGGGCGGCGTAGGCATCGCGATTTGTACTCCACCTCTAGGTATGGCTCTGGCGACTTTCCTATTCAAAAACAAGTTCTCTAAACAAGAGCAAGAAGCAGGTAAAGCAGCAGCAATCATGGGTTCTATCGGTATCTCTGAAGGTGCTATCCCTTTCGCAGCAAATGACCCAATGCGCGTACTTCCTTCAATCGTTGCCGGTGGTATCGTGGGCTGTGTATTCGGCTTCATGACAGACGTTCTACTGCACGCACCGTGGGGCGGCCTAATCACTGCGCCAGTATCAAGCAACATTCCAATGTACGTAGTTGGTATTGCGCTTGGCTCGCTAACCACAGCCGTTATCGTAGGCTTCTGGAAACCTGTAGCGGTAGAAACCGAAGAAGACATGGTTGAAGCGCCAGCACAAGCTCAAGCGGCGCCTGTAGCAGGCGAAGGCGAGTACGACATCGTCGCAGTAACATGTTGCCCTTCTGGTGTTGCACACACCTTCATGGCAGCGAAAGCACTAGAGAAAGCAGGCTTAGCCGCAGGCCTTAAGATTAAGGTAGAAACTCAAGGTCAAAACGGTATTCAGAACCGCATCAGCGACCTAGATGTAGCGAACTCAAGACTGGTTATCTTAGCTCACGATATTCAAGTGAAAGACGCTCACCGCTTTGCTAATGCGAACGTGATTGAGTGTTCAACCAAGGAAGCAATGAAGAAAGCCGCGACTATGGTGGCTATCTAAAACCTGAAACAAGTTAGAAGATAAAATTACTACCCCCTAGTAACTAAAATCCCCATTCGTTTTGTCAGCAAATGGGGATTTGTTATCTAGACGATTTGGTCACACACTTTAGCTCTGTAACGTCAGTTTGATCAGCCTTGAGAAACAAGCGTCTCTTCAGTTTCCAAATCAAACAAGTGACACTGTAGCGTATTGAAGTGAAGTACTGTTTCTTCGCCGCTGTTTGCAATTCGGTCTGCATCGAAAGGTACACGTGCCACCAGCTTGTCTGCGCCGAGTTTGAAATAGAGATACAGCTCGTTACCCATCGACTCGACCACATCAAGCTTGTGCGTTTGGGTATTCACCTCCGACAACGGCGCATCATGATTAGCCAGCTGAATGTGCTCAGGACGAACGCCAAACCACAACCATTCACCGATCTTCTCTTGAGCGATAGCTTGCTTGTCTTGTGGTAGCGTCCAACGTGCGCCACTTTCCGATACCACGTTCATTACGCCGTCAATCTCGTCGACTCTCACCTTGATAAGATTCATCGCAGGCGAACCAATAAAGCCCGCGACAAACTTATTTTCTGGGTACTGATAAAGATTCATTGGCGTATCGACCTGCATGATCTCACCTTGATTCAATACACAAATACGATCGCCAAGGGTCATCGCTTCCACCTGATCGTGTGTCACGTAGATCATGGTGGCGTTCTGTCCTTCTTGTTTCAGGTTATTATGCAGCTGCGCAATGCTGACACGAGTCGACACACGTAGCTTTGCGTCTAAGTTAGACAACGGCTCATCAAACAGAAATACATCCGGCTTACGCACCATCGCACGACCGAGAGCCACACGTTGCCTTTGACCGCCGGACATTTCACCTGGCTTGTTGTTCAGTAGGTGTTCGATATCGAGAGTCTTGGCTGCATCTTCAATTCGCTCATTGATTTCATGCTTTGGCAGCTTCTGCTGCTTAAGGCCAAAAGCCATATTTTCATACACCGACATGTGCGGATAAAGCGCGTAGTTCTGAAACACCATCGAGATGCCGCGATCTTTAGGTGGCAGCTCGTTCACACGCTTATCACCAATGTAGACATCGCCTTCTGAGATATCTTCAAGGCCTGCGATCATGCGAAGTGTGGTGGATTTTGCGCAGCCAGACGGCCCAACAAACACCATAAACTCACCTTCGCGAATATTCAGATCGACACCGTGCACGGCCTTAAAACCATTTGGGTAGGTTTTCTCTACCCCTCTCAGTGTGACTTCAGCCATAACCTGTCCTTAAATCAATTCGTTAAATACTATCTTTGGAATCTGTCGTTAAACGTTTTAGCCACGTTCTTGCAGTTGATTGAGCTCAAAGTGAGCGACCGATGCGATGACCAGATCCGCCACAGGTTCTAACTCGCAATGTTGCGCTGTGCCCGTCAACACACCGACATTACTCGCGCCTGCATTGCGGCCAAATTCCATATCCGAAACCGTGTCACCAAACATGATCACTTCGTGTGGCTCAATGCCGCATTTTTCACAGAATGCGTTAAGTAATGCGGGCGCTGGCTTAGGTTCGATATCACCATCAGAGTAACCGACATAATCAAACATATCGCTCAAACCCGATTGCTCTAGCGTGTAGATGGTTGAGTCTTTGGTATCTGCGGTCGCGATGCCTAAAATCATGCCTTGCTGCTTGAACAAACCAAGTTTTTCAGTCACACCCGGCAGGGCTTCAATCCAGCTTGGATTCTCTTCCACTTCGTCATTGAAAGCCGCTTTAGTCACCTTAGTAAACTCAGCGAGCGAGACATTGGGTTCCAGCATGTTGAACCACGCTGTCGCGGTATCTTCCACTGGGTTTGAGGCTAATAGACCATAGTTATCAACTACATCACCTTCAACACCAATGGCCAAGAGTAACTCAGCAGGTGTGACAGTTTGATTACCTTGATGCTGGTCACTGTAAGATTTCACACGCTCACAAGCACCACGAGAAACGTTAAGCCACATCCTGTGGAACTCTAACAATGTGCCGTCTTTATCAAATAACATCGCCTTAAACTTCATCACAGCTCATTCGCTCCATTAGTTCTCCCCAAGTACGCACTAGGGGTTGGTTAAATTCTGGTTGTTTGCCGTCGAATACGGCATTGATGCAGCCTTCAAATTCATTATTAATAGATGAAGATTGAGTGCTGTTCGATCCTGTTGAGAATGGAAGATCTCCACGACGAATATCGACACGGCACCAACGGTAGCCCTCATCAATATGGATACTTTGCAGCTCATCACTCAAAGCGATTCTATCGACAATCTCGCCATCAACCACGCACTCTGCGTAGTAAGGGTTTTCTGAATCAGTGACTGCTATTCGGTATGTTAGTGGCTGACCTTGAGAATCGTTGCCCGGCAGCAAATCACCTAAATTGATGTCAAACTTCAAGCCGCAACGTCGCTCTAGGTAAACTTGCCCATTACGCAGTCCAGATAAGATGCCTTCACCACTCAAGCCATGGCTGTATACGAAGGTGGATGGGTCACCGTAAATAGAAGGCTCATCCGATTTTGGATTGCGTTCATGCGGTTCAAGATGTGAATCACTGCCGCCAATCGCGGTAATACGCTGGCCACAATTCCACATTTCATTGAGCACCAATAACGCCTCTTCGGTCGCTTTCGGTGAAGTCGACCAAGTTGGATCACAACACACTTCAAACGTAGACACTTGGCTTAGATCCACTTGATCGTAATGCCAATGCCACGGCTTCATCATAGGGTGATTAATGCCAAGGGAACTGTGTCCGCCATTGTGTCCACTTCTAGCTAAGCACAATCCCGCTTTCATGATCGCTTGGCTGCTGTGTTCAACGTCTCTAAGGTCCAAAGACTTAACCGGCCCATGCACATTGAAGTGCCCGAGATCGGTCGTCACTTCTAACGCGGGTAAAAACAAACATTGGTTTGATACAGGCAGTTTAGGCTGGCAAATGTTGTGCTCAGTGAAAAAGAAGAAATCGAGCCCTTGTGATTCAACAATATCTTTCGCCGCGGCCAAGGTATTGTGGCCATCAGAAAGCTGAGTGTGGGCGTGTAAATCACCACGATACCAGCGAGAATAAGAGCTCAACATGTGGCTGTAATCAAACTCGATATCGTGATCCGTTGTGACTGTTGGGTTCAGTTCTAGCTCATTCTCAATTCCGTCAGTACCTAGCTCATTAAAATGATTAACTAACTCATCAGTGCAAAGCACATCGACTTGATACTGCATCGCACGTTCGGTGCGAAACTCACCTTCGAGATTGTAAAGTTCTAAGAACCACTCGCCCGATGGAATCGCGCCATCAATCGCGCCTAGGCCAGAATTTTGCGGTTGGATAGTGAGTGACTTGTCCGCCTTTTCAAACAACACCTTGCCACGAAAAGCTTGGTTAGCATCGTAAGCTGCTGCGTACAAGAATCCTTTTTTCACCGTTGTGCCGGTAATCGTTACGCTGTGAGAACCTGCTGGCACATCAAAGGGGATACGTACTCTGCCAAACGGCAGCTCACCTTGAAATTGGGTCATTGTCTTCACCAAATTCGTCCTAATTGAAGGACTGGGTCAAAAAGAGGCCCACCCGAATAGATGGGCCTTTATGCATGCAAAGATAGTGTTAACCACTTTACAGATTAAGAACGATTCGCTCGGTCTAGTGCACGTTGCGCTTTCTTAGCCGCTTGTTTTAGCGCTTGGTCAGCAGGCACGTTTTGGATTTGAATCTGATCCGCTGCTACTTTCAGAGCGTCCATGATCTTACCGTTGGTAGGATCTAGGAAGTCTTTGGTCGCTGTGTTCGCTTGCTTCAAAGGAATCAGAGCTTGTGGGTTATCTTTAGTGAACGCTTGGTATTCTGGTACTTCAGAAACGCTGTTACGTACAGGGATGTAACCCGTGAACATTGACCATGCCGCCGTGTTCTTCGCATTGGTGTAGAACTCAACAAACTCGAACGCACCTTTTGCTGCTGCTTCGTCTGTGCCTTTTGGCATTACGTAAACCAGCGCACCCGCTTGTGGCGCAGAAGGGTTTGAACCCCAACCTGGTTGCGTAGTGGCAGAAAGCTTAGTGAAGTCCAAATCACCTTGGTCACCCGATGAACCGGTGTAACCCAACGCGTTGTCTTTCATTACGTCATCAATGGTTTTGTACCAGTATTCCCAACCTTGACCGCCGTAGTGAATACGCATGATTTGATCATCGTGGATCCACTTACGGAAGCTGTCCCACACTTCAATCCATTCAGCCGAGTCGATGAGCACTGTTTTGCCATCATCACTGATGATCTTCGCGCCGTTAGAGAAAGCCGCGTCAATCATGTTGTCTTGACCCCACATTGGCTCCCATCCGTAAAAAGTCACGTTGCCTTTGTCATCACGTTGGGTAACTTTCTCCGCGACCTTAGCCACGCCTTGCCATGTGTTTAGGTCTTGCTCAGTAAAGCCGTTATCTGCCAATACCTGCTTGTTGTAGTAGAACACTTGAGTTGTGCCGTAAGCAGGCAAGCCGATGATGGTGCCATCGTCTGCCGTCACTTGGTCTTTAAACGCGCCAATGAAATCAGAGAAGTTGAACTCTTCATTCATGAACGGCGTTAGGTCGCGGCTCAAACCACGTCCGTGCATCGCTTCCGCACGACCTGAATCTAGCAGCACAAGTTCAGGTGCCGTTCTAGACGCTAGACCTGCTTGCAGCTTCTGGTAGGTTTCCGTGTAGTTGCCTTGCAATGCTGGCTTCACCACATACTCATCTTGGCTCGCGTTGAACTCTTCGATGAGCTTAGTCATCATTTGCTGTGGCTTAGTACCACCGGAATACCAAAAGTTAACTTCGGTTGCGGCAAGAACACTGCTAGAGAACATAGACGCGCTTGCTGCGCCAGCACACACTAGTGCGAGAGTTTTTAGTTTCATTTCCGTTTACTCTTTTACGCCGTTATCGGCGATACCTGAAAGAATCGTCTTTTGACAAATGACGAATAGAATTAACAAAGGCAATACTGCAATGGTGCTCGCCGCCATGATTTGCGACCAGTTCAATCCATAGTTACCTTCGGCAATAAAGTAGTGACGAATCCCGGTCGCAATCAGGTTAAGATCCTGAGTGGTGATAACCAAGCTAGGCCACATGTAGCTGTTGTAATTGGTAATAAAAGTGATGAGGAACAGTGTTGCGACTGCTGCTCGGCATTGCGGTAAGATGATTGCCCATAAGATTTTGAGCTCACCTGCACCATCAATTCGTGCCGCTTCAATCAGCGACGGATGCACCTTGATAAACACTTGGCGTAGATAGAACACACCGAAAACCGACGCCGCGTTCGACGCCACTAGTCCCATGTGTGAATCCAACAAGCCCAGTTTTGCCAAGGTGATGTAAGACGGAATGTAAGTCACTGCGCCCGGCAGCATGTAACAACCCATCACGATAAAATAGAGCACCGTCTTCGAGCGAAACTTCAGCTGAGTCAACGCATATGCAAACATCGCCGAATTCACAATCACCAACAAGGTAGTGAATAGAGCCACGCTAAAACTGTTGAAGATGTACAAGCCAAACGGCGCGCTGTGAAAGGTTTCGACAAAGGTCTCCCAGCGAAACTGCTCTGGAATCAAATCCAGCGGGTTAGCAAAGATCTCATCATTGCTTTTCAGCGAACCAGACAGCATCCATAAGAACGGGAATACCATGATGGTTCCGCAGGTTGCCAAGAACAGGTGCTTAGTCAATGCGATAAACGAACGGCGATCCACTGAACTTTTCTTTGACGCAATCTCTGATTTGGTCGCTTTGGTTTGGGCTTTGACTTTAGATACAGCCGCTCTTTGATTTAAGACTTGGTTGGCATCCAATACTTGCATGGTCATAATTCTGTCCTTTCAAAAATCGACTAGTAGTACACCCAGCGCTTGCCGATGTAGGTATTAATGAGTGCCAACAATCCAGTAATCAGGAATATCACTAACGATGTCGCGGCCGCAGGTCCCATTTCGTAACGCTCAAACGCTTGTTGGTAGAACAAGTACAACAAGGTACGTGTCTCTCCACCCGGTCCGCCTTGCGTTAGGATCTGGAACTGATCAAACGCTTGCATTGCCGTGATAATGTTGACCACCACTAAGAAGAATGTGGTTGGGGAAATCAGTGGCAGCGTTATCTTCAAAAAGCGCGTTAAGCTGCTGCAACCATCAATCAAAGAAGCCTCATACAGAGACTCAGGGATCTTATTAAGCGCACTGATGTAGAACAGCATCGTCCAACCAATCGCCTGCCAAACCGTCACGATAATCACCGCAATCAAGGCTGTGTTTCCGTTCTCTAACCATGGAATTGCGCTAAACCCTGCCGACTCTAATAAGTGGTTGGCCAAGCCTGACTTCGTCTCGAACACCCAAGACCACACAATCGACACCGCGACCGTTGGCGTGATCCAAGGAGAGAAGATCACCGCACGATAGAACTGGCTGCCCTTGAAGTTTTTGTGTAACAACATCGCAAACACAAGCCCAAGAATGATGGTTGGAATCACCACTCCGACAGAGAACCAAAACGTGTTGAGTACTGCTTGAATGAACTCATAGTCCTCAACCATGTACTCGTAATTTTCTAAACCGATGAACGAATAATCTGGCGAGATGTAATCCCAATCGGTGAAGCTGATATAAATTGAATAACCAAATGGTACGAGCCAAAAAGTAAACAGTGGCACCAACAACGGTGCGGTAAATAACAGTACCTTTAAGCGGTTTTTCATTGGTTGTGAGAAAGCACTCATGGTGACCTCGTCCTTATTTGTATGCGGTTAAACTAAGTGTTTTTTATGACAGGTTAGTAAGAGCGCCCTTCATTTTTTTTATGTCTATCCATAAGAAAATCTTTACTCCAGTTCACCGTCTTCCATCTGGTGATAAAGCCAATCACAGAAGAAATTCACCTTGGCGCTGCGACTGTGTTTAGTAATCAAATAGTGAGCAGATTCGGCAGGCATCGAGGATTCGCTTGCCAATACCAGGTCTTCTTTCTTGAGTAGTTCAGACACCGCGAGCGAACGCACTAGCAACATTCCAATGCCATGTTTAACTGCTTCTAAGGCATGCAGAGAGTTACTAACTTCGAGCAGAACCTTAGGTAATGTCATCTCGAATTGGTTGTGGCCAAGCCATTGCAGCCAGTTCTCTCGGTAGCCTTTCACCTGAACCGTCGGCAGAGCAGCAAAGTCATGCTTACTGAGTAATTCTTGATGCTCAGATTTGAATTGAGGGCTGCACACCAACTGCCAGTGTTCTTGAAACAGTCGCTCACAATGGGTGTCTTCGCTTTCGACCTTGCCGTTAGTCAGTTCGATATCGACATTCTGGCAAGGGTTGGTTGATGGCCAGTCCACCAGCTGAATATCGAGCCTGATAAAAGGGTATTTCTTATAGAAGGATGGCAGGCGAGGTAACAGCCAGTTATGACAAAAGGTGTGGTTTACGCGCAGGCTCAACACGTCGGTTTCTTTTTCACCGAACAAGATCTGAGTCTGCAATTTAAGGTGAGCAAGTGAACCTGCCACAATCGGTTGATAATGCTGAGCAGCTGACATCAGCTTTACGCCTTTAGAGCTGCGTTCAAACAAGGTGGTATCGAGGAAGGTTTCTAAACTTTTGAGCTGTTGGCTAACCGCCGCTTGCGTAACGCAAAGCTCTCGAGCAGCCGCGCCAATGGAACCGAGACGAGCAACAGCTTCGAACGCAACAAGGGCGCGTAGAGGGGGTAACATGGCTTCACCTGATTGAAATAAAAGTGAAAAATACTTCAATCAGGTTTCAGTTTTTTGCGCTTACCGTTACAGATTAATGACGAAGGGACGTTGATCCGATATTTATGATCAACGTCCCTTTTCTTCTATTTCTTATTTCTATTTTTATACGTAATGCCTTCACCCCGTCATATCAGAGCTCGCATCAGGCTTATCTATTCTTTGATGTAGCGATCTTTGGAATAACGCAGCTCTAGAAAATGCAGATATTTGCGAAGCACGCACCGCTTAAAGACGTTGAAGAGAGTAAACCCATCACATCTAAAGTAAGAGTGCTCGCTCTACTCCTTCAATATGATGAGTTTCTAGAAATTAAGGCTGAACGTATTTAAATAGCGCTCTAGCCTAACTGAATAAAAGTCTGATAATTCCTCGTCTTCTTCATCGTGGCAATCTATACAGCTATCCTTAGGATCGAATTCTTCATGGGGAAGATGACACTCGACGCATTCCATCTCTTCGCTCTCTTTGTGCTTTAGATTATGCTGGCGCCCTTCGAGGTGACCAAAATCATCATGACACTCCACGCAGCTGTTATATTCAAACTCAAGATCGTCAGAAGGCTCTTCGTCTAGATGGCACTGCCCCGCACATGTTTCATCTTTTAGGTGAATATTCGCAAGATTATGCTCATCTGGATTAGGTAAATCTTCTGCAACCACCAGTGCGCATACTCCAACAAGTAACACACCAATTAAATATTTAGTCGTACTCATAAAACTGGCTCCTTCTTACCGGTGTGACTTAAGCGCTTTCTCACGCAGAATAGCTTCATGGCAGGTTGCACATAGCCCAATACGGAACTTCTTACTGATACCGATAATCGGGTCTGAATCTCGATGTAAATTGTGGCAGTTGGAACATGTTAATTTGGTGGCGTGTACATCGTGGGTCCACTCACTGGCCCTCAAGCTTTCTGGAGAATGACAGGCGATACACTTTTGGTTTTGTTCGAAAATTGGTAAGTCGATATGATCATCGAATGGAATCACACTCACTAGATCAGAATCTTTGGGGTGAGAACCTTTTCTGCCATGACAAGCCGTGCAGTTGTTGTAAAACTCGGTACTGGCATGTGCGCCTACAGAAGCGATGGCATCAATATTTTTAAGCAGACGCTTTTTTTGATGGCACCGTATACAACGCTTATTTTCCTTTATTAAAGTATGCATTCCCGCTTCATTGGTAATTTGGCTAGAAAACGGTTTTACATTATGGACAACGGAATCCTGAACTGTTGACTCAGAAGAGAGCGATAACGGAATAAAGAATATACTCAACGTGGTCAACACAAATAAATAAGAAACATATTGAGTAACTGTTTTGACCATAATAGTACTCTTCTGTGAAGAAATGATTTGAGCCGATTATTTCGACACAAATCATTTCAGTTAGTGACGAGTGTTATACTTATTTAAACTCAAGATTTAACACACCACGATGGTATATGTGATTAATTTGAGAGTTATCAAAAACCGCAACACCAAATGGATATAATTGGCTCAAATCGTTAAATTGCACATCTTGCGTTTCTGAATTTTCACCAGTAGTGACAAGCTTACGCTTCATTTCAAGAGTCCAAATACCCTCTTTCCAAACGGCACCGACTTCGATATCACCACGAGAACCGGTAAATGGCTTACCCGTTAAACCAGGGATTCGTTCCAACTGATTGTAGTCAGGTGTAAATGGTTTCTTCCCTGAATCTAAAATCAGTAATGTTTCATTGGTCAAGTTATCTGATACATAGGCTGGCTGGCCGTCTTTTACGTTATTAACGTACCCACCACCTGTTTTGCTGTCACCTTTACGTCCCCAACCTTTGTTTTGTTCTGGATCAGTATTGCTATCGACGTATTGGTCATCGAGCTGATTATGAACCGCAGTTCTCACACCTTTCCAGTGCCACATATCAATAAACTCACCTTCACGATTGGTGTATTTCCGTGCAGGGTTCTTGTCATCACGCCCTGCGTTTTTTCCCTTTTTAGCTCTGTGACACGCAGCATTACACCCCTTTTCAGAAAAGCCTTCAGCATTGATATTCCAATAGACCGCAAATTTGTCTTCGTAGTAGGTATTGTCATGTCCGGTGTCATCTTTATTTTTTAACTGTTTCCATGAACCATTCTCTTGCTTAATCCAAGGAAAACGGTCAATACTTTTGGTCGGATCGGCATAACTAAACAAGAAATAAATGTATTCATCGTCATACATTGATTTCATTTCCACGCTGGTTTTTTTAATACCCTCATAGCCATTATTTGGCTTATACGGTAATTTATTCACCTTCTGAGTCAGCGGTTTAGCTTGATCCCAAACGGCATCAACGCTGCCATCGATAACTATATTTGAGGCAAGCTTACTGCTCTCTAGTATCTTATCTTTTGCTTGAACAGCAGTGGCTGGAATGATCATAAGTACAGCCACGGCTGATAGTGTCATCATTGAGTACTTCATTATTACCCTCCTAAATCCCATTGCTCTATTTATATAATTAAGCGTAGGAATGAATTAGGCTTTTTCAATTGATCGATATCAACTTAAATACAAATAGACAAAATATAAAAGTAGATATTTAGAACTCAATAAATAGAGAATAATTTTTTGAAAAAAACCTCAAATATTATAAATATCAATAGCTTTGTGGTAGCTATCCGTAACTAATTCACAAATAATAATGGTTAGTATCGACTTCGAGCTTCTACGTTCATTTATAGGCAGCTAAAATTCTCTATAAATAGCCTTATCTAAAATAGAGATATAATAAAGGGACGTTAATCATATATTTATGTTCAACGTCCCTCTTCTTCTATTTTTGATCTTTATGCGCTATTTCTTAGATCCTTCATGTCTTCAAACCTCTATATCAGGTCTCACAGTCAATCTACCTATTCTTTGATGTAGAGGTCCTTAGAATAGATACGCCCTTCCACGTTGTTCTTTGCAAAGCCACCCACACTTGGTCGTACTAGACGGGCCTGCATGTAGTAATAGATGGGTGCGATAGGCATATCTTCAGCCAGTAACTGCTCCGCTTGATCATAGAAGCCTTGGCGATCTTGCTCGTTGGTTGCTGACAGTGCGCTGTCCATTGCAGAGTCGTACTTGTCGTTGTTGTAACGGGCAAAGTTACCCGAAGACTCAGAGCGCAATAAGCTCAAGAAGGTCGACGCTTCATTGTAGTCACCACACCAAGAAGCGCGCATCACATCAAAATCACCTTGGCGACGTGATACTAGGTAAGACTTCCACTCTTGGTTTTCTAGCTCAACTTGCGCGCCTAGGTTGCCTTTGAGCATGGAAGCGATAGCCACAGCAATCGATTTATTCGACTCACTGGTGTTGTAGAGCAATTTGAAGTCCAATGGGTTAGCCGCATCGTAGCCCGCTTCTTTCAACAGCTCTTTCGCCTTTTGGTCACGCTCCTTTTGAGTCCATGTGCTGTATTCAGGCTGAGTCGCATCAAAACCAGCCGTATATTCATGAGCAAAGGTATAGGCCGGTAGGTTCCCCACCTGAGTGACGCCATTGGTGATGACATCACGCATCATCGAATAAGACACCGCTTTACGTACTCGCGCGTCATCGAATGGAGGACGTGTAGTGTTGAATGCGTAGTAGTAAGTACACAGCAGAGGCACCGCGGTAAACGCATCTTGGTATTTGGTTTTAAGCTGCTGCGCCATATGTGTCGGTACATCAGACGTGATATCCACCTCGCCCACCGCATAACGATTAATCGAAGCGTTTTGGTTTTCGAACGGGATGTAAGTCACTTGGGTTAGATTGGTATCTGAACTAGCCCAATAGTTAGAATTCTTCTTCAGTTCAATGCGTTCGTTAATCACCCACTCGTCCAATACAAACGCACCATTACCCACAAACTGCTTAGGGTCACTCCACGGCTTATCGCTGTTTTCTAGCGTTGCCTTATGAACTGGCATCATTGAGGTGTGGCCCGTCATCGCCACAAAGTAAGGCACTTTACTATCAAGTTCGAACTTCACCGTGTGTTTATCAACGGCTGAGATACCGAGATATTCAACGGGCTTCTTACCTTCTGCCACGTCAGCAATATTGTTGATTCTGGTGAGCTTGAGATACCACACGTTTGGCGAAGCCAGTTTCGGGTCGACCGCGCGTCTTATCGCGTACACGAAATCATAGGCCGTCACCGGATCGCCATTCGACCATTTCGCATCTTTACGCAGGTGGAATACAAACGTCTGGTTGTCTTCGGTTTCCCAAGATTCCGCGACACCTGGAGTAATATTGCCATCGCGATCTTGAATCACTAAACCCTCAAATAGGTCGCGTAGAATGTGCATTTCCGGCAAGCCTTCTGCTTTTGCAGGGTCAAGCGTCGCCGCCTCTGCATCGTTAGCACGAACTAAGTGTTGGTCTTTTGCCAGTGAAACACCAGCAGGTAAGGTTTCAGCAACGGCAGTCACTGATATAAAAGGGGTCAATAAAGATGAAATGAGTAAAGCCGTTGAATGTTTCTTAAAATCCATGTTTTTTTGCTCTCCTAGCCTATCTTTGAAGCAAAGTAATAAAATTAACAATGCGACGGTTGACGAGTTTTGACGCTATGGTTTATTTAAATGGGTTCATCTAATGGACTTAGTTAATGAGTAATATAGCCAATAGTGAATACTTGATAGTACTTGATCAATCAGGAGATTAAGGTGAGTTTAATTCCAAGAACGGAAAGAGCTGCGTTTTCAATAAAGCCGCTGTCATATGGAAAATCGGTGTTGGGTGCTCCTTTACTCTATTTCCCCGCGCAAATAGAAAGCGAATCTCGCGGGCTAATTTTAGCAGGCACACACGGTGATGAAACCGCTTCTATCGCAGGTTTGTCTTGCGCCCTGAGAAGCTTGCCAGCCGCCAATTTACGACACGATGTGATTCTGTCGATGAACCCAGATGGCAATCAGTTAGGCACTCGCGCTAACGCTAACCAAGTCGATCTGAACCGCGCCTTCCCAACGCAAAACTGGACAGCACACGGCACTGTCTACCGCTGGAGTTCTCACACTCCGGTCAGAGATGTAAAAGTGAAAACCGGCCAAGCCGATCAGCTCGAACCCGAAGTGCAATCGCTCATCAACCTAATTGAACAGCGCAAACCTAAATTCGTCATCTCTTTCCACGAACCACTCGCTATGGTCGACGACCCAACCCAATCTGAACTCGCCTCTTGGCTAGGCAAGCAATTCAACCTACCGCTCGTCGAAGACGTGGATTACGAAACCCCAGGCTCATTCGGAACATGGTGCCAAGAAAGAAACCTACCGTGTATTACCGTAGAACTGCCGCCCGTTTCTGCGGATCTGACTATCGAGAAATATTTGGATGCGTTTGTGACAGTGTTGGGGTGTGAGGAAGGGTAGCCCTGCTCATTTTTGGACAAAAGTGTCTCAGGACTTACTCTAAATTAGCAATTCGTGGATAACTAAAGGTATGAATAAGTGAGTATTGGAGAGCGAGCGCGATGCGTAAAATCGCACTAATAAAAGGTTGGTTTAGATGCCGACTAAATGCGGTTCCGCTCAAACCACTATTATTGAGTAAAAAGCCTTTAGCGGGGGAGCTAGTAGAAATTCACCCTTCGAATTGACTTTGTAGTGTAAAAACGGCTCCCTATCGGGAGCCTGTCATATGTCTAAATCTCGGTGCGGATTAAGTGCAGTTAAGTTCAATCAACTATTGACGTTGCATGAAGGTTGTATTTAATTACATCGAATGTAATCAGATTCCAAACATATTTTAGCTCTTTTTTTCGCCTCATTGACATCGATTAATGTCATTCTTTTAGTCATTATATCAAAGTCGTTTTGCATCCCTTCCTTGCCATTATATTGAGCTAATTTTAACCACATGTAAGATGTTTTATCGTTTTTAGTCACACCTTTACCTTCTGCGTACATTGACCCAAGATTGTATTGAGCTGTCGCAAGTCCTTGCTCAGCTGCCTTTGTGTACAAAGACACCGCTTTTTTTTCATCTCGAGAAACACCGGTGCCCTTTGCGTACATAACACCTAGATTGTTTTGAGCATCTACATCACCCTGCTCCATGGCCTTTCTATACCAAGACACCGCCTCTTTATAGTCCTGAGAAACACCTCGACCTTCTGCGTACATAACGCCTAGATTGTTTTGAGCTGTCGCAAGTCCTTGCTTAGCGGCCTTTCCGTACCAAGACACCGCCTCTTTATCATCTTGAGAAACACCGATGCCTTCATCGTACATCCACCCTAAATGGTTTTGAGATCTCGCATGCCCCTGCTCTGCAGCCTTTTCATACCAATACACCGCTTCTTTATCGTCTTGAGAAACACCCGCACCTTGCTCGTAAGACATTCCAAGGTTATGTTGAGCATCTACAACCCCCTGCTCAGCGGCCTTTTTATACCAAAACACCGCTTCTTTATCATCTCGGGAAACACCTCGGCCTTCTCCGTACATAACGCCTAGATTGTTTTGAGCTAGCGCATGTCCTTGCTCGACAGCCTTTTTATACCAAGACACCGCTTCTTTATAGTCCTGAGAAACACCTAGGCCTTTTTCGTGCATAACGCCTAGATTGTTTTGAGCTAGCGCAAGTCCTTGCTCAGTGGCTTTTCTATACCAAGATACTGCTTCTTCATAATTTTGAGAGATACCTCGACCTTCTACGTACATGCTGCCTAGATTGTTTTGAGCTAGCGCATGCCCTTGCTCAGCGGCCTTTCTAAACCACAACACCGCTTCTTCATAATCTTGAATTACACCCACACCTCGTTCGTAAGACAATCCAAGATTATATTGAGCATCCATAGCACCCTGCTCAATGGCTTTTCTATACCAAGACACCGCTTCTTCATAATTTTGAGAAACACCTCGGCCTTCTGCGTACATGGTGCCTAGATTGTTTTGAGCTAGCGCGTGTCCTCGCTCTGCGGCCTTTCTATACCAATACACCGCTTCTTCATAATTTTGAGAAACACCTCGGCCTTCTGCGTACATAGCACCTAGATTGTTTTGAGCTAGCGCATCCCCTTGCTCAGCGGCCTTTCTAAACCACAACACCGCCTCTTTATCATCTTGAGAAACACCTGTGCCCTCGACGTACATCCATCCTAACTTGGTTTGAGCTCTTGCATACCCTTGCTCTGCGGCCTGTCTATACCAAGACACCGCCTCTTTATAATCTTGAGAAACACCTGTGCCATCGGCGTACATCCATCCTAAATTGGTTTGAGCTCTCGCATACCCTTGCTCTGCGGCCTGTCTATACCAAGACACCGCCTCTTTATCACCTTGAGAAACGCCTGTGCCTTCGTCGTACATAATGCCTAGATTGTTTTGGGCTCTCGCATACCCCTGCTCTGCGGCCTGTCTATACCAAGACACCGCCTCTTTATCATCTTGGGAAACACCTCTGCCTTCGTCGTACATCCACCCTAAGTTAGTTTGAGCTCTTGCATGCCCCTGCTCAGCGGCCTTTCTATACCAAGACACCGCCTCTTTGTCATTTTGAGATACACCTCGGCCTTTTTCGTACATAACGCCAAGATTGTTTTGAGCTGTCGCGTTCCCCTGCTCAGCGGCCTTTCTATACCAAGACACCGCTTCTTTATAGTCCTGAGAAACACCTCGGCCTTCTTCGTACATAACGCCTAGATTGTTTTGAGCTCTCGCATGTCCTTGCTCAGCGGCCTGTCTATACCAAGACACCGCTTCTTTGTTATCTAAGGAAACACCGATGCCTTTTTCGTACATCCATCCTAAGTTAGTTGAGCTCTTACATACTCCTGTTCAGCGGCCTTTCTATACCAAGACACCGCCTCTTTGTCATCTTGAGAGACACCTCGGCCATTTTCGTACATCCATCCTAAATTGTTTTGAGCTCTAGCGTACCCCTGCTCAGCGGCCTTTCTATACCAAGACACCGCCTCTTTATCATCTTGAGAGACACCTCGGCCTTCGTCGTACATCCATCCTAAATTGTTTTCAGCGCTCGCCTCCCCCTGCTCAGCTGCCTTTTTATACCAAGACACCGCCTCTTTATCATCTTGAGAAATACCTCGGCCTTCTTTATACATCCATCCTAAGTTAGTTTGAGCTCTCGCGTACCCCTGCTCAGCGGCCTTTCTATACCAAGACACCGCCTCTTTATCATCTTGAGAAACACCTCGGCCTTCTTTATACATCCATCCTAAGTTAGTTTGAGCGCTCGCATCCCCCTGCTCAGCGGCCTTTCTATACCAAGACACCGCTTCTTTGTCATCTTGAGAGACACCTCGGCCTTTTTTGAACATCCGTCCTAAATTGGTTTGAGCTCTTGCATATCCCTGCTCCGCGGCCTTTCTATACCAAGACACTGCTTGTGTATCGTCCTGAGATACACCTTTTCCTTCTTCATATATAACGCCTAGATTAAATTGACCATGAGCGTCCCCTTGCTCTGCCTGTTGAAAGTATGCAGCTTTTTTTGCTTCAATATCTTCTTGATGTCGATCTTGAGTGCACCCAGCCAAGCTAATAGAAACTATTAAGAAAATTAAAATTCGCATCTCTGACTCTGTTGTATAAGTAATAATTATTTATGTGTGTAACTTGTAATCTCCACAAAATCTATGACAAGTAGTAGCAAAGTCGCTATAGCGGCCTTTAAATAGCAAGTAATAAGATAATGCGATCTTCTCTTTGTGACTTTTTATAAAATCAATAAGTTAGAAGAAAGTCAATCGAGTGAATTGCTTATTGTTGCATATGTTGAATATTTACTGTGTTTGAGTGAATTCTAGTCGGGAAAGGCTCGTCGCTAAATTGTGTAGAGTATTCAATCTGTCAAATATACGAGCAGGGATGTGTCAGTCGAGAATCAACCGACTCGACTATTGAGAAGTTAACTAGGAATAAGTTCTCGAGGGTTAAACTTAACAAGTTCAGTAGCTGAAACTCCTGTGTTGCGTACATAACGAGTCACAAAGTTGTGCCCCCTCACGCATAACACAACTAGCTCCTCTAATGACTCACAGAACTCGAAAACAAATTGATAATCACCACACCTGCCAGAATCAAAGCGATACCGATGATCGCGAAGATATCCAGTTTTTGCCCGTAGACTAACCAAGACAAAGCTGCGACTAGCACTATCCCTGCCCCACACCAAATCGCATACGCCACACCTAAAGACATGGTTTGCACTGTGAGAGACAACAGATAAAAGGCACAGCCGTAGCTAGCCAATACCGCGGCAGTGGCAGGTAGAGAAGTAAACTGCTGCGTTTTAGGTAATAGAGAAGTGGCGACAACTTCAAGCATAATAGCGAGTGAAAGCATCACTGGAGGTGGGAGAGATAAAAGCATGTTTGAGTCTACAACGAGAAAATAGGCGGAAAGCTTACGTCCCATTTGTTTCTAATAAATGTCTTACCTACATAGTTCCTGTTTACAGTGTCCTTAGATTTTCTGAGTAACTAACCCTCCTTTCAGAATTCTTCTTAATACACCCATTATTACAAATACGTAATAATCATTTTCTATTTAAGGGGATTATCAAAGCATGCACTCACACCTATACTAGCTCCAACAAAACGAGAGAGCGGAAACAATTAAGCTCAACTACGCTTAACGGGTTGAATTTAATTGCACGGTTATCCGCTGTACTGACATATATAGGAAACATCCAATGACAATCGAAATTAAACCTGGTCAAACTCATATCAAATCAAAAGCAATGGTTGCATGGGCAGCTGGCGAGCCACTAAAAATGGAAGAAGTTGATGTACAACTTCCTAAAGCTGGTGAGGTTCTAGTTCGCATCGTTGCTACTGGTGTTTGTCACACTGACGCATTCACATTATCAGGTGACGATCCAGAAGGTATCTTCCCTTCAATTCTTGGTCACGAAGGTGGCGGTATCGTTGAGATGATCGGCGAAGGCGTTACAAGTGTTGAGATTGGCGACCACGTTATCCCACTTTACACCGCTGAATGTGGCGAATGTAAATTCTGTAAATCTGGTAAAACTAACCTGTGCCAAGCCGTTCGTGAAACGCAAGGTAAAGGCCTAATGCCAGACGGTACAAGCCGCTTTTCTATTAATGGCGAAACGATTTTCCATTACATGGGCTGCTCGACTTTCTCTGAGTACACAGTACTTCCAGAAATCTCACTAGCGAAAGTAAGCAAAGAAGCACCACTTGAAGAAGTTTGTCTTCTAGGTTGTGGTGTAACAACGGGTATGGGCGCGGTACTGAACACAGCTAAAGTTGAAAAAGGCGACAACGTTGCTGTATTCGGCCTAGGTGGTATCGGTCTTTCTGCAATCATTGGTGCTCGCATGGCTGGTGCTGACCGCATCATCGGTGTAGATATCAACGAGAGCAAATTCGAGCTAGCAAAACAGCTTGGCGCAACTGACTGCATCAACCCAACTAAATTCGACAAGCCAATCCAAGACGTTATCGTTGAGATGACAGACGGCGGTGTTGAGTACTCTTTCGAGTGTATCGGTAACGTAAACGTAATGCGTCAAGCACTTGAGTGCTGTCACAAAGGTTGGGGCGAATCAGTAATCATTGGTGTTGCAGGTGCAGGTCAAGAGATCTCAACTCGTCCATTCCAACTAGTGACTGGTCGTGTATGGCGTGGTTCTGCTTTCGGTGGTGTTAAAGGCCGCTCTGAGCTTCCAGAAATCGTTAACCGTTACATGGCAGGTGAGTTTGGTCTGCAAGAGTTCATCACTCACACAATGGGTCTGCAAGACGTAAACGAAGCATTCGACCTAATGCACAAAGGTGAATCTATCCGTACTGTTCTACATATGGATAAGTAATTCTCCTTGGTCTCGGCACTTAGGTGTCGAGACCACAGTTCTGACTTAAACATCAGAGCGAAACTGTCTTCACCACCTCCTGCCCGGTGGGTGGTGAAACTTTAAATGATATAGACATGTTATTCCCCAAAACCATCAACCTAACGGAGCACAATAGATGACAATCGAAAACATTAGCCAAGCAAAGGTTGCTGGTGGTTGGCACAAACAATACACCCACTTTTCTGCAACGCTTGACTGCAACATGCGTTTTGCGATTTTCTTGCCGCCTAACGCAAGCAAAGAAAACCCAGTTCCTGTTTTGTATTGGTTATCAGGCTTGACCTGTACCGATGAAAACTTCATGCAAAAAGCCGGCGCGTTCAAAGCTGCGGCTGAGCAAGGCATCGCTATTGTTGCACCCGATACAAGCCCACGTGGCGAAGGCGTTGCCGACAATGAAAGCTACGATCTCGGCCAAGGTGCAGGCTTCTATGTGAATGCCACTCAAGCACCATGGGACAGCCATTACCACATGTACGATTACGTGGTAACAGAGCTCCCAGCGCTGATTGAATCTTTCTTCCCAGTAACATCTGTGAAATCGATTTCTGGTCACAGCATGGGCGGACACGGTGCCCTAACGATTGGCATCAAGAACGAAGATAGCTACCGTTCTATCTCGGCATTCAGCCCAATCACCAACCCAATGCAATGCCCTTGGGGACAGAAAGCATTCAACCAATATCTAGGCTTAGATATTGAAGAGTGGAAACACTACGATGCCTCTGAGCTTCTCAAAACCAATGGCACTAAGCTGCCAATGTTGGTTGACCAAGGCGAAGCGGACAACTTCCTAATTGAGCAGCTTAAACCTGAGCAATTAGTCGAAGCGGCTAAGGTAACTAATGCCGATTTAGAGCTACGTATGCAGCCAGGTTACGACCACAGCTACTACTTCATCTCTAGCTTTATTGATGAACACATTGAGTTCCACGCAGCTTACTTAAACAAGTAGCCAGATGAATTTAGCCCGCACCTTGCAAAAGCGTGAGGTGCGGGCTTTTTTGTGCCTGCTATTTGGGCTAGTCCGCTGTAACTCAATAGCAGCAACAACGATTCACTCTTTCAAACATCCCGCTATACCAACAAAACAATACAACTAAAGGTACGACTATGAGCTGGTTTTTCTTAATGATGGGCGTGATGGCAGAAGCACTTTCTCACGTAGCACTTAAAGCAACCGACGGTTTCAGCTTATCTAAACCTATCCCTGCTTTATTGGTGATTTCAGGACACTTGGCGGCATTTCTATTTTTGAGCCAAGCTATGAAAGGGATGCCAGTTGGTGTGGTTCACTCTTTGTGGGCAGGTTTAGCTATCGTGACAGTGAGTCTGATTTCTACGTTCGTTTACCGCCAGCACCTCGATACCATGGTGTGGATCGGCATGTTATTCGTTGCGGCTGGTGTTGTGATGATAAACCTGTCGCAAGGTCACTCGCACTAGTGTAGATAATGACTTATGAACAGTGTGTCAATTCGTTCAAATTTCCTAACAGACAGGTGTCACCTTCACTTATTCATACTCTTACAATCAACAAATCAAACCTGTTACCATAGCGCCTTCAACATCACCTATTTTGAAGGTTGCTATGAAAGCAATTAAGACTCTTTTCTTCCTGATGGTTTTATTGAGCGGTCTGTTTACCGCTTGGCTGTTTATCCCGATTCCAGCGACCATGGACAAGCAAACGCTCGACGTTCCATTAACGGAACCATTCAAGCTTGTGGCGTACCGCAGCAACCCGAATGATGCGAGCAAGCCACTGACTTACCACTACTATGTGATTTCAGATGTGGTTGGCGTGGACGACATGGACCCGTTCCTAGTTACCACAGACCAGTTCGTGAAGCTTGGTGAATTCGACGAGAACACATTCAACTTAACAGTTAACGGTAAGATCGAGAGCTACACCAACGATTTGTGGATCAAAAAGGCCGACGGCAAACTGCAACACTGGTACGTAAGTGTTGACGCTAACTATGTTCGCTAAGATCGAGCTGCCATAGACCCTATTTCAAGACTGCGCTTTGGCTTCCAAGCGCAGTTTTTTGTTTCTAGCGCAATTTTTGTTCCAAGCCGCCCGCTATGCACTCTCCTACCTTTTCCACTTTCACCCGCGACTGTCCTTTCTCTCAAGGTGATACAGACAATCTAAATATCACAAGCAGTGCAGGTGTTATCAGCCCTTAAGATGTTATAAGCTCCACCTATGCTCGACTCCCAATAAATCAAAAATAATAAAGGATCACTCGTGGAATTTACGCTCGACAAATTTAACGGCATCATCATTGACCCAGCAACAGCCCCTCACGATGCTGACTCATTCAATGCCGAACTTAGCCAGATCACCGAATTTTCAAAGCAGAATAACAAAGGCATCATTTGGATTAGTTTACCTATTTCACTCTCGCACCTTATTCCGGTGGCGACTGAGCTTGGCTTTGTGTTTCACAATTGTTTGGAAGACGAAATTACGCTGATCCATAAATCCGAGATTGTAGAGTTTGTGCCTTTCATCCCTACCCACACCTTGGGTGCTGGCGCGTTGATCACCAACGAACACAACCAAGTGCTGATGATTAAAGAGTACGGTATGACTGGCTACAAGTTACCTGGCGGCCATATTGAGTTGGGTGAAGGTATTGAGGAATCGGTTGTTCGAGAAACCTTGGAAGAGACAGGTATCGAAGCCACATTCGTTTCGGTGGTTGGCATGGCGACAAGACACCCGTATCAGTTTGGCAAATCAAACCTCTACTTTATTTGTCACCTTATCGCTCAAACTCAAGATATCGCGATTCAAGACACTGATGAAATTGCAGAAGCTAAATGGATAGATGTTGAAGAGTATATTAACAACCCCGACAGCTACCCGTTTAACCGCCAATTGGTCGGCTCTCTGATAGGAAAGCAAGGATTAGAGCTTACTCAGCTAGAAGGCAACTATGGCCCAGTCCACAAGCCCGAGATCTTCTTTTCGAAAAGCTAGACCAATTCAAACATAAAAACGCCCAACTCAATTGAATTGGGCGTTTTGCTTTCACTTTTTATTTTTCTTAATTAAGCCAACTGCGTTGTTAGTTATTCTTTGTACCTATGATTCATTCTCATACTTTTAGAAAGAACCAGTATTAGAAGAAACCCAACGGATTAGTATCGTAGCTGATCAACAGGTTCTTGGTGTTTTGGTAGTGATCGAGCATCATTTTATGTGTCTCACGACCAATGCCTGATTTCTTATAACCACCGAACGCGGCATGTGCTGGATAAGCGTGGTAACAGTTCACCCAAATACGCCCCGCTTCGATGTTGCGCCCCATGCGATACGCTAGGTTTGCATCACGCGTCCATACGCCTGCACCCAAGCCATACTCGGTATCGTTAGCGATTTCTAACGCTTCCGCTTCGTCTTTAAACGTCGTTACTGCGATAACAGGGCCAAAGATCTCTTCTTGGAATACGCGCATCTTATTGTGCCCTTCCAGCATGGTTGGCTGAATGTAATAACCGTTGCCGAGATCATCTGGTTGTTGCGCAATTTCACCACCTGTTAGCACTTTCGCACCTTCTTGACGACCGATTTCTAGGTAACTCAGAATCTTATCGAACTGCTCTTTAGAAGCTTGTGCGCCCACCTGAGTATCGGTATCTAACGGGTTACCTTGTTTAATAGTTTGAGCACGCTCGACTACCTTTGCGATGAACTTGTCGTATACCGATTCATGAATCAACACACGTGATGGACAAGTACACACTTCACCTTGGTTGAAGAACGCAAGCAACATGCCTTCGACACACTTATCGAGGTATTCGTCTTCATGGTTAAAGATGTCTGGGAAGTAGATATTTGGAGACTTACCTCCAAGCTCTACCGTTGATGGAATCAAGCTTTCAGCCGCACATTTCAAGATGTGGTGGCCGACTTCTGTTGAGCCAGTAAACGCCAACTTCGCCAAACGATCGCTAGTTGCTAATGCTTGACCTGCTTCGCTACCAAAACCATTCACAATGTTGACTACGCCTGCAGGTAGAAGATCAGCGATCTTCTCCATCATCACCAAAATCGATGTCGGTGTTTGCTCGGCGGGTTTCATCACCACACAACAACCCGCAGCAAGTGCTGGAGCCAGTTTCCAAGCCGCCATTAAAATAGGGAAGTTCCAAGGAATGATCTGCCCCACCACACCAATAGGTTCTGGGAAGTGGTAGCTTGCGGTGTTTGAATCTAGCTCTGCTGCGCTGCCTTCTTGCGCTCGAATACAGCCCGCAAAGTAACGGAAGTGATCTACAACCAAAGGAATGTCTGCTGCCAAAGTTTCACGCACAGGCTTGCCGTTTTCCCACGTCTCGGCGACTGCGATTTCTTCAAGGTTCGCTTCAATACGGTCAGCAATTTTAAGTAGGATGTTGGAGCGCTCAGTCACACTGGTCGAAGCCCAACTAGCACGAGCAGCATGCGCCGCATCAAGTGCCAAGCTAATGTCGGCCTCTGTTGAGCGTGCTACTTGGCAATACACCTGACCATTCACTGGGGAAGTGTTATCAAAATACTCGCCGCTGACAGGCTTCACCCACTCGCCACCGATAAAGTTATCGTATTGCGCTTTAAAGTTCACCACTGCGTTATCACTACCCGGCTGTGCGTAAATCATAGTTAGATCCTTCTTAGATTTTTAATCGTTGTTCATTCGTTATTGAGCTTATGTTGTCGAGCTAGCATGGCGGCTTCTCTTGAGAAGAGATCACGTGAGAAGAAAGCTCGTAAGAAGAGAGCCACCATGTTTATGCTTTCTGTTTAAAACACTGATACTTCGTGTTTTCTTCACAACAGTAACAACGCAAATCACACGCCAGAACTTCAAAACTTGTTGTTAATAAATTGTAAAACTATGATTACCAAACGTTTACAACCCAAAGTGAGTTGGCATTGAACGGACGTCTGGAAACCACACCAGTGTTCAACTGTTCCAAATTGGTACACCCTCACTGTTACGACATGGAACAGTCATGCACCTTCAACAAGCAAACACCTCAGATTGGCTTTCATCCTCTTGGCACCGCAGCACAGAAGCGGGGCTAAAACAGAGACGACTTCCCGAAGACATTCGCCTGCCACAATCGATTCTTAAGCAGCGACGACATCAATCTTCTGACTTAATCAACATCGTCGAACGTAATGCGCTGCCTTTGTTTAATCAGATGTTTGCACGCACCGACAGTCGTTTGATTCTGACCGACATTGAAGGGGTGATTCTGGCGAGTTGGGGACAGGAGCGGTTTAAGGAGAAGCTGACATCAATTGCACTCAGCTCTGGAGCCTGTTGGCAGGAACAACTGAAAGGCACCAACGCGATTGGCACCGCCATTGTTGAAGCCAAGCCAGTATCCATCATTGGCGAACAACACTTCATCCACCAGCACCGATTTATCAGTTGCTCAGCAAGCCCTGTGTTCGACCATCAAGGTCAAATGGTTGGCATATTGGACATCACCAGCGAGCAGCAACAACACGACAGTTCTGTCCAATTGCTGGTTCAAAATATGGTTCAGCTTGTTGAGAACCAGCTACTGAGTCATATCCCACAAGGCACCACTCGTATTGACCTCGCGTGTGAAAAATCGTTATTACACAGTGGTTGGCAAGGGATAGTAATAGCCAATGAAGCCGGTGAGGTAGTGGCGCACAATCAGGTCGCCTCTCAGCTGCTGGATCAAACCTCGATCGTCGGCGAATGCATAGATACCCTCTTCAACCGAACCTCATTAGACACGCCCTTTGTGTTTGAGAAACTGCATCTCAAACAAACAACCACCAAACGCACGCGCTCCATTTCAGAATCGTGTGATCTGCACCATGGCGAACAACAGATAGAACACGCTTGGCAGCAAGCCAACAAAGTTATCGACAAAGGAATCAGCCTATTAATCCTAGGAGAAACAGGGGTCGGAAAAGGCGAATTTGTTAAAGCATTACACAAACAGAGCCAACGCAAATCGTCGCCTCTCGTGGCGGTGAATTGTGGCGCGCTACCGAAAGATCTTATCGAATCAGAACTGTTTGGTTACGCACCGGGCGCGTTTACTGGCGCAAGCCACAAAGGTTTCCAAGGTAAGATCCGCCAAGCAGACAAGGGAATTCTGTTTCTAGATGAGATCGCCGACATGCCATTGGAGGCTCAATGTCGATTGCTGCATGTTCTGCAAGACAAATCCGTAGTGCCTGTTGGCTCAAATCAGAGCTATCAAGTCGATTGTCAGATCATCGCCGCAACTCATAAAAACCTAGAACAGTTGGTCGCTACGGGGGAATTTAGACAAGATCTCTTTTACCGCCTGAATGGCTTGGCTTTTACTCTGCCAAGCTTGCAACACCGACAAGACAAGCACGCCCTAATCGAACACATTCATCGTAAATATACCGAAGACGAACAGACAATCTGCCCGCACTTAATGAGCTTACTGTGCGCCTATTCTTGGCCAGGCAATATTCGCGAGTTAGATAATTTACTTAAGGTCGCCGCCCTACTCGCGAGTGATGAACCACAGCTCACGCTAGAACATGTACCTAGCCACCTTGCTCAACATCTCACGTCGTTAGCACACGATAATCAGCATCAACTAATGACTCCTAATGCCATCAAAGGTACAGCGAGTAACGATTTAAGAAGTACCGTTGAAGAAACCTTGCTGCAAACGTATCAAGCGAACCAAGGCAACATCAGCAAGACATCTCGAATACTCGGCATCAGCCGCAATACCATTTATCGAAAGCTAAAGAGCTTGGGGATTCTTCAATAAAACATGCACAATGATTTGGTTCCTCAGATTGAACATGCAACGCATAAATACACACTTTACAAGTGGATATAATGCGCTTGGGATTAAATTAAAGCGTGAGCAAAGTCACGTAATGAGTAATCCATATTCAGGACACTCTCAAACTACAACTTCTTGATTTACCGACAAATAAATATCATCAATAAATTTAAAAGATCAATGAATACAAATAGCTAATGAAATAATTACGGCCATTTCCTTGCCTTATAGAACACGCCCAAAAGATATAAATCTGAGCACTATGCAATCCTATTTATAATTTTGATCACCCTATTCTTTTTGTGTTCATTATTTTGAATTTTCCATTCACTTATCTTGTTTAAAATCTCTGGAAAACTACCACTATTTGGCTACAGGGATCTTATGTTTAACAGTATACGTACGCGAATTGCGGTGAGTGCAGGTGGAGCGATGGCTTTCACTCTGTTGATCGCAATGGGCATGACCACCAGCGCCTTTACCGATGTGAACAAACAAGTCACTGAAAAAGTAAAGACGCAGCTGACAGACGCCACAACGACAGATTTACAAAACACAGCCATTCAACAAGGTTTGAACATTGCCAACCAACTTGATCCTGTACTAGCAAACCTTAAGCAAGCACGATCCATTATTGAGTTAAGTTCAGAAACCAACGCAAGCGCAGACCTTATCGTTAAACAGTTTACTGCCGCATTGGAAGCACAAAACAAAGCTGTATTTGCTGGCTACATGGTTTGGGAGAACAAGACTTGGCCACAACAAACCGATCTGAATAACGAGATCAGCTTGGACACCGAATTAGGCTTTAACAGTCAGGGCTACCTTGCGCCTTTCTTCTCTCCAAATGATCAGAACAGCTTTGACGCCGTCGCAATGGAGAGCTTCAGCAATACCGAACTCAACAGCAACGGTGAGCGCAAAGACGACTGGCACTTAATGCCATACCAAACCGGTAAGACATTTGTGATGGAACCCTATTTCTATCCAGTTCGCGGCAAGCAAGAGCTCATCACTACCATCAGCCAACCAATCAAACAAGACGGGAAAATCATTGGCTCAATTGGCTTTGACTTGTCTTTGTTTGAGCTTCAAAGCCAAAGCGAATTGCTTGCACGTAACTTGTTTGATGGCGAAGGAAAAATCCTTATTACATCATGGAAAGGCATAACTCTCGCCAACAGCCGAGCTGGAAACATGGTGGGTAAAAGAGTCTCTTCTGAATTGGAATCCGAATGGTCGACAATTCAATCTATCGCTAAGCGAGAAGGGGCTGGTCTTGTTAATTTCGGCGGCGATGAGTACGCAATAACAGCCATTGATACGAGTGATGCGCCATGGGTAGTCATGGTGTCAGTTCCCAGTAGTCACCTTACAAAAAGCGTCGACGACTACACACAATGGAGTGATGCACAGAATTCAAAAGCACTTGAAAAAGGTGTGTGGGCGGGGATCATCGCAGCTATTCTAGGCATTGCCTCAATGGCATTCATTGCCAATTCTCTGGGCAAGGTTCTAAACAACTTAGTGGAGCGCTTTAAAGATGCAGCACAAGGCGAAGGCGACTTAACTTACCGCATTGAAGTGAAAGGAAAAGATGAAACCGCTCAGCTTGCACACTGGTTCAATACTTTCCTATCTCGTATGCAAGAGATGCTACTTACCGTTATGGTAACGGCCGACCAAGTAGATAAAAACGCAACAGAAGGTCAAGCTCGTGCGGAAGTTTCACGTGACCAGTTGAACTCTCAGGTTAACGAGGTGAACTCACTTGCCACAGCCATTAATGAAATGAGTGCGACAGCGCAAGAAGTGGCAAGCTCAGCCGTTCAAGCAGCCGCAGCAGCAAGCCAAGTACAAAGCAACAGTCTCAATGGCATGACACGCATGGACAATGCCGCCAGCGCTGTAGACAGCTTGGCTGTGCAGGTAAATGACGCACAGCAACAAACGCAAAATTTGGTCGATTCGAGCACCGCTATTCAGGGTATCTTGAGCGAGATTGGTGGTATTGCAGAACAAACCAACTTACTTGCGCTTAATGCCGCTATTGAGGCAGCACGTGCGGGTGAAGCAGGACGAGGCTTTGCTGTCGTGGCAGATGAAGTGCGTAACCTCGCAAATCGCACTCAAGGTTCGACAGAAGAGATTCGCTCGATGCTGGCTCGCCTAGAGCAAGAGACTCAATCTATCGTGATATTGATGGAGCAAAGCCAGAAGCAAGCGAATGACACCAAAGGGGAAACCCAAGCAGCACATCTAGCACTATCTGAAATCAACCAAGCGATTGAAGTGATTAACGACATGAACAATCAGATTGCGTCCGCGGCTGAAGAGCAAAGCTCAGTATCAGAAGAGATTAACCGCAATGTAGTGATCATCAATGACACCGCTGTGGAAGTGATGGGCACCATGACATCATCAGTAGCAATCAGTAATGAGCTGACAGTGAAAGCCGGAGATTTGCACGGTGAGTTAAGCAAGTTCAAGCTTTCTTAACTCACGTTCAGTCTTCCATAAAAATAAGGCCGATAAACGCAATGTTTTCGGCCTATCTATTTTAGTTCCGCACTCAACATTACCCTCACCGAGCAAAAATCTAATTGGAGTCTAACTCCACAAGCTGATTGAGTACCTCTTTATCCAATACCGGATGATGCTTACTCGCTAGGATCAGCACAATATCGACCGAAGGCAACGGTGGCATATCATCGAGGATTCTCAAATCTGAAGTCACGCTCAGTTTACCCATCGCACCAATGGCCAAACCCGCTTTGACGATGGCACGTTGTGCAGAAGCGGTATTACTGCACACCAATAACTGATAAGGCGTGCCCTGCTTAGTTAAACCATTCACTGCTGCAGCGTGATATTTACAGTCCGTTTGAAACAAAGCTAATGGAACAGGCTTGGAACCATCAAACGCATAATCAGGGCTACTAATCCAAACCCCAATATCACTGGTGAGCCAATGCCCCTCTTCGCTGTCGGGCGCTCGAGTGACAATCGCCGCATCTAAACGGCCATCATCCAACCACTCTCTGAGCGTAATGCTCGGCAGGCTAAATATTTGAATAGAACAGGTGGGTTCTGCTTTCTGCAACAGGCGAATCACTTTTGGCAGAATAGTGTCGTTGTAGTCTTCAGGGCAGCCGAGTCGCAGAGGTTGTTTGTCTTCGTAACGCTTTACTTGCTTGAGGGCTGTATTGTGGAGCGCGACCAACTGTTCGGCATGAGAACGCAGCGCTAAGCCTGCTTCAGTGAGTATTAAGTTACGCCCTTCTTTTTGGAAAAGAGTGACGTTGAGTTCTTCTTCCAACTTACGCATCTGAGCACTGAATGCCGATTGGGTGCGATTTATCTGTTTCGCTGCACGTGTGAAACTACTGGTTTCCACAAACGCGAGAAAACCTCGCAAAGCATCAATATCCATATTGAAATCACCACCCATCGTTTTTATTAATGTATTGCATCAAAATTATCCGTTAGTACGCCGCAATACAATCCCCTAAGCTCAAATGCATGCCCCTAGGCTCAATACATACCCACTAAACGCAAGGAAGCAACTATGCAGCTTTATATTGGAAACCAGAACTACTCAACTTGGTCACTGCGCGCATGGCTAATATTCGATAACTACAACCTCAATGCAGAAGTCATCAAGCTCAAGCTATTCACCTCTGATTTTTACGACACTCTGGCGAAAGTGACGCCAACGGCCAAGGTTCCAACCCTAGTTGACGGCGACGTTGCGGTGTGGGATTCATTGGCCATTCTCGAATACGTTAACGACGCCCACTTGAACGGTGCAGCGTGGCCTAGCTCAGTGAAAGAACGCGCCCATGCCCGAGCAATTTCTGCAGAGATGCACTCTGGATTTTTCGCCGTCAGAAATGAAATGCCGATGAACTGCCGCGCTCAACGAAAGCTTGCTTTGAGTGAAGAAGCATTGAAAGACATCGCTCGTATTGATGCCATATGGTCGACGCAAATGGAACAATATCCAAAAGGTTGGTTATTTGGTGAATGGTCGATTGCCGATGCGATGTTTGCACCTGTGGCTTTACGTGTAGAAACCTATGGCATCCAACTTTCCGAAAAGGCATCACAGTATCAACAACGCGTGCTCAACAGCCCATCAATACAAAAATGGCTAGCAGAGGCAAGCTTAGAAACCGATGTGGTTGAAGAAGATGAGGCGGGAAAGCCTGTATAAAATACAAGACACCCTTTCAAGGCTCACCAGTCTGTGAGCCTTTATTTAAACCTTAATAATTTGGTCGATTGTGATCACCGAATCACAATGTGCAGATGTGATTGTTTATATTCAACGAAATTCAAATCATTAAGATAAACATCATGTTACGAGCAACGATCGCATTACTCAGCGTGGCCAGTTTCACTGTATCTGCCAATGTCACTCTTCCCACTGGAGAAGACTGGATCAATCATGCTTCTAAAGGGCTTGCACCTTATTGGCTAATGCCTAGCGCCCAGGGGGAACCGGTAGGCAACTTCCCTACTTTCCGCTGTGATGATGGTACCTTGCTCGATGTATCTGATGTGTGTCCTGAATTGAACAAAGGCTGGATCACTCCGCACTTTGGCAAGGAGTTTACACGCATGAAATCACGCCAAACCTATGCCTACGGCGTGCTCTACCACCTTACTGGTGATAAGCAGGCTTTAGCGCTTGCCAAACAAGGTGCCTACTACATCATTGATCAGCTAGAAGATAAGCAAAATGGTGGCTTTATCGGCTACACAAAAGAGGGAAAAGCAGGCCAGGATTGGCAGCAGCGTACCTCTCAAGATCAAGCGTATGCATTAGTTGGCCTTGCCATGTACTACTACCTGACCCAAGACAAAAAGGTAGAAGAAGCACTCATCGCCCAACAAGCTTTTATCTTTGATAAATATCGACTTAGCGACAACAGTGGTCTTGCTTGGGTACTTGCTGACGGTGAAGATGGCAGTGCAAAACGACGCGAACTGGTCGCGCAACTTGATCAAATAAACGGCTACCTGTTATTAGTCGCTCCTCTGCTCAAAGAGCCCATCAAATCAAAATGGCTTGATGACTTAAACTGGCTCACGCAAGCCATGATTGACCAATACCATTCTGAAGATGAACAACGCTTCTACGGGGCTATTCACGATAAAGCTGCGATGATGCCGAATGCCAATCACAACGATTTTGGGCACACCATCAAAGCATATTGGATGACCTATCTAACCGGTCATGCATTAGATAATTCCGATTGGTCGGAGTTTGGTTTAGACGGCATGAAACACACTCTGGATCAGGCGCAATATCAGAAAGACTTTGCCAATGTATCTAACTACTTTGGTGAGCGACTTCAGAAAATGTGGCAAGGGCAAGATATCACGGGCTGGCAAAGCAGACCGCACAGTCAGTGGGCGTCATCATGGGAGTGGGCTGAGCTTGATCAAGCGGCCATGACGGTTTCGCTGGTCGATGGTTCAATGAAAGACGTCCTGCAATACACCCTACCGACCTTTCATGATGTATGGGTCGACCACAAATATGGTGGCGTTGGGCTTGCTCCTAAGCGAACTAAAGCTTTCCATTGGGGCAATGGCTATCACCAATTTGAACATGCGCTGATTGGCTATTTATATGCTCAGCAAGTTGACGCTAAACTGGCTGTATTGCACTACGCAAGACCGACCAACAGCAATATGCCAATGGAACCGTATTACTATCAAGGGGACGTGGTTAAGTTGGAGAACCTAGACGATGGAACTAAGAAGGTCAGCTTCAACAACATTCGACCTTAATATCTGATATTCGCTCATCGATACTTTTAGCTGTGGTTTACGGTTAAGACGAAAAAGATGAGTGACTAGCTGTTCGCAAAGCCTGAGAAGAAAAGATGCTTTTCAGGCTTTTGAAATACAGTGGAACAACATTTATTGATAGGGTTTGAAATGACTTTATGAACAAATTTTCACGATCAAGTAAATCTTATCGGGCCTCAGTGAGACAGTATAAGACATCGAAAAAATCACTTCTTATTATTCTGCTCAACCAGCTTTTCATTCCACGCTTCGTTGCCGTCTCGCTTACTGACATCATACTCAGAACAGAACTGCGATATGGTCATGTTGTTATCGCCCGTCGCTAACTTTAATGCCAACTGAACTTGTTGAAGCTTGCTTTGAAGGCGAAGGTTTTGGCCTGCCTTTGGGCTTTTTTCTTTGGCGAACTTTAAAGCGGCGTGTTTACGCTCGGCAGCGCCAGCTCGGCGATCCGCTTCTGATAATAGATATTTTAGCTGCGCGACACTCTTGCCCTTCTTAAAGGCAGGCTCAAGCAACTCAACGCATTCATCAAATGATGGATTTATAACATATGGATCAATTCTATGCGCTTGTTGACGCATCCACTCTAGCGCGAGCTTTTCATCTGACATTTTGCAATCTTTACCAATAAAACAGCCGTACATGGTATCGCTCAATAGCAAACCGCTGCAATAAAAAATTGAGTAACTTTTGCCTTTTTAATTAGAGCTTGTCGTTAAGTATCAATAACACCAAATCCAACCGCTGCCTTAACCCCGCAACGAAGAGCCAAACTTGACGCTATTGATACCTCATTCGGCCTTTTTAACGCATCACAAACAGCTCTTCGTGATAATTCTGGTCAACATTAAACTTGTACGCATCGAGTTCTTTTTTAAGCGACGTTGAGAACAACTCTGGCCCACAAAAATACAACTCATAAACGTTTAGATCACCACATTGACTCGCGATTCTCTCTGCATTTAATCGCGGAGAGTGCAAGGTATCTATTACGTTCAGCTTCACACCGACTTGATGCGCAAGGTGCCATAATTCATCGACTAAATGCTCATCGACACCGCGAGTACAGTAAAACAGTTCAATTCGAGGATGAGTTTTCTCTGTTTTGAGCGCTTCAAGCGTTGCAAAAAACGACGCTATTCCGACACCACCAGCAATCCAAATCTGTGGCTTGTTTAGGTCAAACTCAAGTCGACCATAAGGCCCTTCCACCGTAACCGCATCGCCCGCCTTTACTCGCTCAACTAACCCATTAGTAAAATCACCCAACTCTTTAATCAAGAAACGCAGTTCTGAGTCTTCGCTACCTGAAACAATAGTAAACGGATGAGGATCTTCATTACCAAAACGCAGATATGCGAACTGCCCTGCTTTGTGTCCTCGCCATGATGAACTTGGCTTTAGCACTAACTCCATCACTTCAGCTTTGGGAAAGTAGCGAATGGAAACGACAGAAGCAGAGTGACGATTACGACGCCCTACAAAGCCCAATAAACTGTAAATCGCCGCAACAGACCCAACCAAAGCAAATGCCACTGTTAGGTAGTAAATTGGTTCGCCCCAATAGGCATGTTTGAGAAGTAATACTGAGTGAAAAGCGATCAATAGGTACGCGACCGACATAAAACGATGTGACAGTTTAAACGGTTTGTATTTCACAGCCGCCCACAACGACGCCACCAGTAAAACAAGTAATAGGTAAAAGCCCCACTCTCCAATGTTTTCAGCAAAGCCGTGGAGTCCATTGACCCATGCTTCCCAACCAGACAATGTTCTTGCAGGGCCTGAACCATCGTGTCGAACAGGCTTAGCCAACACTTCAGACATCACTAGCCACTTAGGGATCTGGTACCACAACCAGTGTGTCACACCCAGTGCTACGCCGCCTATACCTAGCCATTTGTGGACTCGATACGCTTTATCCATACCGTTGAGCCAATTCTCAACCATAGGCAAACGCATCGCCAAAATCATGGTGATAGACATTAACATCAGAGACAAAATACCCGAGTACTAAATCAAGGCAGAGCGCCATTCAAATACGTTGTTTGAAGCGAAGAGTTGCGGTTCCATCGCAAACCAAAAGGCTGACATTGTGGCAATCATTGCCCAGATGATATTGCGGATTGATTTCATTTTTTAACACTCATAAAGACGACATCATTACTTTAGCTCCTGTGATGTAAAGCGACGTCAACATAGGTAAATCTATGCAAAGGATCTCGCCCGTTGTGCCGTAGCAGAGATAAAAGAGACGGGCTGCCCACGCCCAAACTAACCACTCTGCTGATCGATAGAGGATGCTTCTGCGTAAATATGAATTGGTTAGTGAACAAGTCGTCGAAATAAAAGTGAGAAGAAGAGAAAATATGAAGGAAATGACCCTTTCAAGACAAGATATCCAAGCAATGGATCAACGTGAGCGCGCTCGTTTAATTAACTCCTTATCGGGGTTCAAAAGCGCCAACCTTATTGGCACCTGCGATAAACAAGGGCTAGAAAATCTTGCTGTGGTGAGTTCTGTGGTTCACCTAGGGTCAAATCCCCCCTTGTTTGGCTTCATCGTCCGACCTGCAGAAAGTCGCCGTCATACATTAGAGAACATCCAAGAAACTCGACACTTCACCATCAACAGCATCGGTGCGGGCTTTGTTCAAAAAGCCCACCAAACTTCCGCTCGTTATCCTAAATCAATCTCAGAGTTTAACGCGGTCGGTCTCACGTCCTATTACGATGATGTGTTCCCTGCTCCGTTTGTCTTGGAAAGTCCTCTGAAAATAGGCTTGGCTTTCAAAGAACAAATCACAATTGAAAGTAACCAAACTCAAATGTTGATTGGTGAAGTTATTACAATTCACGCGCCAAAACGTGCCGTGATGCCGGACGGCTACCTAGATTTAGAAGCGTTAGATTTAGTCACTATTTCTGGGCTAGACAGCTATCATGTCACGCAGAGGCTACATCGTTTAAGCTATGCCAAGCCAAATAAGCCGCTGTTTCCACTGACCCACGAAGGTAGCCCAACCTCATGGGAAGCTTTCGAACACAATCTAACTCATTTTGTTCGGTAATTTACTCACAAAGGTGCTAACTTTCGTTCATAAATACTGTTCATAACGGTGTAGTTTAAAGAATATGACTCAATGCCCAGCATCCGATAAGAATGCTCCACTTAATTCTCATCTAACATCTTTATTTCCACCGAACACCTTTATTTCCACCTAACATCTTTCTCCAAGGACCCCTTTGAAGTTAACCCACTTTAAATACAAAACGCGCAAAGGCCCAGACTACCGACATGGCGATCAGGTGTCATTCATGGACATCAAACAGACCTTCGGTATGGGCAGCATCCGTGTGGGCGCTTGGGTAACGAAAGAAGAGAAAGAGCTAGCCGCGAATCTGATATTCGACTCGTTAGCCGACTTGGCTTACATCCTGGCTTTGCCACCAGAAGCAATTGGCCTTCGCGGCACATTAGGCTTAGCTTTCGGCAGTGGCGGAAGAAAAGGCGTACAAGCACACTACGCACCAAATCAAAGAGAGTTAGCCCTCGCTAAGAATGCAGGAGCTGGTGCGCTCGCTCACGAGTTTTGGCATGCGTTTGACCACTATATCGCTGAGAAGGCGTTTGAAATCGGCGATACCTCTGGCCCCAAAAAACACATCTTGTTCGCCAGTGACTGTTGGCTACACGATAGAAAGGTGCGACCTCATCCATTAAACGAGAGTTTGATGTCTGTGTTCGATGCCACACTACTCAGTGACAACAACCTAGATAAACACGACTACGTTGCACGCAGTGTTATTGCCGACAAAGCGACGTCTGCCCGCTACTTCTCACTACCCACAGAAATGATGGCGCGTGCCTTTGAAGCTACGATTGAGTCCTGCTCAGATATCGAGAATTCTTACTTAGTCGATGGCACGACCAAACCGGATATGTTCCCCCTCTATCCAGACCTCACGCATCGCAAAGAGATTTATCAAGCGCTGCAAGGTTACTTCGCGCCGTTGGGCCGATCTTTAAGTAAATAGCATTTTGAGTCAGTAACACTCTGCAGATTTACAGTGAGTGACATGTACCATAAGTTGATCATGTGTAACCTCTGAGATAACATGTACAACAAGCGGAACATGTACAATAGTTAATTCATGAATGATTAACTATTCTGTGTATATTGAAAGATTAAACATATCCAAAAACAACAGGGTAAATAAGTGATGAATATTGTTTCTTTTACTGAGGCCAGAAATAGCCTTAAGTCTGTGCTCGATAGAGTGGTAGACGATTCTGATGTTACGGTAATAACCAGACGAGATTCAGAAGATGCCGTGGTAATGTCTCTTGATCATTTTAATTCAATGCAAGAAACCTTGCACCTAATGAGCTCGCCTAAAAACGCTGAAAGATTGGCTGAATCCATTGCTCAACTCGAAGCCGGAAATACAACCGTTCGAGAATTAAATAATGACGAATGATCGAAAGATTGTATTTACAGATAATGCTTGGGAAGATTACCTATACTGGCAAACCCAAGACAAGAAAACGCTCAAGAAACTAAATAAGTTGATTGAAGCTGCCAAAAGAACGCCCTTTGAAGGGATTGGAAAGCCGGAGCCACTAGTCGGCAACCTGTCTGGATTTTGGTCAAGACGAATCGATGACAAGAATCGATTAGTGTATAAAGCAGATGACGATAACTTTTACATAATTGCTTGTCGTCACCACTATTAAAAGCAGTAAGCAGCACATAGAAAGGGCAGTAATGATCAGTTGGCCATCTTTGGTAAAACTCGACGGTGACGATGAGCTTATTTACGTCGCATCCGAACACGAATTTCGAGCAGAATGCTCAGACATGATCTTGGGCGAAGAGGATTACCTCATCGATTCAGTTGGCGACAGTTACTCGCTTCAATCGAGCTCAAACCAACTGTCTCTAGCGAAACGAGCAGACCAGTATTCAGTTGAAAGCGTGACCAAACTGATTCGAAATCACGAATTCCAGAAAGCCGAAGTGTGCCTGATGAAGATCCACTTCCTAACGATAGAAGAAGCGATTCAGTCTTTGGCTTTTGAGGCTCGCTAATACTGCTTAAGAGCTCGTATCAAAGCTAATTCCCAAGACAGATTAAACAAAAACAGCGCCAATTCAGGCGCTGTTTTTGTTTGTTGTCTAGCTATCTCAAAGAAAGCTAATTCATTAAGTGATAAAAATCTGTGCCAGTGCGTAGCCTAAGCAACATGCGCCTACTACACCGATTAAACCCACCGACATGAATGAATGGTTGAAGTACCACTTACCAATCTTGGTGGTGCCAGACACATCGAAGTTAACCGTTGCGATATCTGATGGGTAGTTCGGGATGAAGAAGTAGCCGTAAACCGCTGGCATCAAGCCGATCAACAAGGCTGGGTCTAGTCCTAAGCCAAGGCCAACCGGTAACATCATACGCGCAGTCGCGGCTTGAGAGTTCACCACAACCGATACGATGAATAGCGCTAGAGCAAACGTCCACGGGTAGTTGGTCACCATTTCCACGATGCCAGATTTGAACTGAGGCATTGCGTATTGGAAGTAAGTATCCGACATCCAAGCGATACCGAAGATAGCAATCGCCGCCACCATACCCGATTTGAATACCACGCCGTTTGGCACATCTCGCGGGTCAGTTTTGGTCGCCAGCAAGATGATACCGCCGAAGCAGAGCATCATCATTTGGATGATCACCGACATCTTGATTGGCTTGTCGCCGTCTACGATGGTTCTGATCTCTGGCACCATCGCCACGATAACAATCACCACAATCGACAATAGGAAAATCAATACTGCGTTACGAGCCGAAGTTGGAAGCACTTCATCCAAAGAGGTCGCGGTGGTGCTTTCAATGCGCTTTTTCCACTCTGGATCTTTTAGACGAGCTTGGTATTCAGGATCGTCGTTCAGTTCTTTGCCACGTTTCAAGCTATACAGAGAAAGCAAAAGTGTGCCGAACAAGGTTGCAGGAACCGTCACCATCAGAATAGAAAGCAGAGTAATAGAGTGTTGGATATCAGAAAGTTGCGCGAGGTAATAGACCACAGCAGCAGAAATTGGTGATGCCGTGATAGCCAATTGAGACGCAACAGACGCAGCCGCCATTGGGCGCTCAGGACGAATACCATTCTTCAACGCAACATCGCCGATGATTGGCATAATTGAGTAAACCGCGTGGCCAGTACCCAATAAGAAAGTCATCGAGTAAGTCACGAACGGTGCTATCAAGGTGACACGTTTCGGGTTCTTTCTCAGTACCCTTTCCGCAACTTGAAGCATGTATTTCAAGCCACCAGCCGCTTCGAGGATCGAAGCACAGGTAACAACAGCGAGGATGATCAGCATTACGGTGACAGGTGGAGACGTTGGTGGCATCTTGAAGACAAACACCTCGATAACCAAGCCAATCCCAGAAACAACACCTAAGCCAATACCGCCATACCGAGACCCGATATAAAGTACGACTAATAAAAATAGAAACTCAAAATACAACATAAGCAACCTTGCTAAAAATGTGGACTAATTATATTTTGTCCTTTAGTTCAGCCTTTTACTTATTACTTGGTCACACTATGATTGCAGGCTTCCGCAAATTGTTTTTTATAAGATTATGGTCACGCTAACACGTCTGTAAGTTTATGAATTGTAATAGGAAGCTAGGCACTCAACCGAGATTTGTTATGTATGATAACTATTATTGTGTCTGTTAGAACCGCATGACCTATCAAACATCAGACTCATAACTGAACGATATTATTCCAACGCAAGTTAATCAGGTTTCGCCTCATCTAGAAGCATATTACCGATACAATTCGGCATATTCTTACTGAACACTGACTCGCCTATCTCCAGGCACTATGTCAAAATACTCGCCCTCACGACGACAACACATAAAGAACCACGGATATGAATTTTCAAGCTGCTATTTTTGATATGGATGGACTGCTGCTCGACACCGAGCGACTTTGTATGCAGGTTTTTGAAGAAGCATGTCACGCGCAAGGTGTTCCGTTTTTGCAGGATGTTTACCTAGGCATCATTGGCTGTAACGCAAAAACCATCGAACAGATTTTTAGAAATGGCTACGGTGAAGGGCTAGATTACCCAGCGCTGAACAATGAATGGCGCACTCGCTACAGTGCGATTGTTAAGCACCAGGCTATCCCAGTTAAAGATGGCGTGATTGAGCTTCTTGAATGGCTGAAATCAAACGACATTCCAATCGCGGTGGCGACCTCGACTCAGCTTGATATCGCTAAAAAGAAGCTTGAGCTGGCTGGCCTAGATTCTTACTTCACCTCACTAAGCACAGGCTGTGAAGTGACCAACGGTAAACCTCACCCCGAGATCTACCTGCTAGCGGCAGAACGCCTAGGTGTTGCCCCTGAAACCTGCCTAGCGTTTGAAGACTCAAACAACGGTATTCGCGCATCAATGGCAGCCAACATGATCAGCTTCCAGATCCCTGATTTGGTTGAGCCTTGCGAAGAAGTAAAAGCGCTTGGTCACACGATCAGCCCTTCTCTGCATCATGTGTTAGCGCAGCTTCAACAAGCTGCAGCTTAGGCTCTTATTACCGTTGATAACGCTTTAATCAACACAGAATAACCTTTCTATTAAGCCGACTCACAGAGTCGGTTTTTTTGTGGCTATTCCTTTTATAAAAGATAAAAACTCGCGCTTGAAACTGTTAAAGTCGATATGAAACGACACTGATCGATAAGCAACATTGATAATGGAGAAAGGGACGCGTGATAGAAAAATTTGAAAGCCAACTGCTTGATTTTGCACAGCAAGAGATGACACAAGATGCAGCGCACGATATCAGCCATATTAAGCGCGTAGTCAAAACTGCCAAGGCTTTATGTACTCAAGAACAAGCTAAGTTTGAAGTCGTGCTGCCCGCCGCTTACCTTCATGATTGCTTCACCTTTCCAAAGAACCACCCAGACCGCGCTCAAAGCTCACAAATGGCAGCAGACAAAGCCATCTCTTATCTCAAATCTATCGAATATCCTGCGTCCTATCTTGATGAGATCCATCACGCCATTGTCACGCACAGCTACAGCGCCAACATCACACCTGAAACGTTAGAAGCTCAAATCGTCCAAGATGCCGATCGCCTAGATTCTCTCGGCGCAATTGGCATTGCGCGCTGCCTGTATGTGGGTCAGAGTTTTAACGCAGAGCTCTATAACCACGAAGATCCGTTCGCGGAACATCGTGACTTGGATGACAAGCATTACAGCGTCGACCATTTCTACGTGAAGCTGTTCAAGCTCGCTGAAACCATGAATACAGAATCCGCCAAGTTAGAAGCCAACAAGCGCACCGACTACATGCGTGGTTTTCTTGAGCAATTGGGCTCGGAAGTTTAGCGGCTTAGAAAAAGAAGCAGGCAATAAGGAAGAGAGAAGGATATGGAAATAAACCGCTTTAAAGCATCCGACGCTGAAGAGCTCGTCACTTGGTTTACATCCCTAGAAGACTACGTGCTGTGGGGTGGGCGAACCTTTGGTTGGCCGTTAAAAGCAACCTCCATCATCGAACGTTCTCAAGAGCCACATGTCGAGCTATATACCTTTTCTGCGTCTAAGTCAGACTCTGAACCGAACGCCGATTCAAACGCCAACTCAAACGCCAGTGACTTGCTTGGCTTTATGGAGTTTCAGCGTATGTCAGACAGTGAGCTTCGCTTTTGCCGAGTCGCGATTCACCCAAGCCAACGTGGTAAAGGGCTTGGGCAATCCATGATAGAAAGTGCCTTAGAAGCGGCGAAAGAAATACCGAATGTCACCACCATCACCTTAGCGGTATTTAAGCAAAACTACGGTGCGAAACGATGCTACGACAAAGCCGGCTTTCAGGTGGTCGACAAAGAGCCGAGCGTAAAAGAGTTCAATGGCAAAACGTGGCCCTTGTATCAGATGGAATTAAAGCTCGGCTAGTTTGTTTTAATTGTCAGACTGGTTTTAGTTAACAGACTTGTTTTAATTACCAAATTTGACCCCATATCATTAAGCATTAGCTACACACTCAAGATACACAGATGTAATTTGGAACCTCCAATGACCCAAGAAAAATTCGACACTATTTATCAACGAGCAGCTCACCGCAAAGGCGGAGCAGCCGAGCTCGAAAAGATTGTTCGTGCGCCCCTTTCCCAAGCCGAGTTATCGAAAATCACCGACGATCGTTGGCTAGCCGCCTTTACCGAAAAAGTATTCCAGTGTGGTATTTCGTGGAGTGTGGTGAGAAAGAAGTGGCCGCAATTTGAAGAAGTGTTCTTTGAATTCAATATCGAAAAAATGCTGATGCTGCCGAATGAAATGTGGGAACAGAAAGCGCAAGACCCGCGCATTATTCGCCACCTTACTAAGGTGATGACCATCCCTGCCAATGCCACCATGATCCACAATGCCAAGCGTGAAGCCGATTCATTCTCGCAAATGGTTGCCGAATGGCCATCAGAACGTATCACTGAACTTTGGGATTATCTGAAGAAACACGGCAAGCGATTAGGTGGTAATACTGGTGCCTACACTCTGCGCCAAATGGGTAAAGACACCTTCATCTTGTCATCAGATGTTGAAGCACACCTACGCAGCACCGATGTGATGGATAGCGGTCGTAACACCAAGCGAGCACAACTGGCAGCGGGTAAAGCCTTCAACGAATGGCAGCAACAGTCAGGTCGTAGCCTGAGCGAAATCAGCCAGATCGTTGCCTACAGCTGCGGTGATAATCGAGTTTAGTTGGATTAAAAATGGCTTAAAGCTAAAGATTGCACACAGTTCCCTGCAAACAAAATGTTATAAGTCATTAACAAATAAGCGTGCATCGCACTTTCATCCGGTAGCATTGTATAGATAAATGTATACAATATAGAGTAATACTCATGAATTATTCTCGACCAACCCAACTCGACTAAACAAGGGTCCTTATCTCTATGACAGTTCTCAAAAACTCTGTCTCCAAAGGTGTAAAAACGAAAGTAACAGGCCAGACTCAAGACGATGTTGTTTACTGCCATATCTTCGACGCGATACTAGAACAAAGGCTGCCACCAGCCACCAAATTAAGCGAAGAAGCGTTAGCAGAAATCTTTAGCGTTAGCCGCACCATTATCCGCCGTGCCTTACTGCGTCTTTCTTTAGAACAAGTTGTGGTGATCCGTCCTAACAGAGGAGCCGTGATTGCTGCGCCAACGGTTGACGAAGCCAAACAGATCTTTAAAGCACGTGAAGTGATGGAAATTGCTATCACTGAGCTGGCGGTGAAAAACGCAACCAAAGCTCAAATAGAAGAGTGTAGAAAATTAGTCGCGAAAGAGAACTGTGCTTTCGACCAAGGTGACTACGGCTCCGGCTTACGCTTGTCTGGTGAGTTCCACATCAAATTGGCTGAAATGGCAGAGAACGCACCACTGCTGGCTTTCCAACGCAGCTTGGTATCGCAAACCTCACTGCTGATCGCTCAGTACGAAACAGGTAACCACTCGAACTGCTCTCTAGACGAACATTCGGGATTGCTTGATGCGATTGAGTCTGGCAACGAACAACAAGCGGTAGAATTGATGCACGAGCACCTAAGCCACATTCGTTCGAAGCTCAACCTAGACAGCAGCACAGCTTCTAGTGATCTGCATGTCGTGTTCTCAGATCTGCTTAAGAGCAAGTCATAGAAGATTCAACAAGCGCTTAATAACCATCCGCTAACAGCTTTTTGTTAACAGCTTTTTATTAACAGCTTTTTGTTAACAGCTTTTCGTTAACAAAATTGGAGAGAAGTAAGCCTTAGTGTTTACTTCTCTTTTTTATACCCTCTCCCCTAAAAATAAAGACGACGATCGACTCACATCCATCTAAAAATGCTGTCTATTCTGGCCTCAACAACGATCTTAGCCTCTACAGAATCACTTCCCACAGTGCCATAAATCTTGCCTTTATCTTGTATACATAGCTACCCATTCATTCACACCATAAAACTGTTCACCTTCAATTCAACCCCTTATAAAACAGACAACTACAGTCAAAATGAAATTGTATACAATCTCCACAAAAGACTATTTGTTGCATTTTTGTAAATAAATAGTTGACCACAGGGTCAGGATGGATAATTATTGACCTAGAAGTCAAAAAGAATACACATGGAAATATGTCGATTTACAAGGAGGTCTCTTGATTACTTTTTTGCTCAATCAGGAAATAAGACGTGAAGATAATCTGTCGCCAAATATGACAGTGCTCAACTACCTTCGTACCAAGGTTAATAAAACGGGTACAAAAGAAGGTTGTGGGTCGGGTGACTGTGGTGCATGTACGGTAGTTCTGGGTGAAGTGGTTGATGGACAGCTGCAATACCGCTCGGTGAACTCTTGCCTGACGTTCGTTTCAGCGCTGCATGGAAAGCAACTGATCACAGTAGAAGATCTACAAAACCGAGATCGCTCTTTGCACCCCGTGCAGAAAGCAGTGGTGGATTTTCACGGTTCCCAATGTGGTTACTGCACGCCGGGCTTCATCATGTCGATGTTTGCCCTAGGCAAGAACAAACCCGATGCGAGCAAAGAAGACGTCATGGAATCACTGGCGGGTAACCTATGTCGCTGTACTGGCTACCGACCAATTGTTGATGCTGCGATGTCGCTTTCAACAGACCAGCCTTTGATTGACCAATTTGCAGAACTTGAACGCAACACCATCAAGAAGCTAGAAGGTATTCAAGACACTGAAGCCAACTTACGCCTTGGTCACCTCACCGCTTTTTCCCCGAAAAGCACCGATGAGCTGGCCAAGCTTTTTCAAGCACATCCGAACGCTAAGCTGGTTGCTGGCGGTACGGATTTAGCATTGGAAGTGACGCAATTCCATCGTGAGATTGAAACGCTGATCAGCGTAAACCTTGTTGAAGATATGAAGGTATGTGAAGAGACCGACACCGATTTAATCATTGGTGCCAACCTGCCTATCAGTGACTCTTACGCACTACTGAAAAAACACTACCCAGATTTTGGTGAACTGCTGCATCGCTTTGCTTCACTGCAAGTGCGTAACCAAGGCACCATCGGCGGCAATGTAGCCAATGCTTCACCTATCGGTGACACCCCTCCTCTGCTGATTGCCCTGAACGCGAAGATCAAACTTCGTTGTGGCGACGAGTCACGCACCATGCCGATTGAAGATTACTTCATCAGCTACAAAGTGACGGCGCAGAAAGAGAGTGAATTCATTGAACAGATCATCATTCCTAAGCCAACCAACGACAGCTTCCGAGCTTACAAAGTGTCGAAACGTTTAGACGACGACATCTCTGCGGTGTGTGGCGCGTTTGATATTCAAATTGAAGATGGCAAGGTTTCATACGCTCGTATCGCTTTTGGCGGTATGGCAGCAACGCCTAAGCGTGCAACTCGTTGTGAAAATACGTTATTAGGCAAACCGTGGACAGACGCTAATATTAAGTTAGCGATGCAGGAACTGTATAACGACTTTGAGCCGCTATCTGATTTCCGTGCAAGCCAAGAATACCGTTCATTGTCGGCGGCCAACATGCTGCGTCGCTACTTCATTGAACGACAGAACAAAAACAACCAAATCGAAACAAGGGTAACGTCTTATGTCTAAATCAAATTCCTCTGTTCACAAGAGCAATGCGATGACCCACGAAGAGATGGTTACCATTGCAAAACAAGACCTAAAAACTGGCGTAGGTAAAAGCGTTAAACACGACAGTGCAGCCAAGCAAGTCACGGGAGAAGCGGTATACATTGACGACCGCCTTGAGTTCCCAAATCAGCTGCATGTATACGCACGCCTGAGCACGCAAGCACACGCCAACATCACCAAGATAGATTTATCACCGTGTTACGAATTCGAAGGCGTGGCGATTGCCATTCAAGCCAAAGACGTACCGGGTGAGCTAGATATCGGAGCCATCCTACCGGGTGACCCACTGCTTGCAGACGGCAAAGTGGAATACTACGGCCAACCTGTGATTGCCGTGGCTGCCAACGATTTGGAAACGGCACGTAAAGCCGCACACGCTGCAATCATTGAATATGAAGAACTGCCTGCGATTCTTGATGTAAAAGAAGCGCTAGAGAAAGAACACTTCGTCACAGAAAGCCACACGCAACAACGTGGTGATTCAAAAGCGGCGCTGGCAAAAGCAAAACACGTGATCTCTGGTGACCTAGAGATCGGTGGACAAGAACACTTCTACCTAGAAACTCAAATCAGTAGCGTAATGCCAACCGAAGACGGCGGCATGATCGTTTACACCTCGACACAAAACCCGACCGAAGTTCAAAAACTGGTTGCGGAAGTGATTGGCGTACCGATGCACAAAGTCGTGATTGATATGCGTCGTATGGGCGGTGGTTTCGGTGGTAAAGAGACTCAAGCAGCCTCTCCAGCGTGTATGGCCGCGGTAATTGCTCACCTCACCGGTCGACCAACCAAAATGCGTTTGCTGCGCAATGAAGACATGCAACAAACCGGTAAACGCCACCCGTTCTACAATCAATACACGGTCGGTTTTGACGACAATGGTGTGATTCAAGGTGCCGATATTACCGTTGCAGGTAACTGTGGTTACTCGCCAGACTTATCAAGTTCTATCGTCGATCGTGCAATGTTCCACTCAGACAACGCCTATTATCTAGGTGATGCAACTGTGGTTGGTCATCGATGCAAAACCAATACCGCATCGAACACCGCTTACCGTGGCTTTGGTGGCCCGCAAGGCATGATGACCATTGAACACATCATGGACGAGATTGCGCGTTACCTGAAAAAAGATCCTTTGGAAGTACGTAAGGCGAACTACTACGGCGAAGAAGGCCGTAACGTGACCCATTACTACCAAACCGTTGAAGACAACTTTTTACCTGAGATAACCGAACAGCTTGAACGCAGCAGTGACTATCACGCACGTCGTAAAGACATTGCCGAGTTCAACAAGCAAAGCCCAATCTTGAAAAAAGGCCTAGCGATCACCCCCGTGAAATTCGGCATCTCGTTTACTGCGACTTTCTTGAACCAAGCAGGTGCGCTCATCCATATCTACACCGATGGCAGTATTCATTTGAATCACGGTGGTACGGAAATGGGGCAAGGCTTGAACATCAAAGTGGCACAAATCGTTGCACAGGAGTTCCAAGTCGATGTCGAACGTATCCAGATCACCGCTACAAACACAGACAAAGTTCCGAACACATCACCAACCGCAGCCTCATCGGGCACCGACCTCAACGGTAAGGCCGCGCAAAACGCCGCAATGACCATTAAGCAGCGCCTGATCGACTTCGCTTCTTCGCACTTCAAAGTGTGGCCTGAAGAGGTGGTATTTAAGAACGGCATGGTGCAGATCCGCGATGAGATCATGACCTTCAACTCATTTGTTGAACTGGCTTGGTTTAACCAAATCTCGCTGTCGAGCACTGGCTTCTACCGCACTCCGAAGATCTATTACGATCACGAGAAAGCACGCGGTCGCCCGTTCTACTACTACGCATACGGAGCATCATGTTCAGAGGTTATCGTCGATACCTTAACCGGCGAGAACAAGATTCTGCGTGTCGATATCCTGCATGACGTGGGCGCTTCATTGAACCCTGCGATTGATATCGGCCAAGTCGAAGGTGGCTTTGTGCAAGGTGTTGGTTGGTTAACGACGGAAGAGTTGGTTTGGAACCAGCAAGGCCGCTTGATGACCAACGGCCCGGCAAGTTACAAAATCCCTGCGATTGCTGATATGCCGATTGATTTCAGAACGCACCTGTTGGAAAACCGCAGCAACCCAGAAGACACCGTCTTCAACTCGAAAGCCGTGGGTGAGCCACCTTTCATGTTGGGTATGTCGGTATGGAGCGCACTGAAAGATGCGATTAGCTATGTTGCTGTCGATGGCGCGATTCCTAAGCTCAACACACCTGCAACGCCAGAGCGTATTTTGATGGCGATTCAGGAAGTCTCTGAAACGGCTCCGACTTCGGTCGATGCTCAATCAGAAACGGCTTAGGGCTCATATCGATCGTTTAGCTTGGGAAGCATAAAAAAGGGATTTAGGAGGACATATGTTTAAGGATAATTGGATTCACGAACTGGCAAAACTGGAAGAGAACTACGAACCGTGTGTGATGGTGACGGTTCTTGAAGACAGAGGTTCCGTTCCACGCGATGCGGGCACCAAAATGCTTGTCACTCGTGACCGAATCATCGCTACGATTGGTGGTGGTCACCTTGAACATGTGGCCACTAAAATGGCTCGCGAGATGCTGATTGCCAGTGAAAAATCACTCAAAGTGGAACGCTTCAACCTCGGTGCTCGCTTAGGCCAATGCTGTGGCGGAATGGCAACGTTAAGCTTTGAGCCGATTGGCACTCAACAGAACCACCTCGTGTTGTTTGGCGCTGGCCACGTTGCCAAAGCGCTGCTGCACATTGTCGCAACCCTGCCTTTCCGCGTGACTTGGATTGATGAGCGTGAAGAAGTGTTTCCTGAAACGCTGCCACACGGTGTGAAAAAGCTAGTAAGCGACGATCCAGTCGGTGAAGTAAAACACATGCCACCGAACAGCTATTACCTTGTAATGACGCACAACCACCAGCTCGATTTTGACCTAACTAAGGCCATTATCGACCGTGAAGACAGCCGTTACTTCGGCATGATTGGCTCGCTTACTAAGCGCAAGAAGTTCGACTTCCGCTTAGAGCAACGCGGCTATAGCCAAGAGCAAATTGAAACCATGATTTGCCCGATTGGTATTAGCGCGGTGAATGGCAAACACCCTGCCGAAATTGCGGTATCGGTTGCGGGTGAACTGATCGCACACTATCAAGGCCAAGCCCTTGAACAAAAGCGCCCAACCAAACAATATCGAAATCAGGATTTGACCGATCAACACAGTCAACCAAGCGACGTAGGCGAACCACCATTGGAAGAGAAGATCGCCTAACACAAGTCGCAAAGCTTCAGTGGCCATAACGTCGCTGAAGTCATTAAAAGGAAGTAAACATGACAACGCAACTCAAAGCTTATCGCGCCAGTATTTTACACAGCGTCGCCGACCCAAAAGACGTCGGTATCGATGAGTCTTACGACTATTTTGAAGACGGTGTTTTAGTGGTTGAGAACGGCCATGTCGTCGACTTAGGCCATGCCGATGAGGTATTGGCTCGCCAACCAAAAACACTCGAAGTAAAACAATACAAAGACAAGCTGATTACCTCTGGCTTTATTGATACGCACATCCACTACCCTCAAACAGGGATGATCGCGTCTTACGGTGAGCAGCTTCTTGATTGGTTAGAAAACTACACCTTCCCAGAAGAAAAACGCTTCAAAAACCCAGTTTATGCACACAAAGTCGCGAAGCTATTCCTAGACGAATTGGCAAGCAACGGCACCACCACGGCACTGGTATTTGGCACGGTACACAAAGAGTCGGTTAACGTATTCTTTGAAGAAGCCGAGAAGCGTAATCTACGTATGATCGCCGGTAAGGTATTGATGGATCGCAATGCACCAGACTACCTCACCGACACTCCAGAATCAGGCTACGCAGACTCCAAGGAACTGATTGAGAAATGGCACAACCGCAGCCGTTTGCTTTACGCGGTGACGCCTCGTTTTGCGCCAACCAGTACTCCAGAGCAACTTGCCACTGTCGGTAAACTGCTAGAAGAATATCCAGACGTGTACATGCACACGCACCTTTCAGAAAATGAGAAAGAGATCGAGTGGGTGAAATCGCTGTTCCCAGAGCGCGACAGTTACCTAGATGTCTATGACCATTACGGACTACTTCACAAGCGTTCGGTATTTGCTCATGGTATTCACCTTTCTGATTGTGAATGTAAACGCCTTGCTGATACTGAATCTGCCATCGCCTTCTGCCCAACTTCTAACCTTTTCTTAGGCTCTGGTCTATTCCGGTTACCAGAGATGGAAGATCACGGTATTCGTGTCGGCGTGGGTACTGATGTAGGCGCAGGCACCAGCTTCTCAATCCTGCAAACAATGAGTGAAGCGTACAAGATCATGCAGTTACAGCATAAGAAGCTGCACCCAGCTAAGTCGCTGTTCTTGGCAACATTAGGCGGCGCACGTTCGCTGCATTTAGAAGACAAGATTGGTAACTTGGAAGTCGGCAAAGAAGCGGATTTCGTGGTGTTGGATCTACACGCAACTCAGCTGATGCGCTTTAGAATGGAACAAGCCACCAAGCTTGAAGAGAAGCTGTTTGTATTGATGAGCTTGGGTGACGACAGAACCGTTAGCGAGACTTACATCTACGGCGAAAAGGCCTACGATGTGAACTTCAAAGACTACAAAAAGCTCGTTAGTTAGGCTTAAAACCGAGTAACAATCGCTAGACAACGACAGCCGTCGTTAATTAAAAATCCGTCCAGATTTATCTAGCCTTTAGAGACCAGTTGCTGATGCCACTGGTCTTTTTTGTGCTTCATTCAAAGAAATATAAATTAACCGCTCACAGACAACGATCTTCGGTGACGCCAAGTCATTATATTGATAGGTTAATGTTTATACATCCCGATTTCATACTTCACTTTAGCATCTCTCTCGAACATTCGTTTCTCAGCTAAATGGAAGCACTACATCTAGAAAGGAATTCTATGTTCGAACAGGTCGTCAGCATTCTGTTTCCCGTTTTTGCTTTAGCCAGTGCTGGCTTTGCGGTTGGTCGTTGGCTCAAGCCCGATTTCAAACCGATCAATAGGATCAACATGGATGTGTGTATTCCTGCGCTAGTGTTTGCCTCGCTGACCACCATGCCCCTCGACACCGAGCAATTGCCACTCATCACCGCCTCTTTGGTCGCGGTGTTGGTGCCTGCTTTATTGATGATACCAACCTGTAAGATCTTTAAGCTCAACTTCAAAGCTTGGGCTCCGCCACACATGTTCCGCAACAGTGGCAACCTCGCGATTCCCCTATTTACCTATACCTTTGGTGAGAGCGCATTAGCCCCTGCAGTACTACTGTTTGTGGTATCGGCGTGTGTCCATATTAGTGTTGGCTTGGCGTTACTGAGTGAAGGTAATCCGATCAAGCAGATCCTCAAGATGCCGATATTCTTAGCCGCAGCATTAGCGATGACGCTCAACCTGTCTGGAATTGCAGTATGGAATCCAATCTACGAAGCAACATCGCTACTCGGCCAAGCAGCCGTGCCTATCATGCTGTTGTCGTTGGGTTCGCAAATGGTGAACTTGAAGCTAAGCGGACTCAAAGTAGGCTTGTTGTGTACGGCTCAATCACTGTTCACAGGGGCCATCGCCTTTGCCATCATCTACTTCTTTATTCCGCTGCCTACGCTGCACTTACAAATGATGGTGCTGTTCACCATGCTGCCACCCGCCGTGATGAACTACCTGTTTGCAGAAAGGTTCAATGTCGAGCCTCCCAAGGTCGCATCTATGGTGTTGTTCGGTAACTTCCTGAGCGTGGTTACCTTGCCTATCTTGTTGTCATTCGCGCTGTCTATGTCGAGTTAGTGATGAATAAATTCAGATAATCCGTTGAAAGCAGCCATTTGGTGACACATCTCGTAACTAGCATATTAATCACAGCAGTCCCCTAATGCATATCCTATAGTTAACATTGGCTTACCTATCATAAGTTCATTTCTACGTTAATTATAAGGATATAAAAATGAAGAAGACTTTACTTGCTTCATCACTGGCATTGGTGGCGTCATTTGCCTATGCCGAAGAGGCTCAACTCCCACAAACGTTATTTCAAAACGTAGATATCTTCAACGGCACTGAAAACAAGTTATACGAAGATCATTTTGTATTGGTCGAAGGCAATATCATTACCTCTATATCTACAAAAGCGATTGATGTTCGTGATGATGCCGTTGTTATCGACGGCACAGGCAAAACCTTAACCCCAGGCTTTATCGAAAACCATGCGCACCTGATGTTAATGGGGCCAAGCTTACCAACAATGGAATCCAACACAACATGGGAAGATTTCGCGATACACGGAACGCGTATGGCTGAGATGTACTTGATGCAAGGCTTCACCACTGTACGTGATGCCGGTGGTGCAAATGGTGGTTTAAGAAGAGCCATCGATGCAGGCCAAATCCTCGGCCCTCGTTACTACCCATCGGGCGCGTTTTTGAGTACCCGCGGCGGACATGCTGACTTTGCAAACTACACAGCCCCAGTTGGAGAGGAAACCAACTTCAGTCGCTTAAACATGGCACAAGAAGTAGACAGTGTTGCAGAAGTGAAAAAGTACGCTCGTAACAACTTCCGTATGGGTGCTACGCAATTGAAATACATGCAGTCTGGCGGTGTGGTTTCAGCCTTTGACCCATGGCAATTACTCGCAGGTTCACCTGAAGAAGTAGGTGCAGCCGTTGAAGTGGCCGAAACCTACGGTAGTTATGTAATGGCGCACTCCTATCGAAAAGAAGCAATCATTGGCGCGCTAAACGCAGGCGTGAAATCCATTGAGCACGGCTTCATGTTCGACTGTGAAATTTCCGAACTCATGGAAGAAAAAGGGGCGTACATCACCACTAACCTCACCGCTTTTGACCCTAATCTCCTTGAAATACCGGCAGTGAAGAACGTTGCATCGAGTCTAGCCAAAGCAAAATCAGCTTCTGCTGCGTTTAAAGACTACATCCCTAATATGAAGAAATGTCCGGCGCCACGTGGCTTCCAAACTGACTGTGTAGGCTCTGTTGATGCCTGTAACATTCAAATCGCTTACGAGAAAAAGCTAAACAATGACTTCTTTGGTCCTTACGAGTCGTTGAAAACACTCACTTCAGTAGGTGGCGAGATTGCAACACTATCGGGTGATTTCATGAACCCATACCCAGACGCGAAATTAGGCGTTATTGAGAAAGGAGCTTATGCAGATATACTTCTTCTTGATGGCAACCCATTCGAAGATTTCTCTGTAGTAGGTACAGGTGATCAATGGTTTGGTGCCGATAAGCGACCAGAATCTCCAGAGTCCATCCAACTTATTATGAAAGATGGTGTTATCTACAAAAACAGCCTTTAAGGCTTAGGTTTAAAGCTCTGAGTTTCAGGCTTTAGGCTTCAAAGCTTTTTAAAGAAGTAACTTTGTTCATCGGCTCTCATCAAGCCGATGAACCAATTGATAACGACATTCCAGTGATCGATAAGTCAGTAACTGATAATCCACTAACCAATAAGTGAACCAAACATTGAATAGACTAATTGCCCTCTTTGTATCCATTGTTTCGTTTGGCAGCTTTGCTAGTGAACCAACAGAATTAGATTGGAAAGATCTGAGACCAGTACATGCACAGAACCAAGTTGTGCTTCCGGAAATAAGCTATCAACAAAAGCTAATCCTTCAGCAAATATTCACCCTAAGCCAATATGATGACCCAAAGAGCAATGAGGAGTTAGTAGCACTGAAAGAAACATTAAAGTCAGAAGGATTGGACGCGGATGAGTTGCTGAAACTACGCTCAGAATATATTGTGAATCAACAACGTGCGGCAGAAACGGTAACACATGACTTCGATGGTAAAAGTGTTCGTATTCCTGGATTTCTAGTACCTATCGAGTTTTCAGCGCCGCTAGTCGCCACCGAGTTCTTGTTAGTTCCCACGGCTGGTGCTTGTATCCATATGCCACCGCCACCAGCCAATCAAATCGTAAGAGTCTCTTACCCTGAAGGCTACAAAGTAGAAACGGTTCAATATCCTGTTTGGGTGGAAGGCGTGATTTCTTCAAAATTAACAACAGACAATGTATACCTCGTTGATGGAGATACCGATGTCACCATGGGATACAAACTCAATGCCTCAATGGTAGTGAATTATCACTAACCTACAGTCCAACCACAACTAAACATTAACGCATATTTAGGCGACAACATGAGCGCCTAAATTCACTGTCAATCGAAACCTAAAGAGCCTGAATAATAGGCTCTTTTTTCGTCTCAAAGACAGGGATTCACTTACTGTGCGCACTTATCTAATTTGAGCTCTGCGGTGACTTTCGTCAAACGTAACGCAATCGCGAAACACACTAAGTAAGGGCTCACATACCAAAAGATACTTTCTAGTGGCTGCTTCACCTGCGCTTCTCTGGTTTTTATGTATTGGTTTTTCTGCATCTCATACTGACTCAGCATACCATCCACCCACACGGCATCACTTTCCACCAGCGATACACTAGGCGCAGGAACCGTAAAATCCGATGCGTTGGGTAACAAGGTGAAATCGACATCTTTGAACGTGATCGCCGTATTCAAATACCACAAACACGCTTCGTGGTGCTGAGCGTGACTATCTAAAGATGGTTGACCGGTGCAGGTATCACTTCGCAGCTTATCCAAAGAAAACTGCTGAACCGATTCTAAAATCGCCACCGCTCTGGTTTGTTCTGTTTCAACCCAATCACCCGCTACTTTCGCACGAATCTCAGACACTGCACCCAGCATCCCGATACCCGCCAAGAACGGCCATAAATAATCCATAAGCTTCCACTTTCGTCGGCTCAAGTTGAACCCACACCAAATCGGAAGATGAAAAAGGAGCGTTAGCCCAAGCGATAGCAAAACGAAATTCAAGGAGCTAGAGAGCATGAGTTCGCTATCAAAGAAGTTCTTCATAATGAGAGGCTTGCCTGTGTAACAAAGAGAAATTTGATACTAAATTCGATATTTGAAAGGAGTGTAAGGGGAAAGTAAAAACAGCACCAACAATTGGCGTTGGCGCTGTTTATTTAAGCAACTAACGGCTTTTCCATCGGGATGCAATCGAGGCTAATACCTCTAGGAGAGTGATAAGTGGAAAGTTCATCACCAATAAAGCCACACGCACGATAAAACGCAGCGGCATTCAGAGTCGATTCTAACTTCATTAACGGCAAATTGTGTTGAATCGCGAGTTCCTCTAAGAACTGCAACATCTGCTTCGCTGCGCCTTTTCCGGAAAAATCTGGGTCAACAAAAATAGCATCAACCATACCGGTTTCGATGTTGATCTTACCGCTGCCAATCACTCGACCATCAACTTCTGAAACGTGAAAGGTTTGGACTACATCGCTTATGAATCCATCAGACATTCCACCCTGCGTCCATATTGACAGCTGTTCTTCTGAGTAATAAGCGGAACACTTTTCGATAATGGCGCGGCTTCGAATATCGAAAATATCCTGAGCATCAGACTCAACCGCTTTTCTAATTGTAATCATAAGCCTACCTCTGGTGACTAAAAGATACTACTGCTAGTAAATCGAATAACTACTCGGTGACTAACGCTGGAGATTGCTTCCCCTTAGCTGACATAAGATAAAAACCAACGGCACCAACAACTGAAATTAATATCACACTAAACCAAGTGAAAGTGTACCCATAATCATCGATAAAGTAGCCAATCACGATAAAACTAGGCATAACGAAAACCGTTCGCAAGGTAATGAGCACGCCTTGAATGCGTCCACGATGACTCGAAGGGGAGTTGTTTGCTAAATATATGCCCTCTTTTGTCAAAAGAAGAACCTCGCCCGCAGATAGAAATAGCCAAGCAAAAAAATGAACAGGAATGTTGGGAAACAACATGACGAGCATATAACCAAAGGCAAACATAAAGCCTGCATAAGCAAGGCTTACGGTTTCAGCCTTACCTGACGTGAACTTCATTAAGATTGGCGTAATCAGCACCACTACAACACAAGCGTAAGTCATGAGTTGCCCGAAAATAATTGGGCCTTGCTCTCCAAACACATGGCTCAAATACAATGGACTCGCCATAGTCATTTGATTTAGCGAATACCACAGCAATCCACATAGAAAAGTGAACAACAAAAGCCGTGGCCTTGATTTTAAAACTGACCAAACCGAACCAGAAACGGGCTGTTCCAGTTCACTCTCGCTGGTCGATTCCGTTCCAGGTTGCAACTTCACAAATGCAGCCACAATAAAAACACAAAAAAGAGCCGCAAAACCGTTGCCGAAAAATATCCAGTCAGTGTGATTCCAGAACAAGTACCCAGCCATAACAGGACCAAGAGCTGAACCAAAGTTATAGGCTAGATAACTCAGTGACATGACTGCATCACGATTCTGAGGGGTAGAAAGGTCCGCAACTAAAGCATTACTCGCGGGCAACGCTAAACCGCCAAAGAAATAGGCACAAAACAAGAACACAGGTACGACTACCGGAGCATCGGCGAAGAAACCACAAGTAATCAATAATACAGCGCACATAAACTCGCCAAACACCATGATCCGTTTATGCCCCAACCTATCGGCTAATCTCCCACCTAAAAAGCTCCCTAAGAGGTAAGAGCCCGTCACACCCATGGCAAGGGAACCTGCGACTGTTGCGGAATAACCCAACTTATCGGTTAACAGTAAGACTAAAAATGGAACGATAAAGTTACCCATTCCCAGAATCATTCTAGCCAGTGCTAAATAATAGATATTATTCGGTAAATACCTATAAATTGAAATGGCTGAGAAAAGCTTATGAATCATGAAGTTCCTAAAGTATGTAAGTGCTTGATTACGAATTTCTATTCGATAGTACTGAAATCTAAGTTTCTCGGCACTGAAACATTAATAACCTGAGTTCCTGCAATTAAGTCATGCAAACAGCGTCTGTTTTTACGGAAAACAAACAGGTAATTAAGAATCGATATATATTGACCAATAACAGGAATATAAACAAAGATGTTCATAGGTAAAATTCGTTTGATCATTATGTTGAATAGCCCTAGTTGCTTGCCATCCATATCAACAATCGCAATTTCCATTACATTTTTACCGATCGTTTGTCCCTTCTTTTGCAGTAAGTAGCCATTACACAAGAGGAATATCACCCAGCCATAAACAAACATCATGATTTGTTCATGTAACTCTATGACTCCATTAGAAACGGCTCGATCGAACAAATCGGTATATAGGACCACTGGAATCATAGCAGCTGCATAAATGAGGCCGTCGATAACAAACGCCCAAAACCGAGACCATCGAGACGCGAGTACAATTGCAGGGGTGTTTTCTATTGCTTCAGACATGTCCTTTCCTAAGGTGGTATTGATTATTGGCGTAGAGCAATCGATTTTTGATAGCGCCAAGTTGATGTACTGATAGACAAATCTTGAAATTAATCCGAAAGAAAACACTTTGCTTTCAATGGATAAGTCACGCTTTATAAAATAATGCGAAACATAACACAAACCAATACCTCCACTAATGCCTCATGCAATATATGTGAGCTTAGTTGCGTAAATTTAAGCTATTAAACCGTGGTAAGATAGTTTGAAGGGAATTTAAGAGGGCCAATCTTCAGAAGTAAGGTTTTTTGACTTAACACTTTGTATTAATAAAACTTTTGTTAATTGGACAATTAGAGGTGAGGGGCACTGTTGCTATTTCAGAGCCAACACATGCTCGATAAAAGTCGACTTCTTTTCGCGGTATTCATCTTGTGGCCAACCTTCACAAGACATTTTGAGGGTGTTGTATTGCTCCACCAATGCCGGATTCGCACGTAGCTTGTCACGAAATGCCAGAAAGCATTCGAACTCAGAACCGTTAGCGACCACTTGCAACGCCACATCATCAGCGGATGTAGATTCCAACATACACAGTTCGGGTGTTCTTAACGTATCGAGTTTCTCTTTAAAGCCGAGTGTTGTGAGTCTCTCTATAGCATCCTCAAGCTCGCCGAGATCAACACCTATGAAGATATCCAAATCGCCCTTAGACACTGCAGATGGAATAGAAGATGCGCCTACATGCTCAATTCTCGCGTTAGGGATTAGCTTTTTGATTTCACGTTCGTATCGGACAAACAGCTCGTGGCAAGCTGCTTGGTATTGCTCCGCGGGGTAAAATTTCATATATCCTCACTCCATCTCACATACTATTGAAGACACCAATTGCTAACAGAAGCAACACGATGCTAATAGCTCCGATATAAGAGATTCTGGTTCGCTCTTTTTCAGTTGGAATTAATGGGGGGAAGCGCCCTAATGTGAATACTTTACAAACTATCCAGCCAGCTCCATAACCAATGAACTCAATCAATATCGACTGAAACAGATACCTAAAGAATGAGCTCAGTGCCCTAAAATACGCGACTATTAAGTCTTCCATTTTTTGTCCTAACTAAAGTCAATTTGGACTAAAAATGCCATGGGTAGATGTTCATATCAAGAACCTTATACAGGACTGCGCACGCAATGAATCAGTTTAAACGTAAGTACTTACTATCGACATGCAATGATTCACAGAGTCTTCTTTCTCACCAACAGGCGCAACATAGTGAATTGCAGCTTCGGCATGTGCTTGGTCTGCGAGTTTACTGATAACCCATGCTGCTAGATATTTGGATGACAAGCAGCCGCCTGCTGTAGCAATGTTTCCTTCCGCATAAAACGGCTGATCCAACACAGTCACGCCGGATTCAATTACCCATGGCTTCGTTGCTAAATCAGTACAGGCTGGAACTTGATTAAGCAATCCCAATACCGACATTAACAAAGTCCCTGAACATTGACCGCCAATCAATTGTGTTTGTGGGTTAAGGCTTAACCTTGAGAGTAATTTATCATCTTGGGCGATATCGCGGGTCAACATGCCACTTCCAAACAATACCGCATCAGCAGTATTGGCAAACTCCAAAGGTTGCTGAGATTGGATTGTGACTCCATTCATTGACGTCACTGATTCTGTAGGGCTAGTGATCTGCACATTCCAGCCAAACTCTTTCATTCGGTTCAAAATACCCGATGCGATGAAAGAATCCAGCTCGTTAAATCCATCAAATGTTAGTACGGCAATATCCATATTTATCCTTTCCTAGATCACGACACTTACGACTATTTTTTCAAATAGTTAGTCGCAACGCCCTTTGATATTACCAACAAACATGTTTGCGCCGTTAAAGTCACCAAAACCATTTATCGATTTAGTGTAAACCGCTTTTTCTTTCTCAGGGTAAACAGCCCAAGTCTCAACAGTTGATTTGCCGTCAGTACCAACATCCGCACAAATTAGAGTGGATGAACCAACCTGAAAGCAATTCATATTATTTGGAGATACGCTACTTTCCTCACCTTTAAACTCAACGATGAACTTTTGAGATGAAATACCATCTTTATCAATTTCAAAGCTTTCAAATTGACGAGTAGAAAAACCTTTGAGATCACCTACAACAAAGCAACTAGCTTGTACTGTAAATGACAATAGGGTCCAAACAACAACGATATATTTCATCTCTTCTCCAGAGCGCTAACAGAAGTTAATTCGGCTCACTTTAATCCACATATGCACCTAGAGTCACCAACTGAATGATAAATCTGCATTCCCTTTGTCCCAAAAACAAAAAGCCCCGGTTATAGGAACCGGGGAAACAGGGTGGGATGAGTTTGGCGCGTGCCCGAAACCAAACTCTCCCCAAGCCTCACCTAAGACTCATGCTCTTAGGTAAAGGATTCACATCATTACTGAAGCGTAGCGCCTTGCTCTACCCAAGTGCCGATGAGTGCGCGTTCTGCATCGGTCATTTGAGTCATGTTGCCAAGCGGCATCACCTTGGTTGTTACGGTTTGAGCAACAATCCTTGGGACGTTGGCTTTAATCTCTTCTGGAGTATCAAACATCACACCGGCTGGCGCAGCAGCAAAAGCAGCGTGGCTCGGGGTTGAAGAGTGACACACAGAACAGCGCTCTTGAATGACCTTGTTGATGGTTTCAAAGCTGACTCCTGCGCTAGCGGTTTGAGCTGCGTGGTCTGCTGGTAAAGCTAGAGCATCAGTTGTAGTTGAAGCAGTATCGATTGAAGCAGCCTCTTCTACCGTCGATTCAGTCGCGCTTACTTGCACTTCTTGAACCACTGGCGCCTGTACAACTGGAGTCATCTGTTTTTTCGCGTAAGGTGAAGTCACAAACGCAAGCGTGATCATACCCAATGCAGCTACTGGCACTGTCCATGCAAACTTCTGACTACCATGACGCGTGTTGAAGTAGTGACGCACCAAGATACTGAAGATCGCTAGCCCAGCAAGAATCAGCCAGTTGTATTCCGAGCCATAAGTACTTGGGAAGTGGTTACTGATCATGATGAACAGCACTGGCAGGGTCATGTAGTTGTTGTGACGAGAACGCAGTAGACCTTTCGCTGGCAATCCCGGATCCGGTTCGCGCTTCTCTTCAATCGCTTTCACCAAGTTACGTTGTGCAGGCATGATAACGCGGAATACGTTACCCACCATGATGGTACCAATGATTGCACCCACATGAATGTAAGCACCACGGCCACTGAACACTTGAGTTAGGCCATATGTCGCAGCGACGAGCAGCACAAACAGCACAACACCAAGCAACACTGGAGTTTTACCTAATGGTGAGTCACACAGTAAGTCATAGATAAACCAACCGGCAACGAATGAACCAATACCAATAGCGATTGCAGTGGTTGAATCAAGACCAGAGCCCGGTGCAATCAGGTAAATCTCAGCGTTAAGGTAGTAAACCACACCCAGTAGACACACACCGGTGATCCACGTGAAGTAAGCTTCCCATTTAAACCAGTGCAGGTGCTCTGGCATCTCTGGTGGCGCAAGTTTGTACTTCTCTAGGTGATAAATACCACCGCCGTGAATTGCCCATAAGTCGCCTGAAAGGCCCGTTTTTGGATTTACTCGGTTAAGGTTGTTCTCTAACCAAACAAAGTAAAATGATGCGCCTATCCACGCAACACCAACAATCATGTGAGCCCAGCGTATTGCTAGATTCAACCATTCTGTAATATGCGGATCCATAATAAACTCCTGTATCACAACGCTTTAGCTAAGCGTTGCTCTTCCTTATTGTCGTCCGTTGGCAAGTCGTCCAAATGCAATGCCACTCGATCGCTGTCGAAATAAACTTCGTCACAGTTGTGCCCTTCGCCGCCTCTATCGACGATCAAGAACTGGTCTTGATCGGTGAGGGCGAGAACTGGGTGATGCCACACCCCTTTGTGATAGTTCACTCCTTGACGGCCGTTGCTCAAGAAAGCTCGGCTATTGGCTAATGTTGGATCGTCGCCTTTTGGCGCAACAACAATTAAATAGGGTTGACCAAGTAATGGAATGAATGCCTGAGAGCCAAGTGGATGACGCTCTAACATTTTGATGGTCAGTGGGTAGCTCAACGGTGTGGCTTGGAAGATGCTGATGATGGCTTCTCCGTCTTGGTCTTGCACATCCGTTGTCGCTAGCTTGTGGTAACGACGTGTTGATCCACTGTTGATCATGAAGAAATCACTATTATCGGACTCGATAACATCGCCAAACTCTGCAAAAGCCTGCTTGGTTAACGGTTCGATGGATAAACGACGTATTCCATTACTCATACTCATTTCCTTACCTATTTCGCTTTCGTACCAAACAGACGCAAACGGCTGATACCACCATCTGGGAATATGTTTGCACGTACGTGGGTAATCGCACCAAGGTCGTTTACCTCAGAAATGAATTCGTGAATCTCGTGCGCTTGCAGCTTTTGTGCAGGCAACAGTTCACGCCAGAATAGGCTTTGTGTTTCTACTTGGTCGTCGGTTCCGCCTTTCACGTAAGCGGCTTGAATCGAGCAACTGTCAGGGTAGTTACCTTTGAAGTGGGCCGTATCCACAACGATGCGTTCGATGTTACCTGGGTGGCCTAGTGCCACGATAACCCAGTCGTTACCCGGTGTACGACGACGCGCTGTTTCCCAACCGTCACCCATGTTTTCACCGCGGCCAGGACCTAAGATGTTGGCTTTGTTTCCGTAGTGTTCGTCACTACATGCGAGTGCTCGGCCACCGTGTTCAACCGATGCTAGGTCAACTTGTTGCTGAGAATCTATTGCGTCCCAATCCACACTTGGTCGGCCATAAACACGTAGGCGCGCTACACCGCCGTCTGGATAGATGTTCAAACGTAGGTGCGTAAATACTTGGTCACTTTCGATCGCTTCAAGATGATGATGATCACCTTGTAGTGCCATTGAAGGCAGAATTTCTTGCCACTCTGTTGCGTCCGTTGGTTCACCTTGTGGTGAATAACACGCGTCAATTGATGCCGAAGGTGGGAAGTTACCTGTGAAGAATGAGGTATCAATATCAACGCCAGCAATGGTGCCAGCTAGGCCAAGGCGAACGACACAGTAGTCATAACCTTCACCGCGTTTGCGTCTGCTTTCCCAACCGTCCATCCACTTGCCGTTATCGTCGTATAAGTCGTCTTTCCACTCTGGCGCAGCGTGGCTGAGAAGACGGCTTTTATCGGCGAAAAAATCGTCTGTTGCGAAGATAGCTTCTGCGCCGAGTTTTTCGTCTGCAAGGTTTATGTATTGTTCAAATGTTTGGGTCATGTCCGTGTAATCCTATCCAATTAATCAAGTAATAATAAAATGAGAACTCAGTGGCTTATTCGCTTATAAAGCGTGCTCTTAGCGCACTAAGACTGGGCTGAGATAGCTGTTAACTCCGTTAACTTACATATCCCAGAGACGAAACATCGCGATCTTGTTGATCTCTTGAATCGCCGTAGCAAACTCAGTTTCACTATCATTTCCTAATCGCATCTCGAACGACTCAAGAATTTGGTAACGATTGGCTCCCTTCACCGCCATGATAAAAGGGAAATTGAAGCGACTTTTGTAGCTGTTGTTGTAAGAAGTGAATTTTTCAAATTCTTCGGCGCTGCACTGGTCGATGCCCGCCCCCGCTTGTTCTTTGGTCGACGACTCGGTGAGTTCGCCGTTTACTGCTGCTCGACCGGCTAAATCCGGGTGAGCATTGATCAAAGCCAACTGTTTGCCTTGGTCTGCACTTAACAAGGCCGATGCCATTTTCAGATGAAGATTCTCGATATGGTCGTCTTCTGCATTCAAACCTTGGTCATACACCACTTCTGCAACCCACGGGCTGTGTTCGTAGACATCAGCAAAGTGAGCGACAAACGTATCGCGGTCCATGGTTGTTGGTTGGCATGATCGAAATTCAGTCACGTTAAGCCTCCTTGCTTCACTGCTACTTTTGTTGTTGATGAATAGCGTTATTTGGTTGATATGGATGATGTTGGTGCCAGTGGTTGGCGATATCGATTCGACGACATAACCACACGCTGTCATGCTGTTTTACGTAGTCTAAGAAACGTCTTAATGCAGCAATACGACCGGGACGACCAATCAGACGACAATGCAGCCCAACCGACATCATTTTCGGTGCTGTTTCACCTTCCATATAAAGGGTGTCAAACGTGTCTTTTAGGTATTGGAAAAACTGCTCACCCGAGTTGAAGCCTTGCGCGGTTGAAAAGCGCATGTCGTTCACATCGAGTGTGTAAGGGATCACCAGTTGCGGATGACCAGTCTCGGTGTGCCAATAAGGCAGGTCATCATCGTAGGCATCAGAGTCGTAAAGAAAACCGCCCTCTTCTGCAACCAAGCGACGCGTATTTGGACCCGTTCGACCTGTGTACCAACCTTGCGGGCGCTGACCCGTCACTTGTTGAATGATCTCAATCGCTTTGGTCATGTGATCGCGCTCTTCAGACTCATCAATGTATTGATAGTCGATCCAACGGTAACCGTGGCTACAGATTTCGTGCCCCGCTTCGACCATGGCTTTGGCAACGTCTGGGTGACGCTCAATCGCCATTGCGACAGCAAATACGGTCAGTGGGATTTCATATTCATCGAACAAGCGAAGAACACGCCACACACCTACACGGCTACCATATTCATAGATGGATTCCATGCTGATGTGACGTTCGCCTTTGATCGGTTGTGCTGACGGGATCTCTGAGAGAAAGGCTTCAGACTCGTCGTCTCCATGTAACAAACAACGCTCACCGCCCTCTTCATAGTTCAATACAAAAGAAACCGCGACGCGCGCATTACCTGGCCATTGAGGGTTTGGAGGGTTAGCTCCGTAACCGATCAAATTTCTTGAATAATCCTTATTCATCCAAGTACTCCTAACATAAGTGGTTGGCTTAGCCGCTCTTTAAGTAAGTCACCAAATGATTCAACCAAATGGATTCTCGATAAACAGAGCAACCTTACCCCTGTACATTTATTGTATACAATTATTTATCTCAATGTAAAGATTTTGTTATTCAAGTTAAATTTACGCACTATTGCTAATTAAAAACAATAACTTAATAAAACCAAAACTCACCAAAAAACGATAATCAAGATCTATAAAGTCAGAAAAAACGACACAATAGTTAACATTTTTACAACAATTCGCTTTACTAATTGTGTACAGTTCGTACATAGTTAGTGATAACAAAGTGACCAGTTGCATTCTTTGCAAGGTCGAAACAGACAGATAAACCACGGAACAGAGGAGCGCCAAAAGCGCTATTAAAGGACTATGGGAAGATTAACAACACACGTATTAGACACAACTCACGGCTTACCGGGTGCAGAGATCAAGGTAGAGCTTTATAAGGTCAATGAAGACTCAACAGAAAAGCTGGCGACGGTAATCACTAACTCCGATGGCCGAACCGATGCGCCGATTCTGGCAGGGAATGATTTCCGACCGGGGAAATATCAATTGGTGTTTTACGTAGCCGATTACTACAGAAGTAAAGGCGTGGAATTGGATGGCGTGCCTTTCCTAGACGATGTTGTTATTCGCTTTGGTCTAGATGATCCAGAAGCGCATTATCACGTTCCTCTTCTCGTCTCGCCTTACAGTTTCTCAACCTATCGGGGCAGTTAGTCTCGTGACCTAGAACTTCTAACTAGGCTCACCGACAAATATTAAGCAGATTAGTGCGTGCATCTAAAATGATGCGCGCTCATTAAACACGCTCATATAAAAATACTAATAACGTTATTAGTTAGAAGTTGATGACTAATCAACTGATAGCTAAAGAAATAGCGGCTAGGAAAAAACCTTAAAACTTAATATTGAAATCTCGCTGTATTCAATAAATGGATCACAACATAAAAGGACTTGCTGACATGAGTGAGAGTAAAACAGAAATACTCAACCAAGATGCGAATAACGGAATTTTAGAGAAACTCTTTAAAATTAAGGCCCACGGAAGCAGTGTGAAAAATGAGTTGGTCGGCGGTGTCACCACCTTCGCAACCATGGCTTACATCATCTTCGTTAACCCACAAATTATGGCCGCATCGGGTATGGATGCAGGAGCGGTATTCGTCGCAACCTGTATTGGTGCAGCTATCGGTTGTTTGTTAATGGGGTTATTTGCGAACTGGCCTGTCGGCCTTGCGCCGGGCATGGGCTTGAATGCCTTCTTCTCGTTCACGGTAGTAAGCGAAATGGGCTACAGCTGGGAAGTGGCACTGGGTGCGGTGTTTATCTCAGGTATCTTGTTCGTCGGGATGAGTTTCTACAAAGTCCGCCAATGGATCATTGAAAGTATCCCTGTGAGTTTACGTTACTCCATGACTGCGGGCGTTGGTTTGTTCTTAGGTCTAATTGGTCTTAAAACAGCAGGCATCGTCGTCGAAAACCCAGCAACACTGGTGTCACTAGGTGACTTCACTAAACCTGAAGCGCTACTGGCCGCTATCGCTTTCCTTATCATCGCTGTTCTTAGTGAGCGTAAAGTATTTGGTGCGGTGTTAATCGGTATTTTGAGTGTAACGCTCGTCGGTATGATGCTTGGCTTAGTGCATTACAACGGCTTCTTCGCGGCGCCACCAAGCTTAGCGCCTACGTTCCTAAAAATGGATATTATGGGCGCTCTCGATGTTTCAATGATCAGCGTTATCTTGGCTTTCCTTTTTGTAAACATGTTCGATACCGCGGGTACTTTGATGGGCGTGGCTGAGCGTGCAAACCTAACTAACCCTGAAACAGGAAAAATTGAAGGCCTAAGCAAAGCGCTTAAAGCCGACAGTATCTCAAGTGTGGCAGGTGCGTGTGTGGGTTGTCCGCCAGTAACCAGTTACGTAGAAAGTGCAGCGGGCGTTGCAGCAGGCGCACGAACAGGCCTATCTGCGATTGTGGTTGGTGTGTTGTTCTTAGCGGCAATTTTCCTATCTCCACTTGCTGGCATGATCCCGGCTTACGCAACCTCTGGCGCGTTGATTTACGTGGCGTTCGTGATGATGAGCAGCATGCAGCACGTTGACTGGAAAGACTTCACCAACGGTGCTCCCGCAGCCATTACAGCGTTAATGATGCCTCTGACCTTCTCTATCGCGAATGGTATCGCACTGGGTTTCATTACCTACACAGTGCTGAAACTGGCGACAGGCAAAACAAAAGACGTCTCGATTTCGATGTACTTCTTAGCGGCTATTTTTGTCGCGAAGCTCGTGTTCATCGGTTAATCACCCAACGTAACTATCGCTTGGCTTGTTCGCAGGCCGAGCTACCAAGACACATGCTAGAACAACATTTTTAAGAAAAAGCTAATTGTGCTAATCAGCGGAACACACAAATATCCGCTCGGTTAGTGCACCTTTTTTATGACCCTACGCAGTTTGTAGAAGTCATTATTTGACCGCCAATCGCCTGTAAACGGAAACACAGGCAGAGGAATATCAAATGAAACTTCTGTACACCCTAAATGAAAGACCGCCTCACGGCTTAACCTTCCTACTCGCATTACAGCACATGCTCGCCTCAATTGGTGGCATCGTCGCTGTTCCCCTTATTGTCGGCGCGTCAATTGGCTTGCCTAACACCGAGATCGTTTCGCTGATCAATGCTGCGCTGCTGGCGTCAGGTATTGTAACCGTCGCTCAATGTCTCGGTTTTGGCCCTGTTGGCATTCGACTGCCTGTGGTGATGGGTTCGAGCTTTGCCTTTTTGGGCGTCGCCATTTCAATCGGCAACGAAGGCGGTGTCGCCGCTATCATGGGCTCAGCGCTTATCGGCTCGTTCGTGGTGATTGGTGCCAGCTTCTATATGGACAAGGTTCGGAAACTGTTCCCAACCGTGGTAAGTGGTGTAGTGGTTACCTTAATCGGCTTAACCATTTTACCGGTTGCCATGAACTGGGTCGGAGACTCCCCTGCCAACACAGAACAATTCGCCACACTACCTAAACTGTTTCTAGCCCTTGTATCGCTGGGCATCGTGGTCGGCGTATCGGTTTACTGTAAAGGCGCGGTTGCCGCTTCGGCCATCGTGATTGGTTTAGCGGGCGGTTATATTGTGGCGCTATCACTCGGCATGGTCGACCTTGAGCAAATCAGCTCTGCCGCTTGGGTTGGCGGACCTGAGCCCTTCAAATATGGCTTTACCTTTTCTGCGAGTGCCATCATCAGCATGAGCTTGGTGTACATCGTGGTTATCGCCGAAGCAACAGGTGACTTCATGGCACTAGGCAACAACTGCCAAACCCAAGTCAGCGGTAAAGACTTAAAACGTGGTCTATTAGGCGATGGACTTGGTAGTACCTTATCTTCGATTTTAACGGCAATGCCACTGGCATCGTTCAGTCAAAACGTCGGTATTGTGGGTATCACAGGTGTAGCAAGTCGTTATGTAGTGGCTGCAACCGGTGGTTTGCTAATTTTAGGCGGTTTATTCCCGAAATTAGCCGCTATTGCCGTCACGATTCCGAAACCTGTTCTAGGTGGTGTGGGTTTTGTGATGTTCGGAATGATTGCCTACGCGGGTATCCGCATGTTGATCAAAGCCGCAGACACCAAGCGAAATGCCTTGGTAATCTGTGTTGGTTTGGCATCTGGTTTGGCCGTCACTTTCGAACCAAGATTACTGCAACACTTGCCGCATGACCTTGCGAACTTTCTTCACTCTGGCATCACTACCGGTACTATCATGACGGTGCTATTGAACCTTGTTTTACCAAAGTCTTCACGAGCAGAAGAGCAAGAAGCACTGGCCGAAAGCCAAGCGCAAGTTGAGCTAGAAATGAAAGAGCAAGCAGAAGAAGAACGACACTCAGACGAGCAATTAGAGATTCAGCAAGCAAGTACAGAAGCAGACGTTCAAGCAGCATCAGATGACCCTGAGCCAAAAACGAACTAGCTGGTTCTCGAACTAACTAAGTCTCAAACTAACGTAAAACCGATTTCCGTAGGATCAGGGCTGATTAGAGCATTGAACGTTTTAACGCCCTGATTCGAATTTATCTTTCAACAGCAAATACCAATAAAGACCCTCTTCCCTGAAAAGGCTGAGATGGCTAAGGACTACTATGAATGGAAACCATCTGGATTAAGAATCCTCTCGCAATCTACACTGGCTCACTGGCTGATGCAGAAGGCGGTATTGTCATTAAAGGTAATACAATCATTGAGCTGGTTGGCAAACACAAAGAACCGACCTTACCCGTAGATTACAGCGTCGACGCCTCTCGTCATGTTGTGACTCCTGGGCTTATCAATGCGCACCACCACTTCTATCAAACCCTAACGCGTGCCTACCCCGGCGCACTGAATAAAGAACTCTTCCATTGGCTACAAAGCCTCTATCCAGTTTGGGCCAACCTCGACTCAGAGATGATGAGCCTTGCCACAGAGCTGGCGCTGGTTGAGTTAATGATGTCGGGCTGTACCACAGCGTCAGACCATCATTACTTGCTGCCAAACGGGCTAGAGCACGCCATCGATTTACAAGTCGAGGCCGCAGAGAAACTAGGTGTGAGAGCGATATTTACGCGCGGCTCCATGAGCCTAGGGGAAGATGAAGGTGGGCTACCTCCACGACACACCATTCAAACCGAACAAACCATTATCGATGACAGCCAACGCTTGATCCGCGATTACCACCAGCGTGATGAAGGGGCGATGATTCAAATCGCACTCGCGCCTTGTTCGCCGTTCTCAGTCACCACCGATCTAATGAAAGAGACCGCCAAGATCAGTGAGCGTGAGAACGTGATGATGCACACTCACCTATGCGAAACGCTCGATGAAGAGGACTTCTGTATCGAGAAGTTCGGTCTACGCCCTGTCGATTACCTAGAAGATGTCGGCTGGCTGAATGAACGCACTTGGCTTGCACACGGCATTCACTTCAATCCAGAAGAGATCAAGCGCTTGGGTAAAGCAGGCATTGGCATCAGCCACTGCCCTACTTCCAACATGATGCTGGCTTCTGGTATTTGTAAGAACAACGACCTTGAAGCCGCTGGCGTGAAAGTCGGGCTAGGCGTGGATGGTTCGGCCTCGAATGACGGCTCCAATATGATTGCCGAAGTGCGCATGGCGATGTACTTACAGCGCCTGCAGTATGGTTCTGCCAATGTTTCACACTTTGACGCACTGCGCTGGGCAACGTCAGGCTCAGCACGCGCAATGGGTAGAACGGATATCGGTACACTAGAAGTCGGAAAACAAGCCGACATCGCGATGTTCAAACTCGATGATATTCGTTTCTCTGGCAGCCACGATCCACTGGCTGCACTACTACTTTGTGGCGCTCAACAAGCGGATAAGGTGATGGTAGCCGGAAAATGGCGAGTTAATGATGGGGCTGTAATTGGCGTAGACATGGAACAATTGATGCACCGCCACCATGCCGCAGCGATGAAGCTCGGTAAGCTGGCGATGAATAACAACTAACTAAGACACTTGCCCATCAAACACTGCAAGCCAAAGCGCGTGGCTTTGATGGGCAAACACCCCGAACATCCGCAAAGATTCGAAAATATCGCAAACATTCTAAAACCCTATGAACATGATGTCCTCTCAACCTACGTATCCATCTATTTCCTTAAATAATTCCAGATTTAATAAATCCAAAACAATGTCATTAATTAAAGAGAATCTAATTTAACTTCATCTAATATAATTTCCACTAATAAAACACTCGCTAATAAAAAGCCACTAACAGAAACTTTCCTTAATATAAAACCCGTACATTATTTGGCACAGATCAAATTTAAAACGCTCGTTCTATTTATATATTCATCAAATTAATCAACAGATTTAGTAATAATGGAAATCATGATGATAATTATACTTTTATCACTTATCGCATTTATGAATAGAATAAAAACCTCTCGAGACCTTTCCATACCTAGCTTGACAAAAGACACAAGAGTAGTGACTTAAATATCATTAAATTCAATAGATCAACAATCAATCAATATGAATCCAAATATGTGATCTAAATAGAACTTTTCATTATAAATCTACTATAGATTGACCAAATCTTATAAAAACAAAAAACACATTAAAGGGGTCTATTTTAAAAACAAAAAAATAATTATAAGAATAACAATATAAAACTATTCAATAACCCTTCATAAATATTTAAAAATTCCATCGAATGGTAGGGGGATTATTGTCTTTGTAAAAAGCTAATAACAAATCTAACAGGGCTAAACGATGAAAAAAATCACTAAAACACTCGTACTATCTTCGATTTCAATTGGGCTACTTTCTTCTTTTGCTTTCACTTCTCAAGCAGCGCCAGTTCAAGTTAACCAAGCGTCAGCTGAACAAAACATACCTCAAGTCACCTACGATACGATAATCGGTGAGAATGGCGTCTTTATTGATTTAGATACCGACAACTTTATTCTCAAACAGCAAGAGTGGTATCAGATCCAAGCCTATGTCGAAGGTGCTTTAGCACTGCCTGTGACAGAAGCCAGTATGAAGTCGACTTTAAGTATTCCTAACGACATTCCTTTCTCTAATTTTCAAGCACTGGTCGAGCAATACTCAAATATTCACGATACTGCCTTTTATTGGAAAAAAGACCTTTACCCGAGCATTGTTGGCCTTTCATTGAGCTTGGCCAATTACGCACAAATCAAAGACTACATGCTCAACCCTTTGAGTGATGCCTTAAATGAAATGTTGGCCAAAGCTTTCTCGCCACTACCGGAAGATATTGAAGCGGTAGAACGCAACAGAAAAATGGCGATTGCTTACCTAAAAAGCTTGCAGAACTTTTCCATGAGATACCAACAAGAAGTGTCTGACGTTGGCGGCAATCTATTGGAATTCTCAGCCACACTGGACACGCAAAAATTACAGCTAGATGTGTTGGAAGGCACACACAACGGCTATCTAAGCGATGATGGTAGTGCGCTTCAGCAACGAGTGAACGACATTAATGCGCGTATTACTCAACTCAACAAAGATTACACTCACTACGTTACGGTCGCCTCTACTGCAGTGACTTATGCATGGTTCCCTCTGGTTGCAGGGCCAATCATGGGCGTCTACGGCGACAAAGCTGAAAAAGCACGTAAACTTCGTAACGAATTACAAAGCGAAGTAAAAGAGCTTCAAGAGCAGTTAACTTACACGCAAAAGATATACAACTCTTATCATCGCTCTTCAGAGAGTATCGAGATAATTTCTCAGCAAATTGGAAATGCGATTCCACATATTAATAAGCTGAAACTGAATTGGCAGAAAATGAATGCCGACTTCACTTCGTTACTCGTTGCACTAGAACAAGCTCAGGATAATGCCGATATCATGAAAGACGATGCCATGCTTGGTGCGATAGGTGCTCTTGCGAATACAACAGTTGCGGAAAGTAACTGGAGTAATATTAGTGAGAAAGCAAAAGCGTTCGCAAACAATGCATATATCCAAAAAATGGATTAGTCCCTATACCTATCGAAAAGTAGCGCGACAGATAAAATCGACGCTATATACAGAAACGCTATACACAGCAACGAAACTGCTAAAAATATAACAAGATAGCCAAATTACCTTCCGAATAAGAAGCCGCACCTTAAGCAAATTAAGGTGGCGGCTTCTGCTACCCAAAATTTGGTGACTACTAATTTCGACAGGACATAAATATGAGACTTCTACCTATTATTATTTCTCTTTCATTTTCTCCACAGGCTTTTTCTAGCGACTGGCTTGAACTGAACAATTTACCCAATTCAACTGAATACCCAACTTGGGTTCAATCGGCCTATTCAGATGTTGGCGTCCTATCGCGTTCAACATCCGATTTACACATCAACCTAAGTGACTGGATTGCAGAGCAAAACCTCTATGTCACTAAGCCTTCAAAAGTTGTCATTTTTGCAGATACGATTGAGGTTCCAGAGAACTTCAACTTGCTCGTAAATAACCAAAACATCCTGATTTTTGCGCGTAAAATTGTTGGCCAAGGCACGCCGACATTTGTGCTCGGACAACAAGGCTCTGCTGCCTCAATTTCTGTGATTGCGGGCGAGATAGAGACACCGATTAATGTGCTCGCTTTCCAAAGCGATGGCAGCATTACACGAGACGCTCTAACAGGAAAAACGGGCGATGGTGAATCTGTAGTATTAGCAGGAGAGCACTACCGAAGAACCACCATTGACTCGAACATCACTGGGCAAATGAAATTGGCTTCTGAGCCTTTTACAGACATTGTTAATCGTTCTTTTGATATGGCCGCCAGCTTATACGATACCAACCCAGAACTTAGCCTCGACCTCATCAACTGGGTTGAACAGAGCTTACGTTACTCAGGTTCAGTGGTAGAAGACGATCCAATCCTTTCAGACCTTTACTTGCAAACCGTCGCGTTCAAACAATTCATTAGCTTCAGTACCAAAGAGAGCCAATACGTACCTTATCTCGATAAGGTGTTGTACCAAGATAAATACGAAGCGTATCTGAAAGCGATGGTTGCGTATCAAGCTCAGTGGGACATTATTCAAGACAGAAGCACGGTCATTGAAGACAAGATTGAAGCGGCTAAGTTGGCACTCGCTAACATCGAAGACGTTCTTAGAGCACAAACTTCAATCATCACACAAACCCAGTCCAACATAGACAAGATAGGCGATAGCCTGACCGAAGTAGATAGCCAATACAAAGCTCAGGAGTTAGTGACTCTCGATGCAAGAACGACTTATCTAGTTGGCGTAGAGAATTGGAAAACCCAGCAGCAACTCAACGCAGCTTTGGCGATTTTCAAAGCAATAGCCGAGATTGGCAGTGCAGTGAGTGGCGTGTTCACAGGCAACCTTTCAGGGGTCAATGACCTAACCGAGCAATTGGCTAAAACCCCAGAAGCATTAGAAAAAGCGAAAAATCTCGTCACCAATATCAAGTCTGTCACGGGCATTATTGATAGCGTCACTAAAACGATTTCTGGTATCTCTCAGCTCACCGCGGATATTAAATCAACTATCAAGTTCCAGAAGATATCGGAAGCGATGGATGGCTTTAACTTCAATATCCCAACCATCAATGAAAGCAATCTAGCGTGGGATCTGATGATCACCGAGATCCGCAGCAACTTAAGATATGCCGATAGCTTAGGCATTAAAGGGACAAGACAGTACTTACTAGAGCTAGAGAAACAGGTGCTTCTGGGTAAGGCAATTAACATCACCCAGCTTAACTTTGCTCAGGAACAAGCAAAGCTGGTCGACTTACTGTTAACCAATAACGTAACCATCAATCAACAGCAAAGACTGAATGATGCAATTGGGGGTTACCAGGTAGACACCGACAGCTTCGATTCGATTGAACGTGAACTGTCGAGAGTATTGATGCACTTCAAACGTCCGATGTACGTTGCTTTATCTAACTATGTTCAGGCATACGAATATTGGGCATTGAAGCCAAGCGAGATCACGCCTTCTCTCAACAAAAGCTACTTGGACTACCAGTTTGATTTGGCGTCCATCGAAAGTGAGTATGTGAATGCTCTGTCTTCTTTCCAACCCGCACCACAAGATTTCACCATCGATAACTACACCATTTCCAGCCCAGAACAACTCGAAAGCTTTGCAACAACCGGACAGCTCAACTTCTCTATTCCATTAGAGCAAGTCCAACTCTGTTCGTTTGACCGCGTTAGGCTATCCACGGTACGAGTGTTCTTAGAGGGTGAAAACTTACCTTATGGCAAGCAACTCAACCTGCGTGTCTCCAGTTCAGGCAACTATGCCGATCGATACGAAAATCAAGATTACCAGTTCAGCTCTAACCCCGTGTCACGCGCGTTCTACTATCGCATTGATGATCCAACCACCAACGACATCAGCATCATTACAGATGGCGCCGTAGCGAATAAGTTCGAATACGCGTACTTCCAGCCCACCCCATTCACTTCATGGAATGTCACGCTTAACAACTTTGATAAAACCGAGCAAGCGAACAACCAGTATCTAAAAGATATCGAACAGATTCGCGTCGAATTCTTAGGTAGCGGTATCCCTAATGGCAATAGTTGCTCTAATTAGCTAAGTGCTGCTCTAATTAATCAAGAGCTTCTCTAACTAACCAAGTGCAACCTCAATTAACCAACTGTTGCTGTCATCCAAAGAACGGAGGTTCAAGGAGTAAGGTTCTGGAGAGAGTTCGTAACAAAAAAGGCCGACATGATGTCGGCCTTGTTACTTCTATTCGATTTTTAGAATCCGATTCACGGCCTAATCCATCAAGCTCTTAGACTTAATCGCCTTCTTAGAAAGCTCTTTGGCAAACGCTTTGATATCTGTTTCAAACTCATCGACGCTTTGGCGGATTTCATCCAATTGAACCGTCTGCATCACTCGGTTTTCCATCACGATTTGGCCATTAACGATGGTCGTGTCGATATTGCTTGGGTTCGCTTGGTAAACCAAAGTCGCGTATGGGTCGTAATTAGGCATCATGTTCGCCGATTGTGTCTCTACAATCACGATATCCGCCTTCTTACCCACTTCAAGAGAACCGATTTGATCTTCCATGTGCAGGGCTTTTGCGCCGCCTAATGTTGCCATCTCAATGACTTGTTCAGGGATCATGATAGTGCGGTCAGAATGCTTCAAACGTTGCATGTTTGCTGCGTAACTCAGGGTACGCATGATATCGACTTGATTGGAGCTCATTGGGCCGTCTGTTCCCAAGCCAATACGCATATCAGCACGGTACATATCCCACGCAGGTGCAATTCCCGTCGCGCCTTTGGCGTTCGCCATTGGGTTGTATGAGATACCCGCGTCAGCTTGCTTGAGAAGCTTTTGGTCATTCTCTGAAAGGTGGATACCGTGAGCAATCACAACACGCTCATCAAGTACGCCGATTTCATCCATGTATTCGACCGGTGACGTGGCTTTGGTTTCGTCTTTGATGCGCTTTTCTTCATTCGGGAATTCAGCAACGTGAATCAGCACCGGCACATCGTATTGAGCAGACAGTTTATTGATTTCTTGCAGCTTATCTTTGCTGACTGTGTACACCGCATGTGGCGCATACGCAGGCGTGATTAGCTCATCGTTTTTGTACTGCTCAATAAAGCCTTTGGCATACTCAATCCCACCGTAAGGTTCTTTAGCATCGACCACTGGAAACTTAATCACGGTTTCGCCCAACACGGCGCGCAAGCCAACTTCTTTGGTCGCCTTGGCCATTTCATCCATGTGGTAATACATATCGGCATAAGTGGTTACACCGCTTTGTGCTAGTTCGATAGAGCCAAGCTTGGTTGCGTTGTAAATCAGTTCACGGCTTAGCTTTTCGGCTTCTAGAGGGAAGAAGTAAGCGAACAAGCGGTTCGAGATGCCCTCTTCTCCTAAGCCACGAAACGCGATCATAGGTAAATGGTTGTGCGCGTTCACCATGCCCGGCATAACGATCCCATCTTGAGCATCAATCACCTTTTCAGCACGGTACTGAGTAATCAAATCCTCATTGCCCACCGCGATGATCTGATCGTTTTTCACGACGACAACACCGTCTTCAATCACATCCATTTCTGAATTGATCGTCAAAACCTGTCCGTTTTTGATGATCAGATCGGCGTTGTATGTTTGCATCGCGACCGTTGAACCACAACCTGCAAGCAGAACTGCGCTGATGGTGCATGCCAAGCTTTTAAGCGTCATTGCTAAACCTTAATGTTGTGCGTGTAATATTGTTAGCGGCTTCATCTATAAGTTTCCAGCTTGTCGCTTTTCGCTTTTCAGAAGAGTAAGTGCCGCCAATTTTCGCGATACTATAACCTGTCATTTAAATAAAATGGCATACCTAATCGAACCGAATTCAAGATAAATGAGTTATTGCACAACGGGTCACAAAACCGCGCGTCATGACTCACTGTTGTTAGCTCGAGAAAAGAACAACGTATACATTGCAGGAATCACCAAGAGCACAACGGGCAAAGAGAACAACAAACCATAGCCCAGTGTTAGCGACATTGGCCCCATAAACACGTCTGTTCCACCTAATCCATAAGCCAGAGGAAGCAAGCCAGCAACCGTGGTCAGTGATGTCATCACAATCGGGCGAAGGCGACTGACCGCAGCTTGCATCACTGCGTCTATCGCATCTAAACCTTCGATTCTTAGCTCGTTGATTCGGTTAATCAACACTAGTGAGTTGTTGACCACCACGCCTGTCATGCCTAGAACACCAATCAAACCAAACAAAGACATCGGCTGCATGTGAACCACGAGTGCCATTAATGAGGCCATAATCGCAAACGGGATAACCGCCATTATCAGCAGCGGTTGCAACAATGAGTTGAACATCACCGCCAATACAAAGTAGATCGCCACCATTGCCGCGGGGAACACCACCATAAAGCCACTCATGGTCTCATTGGTACTTTCCGCTTCGCCACCAACGCTAATGGTCACGCTCGATGGATATTGACCTGTAAGCTCTGTGATTAGCTCATCGGCTAATGCGACTGAACTAATACTCTCGTCAGATAAAGCCGCTGATACCGTCACCTCACGCTCTCCGTTATAGTGCTTAATCAGACGAGGGATTTCTATCTGTTCAACCGTTGCTAGTCGGCTGAGCGGTAGTTGTTGCCCTTCTGCCGTGTAGATTTTAGTCGTTTTCAATTTCTCGATATCGCGAAATTGCTCATCCAGAACAACACGGATATCGACTTCTTGATCGCCAAGCCAAGTGGAGGTCACGCTATTACCGTCAAAGCCGACTCGCAGCGCATTCGATAAGTCACTCACCGTTAAGTTGTATTTCGCCAACCAGTGATACTGAGGAACAATATTCAGCTGAGGATCTTTCAGTGCCTCACTGTGATTAATGCTGGTCACGCCTTTGTAATATTCTAGCCAAGTCATCACCAAATCCACGGTTTGATTACGTTCACTTTCGGTTCCGCCAAGTACACGTACCTCAACAGGGGCGCCGGGAGGAGGACCACCAGCATCAATCGAGAACTTGATGAACATGCCATCAGACACCACTTTCAACTCTTCATTAAGCCCCGTGATAATCTGCTCTGCAGAACGGCTGCGCTGGTCAAAGTTCGTTAGGTTGATGATGCCCTGCGATACCGGTGATGAGTAAACCAATTCGTAGCTAACCAGTTCCGTTTCCGGCAGGGATTCAATCGCTTTCTCTATCGACTGATGGGCTTCTCGCACCTTGCTTAGCGGCGTGCCTGCCTTCACTTCGGTGTAGATCTCAATGTATTTACCCGCTTCTGTTGGGAAGATATCCACTTTCAACGAAGACACTAAATAGCCAGAAACGGAGAAGCCAACCAACGCCAATACAATCACTGACTTCTTGTAGTTCAGAGCGAGATTGAGCAGCGAACGGTAGTGGTTCGCTATCCATTCAAATCGATCCTTTTCTTGTGTCTTTGAGTTGCTCTCTTTCGCCAACGATAAATGCGCTGGCAGCGTTAAGGTACATTCAATCAATGAGAACACGAGCGCAGCAATAACGGTAATTGGAATCACCGCAACCGCCTTGCCCATGGTGCCCGGAATAAACATCATTGGGATAAATACCAAAGCCGTTGTCACAAGGCTTGCCATCAATGGCTTGATCACCTTTAACGTACCCGACACCGCAGCATCAACACCTTTTTTACCCGCTTCCTTCTCTTGGAAAATACTCTCAGCAATGATCACTGAATCATCAACGATAATACCGATCACCAACAACAATGCAGCCAATGTGATGCTGTCTAAATTAAGCCCAATAATCGGCAAAACAATCATCACACCGAACACACAAAACGGGATAGAAACCGATACCCAAAAGGCGACGCGTCGTTGCAGAATCATGCTCAAGATCAGCAGAACCAACACCAGACCTATCGCACCATTGGTGGCCACGATAGAGAATTTCTCACCCATGTCTTTGCCAAGGTCGAGGCTGGTCTGGAAAATAAATTGATCGCCAATGCGTTCGCTTTCTTTGCCCAACAAGGCCTTAATGCTGTCGATGGTGGTAATGACATCCGCACTGCCACTGTTTGTGATTGAGAAAATCACCGCGGGTTTCCCACTCAGAACGGGATCTTCGGTTGCTCGCGCAAAGGTATCAATCACCGTTGCTACATCAGACACACGCACGACCTGACCTGAATCTAACGCCTTAATTACGATATCAGAAACATCACTGGTCGACGCCACTTTGGTCATCGTGACGATCTTCTGCTCTTGGCTCCATGACTCTACAAAGCCACCCGATTGAGACAGGTTGTGTTGCTCTATTGCAGTGCTGACATCATTGAACGCAACTTGATAGCGGCGTGCTTTTTCAGGATCAACTTCAACCCAAAACTCACGCTCGTTAAAACCAGAAAGCTTGATAGAACCCACGCCTCCAAGGTTGTTGATTCTCTTTTCTAGCTGATACGCGTAGTGCTGTAATGAAGCGGGATCAGTGTTGCTGTCTGATAAACTCACGCCAAAATGGTACACATCCAAAGAAGAGGTTTTCTGCTGAGTCACAACCGGTGGCGAGTCTATATCTTTCGGCAGGTTACCGACTCGATCGACGGCTTGCTGAATATCTCGTAAGATCACCGCAGCGTCTTCACCGGGTAGATATTCGACCTCAATAAAAGAACGCCCTTCTGAGGATTCAGACGAAAAGTAGGCAATGCCATCCACGGAACGAAGCTCTTTCTCAATCGGGTTGGTGATGTTGAGTTCAATGTCTTGAGCTGTTGCGCCAGGATAGCTAGTTTCGATTTCCGCGGTGTCCATCGCAACATCGGGATACTCTTGCAAGTTGAGTTGCATTAACGACATAACACCCGTCAGCAACACCATGACCGTAATGATTCGAGCTAAAAATTGACGATTCGCGAAGTATGCTAAAAAGTTCATCTCTACTGCCCTTTACCTTGGTTCGAGTTCGATACAGTTTGAGCAGTTGTTATATTTGTCACCGAAAGATCTGTCGAGGCGTAAACCGACATCCCCGGCTTAAATTGATGCCCTTGGTTGGTGATCTCGACCAATACTGGGTAAGTTAAATTTTGCATCTCGACACCAATACGCTGCACATTCGCTTCCATTTTGATCTCTGGGTTAGTTTCAGACCACACCACGACTTCCTGACCAACGATGAAGTGCTTTAAGTCATACTCACTCGCCATAAATGACAGAGTGACTTTATCGATATTGACCACTTCATAAAGCAAATCGCCTTCACTCACCCAAGCTCCAGATTGCGCGGGTTTGTTAGAGATGTAACCCGAGATAAGAGATTCAATTTGCGTATTTTCGAGATCCACTAGAGATTGTTGGTAATCGATTTGAGCGACGGAAACTGAAGCTTTAGCACTGAGAAACTCGGCACGTGCTGTATCTAACTCCCCCATTGAAAGACTGTTCTTTTTGATGAGAGCTTGATAGCGGTTATATGTAGCCTTTCGCAATGCTAGATCAGCCTGCGCAAGGGTAAGATTGGCCTTGGCCTTATCCACGCTAAACTTAAAATCATCGGCTTTAATCTGAGCCAGTATTTGTTCTTGGTTTACGGCGTCACCCACTTCAAGGTTATTCATCTCCACGACACCGGGCACCTCAGCCACAACACTGTGTCTGTTTAACCCTTGAACGTGACCGATCAGCTCTGTTGCTTGAGCTAGTGGTACGTGAGTCGTTGAGACACCGAGAAGTGCTGCCAGCGCGATAATTTTAGTTTTCATAATTCAACCTTCACCTATTGATGTGAACTATTGTTGAACTGGCTTTGTCGAATTAAAGTCGAAGTCGATTCGACATTGAAAAAGAATCTGATGAAGCTCCATTTTTTAATCAACGCTATCAATTAGACATAAATTCGACATAATTTTAGGTAGGCTAGATTTTTTCTGGGAGTCGATGTTTTGATGAGAACAGACGTTTTAATGAGAGCAGATATTTTAGTGGAGCAAGTCGATGCTTGAACGCAGCCGTATTCTAGTCATTGAAGACAATATCGAACTACAAGGCATTATTGCCGACTTCTTAGAGGTTAAAGAGGCAATCGCAGATTTTGCTTCTGATGGCGAACAAGGTCTTAATCTAGCCATGCACAATGACTTCGACGCGATTGTTCTCGATGTCATGTTGCCCAAGCTTAACGGCATGCAAGTGGCAGCTAAATTGCGCCAAAATGGCATAACGACACCGATTTTGATGCTAACAGCTTTAAATGGCCAAGAAGATCTACTGAACAGCTTCGACTCCGGCGCGGATGACTTTGTCACTAAGCCGTTTAAATTTCCAGAACTGGAAGCTCGTCTTTACGCGCTTATCAAACGCCATAAAGGCTTGGTTGCTCAAAAGATCTTAAGCTATGGCAAGGTAACGATTGATGAGAAAACGCATACAGCGTCAAGAGACAAACGAACCCTAACCCTGACACCGATCTTGTTTCAGATTCTAAGAGAATTAGTGAAAGCCCAAGGCGGCGTCGTATCTCGTGAAAGCTTGATATACATGCTGTGGGGCGATGATATTCCAGATAAAGATGTACTCCGCAGCCATATCTACCTGCTGCGAAACGTACTCGATAAACCATTCGAGTTCCCAATGTTGAAGACAATTCCTAAGCACGGGTTTCAGTTGATCTTGTCTGCTAGTGAGCCTCAATAAGTATGAAAATTCGAACCAAACTAGGCAACTCAATCGAAGATGTCAGAATCCGTACCATGCGCACCTTTTCTGTCATCGCTCTGGTCTCTTCATGCGTTGTATTTTTTGTGTTCTCACTGCGTCTAGTTTTGCAGGAAGAAGCTCAAATAGAGAATCACCTGAAATCATTCAAAGGGGTAGCAGAGCAATTCTACAAACGTCTTTCTCCCGATGGCAGCCTAAAGCTATCGGAGAACGTGACGGTTTATTATGGTGAAGAGGACTTTTCCGACCAACTCAAAAAGGTTCCACCCATGGCATTGGATACCGTGGTTCGCCAACGTTTTGAACTAAGACTTTCTGAAGAACACATTCTTATACCCGGTGTAGTCGTCTATCATTTTGCCTTCAAAGACCAAGGTAAAACTATCCCTGCTTACATCACCATCAGCTCTTTTGATATGGATTTGTGGGACGACAGTTGGGGCGTATTGATGGCAATCTCGACCCTACTGATGCTCGGATTGATCATTGTGCTACGGATTACCCTCAAGCGAGTGTTTGACCAGCTTATGGCACCCATTGGAGAACTCAGTACGCAGCTCAGCAAGCATGAGTCTGATAACTTCCATGTTCCGACTCACACGGTTGATGAGTTGCAGATGCTTACTTCACACCTAAACAGCTACTCCAAGATGAAAGACCGACTTGCCAAGCAAGAGATGATGTTTGCCAAATACGCCAGTCACGAATTAAAAACACCGATAGCGATTGTTCTCGGCGCTGCCGAATTGCAAGCCATGAAGCCTAACGACCCAGCATTCCAAACCAAGCAACGCGAGCGTATTTTAGGTGCAGCCCATGGGATGAGTAACACGGTCGAGGTACTGCTCAATATTGTCAAACAAGAGAACTCTTCAACCGAAAAAACGTTAACTGAGATCGACGATAGCTCTATCGACTTATCTAAGTACCAAACGGTGTTATCCCCTGGCGTTGAACTGGTGTTAAACGTTGAACCAGACACCACGCTCAACATGCCGTTACCACTGGTCAATATGGTGCTTAAGAACTACATTGAAAACGCGATTCGATTTACCACGCAAGGTAAAATCACGGTAATCATCCACTCTAATACCATTTCAGTTTCTGATACTGGCGCTGGGTTGAGTGATGATACTAAAACAGAACACGGCCTTGGTTTAATCATCGTCAAACGTATCGGAGACAGTTATGGCTGGACATCAACACTGATAGATAACGCGCATTCAGACTCAATACCAGACACTTGTGGTTGTACCGCCATTTTTTCTCGAAGCGACACATAAAGGTCACCCTTCCATAAAGCAACACAGACAAAAAAGGACATCGAATGATGTCCTTTTTTGTATTAATTTGAGGTCAAATAACTAAGCTTTTCCTTTTACACCACACCCTTTAATCACTAGCTGCGTGATGAACTCAGCGGCATCTTCATAGTCTTTATCATCGAGCTTATCTTTCTGCATCACGCTGCAAATCTGCCAGCCAAAATCGGCGTAGGTTTGGGTGGCTGCCCAGATGGTAAACATCAGGTGGTGTGCAGGAACGTCATCCATTAAACCTTGTGCTGACCACGTTGAGAACTTATCAAGGATCATCTGGGATTGCTTATACAGCTCATCGCCAATCTCTTTTGGTAGCACTTTCGCGCCCGACATCACTTCATTGGCAAACACTTTAGAGGCATGTGGATGGTCGCGAGAAATGATCAGTTTGGTTTGAATATATTGGGACAAGGCTTCAACAGGATCGCTGAGCTCTTCAATCGGACGAGATGCTTCAAGTAAAGGCTGAGTGACGGTTTCTAGAACGGCATTGTAGAGCTTATCTTTAGAGCTGAAATAGTAGAAGACGTTGGGTTTGGGAATGTCGGCCGCTTTTGCGATGTCAGCCATTTTTGTTGCGGCATAACCATGAGTGGCGAATTGTTCACACGCGACTTCGATGATTAAATCTTGATTCTTTTGTCTGATCCTAGACATATTGCATCCTTTACAGCTCGTTACTAAAATCATAGTAATCAACGTGCTTCATTAGTCCAGAAGATAATATCAGAACTCAAGGTCACCGCATTGATAACAATAAAATGGCCGCTCTATTTGTTAAGAAACGACCATTCCATACCGTGTTTTTGAACTGTTCAAGTTAAAGAATCAATATTGCTCTGAAGTCATTCACATTGGTCAGCGTTGGTCCCGTGGTAAGAAGCACATCGACTTGCTTGAAAAAGTCGTAGCTATTGTTGGCATCGAGGTAATCTTGCGCTTTAAGCGACAGGCTCGAACCTTGTTGCCATGTTTGAGGCGTAATCCATGCTCCCGCATTGTCTTCAACACCATCAATCCCGTCGGTATCGGCAGCCAATGCGAAGATATTGTCTTGGCCTTTGAGCTCGTTATACAAGCTTAAAAGGAACTCACAGTTACGCCCACCGCGACCATTTCCCTTAACGGTTACCGTGGTTTCCCCGCCGGAAAGTATCACGCAAGGCGTCTCGAATGGGTGCTTGTTATTAGCCACTTGCTTAGCCAGCGCTGCATGAACCTTCGCCACTTCTCGCGCTTCTCCCTCTATGCAATCACTCAACACATAAGCCGGAATACCTAAGCCTTCAGCTTCTGCTGCAGCGGATTCCAATGCCGACATCGGGGTGGCGATAATATGGTGCTCCGCGTTCTTCCAACAGGCATCATCTGGCTTAATGGTCTCTGACTCTGGATTATTTAGCCATTCAAATGCCGAGCGTGGTGTTTCTATTTGATAACGTTCTAAAATGGCCATCGCATCAAAACGCGTGGTGGTGTCGGGTACGGTTGGGCCCGATGCAATCACACTGATGTCATCACCCGGCACGTCCGAAATCGCCAGTGACACAACTCTTGCTGGATACGCAGCTTTGGCGAGTCGACCACCTTTTATCGAAGATAGATGTTTGCGCACACAGTTCATCTCATCAATGGCGGCGCCTGATTTAAGCAGCGCCTTATTGATTTGTTGCTTCTCTGCTAGGCTGATGTCACCACCGGGTAAGCTTAATAGTGCAGAGCCGCCACCCGACAATAGACAAATAACCGTGTCGTCGGCACTCAAGCCACTCACTAATTGCAGCATACGTTGGCTTACTTCTAAGCCCATCGCATCTGGCACGGGGTGCGCCGCTTCAATCACTTCGATATGTTCGCAGGGGGCGGTGTGTTCGTAGCGGGTCACGACTAAGCCTTCAAGATCACGCAGTGCGAGATCTTGCTGTTGTTTAACTTGCCAGACGGCTTCGAGCTCAGCGGCCATCGACGCGGCGGCTTTTCCTGCTCCTATAACGACAGTACGCCCGGCTTGATTAGCAGAGCGATAAAAAATGTCTTGAGGAAGAAAAGGTTCGATGTGATTTTTAGGTAGCGCCTGATTAACAGCACTTGAGAAAAGGGTTTGTAGAAACTGCTTAGCATCAATGTCCATCAGCCACTCCTTAGTTGACGGAGAAAAAAAGAACCCCGATACAAGGCCAAAGGGTGCCTGCTAAGATCAAGTTGGAAAGGAACAACTTCAACCTCTGCCTCGTATCAGGAACGCGTATAAAAGGAGACGAAACTACGCGATTTATAAACAAACTGTTGGCTACGAATCGATAGCAGCCCTAATTAACTAGCGAATCGAGTGGTCAGAACGTTTCTCTATCGCTTGGATAAGCGCAGAGTGGTCCCAACCTTCACCGCCCATTTCGGCGCACTCACCAAATAGCTCTTGAGCGTTGGCCGTATTCGGCAGCGCAACACCCAATTCTTGAGCGCCCGTTAGCGCTAAGTTCAGGTCTTTCTGGTGAAGTGAGATTCTAAAGCCAGGATCAAATGTGCCTTCAACCATACGCTCGCCATGCACTTCCAAGATCTTAGAGTTAGCAAAGCCACCTAATAGCGCCTGACGTACGCGTGCTGGATCGGCGCCAGCTTTTGATGCAAACACCAGTGCCTCAGACACGGCTTCGATATTCAACGCCACAATGATTTGGTTTGCGACCTTACAGGTTTGACCGGCACCGTTGTCGCCTACTAGCGTGATGTTCTTGCCCATGATTTCGAACAGAGGGCGTGCTTTATCAAACGCGTCTTGCTCACCGCCCACCATGATAGTCAGCGCAGCATTGATTGCGCCCACTTCACCACCAGAAACCGGAGCATCAAGGTATGACGCGCCACCTTCGTTAATTCGCGCTGCAATCGCTTTGGTTGCGATTGGTGAGATTGAACTCATATCGATAACCAGTTTTCCAGCAGCGCCACCGGCGGTAAGGCCTTGCTCGACGCCATTGTCACCAAACAGGACGTCTTCTACTTGAGGGGTATTCGGCACCATTAAGATAATGATATCTGCTGCTTCAGCCGCTTCCGCGGGTGAATGACAGACCGTTGCACCCGCTGCCACAAGATCGGCAGGTGCTGCATTAAAGTGATCCGACAGAATCAAATCGTGACCTGCTTTTTGAAGGTTACTCGCCATAGGTTTACCCATGATGCCAGTTCCGATAAATGCAATTTTAGACATGTTGTTCTCCTTAACGTTTGAGGGTTACCAGACGCAATTAACGGTACTGGTGCAGCCAACCAAGGCCTTCTGTCGTTGTCGTTTTAGGTTTGTATTCGCAGCCCACCCAGCCTTGATAGCCAAGCTCATCAAGATAATTAAGCACGAATGGGTAATTGATTTCTCCGGTACCCGGTTCGTGTCGACCTGGATTATCCGCCAATTGCACGTGTGCGATTTGACCAATGTTCTGCTGTATGGTCGGCGTAAGATCGCCTTCCATAATTTGCATGTGATAAATATCGTATTGGATAGAAAGGTTATCGCTCCCTACCTCTTTGATGATCGCTTTGGCTTGCTCAGTCGTGTTCAAGAAGAAGCCCGGAATATCACGGGTATTGATCGCCTCTATCACTAAGCTAATGCCTTCTGCTGCTAGCGCGTTCGCCGCGTAATGCAGGTTAATCACAAACGCCGATTGCGCGTCTTGTTGGGTCACACCTTGCGGAACAATCCCCGCCAAGCAATTCACTTGAGTACAACCGAGTGCTTTTGCGTAAGCGATGGCTTTAGGTACACCCGCTTGAAATTCTTCAACTCTTGCTGGGTCTACCGCGATACCACGGTCGCCAGCGTCCCAATCACCCGCGGGCAAATTAAATAGCACTTGCTCTAGGTTATTAGCGTCGAGCTTTGCTTTGAGTGCCTGAGCATCAAAGGCGTAAGGGAAAAGATATTCCACACCTTGAAAGCCCGCTTCTGCAGCGGCCTCAAAGCGATCCATAAAATCAACTTCCGTGAATAACATTGACAAGTTTGCTGCAAATTTTGCCATGACTCTGTCCTTATTCTTTATCTGTAAAAATCTGGTTATTTGTAGTAGAGCCTCGCTCTATTGGAGGCTTTTCCGTAGAGCTAAGCCTCAGCTCTACGGATACACATGACTTAATGATTACTTGTACGCCAGCGCCGTTGGGGCATCGCCGCGGCTTTCGGCAAGTGGCTCAAATTCATTAATAGCATTGATCTCAACGCCCATCGCAATGTTGGTTACTCGCTCAAGAATCAGCTCAACAACAACCGGTACTTTGTGCTTGTTCATCAGCTCTTTTGCTTGCTCAAACGCAGCGGCAATTTGCTCTGGTTCACGAACTCGAATCGCCTTACAGCCTAGGCCTTCAACAACGGCAACATGGTCAACACCGTAGCCTTCAAGCTCAGGCGCATTCTGGTTATCAAACGCCAGTTGTACACAATAATCGATATCAAATTGACGCTGTGCTTGGCGAATTAAACCTAGATACGAGTTGTTCACCAACACATGAATATATGGCAGGTTGAATTGAGCACCAACGGCCAGTTCTTCGATCATAAATTGGAAATCATAATCACCAGAGATAGCAACGATATCGCGATTTGGATCAGCTGCTCTTACACCCAATGCGGCTGGTGTTGTCCAACCTAGTGGGCCAGCTTGACCACAGTTGATCCAGTTACGCGGCTTATAAACATGCAGGAACTGAGCGGCAGCGATTTGCGACAAACCAATGGTGCTCACATAACAAGTGTCACGACCAAATGCCTTGTTCATCTCTTCATAAACACGCATAGGCTTCATTGGCGCTTCATCGAAATTGGTTTTACGCAGCATGGTCGATTTGCGTTCCTGACACTCACTTGCCCAAGCATTTCGGTTCGGCAGCTTGCCAGCGTCACGCCACTCTTGCGCCACTTCAACCATTAGCTCTAGCGCAGCTTTCGCATCAGAGACTATGCCTAAATCCGGACAGAACACGCGGCCGATTTGGGTTGGTTCAATATCAACGTGAACAAACTTACGACCTTCGGTGTAAACATCCACAGAGCCGGTATGACGGTTGGCCCAACGGTTACCGACACCAAACACGAAATCAGAGTTGAGCATGGTTTCGTTACCGTAACGGTGAGAAGTCTGTAGCCCCACCATACCCGCCATTAAGTCATGGTCATCTGGGATAGAGCCCCAGCCCATCAAGGTTGGGATCACTGGCACACCGGTGATTTCGGCGAACTGTTGTAGCAATTCGGACGCGCCAGCGTTAATCACGCCACCACCCGATACAATCAGCGGTTTTTCTGATTGAGACATCATGGTTAATGCTTTCTCAACCTGCGCGCGAGTTGCTTGCGGTTTGTAAGGTTCTAGCGGTTCATAGGTATCGATATCAAACTCAATCTCAGCCAACTGAACATCAATCGGTAGATCTATCAGGATTGGCCCCGGACGACCCGAACGCATCAAATGAAAGGCTTTTTGGAATGCGCGTGGCACTTGTGCAGGTTCCAGTACCGTGGTTGCCCACTTGGTCACTGGCTTGGCGATAGATTCAATGTCGACCGCTTGGAAATCTTCTTTGTGAAGACGAGCTCGTGGCGCTTGGCCGGTGATGCATAGAATTGGGATCGAATCTGCAGACGCAGAATAAAGGCCCGTGATCATGTCCGTTCCCGCAGGGCCAGAGGTACCAATACACACACCTATATTGTCTTGATTAGTACGTGTGTACCCTTCGGCCATATGGGATGCACCCTCTACGTGGCGAGCTAAGACGTGGTCGATTCCTCCGAGCTTTTTCATAGCCGCATACATAGGGTTTATTGCTGCGCCGGGAACACCAAATGCGATGTCTACACCTTCACGTTTAAGCACTTCTACCGCTGCTTCAATCGCTTTCATAATTGCCATTCGAACCTCCAGTTCAGATTGTATACAATTAAACTAACTTTTGTGTACTATGAACCATCCTCGCTATTTATCAACCCCACAATGAAACAATTTTGTTACATCAACCCATCACATTAAGTACGCACTCATCCTGAAAAGCTTACAATTCATTGCTTTACATAAAATATCTTTACGTAAAAATAAATTACAAAAAGATCAAATGATAAATAAATGTTAAATACTGTTTGCTTGTTTACAATTTCTACAATATAAATACCCTTAAAAAGAGCATTTTGTATACAAAGTGGCATCGTATTGTTTAAAGGAGACAACAATGATGAATGACGTAAAAGAGAGAGAAGAAGTACAATGTATGCAGGTACTTGGGAAGATGGACAACTCCGAGTACAAAGAGATCTTGTCTAAAGATGCATTAAAATTCTTAGAAGCTCTCATCAATAAGTTTGGAGATCGCCGTCATACCCTGCTAAGTGACCGCGACGTAAAACAAGCTCAATATGACGAGGGTGAGTTACCCAATTTTAGAAAAGACACGATTTCCATTCGCCAGAATAAAGAGTGGAAAGTGGCGACACCGCCACCAGAGCTACTCGATCGCCGAGTAGAGATCACCGGGCCTATCGAAAGAAAGATGGTGATCAACGCGCTAAACTCAGGCGCGAAAGTCTTCATGTGCTGCTTTGAAGATGCGTCTTCTCCTACTTGGGCCAATATGGTCGAAGGGCAAATCAACCTAAGAGATGCCAACCTTGGCACCATTAGTTATTTCGATGAGAAGAAGCAGAAGCGTTACCAATTAAACGACGATCCTGCACTGCTGATCGCACGCCCACGAGGGATCCACCTTCCTGAGCAATCCATCCAATTCAACAATCAACCTATCGGCGGTTGCTTGATGGACTTCGCCTTGTACTTTTTCCACAACTATCAATCACGTGCACAACAAGGTTTAGGGGTTTACTACTACATTCCAAAGCTAGAAAGCATGGAAGAAGCACAATGGTGGGACGATATTTTCAGCTTCACCGAAAACTATTTCCATGTACCAAAAGGCACCATTCGCGCGACAGTATTGATCGAAACGTTACCAGCCGTATTCCAAATGGAAGAGATCTTGTACGCCATGCGTGATCACATCGTTGCGATGAACTGTGGCCGTTGGGATTACATCTTCAGCTATATCAAAACGCTGAAGAACCATAAAGACCGCATCCTGCCAGATCGTCATGGGATCGGCATGGATCAAGAATTCCTTAACGCCTACAGCCAACTGTTGGTACGCACTTGTCACGCTCGCGGCGCACTGGCGATGGGTGGTATGTCTGCCTTTATTCCAGCGAAAGATCCGCAAGAGATGGCGCGTGTCACCGCCAAGGTTATCGAAGATAAGCAGAGAGAATCTCAAAACGGACACGATGGCACATGGGTCGCGCACCCTGCACTGGTTGATTTGGCAATGTCGATCTTTGATAAGCACTTAGATGGCAAAGTAAACCAAATGGATTTCCAAAGCCCAGAGCATGTGATCAACGCCGACACTCTACTCAAGCCTTGTGAGGGCAGTCGCGACGAAGCAGGAGTACGTAAAAATATACGCATCGCGCTGTATTACATCGAAGCTTGGATCCAAGGCTACGGCTGTGTGCCTATCTACGGCCTTATGGAAGATGCCGCGACTGCTGAGATCTCAAGAGCCAATATCTGGCAGTGGATCCACCACGGCGTCACGCTTGATGACGGCCAAACCTTTACCAAATCACTATTCCACTCTTGGCTTTACCAGGAGTTAGACACGATAAAACATGAAGTCGGAGACTCGCGCTATACAGCAGGTCGATTTGAAGAGACAGCTGATCTTTTCTATCAACTTTCTACAGCCAAAGAGTTCGCTGCCTTCCTAACTTTACCCAGCTATGGGCTATTACAAGAGTCCAGTTAGGACTCTTGTACCGAGCTGAATCAGTCGATGAGATTCACAACAAGAGTAATGATTGGCTGACTTAGCTTGGTACACGGCCCCTTGAAAAACTAGGAGATAACATGGGAAGTTTGACTCTACAACAAGCGTTAACCATCATCGATGGCACCTTAAAAGCAGGAAACAAGATCCACACAGAACCTTTGACGGTCGCCGTCTTAGACAGCGGTGGCAAACTGATTTCTCTGCAACGTCAAGACGGCTCTAGCATGATGCGACCAGACATCGCGATTGCTAAAGCGTGGGGGGCACTCGCACTGGGTTGTTCCTCTAGAAAACTCGCCCAAGATGCTGACAACCGACCAGCATTCATCTCCGCCGTAAACGTGCTCGCACACGGAAACATGGTGCCAGTTCCAGGGGGGCTACTGATTCGAGACAAGGATAAAACGGTATTGGGTGCTATCGGCGTGAGCGGTGACATCTCAGACATCGACGAGAGCTGCGCCATTAATGGTATTGGCTGCGCAGAACTGTTCAGTGACGAGATGCTGCAAGCTTAACTAGCCAACTCGCTGTACTTGAAGTTCTTAGACAGGAATAAAAAACCGAAGCCAGGTAGCTTCGGTTTTTTATTCATAAGTTGCGCCAACAACACTAACGAATAAGGTGTGATTAGACAAAGAACGCTAACGTACAAGAACCATTAAGCGCGTCCATTTGGTGTCTTGCTTTAGCTTGGTAGACAGCCAGTAATCAACACTAAACGATCCCGCGCCAAGTACCGCTAACGCTAGATACCCACCAGCAACAGAGACGTTTTTGTAGAAATGAATCATTTGCCCCGACGAACTTGGGTCGAAGTGAAACATAACACCAGAAACCAAAGAGAAAAACGCAATCGACAACGCAGTAAAGCGAGTCATGAATCCAGCTAGAATCGCAAGTCCACCACCGAGTTCAAGCAAAATAACCAAAGGCAACAAGTGAGCGCTGACCCCTTGAGATGCCATGTACCCCGCCGTTCCTTCATAGCTAAATAGCTTTCCCCAACCCGCTTGAATAAACAAGTAAGCCAATAAAATACGAGCGAAAAAAGTCAGTGTGTCGTTCAATCTAGTGTTCATAGTTCTAAGCCTTGATAAGTTTCATTGCCGATAGGTTATTCGACTTAGCATTAAGATGATAACGAGAAAAATAGAACAACTTGTTTGAAATTTTAGTAGACATACTCGCATACAAATTACTGACTAAATCCGAAGATTGAACAACCTCAATGCTGTTACCATTGCCTTAAATTCATTGAAACACTTGCCCCATTTTTATTGATTTTATGAAGACTCTGAAGAAAACACTACCGCTCGATACTTTACAAATATTGGATGTTCTACAACGTGAAGGGACTTACTCGTCAGCCTCTGCGCACCTCAATCGATCCGTTTCTGCATTGAGTTATCAGATTCAAAAGTTGGAAGACGAACTCGGCATCTTGATCTTAGATCGTTCAGGACACAGAGCCGTATTTACTCAGGTAGGGCAAATGTTGGTGGAAAATGGTCGCCAGTTACTAGCGGGATCCGATGAACTTATAAACCAAATACAACGTTTCTCAAGTGGTTGGGAAAGCGAACTGTTTGTTTCCTATGACGGCATTATCGGGCAAGACATTGCGTTGTCGTTAATCGCCGACATGGCAACAGAATGCAGCACGCAGCTGTATGTTCAAGAGGATATTTTGTCGGGAGGCTGGGAGGCATTAATCTCAGGAAAAGCGGATATTCTCATCTCATCGATACCCAATATCGAGCTACCGAATACCGTAAACAGTAAAACCATCGGCCGTGTAGAAATGATCTGGGTGGCTGCGAAAAATGCACCCATTTTAAAAGAGCCAAATCCGCTCAGTGAATCAACACGACGTGAACACACGATCATCGCAGTGGCCGATACCGCAAAGTCTGCGCCTAAAATTACCAAAAACATCTTACTGAACCAAAAAACCAGTACGGTAAGTTCGATGAGCAGTAAGTTAACGGCAATTCAACGTAACCTTGGTATCGGTACTCTACCCAAGCAATTAATCACATCCGAGTTAGAAGCTGGAAGTTTAGTGGAAATTGGCCACGCAAGAACCGTTGATATCGTACTGGCGTGGCAAATAGGCAACATGGGAAAAGCCAAAACACTCGCTTTGAAAAAGTTAGAAAAGTGCTGGAGAGTGTCGGCTCAAACTCACTAACTTGCTTCTAGCTGGGCACTCCGAAAAGTCTATTTATCTCGTCCGATAAATCGACTTTGTTGGACACTCTCTCCTTGAAGTGTGGTTGCTTCAAATCGGTACACCCTCGGGATATTTCCCTTGTAGAAAAATGCTTGTCCTCTATCTGATGTTTCTGTCACTTGTTGCCCACGAATATTGGTGGTGACCTGAGCATTAGGGACGCGTTCTCCATCTTGATAAACCGTAACGACGACGCCATTGGTTTGTTCGTTGATCGACATTTTCAATTCTGCATGAGATGCAAATGAAGTCACTAGTAGTGCTGCGCTAAGGGCTATTTTAAGTTTCATTTCAGTAAGCTCTGTATTGTGGGAATACGAGAAATATACTGATGGGTGGCATCTATTGATAACGGGAAGTCTTGAATAGGATGTCCTAAAATATTGAATGACATCAATGGAACTTGTTCGATTTTCTGGCTCAATTCTGATCCCAAATTAACCGATACTAAATAACACGACACCAAATTGAAGACACAAAAAAACCGAAGCTCATCACTTCGGCTTTCAAATCAGTTTGAGTTAGCTCACGTCAATTACTCGTAAGCACTCAGCCATGTTTTAAGCAACTGGTTAGTATTTTTCTTCTGGCTAGTAGACAGTGATTTAACGAGCTTTTTCTGCGTTTCGACATGTTCGGTCATCATTTGATCAATCAGAATGAGACCATCTTTGGTTAACTGAACACTCACGCTACGTCTGTCTTCTTTACTGTGCTCACGACTGATCAGCCCTTTGGCTTCTAGCTTATCAAGGCGATTGGTCATCGCGCCTGATGTCAGCATCATCGACCCGATCAGTTCTGACGGAGTCAGTCGGTAAGGCTTTCCAGAACGTCGCAACGTCGCCAGCACATCAAACTCACCCAGCTTCATGTCGTATTTTTTATGAAGCTCGGCAACTTGCGTCTCCATATACTTGGCAATACGCATAATCCGGCCCATCATTGCCATAGGCTCAGTTTCTAGCTCAGGCTTTTCCTTTGCCCATTGCTCTACTACGCGGTCGATAGCATCCATTTGCGATCTCGCTCCGTTATTAGTCTGATTACTTCAAACTAGTTTAACATAAAGATACTTTACAACCACTAGTTCTCAGTATACAGTTCACACAATAGTTATCTTAACGTAAAGATATTTCATATGAACATATTATTAGCAATGATCCCCGCATTCTTTTGGGGAACAACCTATGCAGTGACGCAATTTACGCTACAGGAGTGGCCACCATTATTATTGGGTGCTTTGCGTGCGTTACCTGCTGGTTTGTTATTGCTAGCGGTAAAACCAACGCTGCCTAAAAAAGGCGAGTGGCAGATCATTTTCACATTGGGCCTTATCAATATTGCGACCTTCTTTGGCTTGATCTTCGTAATGGCGCTAACGCTGCCTTCGGCAATCTCTGGTGTGGGCATGATCTCCGTGCCGGTGTTTGCGATGATCTTCCACTGGGTAGTGAAAAAGCAGCGCCCGCATTTGATTCAAGCCCTGTCTGGTATTGGCTTGATCACCTTAGCGTGGATATTGTTTAATCCAAGTCAGATCGCATTAAACCCGATCGGTTTAGGTGCCATGTTCGCGGCAATCATGTGTATCGTCATCGGCAGCAGCATTACTAAATCACTGGGTAATCGTATGCATTGGTGGAAAGTATTAACGTGGCAGCTGATTCTAGGCGGTACGATTTTATCTGTCGCATCTGGCGTTCATGCGTTCATCGACCCGCAGCCTTATGTTAACGCTGTCACTCATTTCGATTCTCGTAATGCTATGGGGCTATTGTGGGTGATTGGACTAAACACAGCGCTGGGTTACGGCATGTATGTGTGGTTGCTACAACGTATGTCAGTGGTTGATTTCACCTTCGGTGGTATTGCAAACCCAGTTGCGGGCATCGTGACCGGTATGGTGTTAATGGGTGAATCATTTACTCCAGTCCAATATTCACTAATGACCGGCATGATCGTGATGTCGCTACTACCGCAGCTTATCCTTGCAGTAAGACAAACCAAACAAGTTAAGCCTATTACGCAATAGAATTTACATATAGTAACGACCTACACAAAAACCCGCCAAGTGCGGGTTTTATTTTACTGGCATCACACCTATGCGAAATATCTATTTGTCCTAGACCGAACACCATCTTATTATTAAGTTTACAAACTTAACTCGGTGCTCCTTATGGCAAAAGATCTATTTTCGAACTTAGATTTAAATTTACTTCGCACTTTTATCATTCTTCATCAAGAAAGAAACATGCGTAAAGCCTCCGAGCGCCTATTCGTATCTCAGCCTGCGATAAGTAAAGCTCTACAACGATTACGCGATCATTTCGACGATGAGCTATTTGTCAAAACTCACCACGGATTAAGAGCGACAGAGCACGCCAATATGTTGGCCGAAAGTATTTCCCCGATACTGGACGAACTGTCTTCTGCGCTAAATAACAGTAATGAATTTAACCCGAAAGAACTTAATGGTGTCATCAAGATCGCTTTATCTCCTTTTATTTTAAGTGCTATTGCAAATAGGCTATTTCAAGCGATTAGAGCAGAGGCACCGAACGTTCAGGTGCAACTATTAAATTGGTCAAAATCAACCATGACCGATATCATTAATGATGAGGTTCAACTGGGTCTTAATTACGAAATTAGCCATGCTCCAAAAGAACTCATTCAAAAACCTATCGCTCGAGAGAGCTTTAAAGCATATGTAAGACAAGAACATCCATACAAAGAGACTGAAATAGAATTTAAAGATGGGGTTAAATTTGAACTGGCAACTGTAATAGCGGTAGATTGGAACTCTCATCAATCTTTAGCGGAAAAAACACTAAAAATTGCAGGGTTGAAAGCTAATGTTGGCTTTCGCTCAGAATTGCCTTCAGCCGTAATCGATGTGGTTAATAACTCAGACATGATTTTCCCAGCATCTAGATTTTTCGACATTAAACATAACAAAGAACTACGAAGCATTCAGATACTCTTTGAAAGTAAAGATATTAATCCGAAAATCTGTGCCTATTATCACCATAAAAATCGTAATAACCCGACTATGCTATGGTTAAAAAACATTCTTCAATCATTACTCAATGATAACTAACGGTTATCATCCTCTTTAGTCTGTTTCATTAATAACTGATCGTTAAGGCCTCTATTCCTGTAAGGGATTAGAGGCTTTTTTGTTCAATCCATATACTTCTCTCATCGGCTAGGAACGCCACATAACACTGCAAGAAGCAAACCTTGTTCCTATACAATTATTTGAGAGTAGATCATGAAACTAAAATTATTAAGCACACTTATCGCAGCCTCTTTCCTAGCTGGTTGTTCTTCTTCTGGTTCAAGTGATAACGGCGGCGGTATTGATCCACAAGATGGCATTGCTGATGTTACATACTTCCAAGGCGAAAATCTTCAAGCAGCAATCGTTAGTGGTGATGACGGTAATTACCAAGCTAGCTTATTAAAAGGAAGCAATGGTAATACGGTAGTTCGCTTAAACGGTAAAACTTATGTAACCAATGGTGATGAAGTAAAAAATGCTCAAGGTGAAACTATTGGTCATATACAAAAAGAAGGTTCAGAGCTTATCTTCCATGGCAACAATGGCGGAGAAGCAGTACTTAAAGTTGAAAATGGCCGTTTAATTATTTCTGAAACTGTAAAACCAAATCCACAGCTACCACCTAAAGATGATGGTTCATGGGATGGAGATCATGGCTGGGATGTCACGAAACCTGCACCAGAATTACCGCCTAAATGGGATGGCGATGAAGGACACACAAACCCATTGATACCAGTAACAATTAATGGTGTTGATTATGTTATTGATACAACAACTAACTTAGTCACAATTGATGGTGTTGTTGTTGGCGGTGCTGAATATGATGGAAAAGGTCGAATCGTATTCACCGATTTCTCAACAGGCGAAACCATGCAAATAGGAAGAGACAATAACGGTGATATCACCATCATCAGAGGTGATGTAGATAATGGATGGGGTTGGGTAAACCCAGATAACGACTTACCTGAACTTGATGGCGGTTGGGATAATCCAAATAAACCTTACACTGTCGAGTTTAGCAAAGAACACCAACAAGCTTACGTGTACAACGAAGATGGTAAAACGGTATTAATTCTTGAGCCAGGTGACACTCATGGATCATTTGAAGTTAGACTAGGTGCCATGAATTCTGACGACGTTTATGTTATTTATCAAGATAATCGTGGTGAATGGGTAATTGATTGGGAAAAATCAACCATTGATGGTGAATGGGGAGTATCTCCTGATTCTGAAAAACAACTACCACCAAGCTTAAATGACCAACTGATTACTAGCATTGAATCTGGACAAAATACTGACGGCTCAACATGGATTAGTATTAATGATAAAGCGGTAAGCATTATTATTAATGACGGGAAAATTGTTGATGTAAATATCTCTGATAAAGCAAAGAAAGTAGTTGCTGAACGTATTGAGCTTCGCTCAGATTTAAATGCAGAGCAAATTCGTCAAAAGGCACAATCTCTATCTCAAGAACAACGTCAGCAAATTAAACAAGCAGTAAAAGACCGCGCTAGCCGCAGCTAATAAAAAATAATAAATATAAAAGCAAAGGAGCCGCTTATTAGCGGCTCCTTTTTATTTGAGAGTTGAGAACACGATGAAACGACTATTGATCACTTTATTGATGCCCTTCGCCATATATGCAAACGACCATCAATTACAAACATTAAGCTACCACGAGCCGAGTTTAAGTTTTCAAACAGCTAAAGCTGGAGACAACTGGATAGGTACAGTATCCGGCGTAATTCAAGCGACTGAAGAAATCAATATTAGTGCAGAAATAGATTCTGAAGGTTACTTGGAAATTGGGACTGGCTACGGCTTGATGTTGGGTAACTTTTATACTGAAGCGTTCGTGAGTTATGGCCGAGCAGATCTTATCGATATTTACGACATAGGCTTGTTTGGTGGCACAGCTATCACAAACAATATTATGGTTTTTGCGAACACATCGCATGAATGGCGCGATGTTTCTTTATCCCTCATAGATATGACAGATAGGGAATGGAAGAACACGGTTGGTACCAGTTACTCTCCAACAGAGTTTATGAACTTTTCCTATTCATTCAGTCATGACCGCCAATTAACGGGCTCAAAAGGCTATTACAACAGCCAAGACGTCACTTTTACCCTAAAACCCAAATGGGTTGAACCTTACATGAAATATACCTTTGGCCAAAAACGAGTGAGTCCAGGAGATGTATTTCGTTCTGATGGCAGTGTCGAACTAGGTTTCAACCTTCGTTTTTAGTTTACCGTTTCGTGTGGTAGCTCTCACCCCTTTATAGTCTGATTAAATAAAGGGGCTTTTTGCTTCATATCATGTCTTTCGTATCAATTGAGCATACAGCGATCGACTTAAATCAGTTTCGCCGCTTCAGCCTCAATTTCAACTTTCCATCGCTCGTCAAAAAGCCCTTGTACAAACAGTAATGTCGTTGGGAGACCACCAACATCGAAAGGCAATCTCTGCTTTGCGGCTTGATAATCAGACATATCATTCCGGTCCACTAAGTACAGCCTTACACTGATTAAATCTTCGATATCCATTTGGTTTGCCTGAAGCACACCTCTCAGATTTTTCCAAGCCAGTACAATCTGTTGTTCCGCACCTTCAGCCACCATTCCTTCGCTATCAACCCCTAGTTGCCCAGCGATGTGCAATCGCGTTGAACCTGCGGGGATCAACGCACATTGATGATAATTAGCGGCTGGAGCGGGTACTGAAGAAGGGCTCCATATCTTATTCATCATTACCCCTCAAAGGCTGTGACGATTTTTGACATGACGGTGATAATTGGCATATCCGTAAGCATCGCGCCTAAACGGTCAAAATCACCAATATCTTTGCGCCAAGCAATGTATTCATTAAAGTGAGCGGTACTTTCCCATTCTTCACATAAAACCAAGGAATTTTCTGCCAAATCTTTTTGATAAAGCTCCGCAGAAAGGTTGCCGTTAAAAGTACGAGTATCTGGCAATATTTCGTTAAAAAACTCACCGATCTCTGCCGTTTTATCTTCAGTATGGCTCAAGGTAAATTGCACTAAAATAGTCATCATTCTCTCCGTTTTCTTATTTTGTTAAGGTACGAGGAGAATCTTACTTGTTTGTTAAAATAGATAAATACAGTAATATTTGAAACATAGTTCGATTTAATAAGACAATAAACCACCATGAAAAACGAATTGCATCGCATGCAAGTGTTCGCCCAAATTGTAGAATCGGGCTCCATAACGAAAGCGGCTGATAAGCTAGATCTCTCAAAATCTGTCGTTAGCCATCACTTACAAGGGCTTGAGCAACACCTTGGTGTGAAATTACTCACTCGAACAACACGTCGCCAATCCTTAACCGACGCTGGACAACGTTTTTATCAACGATGCTTAGAAATGCGAAAGTTAATGTCGCTTGCGGAAGAAGAAGTGCGCGAGTCCTGTTCTGATTTTGCAGGCACTATCACCATCACATCCCCACACACATTGATGACACATCTTATTGGACCTGCAATGTGTGAGTTTATGAAAAGCCACCCTCGTATCGAGCCTCAACTATTGGCCAACGATATGCGCGTAGATCTTATCGAAAAATACATAGACCTGTCGGTCACTGTTGGGGCTCTTCCTGATTCAACGTCTCGTGCAATTAAGCTCGGAGAGCTTCATCAGGTACTGTGCTGTCACCCTGATTATCTTACTAAGGCGCAAATACCGCAGCCAATCATGCCAAGTGACCTCTCCCAATATGACTACATTGCCAATCAGTGGGAAGGAATCAACAGCCAAAGAAGCTTTGAAATTAATAAGGGCAAAGTAAGCACGTATCAATTCAGGGCAAGTCGAATCGGAGATAGCGTTCCGACCATCCGCATGATGGCCTTAAATGGATTGGGGATTGCCTGTTTACCTAAACAAGCAATTGAAGAAGACCTGAAAAAAGGGACATTGGTAAACATCTTGCCCAAAGATCAAGTTCTTAAAGCCTCTTTTTATGTCGTCCATAATTATGGGTTACAGGTGCCAGCCAGAATTCGCGCCTTTATTGAACACCTAAAACAACACGCTGAATCTTATTCTTAATATCTTTCAACCAAATTGCCATACGTCGCTAAACTGACGATTTATCGACCAACATTAAACCTCACAAAGAACAATGACTTTGTTTAAGTTATCTAAAATAAAATAATTTTCTTCAAAATAACTACATTAGAGATTTAATTTCCTCAATAAACTCAAATTAGAGATAAAAAGGCAAAACTTTTCTCCGACTACCTTTCTATACTGTGCCACGTCATTAAGGCGCCACAAGCCTATGATTTAAAATAATTATTAATGAGTAGTCACCATGAATTCGAAGTCGCTAACTATCTTGCTTTTTGTCTCTGTTTGCTTAATTTGGGGAACCACTTGGTTCGCTATGGAAGTGGCATTGCATTCTATCCCACCTATTTTTGCCACTGCGTTACGCTTTTTACTTGCAGCACCTCTGCTTGCGGTATTAGCAAAAGTCTTCAACCAACCTTTGCTTTTCCCTAAAGGTAAACGTCAATGGCTGCTTATTGTGGCACTGATGTATTTTGCTATTCCGTTCACTTTGATGATCTATGGTGAGCAATACATCTCTTCTGGTCTAGCGTCGATCATCTTCGCCAACATGCCCGTAGCAGTAATGCTAATGTCGGGTTTATTCCTAGGCCTACGATTAGCGAAGCACCAAATCTTCGGTTTGGTCACAGCTGTTGTGAGCCTATGTTTAATCCTTGGCAATGAAATGCAAATGGGTGGTGATGACTACCTTATTGGCACGGTTTGCTTAGGCCTTGCTGTTGCCATTCACGCAGTGATGTATGTTTTAGTTCAAAAGCACTGCAAAGGAATCGAAGTTCTAACCTACAACGCCGTTCCGAGCTTAATTGCTTCTCTATTCTTGTTCGCAGTTTCTGCAATGGGTGAAAGCGTTAATGTTGAATCCTTCACTTGGGATTCAATCTCAGCTGTCGTGTACCTAGGTTTTGTGGCGAGTGTTGGCGGCATTGTGGCTTACTTTAAATTAGGACAGGTTTCGACGCCGTTCCAAGCGTCTATCTGCTTCCTAATCTTCCCAGTGGTTGCGCTGCTGATCTCTTGCTACATCAATGGTGAGGTTCTATCTGAACAGTCTCTGCTTATGATGATCCCTCTACTTTGTGGCATCTTGCTGACCAAGGCACCAAAGGGAATCTTCAAGCTGCGCTCTTCGTTAAAAACAGTAAGTAGCAACTAAGTTCTATGAATTAACCCTAGAAGCCCGCAATGCGCTTCTAGGGTTCTATTTAGCGACTCAAATCTAAGTTTTAACTCACTCCCCTCTCACACTCCTATCTATTTCACCGCGTCCATTCTTTCACTGCCCATCACTCATTGATAATGGCAAGCGAATGACTTAAAAGTCGCAATCGACTACATTAGAAACGCTGAGAACAACCGACTCTAGTCTTAACTGCACCATCTGTCTTCAACCAAGGAATGTCATGAGAACTCCCATCAAACACATGCGCCTGATTAAAGGTCAACCTTGTAGGGTTGAGGAACTGACTAACAGCGACGACGCATTCTTAGAACCGCACAGACATGAATACTGGGAGTTGGTGTGGTGCGTAGATAGCTTAGGCAGTCAGAGCATTGATTTTGTAGACTATGACAACAAGGTCGGCCGTATTTTTACCATTGCTCCGGGTCAGGTTCACCGATCTGAACTAGTGGGAGAAAGCGCCCGTTTACTGGTGTTTACGCCAGGCTTTGTTAAAACCAACCATCGCAACACACAGCTGGTCGACACCGTTTTTGCCATGCATCAAAGTCGTCCTCCCTACTTAGATTGCAGTGAAGAAGGCAACCGCTACCTACTGCCTATTTTCACTATGATTAAAGAGGAGTGTGCACGAGAAGAGAGCGACTGGGATTTGGTAGAGTCCCTCATGAATAGCTTTTTGCGCTACATATTACGTTTCGCCAGCCAATCATCATTGAAAGGCGAAGTGCGCGACAGCCGAGTAAACCAAGTGGTCGATTTGATTGAGCAACACTACACTACCCACAAACATTGTGAGTTTTATGCGCAAGCGCTATCGATAACTAACAAACGCATCAATGAGATCGTGAAGGCTGAACGAGGTAAGACGGTCACCCAATTGATCCACGATCGAATCATCTTGGAAGCGAACCGAGAATTGATTTTTTCGACCAAGACAATTAAAACCATCGCCTTTGAACTTGGCTTCGAAGACCCCGCCTATTTCAGCCGTTTTTACCGTGGCCAGATGAATGAGTCGCCTGCAGAGTTTCGAACTCGATGTGCAGATAGTGCAACATAACACGCAGATCATCCCTTTTTAGAGCCCAGTTAAGTTCGGATAATGCTCCCTCTTTAATTCATCCACTTTGGTTACATCCAACTTGTTGGGAGCACTCTCGAATGGCCATCAACCTTAAAACCGATCCTATATCTAAATCCTTTTATCAGTACCTTTGGCCAGCGCTAACTGGCATGGTGATCAAGTCTCTCTTCATCATGGGAGACGCATGGTTCGTCGGACGTGGTGTTGGCCCTGATGGGCTTGGTGCTATCGCTTTGACCATCCCTGCTTTCTCAATATTTACCGCTATCGCGATGATGGTTGGCATTGGCGGTGCAGCGCTTATGTCTATCGAAGTTGGCAAAGGAAATTCAGCGTCGGGTCAAACCCTCTTTAGCCAATCAATGCTCAGTACCGCCGTGCTTAGCACCATTTCAGTCAGCATTGCTCTGTATTTTCTAGACGACATGATTGCGTTAATGGGCGCTTCTGGATACATGGCTGAACTGACTCACGATTACCTGGCTGTAATGCTGCCATTCTTTGTGTTGTACTCGTTAGCTTGGGTCATGTCGTGCTTTGTTCGTAACGACACCAACCCAAAACTGGCGACTTACGCGATGTCGATAGGTGCTGTGGTCAATCTAGTGTTGGATTACTTCTTCGTCTTAAAGTGGGGCTGGGGTATGAAAGGGGCAGCCTACGGTACAGCCATTGCGCAAGGTGTTATCGCTTGTATTCTATTGAGCCACTTTGTACGTAAACAAGGCACCTTGGAACTGAGCCTAAAAGGAATTGGTTTGGACAAACTGCCAAGCATCCTAAAAATAGGCACACCGACCTTCTTTATTGAGGTAACCGCCGCGATGACAATCTTGCTGTTCAACTACGTGTTGCTGCATCAGTTTGGTGAGAATCATATTATCGCCTATGGCTTAACGGCAAATATCGGGGTATTCGCTTTGTTTGTGATGGTCGGAATCGCTCAAGCCTGCCAGCCAATTATCAGCTTTAATCATGGTGCCAACCAGCCAAACCGAATCGAAGCGATTTTTCGCTTAGGTTTAAAAAGTGCAATTGGTAGCGGCTTAGTGTTTATGGTTATTGTGTACCTGCTTGCGCCTCAAATCGCAGCCCTCTATTTGGGTGATTCAAGTGATTTGATTGCACTGTCAGCCACGGCATTAACGTTCTTCTTCTTTGCTGTACCACTAATGGGCATCAACTTAGTGATCGCCAACCTGTTTCAGGCAACGGCCAAACCTAAACAAGCAACACTGATATCTCTTGGCCGCGGCTTTGTGTTCGTCGCATTGGGCATAATGATTTTGCCAAAACTATTCCCAGAACAAGGGATTTGGGCGAGTATCCTGTTCGCGGAAACCGTAACAGCCATATTCAGCCTAAGTATGTTACGCAGCTACAAGAAGCGCTTTTCTGGCTCATTAGAAAAACAGGCGGCATAGGAAGTAATCCGTTTAGAACGTCACGCCTTTGACTACCAAATAGCACATACAAAAAAGCTCCAATATCGCTATTGGAGCTTTTTATTTATCTCATCAGATTGAAATGAACATTAGCGCCAGCTGAACATCCGGACTTCGTTACCCTCTTCAGGCTTCTTAGGGATGTTTAAAGACAGCGCCAAAGAAACCACTGCCATTGCTGCACCAATGTAAAAAACCGTTGCAGGAGACGACAGCCAAATCACACCAAACGCGACTGGAATAACAACCGCTGCTATATGGTTGATGGTGAAAGAGACACCCGCGGTTGAGGCCATGTCAGCAGGATCCGCAATTTTCTGGAAGTAGGTTTTGATCGCCAGTGCCAACGCAAAGAAAAGATGATCTACCACGTAAAGTGCTGCAGCCCACTCAGCGCTTTGCACCAAGCCATAACCAACAAACACACCAATCAAACCCACATACTCAAAGATCAGAGCCTTACGCTCACCCACGACACCAATAAATTTACCAATGCGTTTTGCGAACAAGAAGTTAAACAGATAGTTGATTAAAAACAGTAGCGTGATGTCAGCAGCCGAGTAACCGAACTTCTCTACCATCAAGAAGCCCGCGAACACGGTAAATATCTGCCTTCTTGCTCCGCTCATAAAGGTAAGAGCGTAGTAGAGCCAGTAACGCTTTCTCAGCACCAATTTCTTATTCTGTTGGGTCTTGGTCTGAAACTCCGGGAAACCAAAGGTCATCACCAAAACCAAAATCAAGCCAATACCGCCAGTGATGCCATACACCCAAGCAAAATCGAGTTTGAGCTGTTCTAACATCACCCAGATAGATCCGTAAGTGATTAACGAGGCTAACGCGCCAACGGAGATCATCTTACCTAGCATCTCTGGCGCCTCTTCTTTACTCAACCATTGCAGTGACAGAGACTGCTTCAGCGTTTCAAAATAGTGAAAACCCGTAGACATCAAAACCGTAGTCAACAACAAGCCTGTGAGTGTAGGAAATAAACCGGTAATCGCCGTGCCTACAGTCAGCATCGCCAGCGATATCAACATAAAGCGTTGCTCTCGAATGAAGGCTAAAACAAACACCACAGTAAACGCTAAGAAGCCCGGGATTTCACGAACACTTTGCAGCAAGCCAATATCAGCACCATCAAAGTTCGCTTTCTCAATCACGAAGTTATTCAGCAGAGCCATCCAGCTCGAAAACGCGATCGGGACAACAATCGAAATCAGTAATAAGAAGTTTTGCGGCGTTTTCCAGCTCGCTGTTGATGCACTCATGACAGCCAAATCCTAAATAGTAATCCAGTATCATACTCCGGTTTTATGGGAGTTAACAAACGATTAACTTTTGTTTTTCTAGTGTTTATACAGAGCATAAATGCATGGTGCGAAAAGAAATAAACAAGAGAAATAGGTCGTTATGAAAAAAGAGAGGTGAAATAAAAAAGGAGGAATAAGAAGGGAGCAAGCCTCCCTTCTTTGATGCAATAAACCGTTAAAGGCCTTTATAGAAAGTTAGCCATTCACCTCGTTCTAAGCCGCTGACGTGCACACCAGAGATGCCACTTGACGTTGTCGCATTGGTCGGAGAAAACGAGAGATTTACGTTTTTAAATTTATCGGAGAGTTCACTTTCTGTACCCGTTTGAGAAAGAATGTAGCCCAAGTTCGTTGAACTCCAACTTGAATTGCCGCTGTCTTCCCACTTTTTGAGGAGTTCTTTTGTTATCAATTGGCTGCCAACCTTGAGAGCCGGGCCGCTGATATTTCGGAATTGATAATAGTCCGCACCCGAAGAAGTTAACGCAATCACCTTATCTTCTAACACATACAAAGACTTGATAGCATTGTTACTCAGAGACTCTGTTACAAGTAAGCTTCTCGTCATGTTATCAACGATATAAAGAGAACTTGCTGTGGTAATCGCACTGGTTTTTCCGTCTCGCGATGTCGCTATCTTGCTAATAGCAGAATCAACGGTCAGCTCCCCAAGTACGGTTTGTTGTATCGAGTTAGACACCCACTCAACCTTATTGCTATCCAACCCCAACAATATCTGCTGATTCACGACAATATTGGCTGTTTTAAGATTTAACTTATCAATCGTCATCTTAGTGGATAGGTTAGCCGTATCGATAACTTCTGCCGCTAAATTACTGTTTGAAAAGTAATTCTTATAAACAATTAATGCTTCACTTTCGTCATAAGATGACATGACTTGCGGTGAGGAAGCTTTCAATGCGTGACTCCAGCTTTTCATATCTAGCTTATTAGCACTTAGCAGTTTGAGTTCTTGCTGTGAGTATATCGAGCTTCCGGTATTTTTAATCGCCAGTAACGAGCCACTTTGTAACAGAGGAACCACTGCTGCGAAGTTATCATTGATGCACGACTCAGTCGATTTAGGCGGCACGGCTGGATTAGGTTTTGGAATGGGTGGAAGCGTGCCTCCACTGCGACTGCTGTATGTATCAATCGCAAAAGCCTTCACGCCAACATTGTTATTATTCGAACCATTGAGGTTTGTGAGGAAAACACCATTAGCGCCTTGGCTATTACAAATATCACTCGATGTGGGTGAGACGTAAGCGGTCGGTTTGTAAACCTTGTATGCCTGAACACCATTTAGCGCAGGAACTAACTGAATGATTTCACTCGAATCTACCGGTATTTCTCCGCCTCCAGTGTCACCTCCGTGATCGTCATCATCATCATCGTCGTCATCATCATCGTCATGGTCGTCATAATCATCGTCGTCGTGCGAACGGATACTAACCAGACCAGAAACCGCTTGAGATGCAGGGTCACCATTGATTGTCACCGGCTTATTGCGTGAAGAGCTATCAATTTGCATAACCACATCATTAGCCGTTAAAAACACAATCTGACTGCTCGCTGGATTCAGAGCTATCGACTTCGCACCAGACAATTGCGGTACCGATTGTGAACCGCGAACAACCAAAGAATCTTCAATTTGTAGATGCCGAGAAACCGTACCAGCAACGTCAATATTAGATAAGTCTAAAGTCTTATGTTCTATCATCAAATCAAGGGCATGAGCAATATTGGTATAAGAAGACTGCTTACCGTCACTTTGCGCCTTTTTCAGCGATTTTAACAACAGATTTGATAGATCTTTAGACCCATGAGTTGAGTCTAGAACACCAAAATTGATGCCAACATGATCACCTAGCTTACTTTGAAGCGATGCTTTTGCTTGTTCTACATCGTTACTTACCGTTGGGTTAAACATCATCTCACTATGAATCAAAGTAGTGAAAGGCGTCACCACTTTCATACCAGGAGAAGCAGTCAAAATTGCACCATCATATTGCCTTTGCTGTGCGTACCCAGAAACATCAGCAATCTGTTTCTCTTGATCACTGCATACGCCATTCAGATCTGCATCAGCGCAGACTAATGAATCTAAAAACGCATAGCCTGAAGCCGTAGACCCAACTGGGTTTTCGCTATCAGAACTGCCTCCACATCCTGAGACCATTAAGGCACTAGAGATTGCTAGTGACAATTTGCATATTAATAATTTATTGTGCATTTTTTCGACCGATTCACCTAGTTTATTATTGGATTGATAGTATTTAATTTGGCTATTAAATCACTTAACGAAATAAAAGATCAAATGATATTGATAATTACTATCATTTAAATTAATATCCTCCGCCTTTCCTATGGGTAATTTATAAATTATTTGGAGTTCAGGTGGTAAGAAATCCATACAAACTAATGAGTGTTTCACTCGTTTCCACAATGCTCATGGCTTGTGGTGGAGCAGAGTCAGATCCGAAGCTCAAGCAGTCACAGACTCAACCAAATTCTCAGAATATTTCGGGCATAGCTTTGGATGGTTATTTACACAATGCGAAGGTTTGTTTAGACAAAAATAGCAATGCCATGTGTGACTCTGCTGATGGGGAAATTGCCACTACGGACGCCGAAGGACGATTTCAGTTAGACGTCGACAATGATGTCGCCCAATACCCAATATTGGTTGAAGCGGTTGCCGGTATAACCATCGATATGGATTCACCAAATCAGCCTATTGAATCCGGATTTACGTTAGAAGTGCCGAGTAACAATTCGAACGTGATCAGCCCCATGACATCTCTTATTGCAAGTGTGTCGAAAACCAGTGGAATCAGTTTTGATGAAGCAACTCAGCTTGTGGCCAGCGACTTAGGCATAGATAAACAACTGGCTGTTGGTGATTATTCCGCATCAAACTCAGCGATAAGCCGTGAAGTACACATGTTTGCACGCGGTGTTACTCGCGTACTTCAGGAAGCACAAATAGCCTCTGTTGATGCAGGTGTCGACCAAGTAAATGCTCGAAAAGGCTCTATGTACAAGCTGGCAGAGCTTGATTTAGCAGAATTTAAAGCCAAGACCGACTTGCTGTCTCATGGCGCATCAGGAACCGATAGCGCATTGAAGCAACTTGGTAAAGAGTACCGAGATCAACTCAAAGTTTCCCAAGAAGACATCGATGGCAATGAAATCATCACTAGACCACCGGCTCCTAAACATGGTCAGGTCAATGATGCCTCAGACACCTTCGACTGGCAGTTTGTACGAGCCTTCAACCACAACACAGATTACGAATATTCGCTAGATTCAGGGAATACTTGGACAACAGTAATTCGTAAGCCGATTGTTGTAGGGAAACTGGCGTTCGACAAAGGAGCCGTTCAAGTTCGAGTTGCTGCGTCTAACGTTCGTAATACTCCAGTCGGAAAGCCAATGCTTTCAGACAAAGCGTTTACGCTAACGACAGTGCCTGCGGCTCCAGCTTGGATTACGGTGAATAACGCGATCAACCAATTTGATTGGGCATTTGTCGACTCATTTAATGAACTAGGTTTATATGAATATTCATTAGATAACGGCTCAAGTTGGACTAAAGCCACTGAAAAGCCTCAAAACATTCAAGATCTAGATATTCCAGTTGGGCACTTAAAAGTTCGTGTAGCCAAAGATGACTTGTTAGGTCACCCAACGGGATTAAGTTCAGCATCAGAACAATCGATGACGGTAACCCCGATCCAACCCGCGCAACCAGTACTCGATTTTGCGAACGACAGCACCAATCAAATCAATTGGCTGTGGGTCACTGGATACAATGCGCCATCTTTCTACGAAATTAATCTAGGTAGCGGTTGGCAGGACGTAACCACACTGCCTTATCTCGTTGGCAATGTTTCACTTCCTGCGAACTCGATTTCGGTTCGCGTTAAGTCAAATGCATTGGATGCACGCCCTGCCGGCGTTCCGTTGGTTATCAGCTCTGCATTCACTCGCTCAGAAAGCCAGCCTGTATCGCCAACCATGCCAATTGTTGACGATGCAGAAAACACATTCGCATGGACGAACGTTGAAGGATTCACGGGGAGTGACTCCTACGAATACTCTCTAGATAGAGGCATTACTTTTACCCCTGTAACTAGCAACCCACAAGCTATCCCTGATGAGATATTTTCCAAGGGGCAAGTCTGTGTGCGAGTAAAAGCAGAATCGGATCCTCTACATGATCCTGGCGAAGCGCTGTGTTCAGACAAGGGCTACTCAGTTACTCCTAGTATGCCACCCGCGCCGACATCACCAGTCTCTCACGATGGATTAGACACATTTGATTGGTCATTCGTTTCCGGGTTTTCAGAGATAACGGATTACGAGATCAATGCACTTAACACGGGTTGGACCGTCGTTACCACAAAGCCATATCAGCTAAATGACCAAGCTTACGCTATCGATTCAATCCAAGTACGCGTTAAACGAGATCCGATTACGGGTCGTCCTAGCGGTTTAGAGTTGACGAATGATGTGGCGTTTACTGTTCGTCCGTCAGCGCCAAGCGCCCCGACTGGTCTGGTGGTTAACGACGCAGACAACACGCTCGATTGGACATACTTCAGCGAATTTACTCAACCCGAGCACTTCGAAGTCACACTCGACTCAGGCTCAACTTGGACAAAAGTAACCGCTAAGCCTGTAGTCATTGGCAATGTAGACAAGAACATCGCTGAAGTGCAATTACGAGTAAGGCAGAACCCAACTAATGGTATGCCTCATGGCGTTGCAACTCCAACTGCACAAGCGTTTACCAAAGTGTTTGAAATTCCGGCGCCAACCTCGCCTGAAATTGTAAATACTTTCACAGGCAGTAATCCAGTCAACACAAATGGATTTCAATGGGCTTACCTAACCGCCAACGTTGAAGGTCAATCTGTTCGCTTTGATGAAGCCGAATACTATGAGTTCACCAACGACAAAGGCCTGACCTGGCAACCTATTGTTTCGATTCCTCAATTTATTGGCCCAGAAGCGTACGACAAAGCCAATGTCGGTGTTCGACTAAAAGAGAATGCGAAACAAGGTGTATCAAACTCAATCAGCGACACCCTTTGGGCTACAGGTGCTAGTAGTCGCTTCACTGCATTAAAATTCGTACCGATGAAAACCCGTTCGCAGGTCGCTGATTTTAGTTACGGTGGCTCATGGAATACCTACTCCTTAAATTGTATTGCTGAATACGATGACAAAGGACAAGGGGAACCGACGTTCTGGGCAAAACGATTCTCTTCAGAAATCAATACCGTCTTCGATAAAGTCGCACAACTGGATGATTGTGATATCGCTGGTTGGACGCTTCCAGACACCAATGAAGTGATTACGCTATCGCAACGAGATCCTGCAACACTGCCATCAAATCTAAGAAGTGGTGGTTACTTGGTATCGAATCAGTCAATGAATATATTAGCGGATAAAAATGGCGTCGCTGTCACTATCAACAAAGGCCAGGAATCTGTTGAGCAGTATTATTCAAAATACGTATACGCTAAATGGCAATTGCCATCGGGTGCAGAGTTACTTACTGGTGTAGACAGCGCGACGACTGAAATAACCGTATTTTTGAGTACACAAGATACAAAAATTAACGCTACGGAGCTTTATTTAGAAACCTGGCTAACCGCCAATCAATCTAAGAGCAAAGGTTACGCTGCATTAGAAGCGGAAGCTCAAGCTAAAGTAGTAGAACTGCAGGCTTTGACCCAACCATGGGCAGATGATCTTAAGAACACAAAGCTAAAGCTAAAAGCTCTTGAGTTTCAGGCCTCTGTTGCTCAAAGCCGAACTGATGCTGAGAGCCTTGAATTCATTAACAAGGTAAAAGCGTATAAGGAGCAAGTCGCTAAATTAGAGCAAAACACCGTTGTACTAAGCGCACTAGTCTCTGGTTCTGAGTTTGCTAAAAAATTAGCGTTCATGCAGCAAAAGTCCGTAAGTCTATCCAGCTCGACCAACGCACTAAGCTCAGCGTCATTGGCTAAGGACATTCACCAGGCAAGTTTAGACCTGTACAAGGCTATCTCAGAACTAGAGTATCAATATAGCATGGTTAATTCGTTCACAAGTGAGCTGAATACATCAACACAATCGCTGGGCTCGGAGTTTGCCACCCTAACTACATTGTTCCAGAAGTTTATCAGTGAGATGAACACGACGGCCAAAATCCACAACCTAGTACAATCAAAAGTGCTAGCAAAAGATGGACTGAAACTGGCGAAAGACAATGGCTTTAGCGTTTCTCAAGCTGACGCAATGGTAAGCAGCCGCTTTGCTAAATTGGACGAGTTAGGCAACTACCTACCAAAAAGCACCACCTACAAACAAGGCTGGCGTTGTGTTGAAGACACTGACATCACAGGCAAACGCCGAGTATGGACACTGCTCAAAGACGGCCGACCAAATGGTGCTGACGATCTTGCTTATGACGCTTCGGCCTCTGGTGTAGCAAGTGTTTTAGGCAGTAACGGCCTGCTAGAGAACACTAATAATGCGAACTTATGTGGCTTCAATGATTGGAAAGTACCAGCGCTGTCTCAGCTACTTTCACTACAAACTAAAGCAATCTCTAGCTCAAACTCGACCATCACAATCGATACAGATGCATTCCCTCATCACCGAGGGTTGGATCCGGAGTATGACAAATCTAGCTATTACGGTGGCGTGACTTTTTACTACTGGTCGAATCAAGCAAAGGACACCAAACAATACATCACAAACTACAGTTCTGAACGCAGCTACCAAGATGTCCGTCGTTCGGCAGTCAGTGGTACTGAAGATGCCGTCATCTTAGGGCGTCTGGTTAGAGAAAAAGCGACAACATACCAGTACCTAGATATGCAAGGGAACGTCGTAGCTGATCGCCACAATGCCATTTGCGCACAAGACACTGACAGCACCCTCGTTTGGCAACTGTTTACCAACGGAGACACTAGCCGTTTCAAGAAATACGTAGATGTAACGCCGTTAATTTCAACACGAAATACACAAAAAGTATGTGGCAAGACGAACTGGCGCTACCCATCGAAAGCAGAGCTATACGGGTTACTACCTATCAATTCCGATGTCTTTAAATTTAATGACGTGACTGGTGGAGGTTATTCCAACCATAGCTCCTATATCACTAGCGATGCCGCTCCTTATGGTCGTGTCCTCGGGTTGAATATGACAACCATGGATGAAAGAGACGTGGGTACTCAAAGTTACGACGGCCGTTACCTATACCGACTCGTTGCCAAATAGGCAATCAAAACACTATTACTTATTACCACAGCAGCCTCAGCTGAAGCTGCTTTCATCTAGGAAATAACAACATGTTTAACAAGAAAAAGCAGCGCGGCGCGGCCGCTATCGAATACGCAATTCTCGCAGCAGCAATGTCTGTGGTCTTGCTTAATTTTGTAGGCGGCGAGAATGGTGATCTAACCGAAGCCATTACTGACGCTTACCAAACTGTCGTCACTCAGCTCAAAGACGCTCAAAAATCAGAATAAGCCCGTTTACCGTAAATTAAAGGAATAGTTATGACTGCCAAGCGACTCATGTTGCTGTCGTTATTTTGCTCGGTGCTCGGATTATCCGTTTTACTGTTGAGCCAAACCAATAACGAGTCTGCGATCACCTCCGTATCGGCTACAGAGAAAACAATCAAAGTGCTGGTGCCGACTCGCACTATCGAGATAGGCCAAACCTACACTCCAAACTCGTTTCGATGGAAAGAAGTTCCACAGCAAGAGTTAGAGAACTACATCGACCACGTGACACCGGAAGATATTTCTGCTGACCACACGATGTCAGGACTAGCACGCACCAAACTCGTCAAAGACTCAATATTGTCGAAAGCGGACATTACCGAACCCGAAGGTGGCTACTCGCTCTCATTGAAGTTGCAACCGGGCTATCGCGCGATTTCAGTCCCTGTCGATCAAGTCACGTCTAATTCAGGCTTCATTGAGCCGGGCGACCGAGTAGATATTCTCCTACTCGGTTCACAAGATGGTGAGCTACTTCGTTATGGCAATTCATCTCAAGGATTGTACGTTACAACGATAGTGCATGATGCAAGAGTCTTGGCATTTAATAACAAGCAAACGGCAGAATCTTATCAAAAGGCTCGGGAATCGAATGGTTTCGAAAATGGTATCCCTGACGACAGCAGTGTCTCTTTAGAAGTGACACCCGAGCAAGCAAACCAAGTGGTCCTTGCGAAGCAATTAGGAAAGTTAACGCTTGTATTACGCGGGCAAAACGAGGCTCAAGATCAACCTCAACACGCAAATGAAGTGACGCTGAAAGTCATTTCTCCGGACACAACTCAGGTATTACCTGACGTGGGATTGGTGGAATTTAGAGCCGACACTAAAACGGTTAAAACTAATACTGGAGCTGATAACAATGGCTAATATCTGTCGTTGGTGGGGTGTTCTCCTGCTATCAAGCCTATGTGTCTCTTTTGCATCTTCAGCATCAACGTTTGATGTCACGATCAATGAGGCAAGAATGATTCACTTACCAGAGAAAGCGAAATCTATTTTCATCTCTAGCACCCATATCGCTGATTACCAAACCTTAACCAATACCAAGGTGATGATATTCGGTAAGCGAGCGGGCAGCGCTACGATCACCGTTTTGAATGAACAAGAACGCGTGATTTATACCAACAAGATTCGCGTCACGCATAATAGCCGTGAGTTCAATGAACTGGTTAAAAACAAGTTCCCAGAAGCGTCAGTCAACGCTGAATCTCTGGGTGGAAAGTTATGGCTTAAAGGTCGTGTTCCCTCTCCGATGATGGCACACAATATCGTGTCGCTCGCGAAAGGCTACTTATCCCCTATTGTCGGTTCTACCGAACAACAAGAGAGCTCGAATTCACAGGGAAACAGTAACAACAGCAGTAATTCAACCAATCAAAATCAGCAGACTCAACCCAATGATGATGAGCTGATCAATCAATTGGTTGTCACCATGCCAAATCAGGTCAACATTCGTGTAAAAATCGCGGAAGTATCAAGAAATGTATCCAACAAGTTGGGCATCAAATGGGGCTCAATCGCCGGTGGTGTGGGGCAATTTTCGTTTTCAAAGCTGCCTAATGTCAGTAGTTGGGGCAAGCCGAGCATTACTGCTCTGATTGATGCACTAGCAACCAACGGCATGATGTCTGTGCTTGCTGAACCTAACTTGACCGCGATGTCAGGTGAAGATGCTGAGTTTTTGGTGGGTGGACAAGTTCCCTTACCACTGATCACGGCTGACACCACTCAAATCGAATACAAGGATTTCGGTGTGAAACTGAATTTCACGCCGACCGTGCTCAGCCAAAACCGCATTAGTTTAAAGGTGAACCCAGAAGTCAGTAACATCTCAATCGAGAGCCAACAAGTGATAAACGGAACTAACTTCCCTTCTTTTACCACTCGTAGCGCCTCCACCACCATTGAATTGGCAAGTGGGCAGAGCTTTGCTTTAGGTGGGCTATTGAAATCGGAAGACATCGAACAACTACAAAAAGTCCCGCTCATCGGTGAGATACCAGTACTCGGTAGCCTGTTCCGCTCGACTGAATTCACTCGTAGAGAAACAGAGCTCATCATCATTGTAACGGCTTACCTAGTTCAACCGACTCGTTCGGACTCAATGCCACTACCAACCGATGGCTTAATCCCATTGAGCGATGTTGAACGTTTACTGGCATGGCCAAGAGAGCAACAAAAAACATCAAATAATAAAGCGACTTATACCGACAACCAGAAGCCTCGCTTACTGGGTGACAACGGGTTCTACTACTGAGGACATCATGAACAAATTATCCTTATTACTGCCCGCTCTCATTGCGCTTGCGGGTTGCGCGCCAACGCCTACAACCCAACAACCTTCTGTGGATGTGGTGTCCGTGACAAACAAACTGACTTTAACACTGTCGGGCAAAACGTTATCGGCTCAAGAGAAAGCTGATATCTCTGACTTTATTGCTCGCCGAGGCACGCTATCCAACTTAATGGTCAAGATTGAAAATACGACTCAGAAAGGAGAAAGCCAAAGTGAAAAAGTTAGGCTTCGTCTGATCGAGTCAGGGCTCTACCCTTCGCAAATTTCAGTGTCAGACACTGCGGCGCAAGGTAAAGGCGACATCACGATTTTTGTTGAATCTTATCGTGCCAAAGTAACGGCATGTGACGCGGGTAAAACACCAAGAACCACACTCAACGCTTATCGTACTCAGCGCAATTTTGGCTGTGCGAATGCCAATGCACTGGCGCAAATGGTCGCAAATCCAAAAGACCTGATAGTTGGTCAGCCCATCGACAGTGCACAAGGACAAAAAGCGGTGTCCAGCATCGATAACTACTTTGCGCCACCAGCACAAAACCAACAGACAAACTCTGGCTCTTCGAATACCACGCTAGGAGGTTCGCAATGAATCAAGTACACAACTTAACGGTACTGATCGCGGCATCGGAGCAACTCGATACATTAGCGCTCACATACACACTGAATGATTTCGGTATCAACAACATCACAACCTCTTCGAATCAAGAAGATGACGTAGTGAGAGAGGTACTTAAGAATGACGTTAAAACCATCTTCCTCGATGTATTGAATAGCGAATTGCCAGAGTCGAAACAGGTTGTGCAACGTTTAATACAACGTACTGGGTGCCAAGTTATCGCGATTGGTCATTCAACCGAAATTTTTGCTTACCGTGGAATGCTCGCATCCGGTGCCAGTGACTATTTAGTCAACCCTGTGACACCACAAGATCTTGAACACGTCTCCTTTGCTGCTTTGCAACTCAACAACGAAAAACGAAATGAAAAAATCGTTTCCATTGTCAGTGCAAAAGGTGGCTCAGGAAGCAGCACCATTATAGCGACGTTATCGCAGCAGCTTGCCGAACTCGATAAACGAGTAACTTGTATGGACCTCGATTTTTCGATGGGTGATTTAGATTTGCTACTCAATGTCGAAGGCAACACGGCGTTGGTAGAGCTTTTACAATACCCAGAAAGATTAGAACCTCTCGTGTTTGAGCGCAGTGGGATCAGTGTGTCACCCGAGCACACGCTCTTTACCGGTTATCTACCTTTAGACACCACACCATTTTGGCCACAAAAGAGTGCATTCGATCAGTTTACAAAGTTCTGCCTGCAAAGTTCAGACTACTTACTGATCGACATTCCGACCTATTCATTGCGTGACCAGGTTGGCTTTGAAGCGCTTAAAAGTGCCGATATCCGAATCATTGTGGTCGAGCCTACACTCAGCTCCATTCGCAATGCAGGCCAGATAATCAAACGACTTCAAAACCAAGCAGCTTCACAAACCATTGTGGTGTTGAACCATTGTAAGTCCGATTCCGCATCCCTTATTTCGGTCAATGATGTGAAGAAATCACTCGGTACATCCGTAGACGTCATGATTCCATTTTTGCCTAACCATTTCTTGAGCAAGTCATCGCTTGGTCAGCCTGCCCATAAAGGCAATAGGAAAGTGAAGCTCGCGTTTAACTCTCTACTTGAACTAGTCACTGGTGAGCCGCAACAAGGCAGCCGCCGTTTTTGGAAGCGAGGCGCATAATGTTTGGTCAGAACACACAAGCCATAGATCCGATTGTAACGAATAGAGCTCGGTCTCATGAAGCCCTCTCATCAACACCCTCAGTTCGTGAGCATTATCATGTGATTCATGAAGAGGTCATCAAGGCGATCGATCCATCGGTTGTAGTGAGCTTAAGCGCACCCGATCTTGAAGCTAGAATTGCCGAAATGGTGTCAGATATCGTGGTCTCTAAGCAGTTACCGCTTGGTCACAAAGATGTCGCTCATTCAGTGGAACAATTGCTCAATGAGTTTCTAGGATTAGGCCCACTGCAGCCCTTAATTGAAGACCAAGGCATTACCGACATCATGGTCAATGGGTACCGTGAAGTCTACGTAGAACGCTCAGGAAAATTGCAAAAAACGGCAGTTCAATTTCGCAATGAAGAACAACTTCTCAACCTAGCGCGACGCATCGTCAGCAAGGTCGGGCGAAGAATCGATGAATCGAATCCATTAGTCGATGCTCGATTGGATGATGGTAGCCGTGTCAATGTGATGATCCCACCGCTAGCGCTTGATGGAACCTACATTTCCATCCGGAAATTCAATGAGAATAAGCTAACACTCAGCCAATTGGCTCAGTTTGGCGCAATGTCGAAATCGATGGTTAAGCTTATCGATATTATTGTTCGCTCACGCCTTAATGTGCTTGTTGCGGGAGGCACTGGTGCAGGTAAAACCACACTGCTCAATGCGATGTCTTTTAGCATTTCACCTCAAGAACGCATCATTACCATTGAAGACACCGCAGAACTGCGTTTACAGCAACCTCATGTTGTGCGCGCTGAAACTCGCCCAGCCAATGCCGAAGGCTTAACGCCAATTACCCAGCGAGAGTTGGTGCGAAATGCTCTACGTATGCGACCAGATCGCATCATTTTAGGCGAAGTTCGTGGCGATGAAGCCTTTGAAATGATGCAGGCAATGAACACCGGCCATGATGGTTCACTGTGTACATTGCACGCAAACTCGGCAACTGACGCACTCGTTCGTATGGAAAACATGTTGATGATGAGCCAAGCGACTCTGCCTCTGTTCTCATTGCGCCGCCAAATCGCAGACACCATCGATGTCGTTATCCAAGTCGAAAGAATGCGTGATGGCAAACGACGCATTGTTTCGATCACCGAGGTGCAAGGGTTAGAAGGAGAACAATACATCACTCAAGACTTGTTCAAATTCAAGCCTTTATCGGAGGATCAACAAGGCAACCTGATTGGCGAATACAAGAGTGCTAAGTGCGTACCAAGCTTCAATGAAAAAGCCAAATACCACCAACTCGATGCTCAACTAAGAGTAGCGATGGAGCTTGAAGCCTGATGATCTTAGTTCTCACTGTTTTCGTTTTATTTATCGCGATCGGGTTAATCAGGTTGAGCTCAAAGCAAGCCATCGTCAATAAACGGCTGTTATTGGTAAGCGGCAGTCAACGCTCGCTTACAGCTGACGTTTCAATCAAAAAAACCAACCACCAGCGCAGCAACAAACTGCATGCTTTCTTTTTACGAATGAATGCATTGCTGCCAGTTTGGGATAAGTACTTTATTGCCTTATCAGCTATCGGCTTCCCAGCATCAGGCCACATGTTATTTCCCCAAATGGCAATGCATCATCAACTTTTCGCCGCTGTTGGACTTTGGTTTGTATGCACATGTGCCTTGGTGATGTACCGCCGAAAAATGCAGGTAGAAGAGTTCGAACAAGGCATCATCAATGTACTTGGCTTAATTTCTAGAGCGGTAGCTGCGGGGCTCTCAGTCCCACAAGCGATTGAACAAGTGTCAGAAACCCAACCAGGGCTATTAGGACGTGAGTTCTCCTATATTCGCGATAACTTAACGCTCGGTTTAAGCCTTCGACAAAGCCTCGATGATGCATGCGTTCGCCTTCCTTACAGCAGTTTCCGCTACTTCTCGGTCGCGTTGATCCTGAATCAATCGAATGGTGGCCAACTGCGCGACATTCTTCAAAGCTTAAGCAGAACCATGCATGACAATCGAGCGATGAGAAAAAAGGTCAAAAGCTTAACCTCGGAGCCTCGTATGACAGCCCTCTTTCTTTCTATCTTACCCTTGGGGTTATTGAGTGGTATCTATTTGATGGAACCCACCATGATAGTCCAATTGTTCAACACAGAGTCGGGACAGCGGGTACTAACCTACGCCGTCGTTAGCATCAGCTCAGGCACACTCATTTTGAACGCTCTGACTCGTAACAGAAGGTTCTCATCATGATGTATGTTGCCTTGCTTCTGTTGGGATGTGCATTACTACTGACAGTTGTCGTACACTTGTCTTCTTTCAAACGAGATGTTGTCGCTGAGCGACTGACTCGCGTATCGAGCGACTCCTCAAAGTACACCACCGCTTCAAGTAAATGGCGCTTCCAAGGTGCAAAACCACGACGCCAGAAGTTAATCCTCATTGGCTGGTTGAGTCCTAATGCAGAGATCTATTTTCTTGGCTTAAGACTACTGACGATGGTGACGGGATCTATTGCTTGGTATGTCACTCGAATCCAAGTGCTTAACATGAACTCTGTGGCCGAATGTATCGCAATCGCCATTGTGGTTGGCATCCTGTTTGACCGCATTCTAGATTGGCGCGTGAACCAAGTCCGAATGCAAATTAGCCGCGTTATTCCTGATGCCGTCGATCTGATGGTGGTATGTGTCGCATCAGGTCTAACACTCGAAGCGGTATTTCGCTGTGTCGGTGAAGAGATGCGTGCGATCTCTCCAGCACTGTCACGAGAATGGCTACTCACTGCGACTGAGATATCGGTTCTTGATTCACCACAAACGGCACTTTCAAACCTAGACAAACGAGTCCAGCTTCCTGACATCAACAATATTGTGACCACCATGAATCAAGCGCTTCAATACGGTACGCCTCTCGCTGAAGCGTTAAAGCTGATTGCCTCTGATAGCCGCCAATATCACTTCTTAGAGCTTGAAGAGTGGGTAGGAAAAATACCAGCCAAGATGTCATTCCCTTTAGTGGTCTTCATCATGTTACCTGTCGTGGGCATTATTGTCGTGCCAATCATGTTATCCCTTAAACAAACTCTGGGGGGCTTATGAACAAGATCATTCTCTTGGGTTTAGCGCTAATTTTGGTTGGCTGTCAGTCAACGAATAACGTTGAAAAAGAGACCTCTGAAGATATGAAAGTCGCCGAGGTTGCACTGATGAATGGCAAACCAGAAAGTGCCATGGATCTGTACCGAAAGATGCTGATATCGAAGCCTGATGACCCACAGTTACTATTGCTAATGGGGTCCGCTGCGAATCAAGCCAGTCGTTATGATGAGGCACTGCATTATCTAAAGCACGGTATCGAGCTTAATCAATCGAGCGCGATTTACAGAGAACTTGGCCGCGCGTGGTTGGCGCTTGGTGAGCTTGAACAAGCCACATCAGCACTCGAAGAATCTGTCAGATTAGTTACAACTGATGATGTCGCCCACAACAGTTTAGGCGTAAGTTACTCGCTCAATAAGCAGTATTCAAAAGCGCGTGAATCTTACTCTCATGCCCTCAGCTTGATGCCATCCAGTAATGAGTATCGCAACAACTTAGCCATGGCTTGGATACTCGATGGTAAACCAGAACAAGGGATCCGCATTCTGCACCCGATCTTTGTCCGAGGTGAAGCGAGCGTAAAACTGCAACTCAATCTAGCACTGGCTTATGCGCTTTCTGGAGACAGTGCGTCCGCGAAAAGTATCGCTCGTGCACATCTATCTCAACCTGAGCTCGCCAACAATAGTCTGTATTACCAAGAGCTTGCTGCTAAAACTGAGCAAGGAGAACAGTGATGCTCTCACGTCAAAAAGGTGCACAGACCGTCGAGTTTGCAATGTTGGTGGTACCGTTCCTGATACTGATCATCGGGTTCTTTGAGATCTGCCGCCTGCTGTTGGTCAACATCATCCTTGATGTAGCCGTTAATGCGGGTGTTCGTGAGGCCAAGACACGGCCGATTAGTCCTATTTCAGACCAAGCTTTTGCCGAGACTATCGCAAAGTTCCCACTGATAGATAAGAGCAAGCTCGTCTTGGATCCATCGCCGCTATACGCCGAAAACTTCTCAGATTTAGTTAATGAGAAACCGGTATCCAAAAGCAGAGCAGTGTTAGGCGAGTACAAGGTGTCTTACTCATTTTCATTTGCCTTATTACCTAATCTATCAACTCAGTTTTCTGAGTCTATCGGCAACATGACAACCTTGAAAAGAAAGGTACTGGTTAGTTATGACAACAAATAAAACACCTCGAAAAAAACAAGCGGGTTCAGCAGCGATTGAATTCCCCTTCGTTGTACTCGCACTCATGATCATTTTGTGGGGGCTTGTTGCCGTTTATCGCTTATTCAGCCTGCAGACTCAACTCGACAGCGTGACATATAACTTAGTCAACGCCGTTTCACTAACGCAACTAAAACCAGAGCAAGGCCCAAACGGATTACCTAATACGTTAAAGGATCAGCTTCTCGATCTCGCCGAACGTTATCTTCCGCAAGACATCAAGCGCAGCGATATTGGGCTGGTACTTGAAAGCCGTGTATTTGATACCACTGCTTCGAACTGGGAATACAAGCACATCCATGCCGGGATCATCTGTCAAAAGTACACACCCATCGATCAACTAGAGACACTTATCGTTGAGGGTAGCGGCGACCCTGCGTTAGTTGGAAGACCATCCACCTTGGTTCAACTCACTTTATGTGTGAATACACCGTTTGACTACAAGCGACTCAATCTTCCTAAAACACTCTCAAGTTCATCAGCCGTGATAGGAAAGCATTATGGTTAAACCAATATTCGGCAGCATTGCGCTTAAAAAACAGCAAGGCTCCATGACCATTTCATTCTTGGCGTTACTGTTTCCAGCGCTTTTCATTGCCGTTGGCACCCTGATGATCTCGGCTCAAGTAATGGTTTCAAACCGAGCAGCGCAAGCCGCCGATTCTGCCGCATTAGCTTGTGCCTTTGCTGATACAGCCACACTCCCAATGATGCGGGCTTACCAAGAGTACTATCAGCCAACCCTAAAAGGTGTGAGTGGCTTAGAACCAGAAATCATAGGCTCAGAATGCCGTATTAGCCTAGGTTATTCATTGTCACCCTTACTGCCCAACTTCCAATATGAGAGCTATGCAACCAAGGTAACGGCGACGGGTGGTGGTTATAAAAGTGTGGTTGAAAGCAAGCAATTTTCGATTCCAACGGAGCTGGTTTTAGTACTTGATGTGTCTGGGTCGATGGGTTCAAACATCCAGTCGTTGAAATCCATTTTATCCAATGCATTGAATACGATTCAATCTCAGAGCAATAACGCCAACGATTTAGATTCTGTGAGTATTTCAATTGTTCCCTTCGACTCTGGAGTCGCAGCGCAGCGCCCACCTTGGTTATCCAAAGAAGCAGCCGGTATCTACTGTATCGATGGGCTTAACTATCGTAATGGCAATTTCTCTGCAGCTCTGACCGTCGATAACCTCGCGACTCTGCATTCGCAACAGCCCGTGAAGTTTGCGAAGCCCAACGGCTGGTTATCTGACTGTAACCAAAGCTCACCAATACTGCCATTAACCAGCGTCTTTTCTCGCGTCCGAAACTCGATAAACAGCCTAACAGCAAATGGCGGTACTCGCTCTTTTCACGGCTTGTTATGGGGAGTGAGACAACTGATCCCTAGCTGGCAACAAGCATGGGGAATCAACGTCAGCACAGTACCTGAAACCAGAAGAAAGCTAGTGCTCTTCACCGACGGTGCTGACGAAGGAGACACGTTTGACCAACTGGTTAACGCAGGGTTCTGTACTACCGCAATCAATCAATATGGCATCGAAATGAACTTCATCGGCTATGGCGTCAGCTCATCTCGAATCGCCCAGTTCGAGCGTTGTGCAGGGAACCCATCACGTGTATTTAGTGCCACGAATACCACCCAACTCAACGAGTATTTTTCCGATATTTTAGCGGTTGAATACTCGGCAACCATCAAACTCACTCGCTAATCCAAACAAAGCGTTTGATTCGAAACACCTGAATTTAAGCATTGAATTAAAAACAAACAAGTTAAAAACAATATGGAGAAAAACATGTTTACACGAGCCCTAACGCTATTGGCGCTGTGCCTTTCTTTACCTGCAATGGCTTATCAAGAAGGGGATTCGTTGTCGCCAGACGTCATCGAAAAACTTCAACTCAACAAGGATGAACTGACCATTGTCGACTTCTTTGCAGAGTGGTGCGTGTCTTGCCGCGAAGAGCTACCAGAAGTTAATCAACTCTACACCGAACTCAAAGGCACAGGCGTCACGTTTAAAGGCGTTGATGTGGATGAAGATGTTGAGGTTGGCTTGGAGTTTCAAAAACAACTCGGACTGGAGTTCCCTATTGTTAACGACCCTGAACAAGCGTTGATCGCAGAGTTTAAACCTATCGGCATGCCTGCGCTTTACTACATCTACCAAGGCAAGGTTATCAAGATTCGTTTTGGTGCCATTAACCACATTAGTGACGTGATTACTGATGACCTCACCAAGATGGGAGTGCAACTTTAATGCTAATCAAAGTCACCCTTGTTGGGCTACTCGCGATTCCAATGACGGCTAATGCCACGCTAGAACTCGACCTCAGTGGTCTGGGCAAAAAGCCCGTTGAGCAGCAAGCCACTGACAAAAACGAAGGTCCTCTCGTTGAAGAGGAGATCATCTCTAGCACCGTTTATTCAAGTGGCGGTGATTATTCAAACCAAGAAGCAAAACGTGCGACCAGACGAAACATTGAAATGGTTAAACCCAAGGCAAAGCAACTGGTTATCGAACAGAAAGCACCAGAAGAGAGTAACAAACCTTCTGCTTTGGCTTTCGTTGATGAGTTCCTTGGTATTGAACCCGTAAAGCCTTGGGAAAAAGGCACATTGGCTCAAAAAGAGATGAAACCCGGTGGCACGGTGCCTGAATTCGACGTCTTTTCTGAAAAGGTGTTCGCTTACAAACAAGGTTCCGTCGGCGGCAGTGGTGTTGGTGGCGGTGGCTGTGGTTGTAACTAACCGATCCATCAACGAACAAATCAGTATTTAAAAAAACAAAATAAGAAAAAAATGAAAAAATTACCAATTACGCTGCTGAGTGCAGCGGCAGTGGCTAACGTGGCATTAGCTGAAGATCATATCTCTGTTCATTACCTTAGCTATGAGGAATACGATGACAGAGTATCAGCCAATGACACCATGGTTTCGATTGAGAAAAGTATCGGCTTAGATTGGACACTCAACGCAGAGATAAGCTACGACAGTGTTTCAGGCGCCTCTCCAGCATGGGGGCCTACAACACCTCCTGCTTCCAATGCCGATCAGGTAAACCGCGCCCTGAAAACTCAACAAGCACAGAATAAAACCGACGAGGTTATTCGTGCAGGCTATGATCCTCACCGCAGTGGCTATGAAATCCAAAAAGTAGGCCTTGAAGACACTAGAAAATCCATCAGCTTAAGCGCGACCTATCGCGATACCTTACGTAATGAATGGACTCTCGGTGGTAACGCCTCTCAAGAAGAAGATTACGAAAGCCTTGGTATCAATGCCAAAGGTTTGGTCTATGCCGATAGCACTAAAAACCGCTCTTACAGTCTAGGTGGCTCTGCCCTTTTCGATCAGACTCAAGCGTTCGGCAAATACTCGTTGGCTTCATCAAACAGCCAGAGCTGGGAAGACATTTTCACGGGCAGTTTAGAAGCCGGATTATCACAAACCTTCACGCCGAATCTATACAGCATTTTTACTGCTTACACGGGTTACCGTAGTGGCTATTTGAGCAATCACTATTTAACGGTTCTGCGTGAAGTCGATATCAACGACGACGGAAAGATCGATGATGATGAAGTGTTCTTGGGACAAGATTCTCGACCGGATACGCGACTCTCTGGCGGTATTAATATCCAAGCTTTTTACTCAGTGTCCGACAGTCTAAAAATCCGACCAAGATACAAATGGTTTATGGATGATTGGGGCGTAATGTCTCACCAGTTAGGTGGCAAATTATCTTGGCGAGTGAGTGAATGGTTAACCTTGGCACCGGGCTATTTCTGGTACACGCAAGATGCAGCCGATTTCTATCGCGATCCAAGTAGTGCCGATCCTTCTTTTGCATCGTCAGGTTACGCGACTTCAGACCTTCGCTTAGGCAACTTCACAGCTAATGCCTATGAACTAGGTGCGAGTATCAAGGTACATAAGAAGTTACGCTTAAATGCGCTTGCTGCGTACTACGAACAAAGCAACGGTTTTGAAGCACAGTGGTGGGCTGTTGGAGCAACCTATGAGTTCTAACCTGCCCTTTGTACATCGCTTTCATGCCATGACCGTACCGTGTGAAGTGCAAATTTTGTCGATGGATTTGGCTAACATTCCAGAGGCAAGCGCAACAGCAATAGCGACTGAGATAGAGCAAAACACACGCCGATTGGAAGACAAATATAACTTCTACTGCGACGACTCATGGCTAACACAGCACATTAATCAGCGAGCATCATGTGATGTCGAACTCGATTCTGAATCTGCTGAGGTTTTCCAACACCTCGACCGATTAAGTCAACTGACCTTCGATACCTTTGATACTACGGTTGGCAGCATCAAACATCTTTTAAAACAAAAGCCGAAGATGTTGCACAGTCATGCTTTCCAAGCCCTGTCTTCTGCTTTGGGTAAGCAAGCGTGGGAGCTGAAAGGGACTGTCGATCTACAAAAGACAAGGCTACACGTCCCTGATTCCCGTACTCGTTTCGATTTTGGCGGCGTCATCAAAGAGTACGCCGTCGACCAAGCCGTAGCGATCGGCAAACAGCTCGGCGCGACGTCGATGTTAGTGAATTTTGGCGGTGACATCTATGCGCTGGGAACCAAACCGGATGGCTCGGCATTTAACATTGCTGTCTTAGATCCAAGAGACAACAAGACCCCATTTTTCGCCGTTCCGTTAACGAACGCAGCGCTCACGACCTCAGCTCACAGTGAACGCCAAGTGCAATTTGGTGACAAGACCACCTCTCATATTCTGTCAAAGCAAGATGTCGAGCAGAAGATCCTTTCTGTTACCGCTATCTCGTCGTCCACATTAGAAGCAGGCGTGCTCAGTACTTCACTGACATTGAATCCCAACATATCAGTACCTGAAGACAGCGCTGTTATCTACATCGACGATCAATTACACATTCACCAAAACACGGAGTTCCTTCATCCATGAAGTGCTACCTACTTACGTTAATTCTATTGTTTAGCGGCTTTTTGCATGCTCAAGAAAACGAGTTTCTTCCTGTTGAAGAAGCTTTCCCCGTAACTTGGGAAGCCACAGTTCAAGGCGCGGTAATCAGCGTTGATACCCACAAGGGTTACTACCTGTATCAATCTCGATTTTCGTTCAAAGGTGAGTCGTCATTATCTACGTTAGAACCGAGTTATTCGCTGCCAGGTGAAAAGAAAGAGGATCCTAACTTTGGTAACGTCATCGTGTTTCACGAGCCCGTTACCGTTACTGTTCCTTACTCAGGAAGTGGGAAACTCACCGTGCGTTATCAAGGCTGCGCAGACAAAGGACTTTGCTACCTGCCGCAAAAGTTAGTGCTCGATTTACCGATGCTCGAAACCGTAGCTGAAACCTTGGTTGAGGAGCCATCAAACTCTCTATATCAAACCCTAGGTGAGATCAGTGAGGATACGAATGGCTTATCTTCGTTCCTATCCCAAGCCGGTAAGTTACAAGCGCTTCTTGTGTTCTTCTTGCTTGGTCTAGGCTTGTCCCTAACGCCATGTGTACTGCCGATGATTCCGATTTTGGCTAGCATCATCGGTGGCGAAAAAGCGATGACAGGCAAGAAAGGTGCGGCACTCTCCAGTTCCTATGTTCTGGGTATGGCGACCAGCTATGCCATAACGGGGATCTTAGTCACCACCTTGGCAAAAGGGGTCAACCTGCAAGCCGCGATGCAACAGCCTTGGTTGTTAAGTAGCTTTGCAGCGGTTTTTGTTCTGCTCGCATTGGCGATGTTCGGATTCTATGAACTCCGACTGCCTGCCGCCCTGCAGCAAAAGCTCAATAGCGGCTCAGACAAACTTGGCGGCGGCAAGATCGCCAGTGTCTTTGCCATGGGCGCAATATCAGCCTTGGTTGTGTCACCTTGTGTCAGTGCTCCATTGGCTGGTGCGTTGCTGTATGTCTCAACAACTCAAGACTGGGTGTTTGGCGGAGCGACTCTGTTCGTTATGGCGCTTGGTATGGGCATACCGCTTATCGCTATCGGCGCAAGTGGTGGACGTCTGTTATTAAGAAGTGGCGCGTGGATGGTTTCAGTTAAGCAAGTGTTTGGCGTGCTGTTGTTAGCTGTTGCTATTGTCCTGTTGAGCCGCTTTGTCGCTCCATCGATTATTATGATCTTATGGGCGCTGCTTGCTATCGGTTCCGGTGTGCATTTCGGTGCTTTAGAAGCCGCACAACCGGGTTGGGCGCGTACTCGTAAGTTTTCTGCTTTGCTGCCACTGGGTTACGGGTTAATTCTATTTTTCGGATTCTTCTTGGGTAATACAGACCCTCTAAATCCGCTTGCAAACAGAGCGTCAGTCCAATCCGTTGCAATCACTCCCTTTGAAAAAACAGACTCTATTGTTCAGCTAGAACAACAGTTGCAAACCGCAGCGAGCAGCGACCAAAAGGTGCTAGTCGACCTTTACGCAGATTGGTGTGTCTCTTGTAAAGTGATTGAAAACAATGTGTTTAACGACCAACAAGTGAGCCAACAACTTAAAGAGTGGAAGACAATAAAGCTTGATGTGACAGAAAGCTCTCCAGAGCAAATGGCGTGGCTTAATGATAAGAATGTATTTGGCCCACCAGCGATTTTCTTTTACTCACCCGCCAGCGGTGAAATAGAGCCTGCGCGTGTAATGGGAGATATTGATAAAGAGGGATTCAATAACAAACTCAAACTTGCCAATAAGCTCGCTTACACACGAACGACAGAAGCTGATAGCCTAACGAATTAAAAACACACGCTAGATAAAATCAAAATCGCCCAATCATAAATTGGGCGATTTTTTCTTATTTGGTTTGCAGATATCAGGCAATTTATTCTGAGCTTTCTAGCTGCTCAATCACCGTTTGAGTCAATTGCTCAGTATACGGGTTGATCTTCCAATGCTCTGGGCTCCAACCTTTTACAAAACGTTGAAAATCAGCCCACGCCACATAGAACATTGGTCGCCAAGTGGCTTCGACTTCATCGAACGAAAGCTGTGGTTGATAGTACGCCAATGCCTCTTCCAAGTATCGGAAGTAAGTCTCTAACATCTGTGATTCAAGCTCTGCACAATCTTGTGGCCTAACCGCGCTGCTCATAAATAGAGCCACGTCCTTCATCGCACAACCATGACCCACATATTGGAAATCGACGGCAGCTGCGTTTTGGCTTTCTGAATCAAAACAGAAATTGGCAAGCTTGGCATCGCCATGGACTAAGGTTTGATATGGACACTCTTTAAGTAAACGGTCAATGTGCTTGGCTTGGCTCTTCAATAGTAAGTCGGCCAAGGCATTAAACTCATCAGGGCGTGTGTCTAAATGCCAGTATGTGCCGACTTGCCACAATGAGGCTGATTGTTCGTGGTCGATATGGATATGCTTCGCATGAAAATTAGCAAGCCACTTTAGGCAGGCATCACGTTGATTTTGCTCTTCTAGTGTGTAACCAGACGCCAGTTCAAGCTGAGTCTCTTTGGTTGCCAGATCGTCAGAGGCAGCAAGCACATCAAACTGAGAGATCAACGGAAAGCCGATTTCGGCCAAGTCTTGCATCACAATCAGCCATTCATTCTCTTGTAACTCACAATGCAGCCCTGCAGGTACAGGGCAACGCTCATCCCACTGTTGAGTGAACGATTGATACCAAGCCGTTTCCACTTGGTAAGAGTGCACCTTTCGTTGGTGAGAGAGTTTGGTATTCCAACCCTTTGGGTGTTCTGCTTTATCTGGCAACGCGACATGTTTAACAATCACACTTTTCAGTTCAGCATGGCCTTCTTGAGAAAAGACTAAGCGAACTAACTCGCCATATCCACCCCACAGGCGTTGAATCACTTGGACATCAAACCCTTCATGACAACCCAACGAGGTCGCTATTTTTTGATAAAGCTCATTTCGATAAAACTCTTGTTGATAAAGCTCTGGCTGATTTTGACTTGAACTCGCTTCAGGTTGAGCCCGATTATTTGACGATATTGATTGAGACATATTACTCGTTGCTATGCTTTATCAGATAGAAGATGTGACCACTGAGGCTGCCTATTCATGTAGTGAACGACATAGCTACAAACTGGCACAATTTTGAAACCTGCTTGTTCAATTTCAGGCAAGACCGACTCCATCATCACCTTGCCAAAGCCCTTGCCTTGTAGTTCATCAGGGATTCGTGTCGAAGTGATATGTAGTACATCTCCGTCCTTTTGATACTTAACGACCGCGAACTGGTTGGGTTCTAGCTCAACTGTGATCTGGTTCACTTCTTGATCCCATTTTACTGCCTGCATTCTCAACTCCTGCAAATAATTGATACGACAAACAATAAAAGTTTGAAGTATGAGTTCCTTGTAATAGACTAACGCAAGTGCATATAAATAAAACTAAGTACTTACAAACAAAGTAGTTAATTCAGTGCCATCGGCTTAATATAAAAACAGCAATGATAAAAGGCACTCTATAAATCTATGTGAGTACGCCTACTCAATCTAGCACGTAATAACCCCTTGTTAGCAAGTTACCAATATAACTAACAGACGCATGTTGGCGCATGGAGAATATATAATGAACGCACCACTGAAGAAGCCTTTGGAGCATAATCAGGCACTTCAAGACCCTCGTAACCGCACCGTTTCTACGATAAACAGCACCGATGCACTGGCCATGATTGAGCACGGCAGTGAACTGACATTAAATGTCTCGACTCCGGTTGGCACTAAGTTTCTCGCCACCACCAAGTTTATCGGTACGCACAGTGATAACTGTATTGTGGTTGAGGTTCCCGAGGTATCCAATGAAGATCTGAATTTTTTCTTTCAAGAAGGTTTTTGGATGACCGCTCGTGCCTATTCTCTACGAGGTGAAGGCGCACTTATTCACTTTAGAAGCCAAATTCACCATAAGATTGGTGAACCCTTCCCTATTCTTGTGCTTTCGACACCAAGCACGATGCAAGTCACTCAGCTGCGTAAAGAAACACGCTATGAAGTGAACTTGGCTTCAAGAATTATCTTCAACGACCAACGAGCAAACTGTGAGATAAGAGACTTATCGAAAAGTGGTTGTCGTTTTGTGACCTCACCGACCTCTCGTGCAATTCAGATTGCCGATCGAGTGTCTATCGAAATTACACCTGAGAACTACAATGGCCCTCTTATCCCTCCATTGAGAGGAATCATCTGTAATCTGCAAAAATCGACGCACTACGCTCGATACGGTGTGGAATTTGATGATATTGGCCGAGCTAACGCTAAACACTTGTTGGCAAAATTGAAGTTCGATGGCACCAAGCTCTGCTTACGAAACGGCTAAGATCATTTAACACGCTGCGCTCGTCTAATTCGTGAATTGACCAAATACAAACCACTCACTCGCGAGCAAAGTCGCAACCAATAAAAAAGCCATCGACTCTAGAATCGATGGCTTTTGCGTTTTGGCTGTTTTTATCTGTTTATCTGTTTATCTAGGCATAAGCTAACTATCTATCTATCTATCTATCTATCTATCTATCTATCTATCTATCTAGTCTAGCTATACAGCTATTTACGCAGTGCGTTCAGTTTAGCTTGAGCGATACCGAAGATAGTATCAATTGGATAGCTACCCTCATCACTTGCCTCACCTGCGGCTTTGCCAGTGAACAGTTCAATCGCCTCTGTGACATGGTCAATCGCCCAGATATTGAACTCACCTTTTTCAACCGCTTTCACGATGTCACCGCGCAGCATTAAGTTATGAACATTCGAACGTGGGATTATCACCCCTTGTTCGTTTGAACGTCCTTTGATTTCACACACATCAAAGAAACCTTCAATTTTCTCGTTCACACCACCAATTGGCTGAGACTCACCGAACTGGTTCATTGAGCCGGTAATCGCAATATCTTGGCGGTTTGGCTGCTTAGAAAACGCAGACACCACCGCACAAAACTCGGCCATACTCGCACTGTCACCATCGACGCCACCGTACGATTGTTCGAAGGTGATGTTAGTGGTGAGCGGGACTTTGGCTGTCTTACCAAACACTGAAGAAAGATAAGCAGACAAGATCATCACCCCTTTCGAGTGAATACTGCCACCTAGGTCTACGTTTCTTTCAATATCAATCACTTCACCATCACCGTAAGCTGTGGTAGCCGTGATTCGGTTCGGCGCACCAAACATATGATCGGTAGTACTGAGTACTGAAAGCGCATTAACCTGCCCTACCGCTTGGCCATCAACATGAATAAGCGTTGTACCGTTAGTGAAAGTTTCCATTACGCTGTCTTGCAATCGTCCAACACGCATCTGTTGGTTAGATAACGCCTGGTCGACGTGCGTTGCACGAATCAAGTTCGATTTTGAGCCTCTCGCTACGTAGTTTGACTCACGAAGCAGATTCGCAATGTGTGCCGAGTGCAGCGACAACTTACCTTGGTCACCCGCTTGACGAGAACTGTGCTCAATGATGCGAGCAATCGCTTTACGATCACAATGTAGCATGTTGTTGTCATGTACGATGCTCGAAATGAAGCGTGCATAATGCATTTCAGAATCCGCAGTACGCTTCATCTCATCTTCAAAATCGGCTGTGACACGGAACAGTTCACCGAACTCCGCATCGTAATGTTGCAGCAGTTGATAAGTGCGGTAATCACCAAACAAAATGATCTTAACGTCTAATGGAATGGGTTCTGGATCAAGCGATACCGCTCCCGTTAACGTGACCTCTTTTTCTAATGAAGTGAAGCTCAATTGACGCGAACGTAGCGCGCGCTTCAGGCCTTCCCAAACATAAGGCTGTTCGAGGACTTTAACCGCATCCATCAACAACACACCGCCATTGGCTCTGTGTAAGCTACCTGCGCGAATCAATGAGAAGTCCGTAAATACAGTGCCTTTAAAAGTTGCCGTCTCGACATAGCCAAACAGAGAGTGATAATTCGGATTCTCTTCAACCACGATCGGCAGCGTCTCCTCCTTCTGGCTCACAATCACGTTAACCTTGTAGCGACGCGGCATTTTCTTATCCAAAGAGGCGGTCGCAACTTCTGCTTGCTCTGTGCTCTCTTCCAAGAAAATATCTGCGTTGTCGACAATGTCTTTACGCAGTGCCGTCAGGTACTTTTTGATATCTGGATATTGGCTGTAATCTTGCTTCAACTGCTTGATGAAATGCGTGATCACATCTCGCGCCGTATCATCATTAAGCTTTTGAATTTTCTCTGTATACGTCTCTTCAAGCTCGGTCAATTCGCGAGAAATGGTTCGTAGACCCACCTCCAATCCATCAATGGTTTTATCGAACTGGTCTTGCTCTTCCGGCGAAAGCAGATCGAAGCTCTCTTCGGTATGAAGATCATCCCCATTCATTGCGACAAACTGGTAATCACCCTGAGTAGTAATCGTCAGGTTGATGCCTTTGTCTTTCGCTTCTTGGCTAATTGTTTCGAGTGCAGCTTGTTGCTTCGTGGCCAATTGGTTTTTAAGCCTATCTGCACGGCTAAAGTACATCTCATTGTCGAATGCGAGCGGCATGGCTTTAAGCAATTTACGCATCAGCTTTTCAATGTCTTGCTTTAAGCTGCTGCCCACGCCACGTGGCAACTTGAGTACCTTCGGTGTACGAATATCTTCAAAGTTCGCGATATAACACCAATCAAAAAGCTCTTGGACCTCTTGAGTGTGTCGGTTTAGATAGCGCAAAATCATGGTGCGCTTACCCAAACCATTTCGCCCTATCGCATAAATGTTGTAACCCTTTTCCTTGATTGACATCGCGAACTCAACGGCCTTTTGTGCACGTTCTTGCCCGACGATTTCGTCAATTGGAGCCAGTTCTTTGGTCGACTTACATGGTAGCTTATCGAGTTCCGCTACCTTATACAGCTGTTCTGTATTGAGTCTTTGCATCGCCATCGCCGCCTCCTTAGTCCTTCATTACTTGGGTGTAGATAAAATCAGTGTAGATGTAATTTCCTATAAATTTAGTGACTTACGCAACATCGCTGTTCAACTGAGCAAATAACGCACAATTTGAGCCATTTTTAAGAATAACCGGCCACTTTATTTACCAACTTAACATGTGAATGATTTTAATTTGCATTTGATAATAAATATCATTAACATTTTCAGATATTATAAATTGAGGATGTGGATATGGAAATTGAACGATGCTGGATGCACTACCTAAAAGCTGAACAGTTAATGGAACAAGGTCACTGGCCAGAAGCACAGCGCCTGTATGGTGATGTTCTAACGTCTCTTCCTCACCACATCCAAGATGCTGCATACCAAAGCGACATCAAGCCCTGCCAATTTGCCTGTCTACTTGCAGGGCTTAGAGACGCAAGTGTCGCTCAATCAGAGATTTTCAACCGTTTAGGCCATCATCAGCAAGCCTTCGACACCTTGAATCAGTCTTACGCACTGATGCAATTTATCTCTCTCGAAAGCACAGAACTGATCCAACGCACCTATTCACTGCTGGAAAAACAGAGTGAAGATCTACTCAATCACTTGATCGCTTTTTGCAGTGCTCAACGCAGTTCGTATTGGATGCTCGAACTAGAACAAATTCAACGTGCTCATCACCATTTTGGGCAACTTAAAACCACGTCAGAAGTGAAATCTTCACCTAATGTCTTAAATTGATAAGGATATATCATGTCGGACCGGGCCATTCTTAAAGTCAATAACCTCTCCGTTAGCTTCACAACCAATGATGGAATCATTGATGCGGTAAAAAAGGTTAACTTTACCCTTAATTCTAGCGAAACCTTGGCCATTGTTGGTGAATCAGGTTCAGGCAAATCAGTCTCTTCTAACGCACTCATGCGTTTGCTCCCTGATAACGCCATCATTGATGCTCAATCTGAAATAGAATTTGAGGGGCAATCAATACTTGGCAAGACTGAACGAGAAATGCAGTCGATTCGTGGCGACAGAATCGGCATGATCTTTCAGGAACCGATGACCTCTCTCAACCCATACCTGCGCGTGGGCACACAAGTGGCGGAAGCCATTATGTGTCACCGCAATGTATCGAAATCAAAAGCAAAACAGCGTGTGCTAGAGCTCTTCAATCTTGTGCATTTACCAATGCCAGAGCAGGCTTACAACAAGTATCCGCATGAGTTTTCAGGCGGTCAGTTGCAGCGCATCATGATTGCGATGGCTTTGATCAACGAGCCCGACATTTTGATTGCCGACGAACCCACCACCGCATTGGATGTGACCGTACAAGCGGAAGTGCTTTCTCTTATCAAAGAAATCCAAAACAAAATGGGCATGGCAATTTTGTTCATCACCCATGACCTTGGCGTAGTAAAACATTTTGCCGACCGTGTTCTGGTGATGTGCAAAGGTGAGCTAGTTGAAGAAGGGATGACTCAAGCCTTATTCGAGAATCCAAGACACGATTACACACGCATGCTGATTAACTCGATTCCTAAAGGCGCTAAGGTTCCTGTTGAGGCGTCAGCCCCAGAGCTATTGTGTGCTGACGATATCCGAGTTCAGTTCTTGGTTAAATCACATTTCATCAAGAGTAAAAGTCAGTATTTCGAAGCCGTAAAAGGCATTTCGTTGAATCTTAAACAGGGCGAAACCTTGGGTATTGTTGGTGAATCCGGTTCAGGAAAATCAACACTGGGACGAGCGTTAATCGGCTTGCTGCCAAGTACCGGACGTATTGTTTACAAAGGCCAAGACGTTAGCTTATTAAGTGATAAAGAGCGTCACAAGCTCAAGAAAGATGTCCAAATGGTGTTCCAAGATCCTTATGGTTCTTTGTCACCACGCATGACAGTTGGGGAAATCATCACCGAAGGCTTAACGGTGCATCAACCTCATCTATCCAAGCAAGAACGTTTAGAAAGAGCGCGCAAAGCATTGATTGAAGTTCGCTTAGAGCCGAATTCAATAAACCGTTATCCGCATGAGTTCTCTGGCGGACAAAGACAACGTATCGCGATTGCTCGCGCGCTGATTCTTGAACCTTCTTTCATTTTGCTGGATGAACCTACTTCAGCACTCGATCGCTCAGTACAACTGACCGTGATTGACCTGCTGAAAGACATTCAAGCCAAGCACAATATCGGCTTCCTGTTCATCAGCCATGACCTCTCGGTAGTGAAAGCACTGTCGGATCGTGTATTGGTGATGCAGAAGGGTGAAGTGATGGAAGAAGGGTCTGCAGAAGAGATTTTCAATGCACCAAAAAATGACTACACCAAGAAGTTAATCGCAGCGTCATTCGACTTAGAAAATAAATCGAAAAAAAATGCGGCGTAACGGGAACTAATCAACATTAACAGCGTCTTATAAGTACATTCTGAATAATCTCCTAATGGATTGAAATCTAGAATGGATATAGCAAAACTGGTTTGGCCGCCAAAAGAAAAATGTCGCATGGATGCGACATTTTTCTTTTCTGGCGTATATGAAAAATCAACTCAGCGATTATGAAGGTTTGCTAAAATTGACGGACTTTAAACAGGGTTAGCTGGTAGTTGGGTCACAGTCGAAGAGCGGCTTCGTTCATCTCGTTTTTGGACAAACACTTGATAGTGCCTTTGCTAAATTAGTAATTCATGAATAACTTTAAGTATTGTCAGCCTGAGTTACCAAGGGTTAGCGCAAGTCGCAAACTTGCGCTTGATTAGGCTTTGATTTAAAAGGCTTGGCAGCTCGCATTATCAGCAGTTATATCTAATGATATAAGGCTTTTTCAAATAAAGGACTGAGTAATTTATTCCCAAATTCACTCAAATGATCCCCATCATAATAAATTGGCCTTCCATCAATTTCAGCAATGCATTTACCTTCATTACAAAGATATTTTGTAGGGTCTAGCACATGCACACCACATGAAGTAGAAAGACTAGAGATCACCTCTCTTATTTTATCATTTCTCTCGTAGTACATATCCTCATCAAGTGAGTAATCGATATTTTTTCGACCTAAACGAATGTTTTCAGCCATTGTTTTAGGTATATTTTTTCTCATTTCAGGTATTGGCTGAGTAATGTAAACTGGGGATTTTTTGTTTACTTCACATGCTGAAAGCACTAAGTTTTCACGAAACGATGATATTAAGTCTAGTTCCTTCATATCATCATTTTCACCAAAATACATAGAAGCTCGATTATCACCAATAATTCTTTTGGGATTAGATTGGCCATAAATATATGCTGACCATCTCGCAATAATAAATATAGGCACGTCAAGGAAATTACTTTTAAGTTCTTTCAGTCTAAGAAAATTTTCTTTATAGCAAGAATCTCCATCTACATTACTTTTTGCATTAATAACAAAGGGGCAAGATGCTCGAGTAAGTGCGATAAGACCTTCTTTTTCTAAATTTAACACACTTGATATTGACGTAGTTAATGCATCTGCATGACTATCACCGACGACAATGGCCTTAATATTATCTTTATTACCAATGTAGCAGTATGATAGTTCACTTAGTTTTACATTCTGTCCTACCATGCATTCATAAGGGTTTTTATTAGTAGCTTCCATAGAAGCGATTGCCATTGGCTTGTTAAAATATTCTTCGATGTAATGTTTCATTCCAAAGGAATATAAGAATAGAAACATCACAGAAAAAACCATCACTGTTAAGTGAATCCACCCTACATTTGTTTTCCTGAATTTTTTTTCTACAAAGATGTAGGTGAAGTATGAAAGCAAAAGACTAATAGTTACTAGTAAGATAAATTGTTCTATCCTAAAATAATCATGCTTGATAAATCTAAAAAAAACAAATACTGGTTGATGCCATAGATATAAAGAATAAGAAATTAAACCAACACCAACAAATGGCTTTAGGGATAGGAGATCATTAGAAAGCTCACCTTTATGAGCAAACATTATGAAAAGGCAAGTCCCTAAAACAGGAAGTAATGTAATAAATGAAGGGTGTTTAACTTCGTGTCCAACAAAAATCATAGAATGCACGACAAGAAATAACCCGATAATAGGCAAGGATTTAAATGCAAAAGATAGTAAACTACCTTTAATAGCATTTTCAAGATTGCTTCTATTATAAAAGCTAACTAAACCTCCTAATATTAATTCCCAAGATCTCGTAGGAAGAAGATAGAATGCCATCTCAGGGTTCACTTTTACGATGAAGCTAGATGCCTGTAATGATATTAGCGCTAAAGCAAGAAGTACTCCGAAAAAGTATCGAGGGAAAAACGTATTGATCCACCAAACAATAAGCGGAAATACTACGTAGAACTGCCACTCAACGGATAGACTCCAAGTATGCAGTAAGGGGCGATAAATACTTGCAGCCGCTGTATAACTCTCTTCACCGTAGAAGAAGTGGTTTGAACCAAAATACAACGTGGATTGGAGCGACTTAGCATAAGTTACTAAATCACTTGGTAGTAAAATTAGGAATGCTAATCCTGAAGTAACTAACAACATTGTGACCAATGCTGGCACTATTCTCTTAGCTCTTCGCCAATAAAAATCTCTAAATGTGAATGTACCGTTGTCCATCTGACTACGAATTATTCCTGTAATCAAGTATCCCGACAGAACGAAGAAAACATCAACACCAAAAAATCCTCCTTGAAATATTTGAAAACCAAAGATCTCCAAATTAGCATGATAAATAATTACTGCGATAACAGCTAAAGCTCGAAGACCATCAAGCTCTCTACGATAAGACGACATGAACATTCACGATTATTTAATTGATTGAAAGTAATTATACTGGCAAGGCAAGGCAAGGCAAGGCAAGAAATTATAAGTAGCTAGTACTTAGTGGCAGAACCTAGGTATAGCATGTTAGACCCCACTTCACTAGACACTGCATTGATTAAAAATGTAGGTCAAATAGCCAGCCTTGAAATGTGATAAAAATCATCCAGAATTGGATTGGGGCAGAAATGTTTTAGCTTACCTGCCCCATATTGAACAATGTGAACGCGCAAATATAGGCAGTGAGATCGATAGCTTTACTCAGCGGCATTCCTGCACCATGGTTCGTATTGACATCAATACGAACCATCACGGTCGCACCACCTTGAGGCTTGTCTTGAAATTAACGATACAATGATTTGGTCGACTCTCTGACGATTAAATCAATGGGTGGTAGTCGAGCTTCATGCCGCTCGCCAGATAACAGGTTCAAAATCGACTGAGCACACACTTCACCAATCTCTTCAATCGGCTGTCTCAGCGTCGTCAGGGCTGGCGTGAAATACTTAGAGGTCGGCAAATCATCAAAGCCAATCACAGACACATCTTCTGGCACTTTATAACCGTGGTCAGACAGCGCCTTAATCGCACCGTAAGCCGTTTGGTCATTTGCAGCAAACAAGGCAGAGAAGTGAACCTTAGATTCAATCAACTCCACCGTTTTCTCGTAGCCAGACTCACTACTGAAATCACCCTGTTTAACGAGTTTTGGCATCACTTTAATGCCCGCTTCTTGAAGTGCTTTCTTATAGCCTTCAAAGCGGTTTCCCGAATCAGGTTGACTTAAAAGCCCCTTAATATGAGCAATATTCACATGCCCTTGTTGCAGTAAATGTAATGTTGCCATGTAGCCGCCCAACATGTTATCAATATTGATGGAGCGGACGTTATTCTCAACAAAATCGTAGCCAACCATCACGATAGGAATGTCTTGTGCATACTTGGCAATCTCTTCCTGAGTAATGCTTCCTGTCACGATGATCATGCCATCCACGTTACTTTTTGCGAGATACTCCAACGCGTGCATTTCTAACTTTTTCTGCCAATGCCCTGTCGCGATTACTAACGAATAACCTTGAGCGATCAGTGTTTTCTCCATGTCATTGAGAATACGGCTGGTATAAGGGCTGTCAGGGTGTTGTACCAATACACCAATAGTGAGCGAGCGTCGGTTGGTGTTTTCTTGCATTTGAAAATTAGGTTTGTAGCCCGTGTCTTTAATCGCTTGCTCAATATTTTGGCTTTTATCGTCAGACACATAAGTGGTTCGATTAAGGAAGCGAGACACGGTACTGGGAGAAACACCAGCCAGTCTTGCTACATCGTATACTGTTGTTTTTTTTGTTTTAGTGCGCATCTCGAATCCCTAATCAAGTGACATTCGGGGAGCTTTAAGCTCCCCATCAGTTTCAACCTGCATACCACTGCTTTAGCTGAAAATCGTGTCATTAAGTTAATACAAGTAGGCGAAGATCATCCCCGGTCTAAAGTAGCGACCAGCCGTGTATTTCAAGCCAGTACTCAGTAGCCATTTGTGCAAGCCAGCCAGCTTTTCTAGCGGGATTTCACCGCTCAACATTTTAACAAAATTATCAGTATCTTTCGTCAAGGTTGGGCTGATACGACCGTCAGACAGCACACAGTTTTGACATTTAAGTACACTTAGCCAGTTTTTCGCATCATTTTGCGTCAATTTAAATGCTTCTATAAGATCTTCCTCATGGACAGACACAGAGCAATTGAACCCTTCTGGCGCTGCAAATGGAATTTTTGAATAGTCATAGAGTGCGGTATACACGGTATCCATCAATGTTTCTGCTTGCTGGTTTTTACCTGCCAGACTCAACGCCGTTGCAACACTAAACTGCACACCAATCCACACATCTTGAGCTTGGAACGCTTCATGCGGTGAACCATCAGCCAACGTCATATTCGCAACCCCAAGCTTAGGGCTGTTAATCTCAAAGTTGTGCTTATAAACATAGTCTAGTGCGCGTTGGATGTTCTCTTGCGGAAAAATACCCTCGAGTCCGATGAGTTTTAGATAACTGTCGGCCAACAAGGCATCACCAAAACTGTTGTCAGAATCTGGCACTAAATCTAAGTATTCTTGAGTAAAGGCTTGTGGCGCCGCCTCACTCAGCAAGCGTTTCTTAGAGACTCTTTGAGATACCTTACTGATGCTGATGGAAGTATCCGTTTCATTGAGATAGGTATTGAGCGTGTTCTTGTCAGCAATCGCATCGCCAGTCAATGAAAGTCCTAAGGTTTCCAGAGCTTGATAGCCCGCACCGGTTAGATGCTTGGCCTGAACTGGCGTCACGAAGAAGTGGTAGTAACCCTCTTTGTCATCCCACAAGCTTTGCTCAACGGTTGCCAACGCCTTTTTAGAACGTGTTAAGTAACCGTTAGCTCGCTCGCTTTCACCCATCAATTGTGCAAGTTCACTCGCCGCTTGCAAGCCAGCAACCCAAAGACTCGCACAGTAAATTGAAATGCCATGAGAAGCTAGGTTATCAAAGGTATCGTCTGTACCTCGGGTTAGTGGTAAATCGTCACCTTCAGCGATCAAATTCGATAAGAAATCGATGCTTTCAGTTACTGCTTGCCAGCACTCTTTAACCACAGAGATATCTTGGGTGTTTTGGTAATGGCGGTACACCATCAGAATGTATTTCGGCGCTAAGTCCTTCCACTCTTTCACGTTGTGCCAGCTATAAGCATCGGGCTGGATGTCGAATGGGCTGCCTAAGTCGTGGATTACCGCACCTCGAATAGCACGCACACCTTGGTACTTGTCATCAATCAATTCGGCATTAGGCGTCGCTTCGTATTCCCAGTATCGGCGCTCGGTAAAGTCTTCCGCCAAAATGGCTTTCGAGAATTCTTTCATCACGCAGCCATCAAGCTCAGGCAGCAAATAAAGCAGCGAGAATGAGCCATAGAAGTACACATCAAGAGAGTTAAAGAATGGGTAGTCGACACACTCTTTAACCAAGAATTTATCTTCTTTATCCCATACCGTTGATTCCGCTAGGAAGGACAATGAGTTCATCGCCATCGTTGCATAGCGAAGTGCCGATTCAGGCTGCGAGATCTTGTTTTGAGCTTGCTCTAGGAAAGTTGTTTGTTGTTCGACGATCTGCTGCTCAATGGTTTCGAGCTTAGGCAACATGTCTTCTAACATAGGTAATGCAGGCTTTACTTGCGGGTAGAATTGCGTGTAAGCCTTATCTGAGTGCCAACCATTAAGCATGACTTTGCTGTGAGCCATCACCTGTGCAAAACGCAGGTCAACAGACTCGCCAGGTTCCAATTCAACCTGAACCACCACCAATGCGCTCAATGCTTCACGCCCCGTGTAAATTCCTGTTTGGAATTCCGCGTTGGTACGGCCTGTTTTCAGTGCGAACTCTGTTTGCTGAGCTGTCTTAGAGGTATAAAGCGTTGGTTTGACAGAAATCGAAACCTTACCAGATTCAGTCAAATGGTTATCCGCTTGAACACCAAACACCACTTCGCCTTCAATATCGCTTTGATAAGGCGATTGGCTAGACAATTGAACACCCGTAAAGCTGTGGCTTTCGCCCTTTAAGTTAACCACTTCATGCTGCTGAGCAATCGGATTTTGAGACAAGGTACATGCCGAATCCTGAATACCATCACGGCCTTTTTGGTAGGTTGAACCAATCAAGTTTTGAAGCGGCTGAGCAAGCGTAATCACGCGTGGTTGTGATGAATTATTGGTTAATTCGAAGTGATTCCAGTGCATCGGTAAAGAACACAGGCGTTTGTTCTCTTTAACGATCGGAGAGACTACCTTACGCTTTATATTAATATCGTCGAAGCTATTGTATTTATATTCAGCCAGTGGATATAAAGCTTGGTATTCTATATCCCTGCCATTAACACCATCTATATCACTGCCATTGATACTATCTATATCACTGCCATTGATACTATCTATATCACTGCCACTGATACTATCCATATCATTATTATCACCCGCAGTGAGTGATAATAATCTCGTTGTATCATTTATTAATAAACCATTAAAGAAATCTAAGGCTACATATAATTGACAAATAGTTGAACCTGAATCTTCTGCAATCAACAATTGAGTCTTATTTGAAAATTCAACGTTCCATTTTGTAAAGTTAGTTTTATTTTCTTGGTAGAATCGACCATTTTTTAATGCTGTTTGAATGAGACTAATCGCATTCGACATTTCTCTACTTTCAATCTTTTTTCCATCAAACAAAGCAGGATAGAAGTTCAGGTGAACGCTTAGCTCTTGTTCATTAAGAACTTGCAGCGTGTCGATGGTTGGCACATTCATCACTGACGCATAAAAATCATTAAAATTAATAACTTGCTCTGAACAATCGACAAAAATTCCCGGAATAAAGCTGAAGTTAGGCGTGTTGCCGTTTGGTGTGAGTGTAAATGTGTTACCAATTCCGCCGACTGCCATACCGGTATTTTCTGGTGTAGTCGAAATTGGCGTGTACCAAGGTTGAATAAATTCAACTGCATCACCTTTTTTACACAAGTGTTCTGAATTTCCTGAGTAGCTCGTATATGGAATTTTATTATTCATTTTAAAACCGCCATTGAATATTTTTTTCTTCTTGTTAATATCTTTTAAAAATGGAGACATCAACATGTTTAAAATTATAAATGAAAAATTTGGAAATATTGACTCTGTCACATTAATAAACCACCAACATGGTATAGAACTTCAAATAATCAATGGATTTGGTGCTGTTATTAATAAGTATATCGTAAATAACAGTCCATTCTCTTTTATTTGTGGTTATCAGAATTATGATGAACTGATCAACCAACATCCGTTCTTTTCCCGCAGTGCTAAATTATTCCCTTTTCCAAACCGTTTAAACTTAGGTCGTTACAGTTTCGATAACCAAAACCATCAACTCCCAGCTAATTTTCCTTGGTCTGATCACGCCGTACACGGCCTGCTCTACAACCAACCTTTTTCAATCACAAACAACGTAGCCACTGAAGAATCCGCCAGTGTGACGTTGCAGTATCAAACATCGTCTTTGCACCCTGCTTTCCCGTTTGCTCTCAACCTTGAAGTCACCTTCACGATTGACGTCACGGGTAGACTCACTTCCTCAACGACCGTCTCTAATCTTGGTGATTCAGCTTTCCCATTCGGTGATGCTTGGCACCCTTATTTTTCACTCGGCACTGAGCTAGCACAATGTGGACTCGCTATGTCGCCTTGCTCTGAGGTCATACACGAAAACGACCTACCCAATGGTGAAAAGCACGCTTTTGATCGTTTGTCTTTGGACGATTCACTCACCAATCAAAGCTTAAATCATTGCTTTGAATTTGATTCCAAGACAACCAATCAACTTGCATTTACGCGCTCAGATTCGTCTGCCGCAATTCGCTACCAACAAGATGAAAGCTACCCATTCGTTCAGCTGTACACGCCGACTAGCGAGCAAAGTATTGCAATAGAACCAATGACTTGCCCAGCCGACGCATTCAATAACCAGATTGGCTTATTGACGCTTAGCCCGAACCAATCTCAAACCTTTACTTGGCAATGCCAAGCCACCTATCAGCCAACATAAAGAAAGCAAAGTAAAGCAACTGCTGTATGCGAAATCAGCCCCCGGAGAACGCATTGCTAACGAAACAACTGCAACGAAAGAACCAAACTAAAGAAGCAATAAAGGGCGCATAAAGCGCCCTTCTCTTTGTTAACCTAAAATCACCTCGATGGTGTGCTCACCAGAGGTAAACACTGGCGCTTTATTACCTGAAATTAGGTCACCGTTGACCTTCATCTCAACCACGCCCTTACACACGTTATTCGGGTTAGTGACATGAATATGATAAGTCGCACCACGGAACTGACGACGGACTTTAAATTCAGGCCAATCCGCCGGAATACATGGGTCCACCAGCAAGCCATCCACTTCAGGGCGAACACCCAGAATCCACTGCGTACCCGCCACGTAAGTCCAAGATGAAGTACCAGAAAGCCACGCATTGCGTCCTAAACCGAACTGTTTGTGCTCGTCACCCAGAATGTTTTGTGGGTAGCAGTAAGGTTCAGATTCAAAGGTATCGATGTCATCATTTTTGGAAGCTGGGTTGATTTGACGGTAGTACTCGTAAGCACGCTCACCGTTGCCCATTTTCGCTTCTGCGATCATCACCCATGGGTTTGAATGCAAAAAGATACCGCCGTTCTCTTTCGCACCTGGTGGGTAAGTCGATACGCCACCTAGCTGAGGATCAAAGCCGTTGTAACCCGGAGTTGAAAGCTTGATGCCATTGGTAGTGTTCAGTTTGTTGTAAACCGAATCTAGCGCTTGCGTTGCACGTTCTTGAGTCGCGAAACCAGAGATTACAGGCCAGCTTTGACCGTTGGTGTAGATCTGCCCTTGTTCATTTTTATGAGAACCGATCGGCAAGCCCTGCTCATCAAAGTAACGAACAAACCATTCGCCATCCCAGCCGCATTCATTGACTGTGCTCTGCATCTGTTGGTACTGATCTTTAAACTTAGCCGTCAGTTGCGCTTCACCACGCAGCTCACACAAGTCCAACATGTCGAGCAGTGCTTTGCCGTACATGTTCGCCACCATCATCGATTCAGCACCCGTTGGCAGGTTCACCGTGTCATTCCAGTCAGCAAAACCCAGTAGCGGTAGACCGTGTTCACCAGTATTGCAGTAAGTAAATTCAATCGTACGGCACAGGTGATTCCACACGGTTCCCGTTTCGACTGGGTTGCCCGCTTTGTCTTTTTGATAGAACGGAATATCTTTATTCAAGAAGTCTGCATTGCCGGTTTCTTTCACATATTGCGTCACCGCGTAGATGATCCACAGGTGATCATCGCCGTAATAATCAGGGCGATCTTCCTCTTCACGTGAGTCACCCGCGTTCGCTTCCATCGTTGATGGGAAGAACTGGTGCATCGCAGAACCGTTGGTGTTTTGCACAGATAACAGACGCTCAATGAACTCACGCGCCTCTTCCGGCATGTGAGTAATTACGCCTAAAGTATCTTGCGAAGAATCACGGAAACCGATGCCACGAGCCCCATAACCAAGCTGGTACAGAGACAGGTAACGAGACCAGTTTTTGGTTGTGTGACACTGACGTGGGTTATGTACGTTAAGCATTGAGTTCATTGCCGGATCTGGCGTTTCAACCTGAACCGCTTGTAGGTAACCATCCCAATGTTCAGCCAGTTCAGCGAAAGCAGAATCGACCACTTGATGGTCACGATATTTAGCCAGCAGAGGAAGTGCAGCTTCTAGGCTCTGTTCTTGCGCAATTTGTACAATCGTACGTTCTGTCTGCTCTGGAGATAACCAACCTAGGCGCAGGTTAAGTGCACCAATGTTGTCGCCACGCAAACACTCAGTATTGCCTAATTCATCATTGTTTAGTGCTTCTGGTGCTGCCCATGTGCCGTAGCCCAAATTCCCTAGGAACGATTGGCGATCACCATCAAAAGACGTCGCAGGGCGATCCGCTGTCATCAGGTTCACCGCGTAGTCACGCTTCATGAAAGCATACTGCTCAAGCACGGTATAACCCGACTCTTGCTGGTGTGCTTTTAGCGTCATGGTTTGTGGAACCCAGTCCGCATTGAGTAGCTGTTTAAGCGCATCGAAGTGTGTGAATTCGTAAACAGGCACCACATCAACGTGTAGCGCTTTGTCTGAAATGTTGGTCACTTTGATGTCTTGTAGCAGTACTTGGTCAGCTTTTGGTACAAAGAACGTCGCTTCACAACGCACACCAAAGGCTTCTGCAATAATGGTGGTGTATGACAAACCGGTGTGGTTTTCGAACTTATCTAACGGCTTCAAGGTTGGCGTGTAGAAAGGTGAGAACACCTCTACGTTGCCCGCTTCGTCACGTACCTTGAGGTACATGGTCGAGCCTTTGAAATCTGAGTTTGGCAATTGAGCAATGTACTTAGTGATGCGGTTGAGTGCAGGATCGCCCTTACACAACAGCACACCACCGTTGCTATCAACAATGCCACCGAAATCTAATGTGCCGACATAGTTACACCATTTGATCGGTGTGCACGGCGTGGTTGCTACGTATTCTTTGTTTTTATCGTCAAAATATCCGAATTTCATCATCACTATCCCTAGCCCCTCCCAAATCAGGAGGAGCCAAAACAATTTGTCGTAAGTTGGTTGGTGTCAGCTCAATGACTGACTTAGCCACTTTAATTAGCCGTTTGAGTCAGGCTTCTTTCAGTCGCCCTTGCAAATCAACTGGCTGTTGCAAATTAACTAGCTCTTGCAAATCAGCTCGCTAGCGAGTTCTCACTCAATGCATCGAACAAGTGGAAAGCATCCAAATCCAAGTAAAGCGTCAGATCTTTTACATCCACTTCAGCTGCTTGGGTTTCAACCATCAGCGGTTGACCGCCAATTTCTGTTTTCAGAAGAATGCTTGCGCCCAGTAGTTCCTTGTCTTTGATTTTCACAGGGAATGGCAGCACGCGGTCGTGGTCAACTTGCTCGGCACGTAGGTGGATGTCTGTTGGACGAACACCAAAATGCAGCGCTAGGTTCTTAGATGCCAGAGACTTAAAGCGTTCAGGCAGTGGGATATGAACATCACCGATTTCAACGAAGTACTCGCCTTCTTTTTCAATCAGTTTTGCTTCCAACATGTTCATTGATGGGTTACCAATGAATTGCGCGACGAACTTGTTTGCAGGACGCTGGAACACCTCGGTTGGTGTACCAACTTGAGCAACATAACCGTCTTTTAGGATCACGATGCGATCCGCCAGTGTCATCGCTTCGATCTGATCATGTGTTACGTAGATCGTTGTGGTTTTTAGTTCACGGTGTAGGTGTTTGATCTCTTCACGCATTACGCCACGAAGTTTTGCATCTAGGTTAGATAACGGCTCATCAAACAAGAAGACCTTAGGTGTACGAACCATTGCGCGGCCCATTGCTACACGCTGACGCTGACCACCAGAAAGCTCTTTTGGCTTACGGTTCAGTAGCGGATCAAGCTCTAGCATTTTCGCCGCTTTTAGCACTTCTACGTCGATTTCTGCTTTTGGCATGCCCTTCAGTTTAAGAGCAAATGCGATGTTCTCGTATACCGTCATGTGCGGATACAGTGCGTAGCTTTGGAATACCATCGCTAAATCACGGTCTTTCGCGTCGACTTTATTCATCAGCTTGCCGCCAACTACAATGTCACCAGAACTGATGCTTTCAAGGCCAGCTAGCATGCGTAGCGTTGTCGATTTACCACAGCCAGATGGGCCAAGGAAAACCACGAACTCACCGTCTTCAACCGTAAAATCAAACTCTTTGACGACTTCAACATCACCGAATGATTTTTTGATGTTCTTAAATTCTACTTTAGCCATTATCTGTTCTCCTCAGCGCGCTCTAGAAGCATATTTCTGTACGCAATTGCGCTCTGTTTCAATGTTCTTTCTTGGGTGGTGTAGTCAACATGGACAATGCCAAAACGCTGGCAGTAACCGAATGCCCACTCAAAGTTATCCATCAGGCTCCAAGCGAAGTAGCCATCAACTTTCACGCCCGCTTCAACGGCGTTGTGAACCGCTTCGATATGACCTTGGAAATAACGAACTCGTTGCTCGTCCATCACTTGTCCATTTACTCGTTCATCGTTGCCCGCTGCACCATTTTCTGTGATGTAGATAGGTGGCATATTTTCGTAACGAGCATCCAGTCTTACCAATAAGTCGGTTAGACCTTGTGGGTTGATCTCCCAGCCAATGTAAGTGTGTTCAGCATCGGTTTGTTTCACCGATTCAATGTCGCCGTTCTCATTAAAGCGAGCGACATTGCGTGTGTAGTAGTTGATACCGATGTAATCAACAGGAGCACTGATGATGTCTAAGTCACCTTCAAGGATCATAGGCATGTTCATCGCTTGGCGTTCAACCACCAGCTGTGGGTACTCGCCTTTTAATACTGGGTCGATGAACCAGTGGTAATTCTCGGCTTCGCAGTAATCTGCTGCCGCTTGGTCTTGTGGCGTCAGCGGGTAAGCTGGCGTCGCGTTGAATACCACACCATGCTTAGCGTGAGGTGCATTCTTGCGAAGGATCGGCATTGCCAAACCATGTGCCAGCATTAGGTGGTGAGATGCTAGGTAGCCCTCTTTTTCGCCCTTGATGCCTGGCGCATGTTCGCCCCAGCGGTAGCCTAGGAATGCAGACACAAACGGTTCATTCAGCGTGGTGTACACATCGATGTTGTCACCAAAGTATTTGCTCACCACTTCTGCGTATTCTGCGAATTTGTAAGACGTTTCGCGGTTTAACCAGCCACCCTTATCTTCAAGATATTGCGGTAGATCCCAGTGGTACAAAGTCACATACACTTTCATGCCGCGAGCATGACACTCGTCGATGATCTGACCGTAAAACTCTAGGCCTTGCTGGTTCACGACACCGTCTTGTGGCAGGATGCGCGGCCATGCAATAGAGAGACGGTAAGCATCAACGCCTAAGCCTTGAATCATCTCGATATCTTGTTTCCATAAGTGGTAGTGGTCACACGCCACATCACCATTGTCGCCGTTATCGACCTTACCCGGCGTCTTACAGAAAGTGTCCCAGATAGACGGTGTACGACCGCCCTCTTCAACGCCGCCTTCAATTTGGTATGAAGATGTCGCGACACCGAATACAAATTCCTTACTGCGTAACTTTGAATCACTTGGAAGTTGATATTTATTCATTGTTATAACCCTTAAACCTAACCTTTGACTGCGCCGGACGTTAAACCACTGATCATCTGTTTCGATGCGAACAAGTAAGTAATCACGAGTGGTAAAATAGAAATTGTGGTGCCTAGCATTACCGCGCCCCATGGCGTATTCGGAATGCCTTGAACGCTTCGTAACGCCTGTGTAATCACGTAATTATCTGGGTTGTTAAGCACCACGAGAGGCTGCATAAACATGTTCCAGAAGAAAACGAACTGAACGATAGCCAGTGTTGCTAAGGCAGGCTTCATCAGTGGCAATACCACACTCCAGTACGTTCTGAACTCACCAGCACCATCCAATTTCGCCGCTTCAAGTAGCTCTTTTGGAATCGATGCAATCACGTGCTGACGCATCAAAAAGATACCAAATGGTGTCGTAGTGAACGGTAGCCATACCGCCATGTGGTTATCCAACAAGCCTAAGAATTTCACGATCATGAAGTAAGGGATCAAGCTAAGCACCGGCGGAATCGCCATTGAGCCAACCAGCATGCCAAACAACACGTTCTTACCGCGGAACTTAAACACAGCAAACGCGTAGCCACCCATGCTACAAAACAGCAGCGAGATGGTGGTGCCTAAGAAAGCCACATAAATCGAGTTAAACATCGCTTTCCAAAACGGCATGATTTCAAGCAATTTGGCGTAGTTAATCGCCAGGCTATCGCCAATCGCAAAGCTAATGCCCGTGCCAAAAATTTCAGAACGGTCACGCGTTGATAGCAGTGCCGACCATACAAATGGAAAGACTGTAATCAGCGCTGAAACAACCAGTAAGATGCCTAACATGACCATCAAGATCTTAGTCAGAATGTACATGCTGCGTTCGCTTGGCATCAGTCCACTTAGTGGTGAGGTATTTGTCTTAATTGATGTCGACATCTTAATGTTCCCCTAAGCCTTTCTTACCGAAGAGTAAAAATTGAACCAATGTACAAGTCGCGATGAGTGCAAACAGTAACCACGAGATAGCAGATGCTGTGCCCATTTCTAGCCATTCCCAACCCACTTTGTAGAGGTACATCGAGATAGTTAAACCAGATTGGCCAGTACCACCTGTACCACGTGTTAGTACGAACGGTTCTTCAAACATTTGCAGGTTACCGATGATGGTCATCGTGATAGCAAAGAAGATGAATGGACGAATCATTGGTAGTGAAATGTTCCAGAAGCGGCGGAAGGCATTGGCACCATCCATACGTGCAGCTTCTAAGATGTCTTTAGGAATCGTCATTAAACCTGTGGTGTAAAGGACGATGTTAAAACCGGTGTATTTCCAGAAAACCATGATTGCGATAGACGGCTTCACCATAGTGGCATCGTCTAACCAACGGATGGGTTGGAAATCGTTAACCCAAGCGAATGCCCAACCAAACAGCGTGCTATCGGCTAGTGCCATTAGCGTTTGGTTAATAATTCCTGAGTTAGGAGAGTACATATTGAAGAAAATCAGTGACGCTGCGACCGTTGATGTAATGAACGGTAGAAAGTACGCCGATGTTAGCCAGTGACGCATACGGTCACCCATTGAAACCAACATGTAAGCTACTGGAATAGCGACTAAGTGCTGAGCCACGCCTGAAGTGATCGCTAGCCAAAGCGTGTTCTTCAATGAACGCCATAGCCATGGGTCCGTTAAAGCAATGTGATAGTTCTCAAAACCAACGAACTCCATCGCATCCATGCCTCTTACCGGGTTCCACTCGTGGAACGACAGGTAAACAGAGAACAACAGCGGGAAGATCCCAAATACAGAAAAAATGATCAGAAACGGCAGAAGAAATCCATACGGTGTAAGCGCTTTCAAATTTAGACGAGAAAAAAGGCTTTTGTCCGCAGGTTCTATCGTTGTGCTCGCTGTATGATTCATAGTAACGACCTCTTAAAAAGGAAGCGCGTTATCCACGCTTCCTCACTTACTTAAAGTAAAAACAAATTAAAGATTACGCGTGCGACGCTTGATTAGACGCTCTGCCTCTTTAAGCGCAGTCTTGATGTCTTTGCCTTCATCAAGTACTTCCATCAATGCGTTCTCTAAGATAATAGAACGTGCAACGTGGTCGCCTTGTGCTGGAGATACTGGTTTGATGTTCTGTGCTACTTCAGCAAACAGTAGACGCGCTTTTTGCCCACCTAGGAATTCCATCTCTTCTTGGAAAAGCTCATCGTCATACGTGGTGATGTTCGCAGGGAAGGCAGCAATCGTTTCGAAGTGTTTAAGCTGTACTTCACGATCCGTCGTCATGTATTCAATAAGCGCCCAAGCTTCATCTGGGTTTTCTGATTGAGTTGGAATAGAAAGGAATGAACCACCCCAGCTGCCGTAGATGCCATCAGGTAGGTTTTCTACTGCCCACTTACCTTTGGTTTCAGGAGCAATCCAGTTGTTTAGGTGACCAAGAAGCCAAGCGCCAGAAAGTTGAGTTGCAAATGTGCCGTTGCGGAAGCCTTCGTACCATTCGTTAGACCAAGCCAGAATGCGGCCGTCTAAGCCTTTGTCGCGAATCTCTTTTGCTACTTCAAAAGCGTGAACAAAACGCTCTGATGTCACCACTGGGTTGCCATCTTTATCGAAGTACAGACCTTCACCTTCAGGAACGGTCGTGAAGATAATCGCTTGTGCCACGTCGGCTGCCGAAGCGATAAGTTGTACGTTTTGCTCTTTCAGTTTTTCACCAGCAGCGATGTATGAATCCCAATCTTTGATTGCTTCTTCTACATCAATGCCCGCTTTTTCGAATACGTCGGTGCGGTAGTACATAACACCAGGACCTAGGTCGACAGGGATACCATACATATCGCCGTCAGCGCCTTTGCCTTGTGCCCATGCGTAAGGTGCGAATCGTTCTTCGTATTTATCTGCACCGTAGTTTTCAGACAGGTTAACTAGGCCGCCAGAGCCAACAAATGGACCAATTTTCTCAACGTCGACAACAATCACATCACCGGCACCAGAACCCGTTGCAAGGTTCGTTGTGAGTTTCGTGTGGTGGTCACCGTGGTTGTTCATAAGGTAATCAACTTTGATACCCGTTTCCTTTTCGAAATCAGGCAGTAATACCTTCAGGCTGCTATCGAAATCAGGGAAACCGTCGAAACGAATTTCTTTGTCTGCTGCATTTGCAGCTGTTGTACCTAATCCTAAAGCAACCGCGCATGAAAGCGCTAAGGTCTTAAATTTCATGTTCTATCCTTAATATTTTTATAGGGTAACTGGTAAATCCGATACCGAGTTTCTAGTGACCAACGTCGGCAGCAATTTAAAGTTCACGTCATGTTTTATTTTTTTTAGCTTCTGTAGAGTGAGCTGTACTGCTTCAACGCTCATCTCTTCAATAGGGAAATTAATGGTGGTCAAACTAGGGGTCAGATAGCGCGCGAAGATGGTGTTATCGAAGCCCACCAGTGATACATCTTTCGGAACAGACAGTCCCTCTTGATGCAACACCTCGAAGGCGCCAAATGCCATGTGGTCATTCGAAGCAAATACTGCTGTGAAATGACACTTACGATTAATCAGCTTCTTCATAGCACTGATGCCCGTCTCTTCAGTAAAGCCCGCTTCCGAGACTAAGGCTTCATCGTATGGCACACCCGCTTCTTCCAAGGCCTTTCGATACCCCTGCAAACGCCCCCTAGCATCTGCTTTATCTAAAGGCCCGGTAATACACGCGATATCTGTATGTCCCTTTTGCAAAAGATATTGAGTAGCGAGTAGCCCCCCGACTTCGTTATCAATATCAATGCAACTCATCGCCATTTCTGGGATGAAGCGGTTAATTAAAACCACAGGGGTCCCCTGTTCTTCCAATTCAATTAAATAATCATCACTGAGCAGTTGAGTATGAAGAATCAAAGCATCAACACGACGCCCCAACAGAAACTCCACCGACTCACGTTGCCCTTGCTCAGTATTCGAACCCGCTGTAACCACAGCGTGGTAACCAAAGCGGCGTAGGTTTTCTTCTATGCAATGCAAAATGCCTGAATAGAAAGAACCGCCAAGTTCTGGAACAACAACACCCACACTACCAGTACGACTTGAAGCCAAGGCTTGAGCGATAGAGTTCGGGCGATAACCCAATTCTTTGATCGCTTTTTCAACCTTTAATTTCTTGTCATGACTGACTCTGCTAGTGCCATTAATAACCCTAGACACTGTCGCCTGAGACACACCTGCATGTTCTGATACGTGTTTAATTGTTGCCACTCGAACCTCGATACTTCATTAGCTTGTAACCGCTTACAAAACGATTATTAAGAAATTACGTTTTAGTTGAAGTGAGTGTCATCACACTAAAGTTGGAGGTAAAAAGGCCAGTTGTGGAAATCATGAAAGCGCTTACAGATTAACTTCACGCCATGAAACTGTTTCATGGGATTATTGTTCATATTATCAAGATGGCGCTCGGTTACTTGTTCGTCAGGTCAAACAAGTCCGCCTAAATCCATTTTTTTTAAACGTCATTTGATGATGAATCCGCAGCTGACGGCAATATACACGGGGGAAGTGACCTTGTTATTTCAATGGCCTTTCGAAATTGTATGAGAACATTTCACGGTGATTTTTAGCTCAAAGCCTTTTCATCAAAAAACCAGATACGAAAACGCCCAGCGGAAGGCTGGGCGTGAAAACATGGAAGAAATTAACTGGCTCTAATCTTTGTGATTAGATGATTCCGCTAACTTAAACTCTTGAGTTAATGAGAATTGCTGTTGCGACATAGTTTCAAGCTGTTGACCGTGGGAAAAAAGCACTTGGGAACGTTGCGAGTTATCTTCAGCCAAGGTGTGTATCTGGCTGATATTTTGAGTGACTTGAGAGGCAACGACTTGATGCTCTGTCGTCGCGGTCGCAATTTGATGGCTTCGTTGCTCTACTTCGTTGAGAAGATCAGACACCGTCGATATCGAGTGATTCACTTCGCCCGTTTGCTCAACACATTGAACCATCCCCACCACACATTGATTGATTTGTTCCACCGCCAATTTGGAACTGGTTTGCAGCTGTTCAATCTTATTGTGTATCTCTTGCGTTGACGCATTGGTTTTGGCCGCTAACACGCGAACTTCATCAGCCACCACAGAGAAACCGCGCCCTTGTTCTCCAGCTCGCGCCGCTTCTATGGCCGCATTCAACGCCAGTAGATTGGTTTGCTCAGAGATCCCAGATATCACATCCAGAATGGACCCAATACTGGCGCTTTCGCTTTCAAGCTGACCAATGGTCGCCGTTGATTCCGCCAGCTTATTTTCTAAGCTGCCCATCAATTCGACGCTTTTATCCATGGTCTTCTGCCCATCACTGGAACTGGATACCGCGTCGGTCACTAGCGTTAGCGTTTGGTTGGCCGCCTGAGTGATTTCCGTCACTGAGCACTCAATTTGCTCCATCGCTGTCGCTACCATCACCGTTTGATTGGTTTGTTCTTGCATCGCTTCATTCAAAGAACGACTGGTGCTTTGGTTCTCAAGGGAAGCTTCCTTTAAACGTATTGAGGAGTGGCGCATGTTGTCAATCATTTGGGTCAGGTGACTGATCACCAAATTGACTTTATCGCTCACCAAACCAAATTCATTATTGGCTTGATAACGAACTATCACGCTCAAGTCTTTTTTGGCGACTTGGTCTAGTGCACTTTGCAGTAATTTACTTGGCTTGCGAATCCCTTTAGCGATGTTCAGCCCGATTAGCAGCGCAATAAAAACCGACCCAATAGCAATGATGGCCTGCATCAACAGTGCTTGATGAGAGAAGTCCATCGACTCGTGATATAAACGTTTAGCCGTATCTTCCGCGTACATAGAAAGCTCATCAAAATGGCTTAACTGCACATCAATGAGCTGTTCGATCTCCACTCTTTGCTGAGCAATGCTCTCATGTAGCTTCACGGTTTCCATATGCGTTGACACAGATCCTTGCGCTGAAAATACATGTGAAGCGAGCAGTGATAAAGACTGTTTACTGCGGCGTAACAAAGATGAGTCCAGATTATCCAAGTCTGATACAGCTTGTTCGAATCGCTCTTTACGACTTTGTAGACGACGCTCAACACCACGAACCTCCGATGACGTTTGCAGAGAGAAAGCTTCATTCGCTTCTGCGGCAATCAAACTCAACTGAACCAACAAGGCTTCTACCGCTTTTTGCGTGTTACCCGAACTCGTACTCGCCAATTGATTAACCAAGGTGTTATTGAGTTGTCCTACCACAGATTGAAATTGTTCCTGATCCATCGAACCGAGATCTTTACTATCCAAATAAGAGACGTATAAGTTCAAGGACTGTTCTATCTTATTGATGGTGGCAACGCCCGTTTCTTCAATATTTTGGAGTATGGGTTCAAGTGGTGAGCCCGATTCAGCCTTGCCATCAAACCAATTTAACTGCTGCTGATATTGCGCGATGTTACTCACGACGGTTTGTTTCAGCGGTTCGAGCTCATCAATGTAGTTGGCGGATAAATAGGGAGTAGTGCTGCGATTAATGTCCAAGAAACGAATGGTGAGCGTGGAGGATTGGAGCATTAAAGGGGTGGCTTGTTGAGTGATGGTTTCGATGTGTGAGGTTATGTTCTTGTTACTGCTAATACTCAACCATGCGCTACCCAGCATGATTACTATCAGCGTGAAGAAACCTAAATAGACTCGAGACACAATGGAAGAAAGTCTCATCGTTATTCCTTGATCTAGTGGCGAAAAAAAAGGGCACAAAAATGTGCCCAAGAATGGAGTTAATTGAAACGTGCCCTAATCAATCTGCCTTTAGGGCTAAAATGGACAGTATTACGTGCTCTTAACAAGCATAGATATTTGAAAGCATGGCTCCTTGAAAATATGCCAAATTCAAAGAGCAGCGCTTTCTATACCTGTGATTACCACCAAGCTTCAAACATTGCGCCGAACGACAATGTATCAACATTGGTTGTCTTCACTGTGTTGCCTTTCGTTTCTACATCACCCACAGTTGTGTAGAAGCGAAGCATTGGACGGCTCCAAGGTAAGCCACCTAGAGAAACGTTTTGAGACAGAGTGACTTTCCACGCATTCTCTTCACCGTCGTCATCGTAATCAACCATGCCGTAGCCAGCTTCTAACCATGTAGAGTGAACATCATCCCATTGGTACTGTGGACGAACGATACCAGCGTATTCAGTATTCTCACGATCTAAGTCTGAGCCAGAATTGTCTTTGTAAGACACTAAGTAATCAATGATGAACTGTTCAGATGCAGCGTAGCTACCCTCAACACTTGCATACAAAGTCTGGTAATCACCTTTAAGGTCATATACCGATGAATCGGCACCGTCACCGTACTTAACAACCAACTTGTTAGACTCACCCAAGCCTAATGTTGCACCTACTAGGTAGGCCGTTTCATCACTGACTTTTTGTCCTTGAGTCACGACAGGCTGCATTGAATCTGTCACTGGATCGTATACGTACTCAGTCGTCGTAGACGTATCCGCTTCGCTCGATGCAAAACCGTAGTTCGCGTAAAAATCCAGATTACCAATACCTGCGTCAATACTGTGTAGCTTCGCGGTTACAGCGTATCGACCATTATCATTGACGAGGCCGCCTTTCACTTGGCCTACAAAGCCCATATCCAGCTTCGCGCCGCCGAAATCTAGGTTGTTAAAGCCAGCGCCTTGACCATCGTGTGTCATCCAGAAGTAATCATTCAAACCTTGTTGCGGACGTTGGTGGAAGTCGCGACCAGCCCACATGTAAAGTTCTGGTTGGCTTTCAAATACGTTAGTTACACCAGCGTACATTTTTTTCATGCTCAAGCCACCGTCGTCAGCCCAAGCGTCTGCTTCCCAGTGGTCAGCCATGAATACGATGTCCCAAATCGCACCATTGTCAGCTTGGAAAAGCTTAGCTAGCTGAACCTCACCACCATTAGCTTCGTTACCCAAACGACCGACAGAACGACCTGTTGTACCGATGTCTACGTAACGCTCATCACCGCTCTTGTAGTGAGCGCCGTAACGAGCATAACCAGAGAAGACGATGCCTTCTGGCACCTTAGTTTCTGCAGTTAGGACAGCAGGCTGTTGATCGTTGACATAATCAATATCCACAACCTTAGATTCTAACTCTTGGATTCGTTTTTCTAATGCTTCGATATTAGTATCAGCAGCAAAAGAAGAGAGTGAAGCAAGCGATGCCGCCACTGCGACCGTTATTGGCAAAAGCTTAAATTTTTGCATTGTATTTCCCTATTATTTTTTTGAGTTTTCATCGAACAGGGAAATATTAAGCAATGAAAGAGTTGAAAAGTTGGTCGCTGTTCACACTGATAAATCAGCTTAAATGCCATGAAACTTTTAGAAAATTCACGGAGAAAACTACTGCATTGAGATCAATAAGTTATGAACAAAAATACGTGAAATATCAGCTTGAAATCGCTTTCATTTCATCAGTAATGGTGGCGGCTATCACGGAAAACAGAGTGTGAAAGTGAAGGAAATACGATGCAGCTTTGATTGGTTTTCATATATATGAAAAGCCTCAAAATCTAAGGCAGATTTTGAGGCTTTTTGGTCTGAGTAAAATACCCAGTTATCTAAAATCAAGTATTCGCTAAAATGAATCTAGGGACTCAATTCCCATATTGAACAGGGTAAATGCGTAGATATCAGCAGTGAGATCGATCGCTTTACTCAGCGGCATTCCAGCACCATGGCCCGCATTAACATCGATACGAATCATCACGGGGGCACCGCCTTCATGCTTATCTTGCAGCTCTGCAATGAATTTATAAGAGTGAGCAGGTACCACGCGATCATCGTGATCAGCTGTAGTAACCAATGTCGCAGGGTAATCCGTGCCGCGCACCACATTATGAACCGGAGAATAGCCAAGCAGATATTCGAACATCTCTCTGTTCTGCGCTGATGTACCGTAGTCGTACGCCCAGCCTTCACCAGACGTGAATGTGTGGTAACGCAACATGTCCAACACCCCAACCGCAGGTAAAGCCACTTGGAACAGCTCAGGCCTTTGTGTCATGCAAGCGCCTACCAACAAACCGCCGTTAGAACCGCCGCGAATCGCTAACTTATCACTGCAGGTGTAGTTTTCTTCAATTAAGAACTCCGCAGCAGCAATGAAGTCATCAAATACATTCTGTTTTTGTTGTTGTGTACCCGCTTTGTGCCACGCCTTACCGTATTCGCCACCACCACGTAAGTTCGGCACTGCATACACACCACCCAGTTCCAGCCAACTGCCAACCGTGCCCGAGAAAGAAGGCGTTAGGCTAACGTTAAAGCCACCATAGGCGTACAACATGGTTGGATTATTGCCATCTAACACTAATCCCTTCTTATAAGAGATAAGCATCGGAACCTTGGTGCCATCTTTCGAGGTATAGAAGACTTGTTTAGACTCAAATTGATCCGACTCAAACGGAGACTCAGAGCGTTGGTAGATTTCAGAATTGCCAGATTCGACATCGAAAGAGAAAATCGTTGGCGACGTTACATAGTTGGTAAAGGTGTAATGAAGCTGGGTTTGCTCTTTTTTACCACCCAAACCACTAGCAGTTCCTAGCCCGGGTAAATGAATTTCACGAACTAGGTTACCTTGGTAATCCAGCTGCTCAATCTTAGACACCACATCGACCATGTAATGAGCAAACAAGTAACCACCGCCAGTGCTGATATCTAACGGCTGTGGCTTTTCAGGAATGATATCGAGCCACTGTTGACTGCGAGTATCAAAGCTCACGACCTTGCCATTAGGCGCATCGAGATTGGTGTATAAAATAAAGACTTCATCTTGGTTATCGATGAGGTACGTATCGCTATCCACATGATCAATCAGCGTGTTCAGCGATTGTTCTGGTGAATTTAAATCGATATAGAACAGCCTGTTACCCGATGTCGACTCTCGCCCTAGAATGATCAAGTAACGGTCGTCTTCGGTGGTATAGCCTGATACATAGCGGTGCTGCTCAGCGTTGTTCTCACCAAAAACCACTTTGTCGCTAGCTTGCTCTGTACCCAACTCATGGAAGTAAAGTTTGTGCTGTTCGGTACGTGCAGAAAGCTGGCTACCGTCAGGCTTGTCGTAGCTAGAGTAATAAAAGCCACGATTACCCAACCAAGAGATGCCAGTAAATTTCGCGTCAGTGATTTCGGCTTCGAGCTGTTGTTTGGTCTCGGTATCGATAACAAAAATCTTGCGCCAGTCGCTACCACCCTCTGAAATACTGTACGCCACTAGGCTGTAATCTTTAGAAAACGACACCGAACCCAGTGATGTAGTGCCATCTTCCGAGAAGGTATTCGGATCTAGGAAAATTTCTTCTTGTTGCCCTTCTTTCTGACGATAGAGAATACTGTGATTCTGCAAGCCATCGTTCTTGTAGAAGTAGGTGTAATCTCCTCGTACAAACGGCTGCGAGCTCTTTTTGTAGTCTTGCGCTTTTGCTAATCGCTCTCGCAGTTCTGCGCGATACGGAATTTGAGCAAGGTAACTGAACGTGACTTCATTTTGGCTCGCCACCCACTGCGCGGTTTCGTCGCTTCTGTCGTCTTCTAACCAGCGATAAGGGTCTTCAACTATGTGATCAAAATAGTCATCGCTGACGATCTGTTTGTTGGTGACTGGATATTGATACTCTTTTAAATAGCTCATCGTGATCCTTATTAAAAATAATGTGAAATCGTCAGGTAACGTGTTCTGATGTGTTCAATCAATAACTTAATCTTGTTCGGTGGCTGGCGCGTAAAGGGGTACACCGCATAAATACCGAGCTTCTTGCCGACTAAATCAGGGAAGATGTCCACCAGCTGACCATTGCGAATATCGTGATACACCAGACAACGTGGCACGTACGCAACACCATGACCGCCCAACGCCGCCTTTCTTAATGCCGTCGCGTTATCGGTAGAAAAAGATCCAGAGACGCGCACTATGTATTTATCATTATCAGTAAAGCCATCTTTACTATGCAGAAATTGCCACTCACTGGCACCCGTTGTTTGATAAGCGTATTGCAGACAATTGTGCTCAACCAAATCCTTGGGCTGCATCGGCTTACCATTCTTGGCGATATAAGACGGCGAGGCACATACCACCCATTGTGAATCCAATATATGACGGGCAATTAAGCTGGAGTCTTCCAAGTAACCGGTTCGAATCACTAAGTCGAGGCCATCATCAACCAGATCCACAAAGCGATTGTTAAGAGACATATCGACCGTTAAACCTGGGTGCATATTACAAAACTCGGCAACAGCGTCTGCCAGAATCAAATCTCCGGAGATAGTAGGCACTGACATTTTGATATGACCACTAACATTTTCACCAAAGCCTGAAACTGCGTCCATAGCCTCTTGAGCCGCCTGCTTCACATTTTTGGCTCCGTGTAACATTGCCTTACCCGCCTCGGTAAGCGTCAATTTACGCGTGGTTCGATATAATAGCTGCACGCCAATCTCTTCTTCCAAACGCGCAATTCTCTTGCTAACTACCGAATTTGTAAGGTTATTTTGCTCTGCCACCTTACTAAAACTGCCCAGTTCTACTACCTGTGAAAACAGGATCAAATCGTCTGCTCGCATTTGATTATGCCAATTTTGGAATTAATTATTTTCATTATTTCCCTATATCAATAAAAAATAAAGGGGTAAATTCACGCCAAATTAACAAAACAATTACAAAAACAGCTTTTGCAATCACATCGGTTACAAATAAAGCGACTCTAATTACAACAATTGAATCCTCGAGATTCAGATTACACCTACAAAACTAATGACGTGTTATTCACTTCAAACATGAACGTTTGAAAACAAGTACGAGGAAGTACCCATGAGTGAAACTCTACTAGCATTATTGGCCTTTTCGCCAATAGTTGTTGCAGCGATTCTGCTGGTTGGCCTTAACTGGCCTGCAAAAAAAGCGATGCCAGTGGCATTTGCATTAACCGTTGCTATCGCCCTATTCGCATGGGATATGTCTAGCACTCGCGTGCTGGCTTCAGTATTCCAAGGCTTCGGCATTACCGTGTCGGTTCTCTGGATTGTGTTTGGCGCCATCTTCTTATTAAACACTTTGAAACACACCGGAGCCATCACCACCATCCGTAACGGCTTTACTGACATATCAGCAGACCGTCGTGTGCAAGCGATCATCATCGCTTGGTGTTTTGGTTCATTCATTGAAGGTGCATCCGGCTTCGGCACACCCGCAGCAATCGCCGCTCCCTTACTCGTTGCAATCGGCTTCCCAGCATTAGCTGCGGTACTGATGGGCATGATGATTCAATCTACGCCGGTATCGTTCGGCGCGGTTGGTACACCTATCATTGTTGGCGTAAACAAAGGTTTGGATACGCACAACATTGGTGAAAGCCTGATTGCCAATGGTTCAACATGGGATGCTTACCTACAACAGATCACATCAAGTGTTGCGATCATCCACGCCTGCGTTGGTGTGATGATTCCTGTATTGATGGCGATGATGCTGACTCGCTTCTTCGGTAAGAACAAAAGCTGGACTGAAGGTCTTGATATCCTGCCGTTCGCACTGTTCGCAGGTGCCGCTTTCACCATTCCTTACGCACTAACAGGTGTTTTCCTAGGTGCTGAGTTCCCATCACTGATTGGTGGTTTGGTTGGCCTTGCGATTGTTGTAACAGCAGCAAAACGCGGCTTCCTAGTACCTAAATCAAAATGGGACTTTGAAAGCGAAGACAAGTGGCCAGCAGAATGGCTAGGTTCTTTGAAGATCGATCTTGATGACACTCATTCAAACAGTAAGCAAGGTCATAAGAAAATGAGCATGGCGATGGCATGGGCACCTTACGTGCTGCTCGCTGTCACTCTCGTTGCTAGCCGTGTGAGCCCTGAGTTCAAAGGCCTACTTAAGAGCGTTAGCCTTTCTTTCAGCAACATCCTTGGCGAGACCGGTGTAAGCACAGCGATTCAACCTCTGTATTTACCTGGCGGTATCTTGGTCTTCGTCGCACTAGTCGCGGTTCTAATGCAATCACGCAGCGCAACACCACTGGCTAAAGCTTTTGGTGAGTCGAGCAAGACTCTAATAGGCGCTGGCTTTGTGTTGGTGTTCACCATCCCAATGGTTCGTATCTTCATTAACTCAGGTGTGAACGGCGCTGATTTAGCAAGTATGCCAGTAACCACTGCCAACTTTGCAGCTGACCTAGTCGGCGGCGCATTCCCAGCATTAAGTGCCACGGTGGGTGCGTTAGGTGCCTTCATTGCAGGTTCAAACACCGTTTCAAACATGATGTTCAGCCAGTTCCAATTCGAAGTAGCACAAACTCTGTCTATCTCTAGTGCTGTGGTTGTTGCTCTGCAAGCCGTTGGTGCTGCAGCAGGTAACATGATTGCGATTCACAACGTGGTAGCCGCATCGGCGACCGTAGGCTTATTAGGACGCGAAGGCGCAACACTACGTAAGACTATCATCCCAACGTTCTACTACTTGGTGATGACAGGAATCATCGGCCTAGTGGTTATCTACGGCTTCAAAATGACAGACGCACTTATGTAAACCATAAGTCGTTACAAAAGCACTTGGCGTTAATACTCAATTCCCCGACTGTAACACCGTCTAATAAGACAGTTGATGAGTTTCGGAACGGATACTAAAACACATCAACACCCCGGGTATTAACGCCATTTTATTGCTTAACTGTTTCACTGTTTATTTGCTTCACAGGTTAATTGCTTCATAGATTAATTGCTTCACAGGTTATTTTATTTATCGATGAGTTGCTTCACCGATTAAGAAACAACAAACACTTACTTTTCAAGAATTAAAGCAGCCCAAGCCAAGCTCTCATAGAAGGGCAACATCCCAAGAATTTAGGACTGAAATTATGATCATATCCGCATCGACTGATTACCGCGCCGCAGCAAAAGCAAAATTGCCACCGTTTCTTTTTCACTACATTGACGGCGGTTCTTACGGAGAACATACCCTACGCCGCAACACGGCCGATCTTGCAGAGATCGCACTCAAGCAGCGTGTACTTAATGACATGTCGGACCTAAATTTGGAAACCGAATTGTTTGGCGAAAAACTGGCGATGCCGATTGCCTTAGCTCCGGTTGGACTAACAGGCATGTACGCACGACGTGGCGAAGTACAAGCGGCTAAAGCGGCTGACAACAAGGGCATCCCTTTTACCATGTCGACCGTATCGGTATGCCCGATCGAAGAAGTGGCACCTAAGATTGAGCGCCCAATGTGGTTCCAACTTTACGTGCTAAAAGATCGTGGCTTCATGAAGAACGTATTGGAACGTGCCAAAGCGGCAGGCGTAACAACACTGGTCTTCACGGTTGATATGCCTGTACCTGGCGCTCGCTACCGTGACATGCACTCAGGAATGAGTGGTCCAAATGCAGCAATACGTCGTGTATTCCAATCTATGCGTCATCCTAGTTGGGCCGTTGATGTTGGCCTACTTGGTAAACCGCACGACCTTGGCAACATTTCGACTTATCGCGGTTCTCCAACCAAACTGGAAGACTACATCGGTTGGTTAGGTGATAACTTCGACCCATCAATTTCATGGAAAGACCTAGAGTGGATCCGTGATTTCTGGGATGGCCCAATGGTTATCAAAGGCATTCTTGATGAAGAAGATGCAAAAGACGCCGTGAGATTTGGCGCAGACGGTATCGTAGTTTCAAACCACGGCGGTCGTCAGCTTGATGGTGTTCTATCAAGTGCTAAAGCACTGCCTGCGATTGCAGATGCGGTAAAAGGCGACACCAAGATTCTGGTCGACTCTGGCATTCGTACTGGCTTAGATGTAGTTCGCATGATGGCGATGGGCGCAGACTGCACCTTGCTTGGCCGCTCTTTCGTTTACGCGTTAGCAGCGCAAGGACAAGCAGGTGTTGAGAACCTGCTCGACCTATATGACAAAGAAATGCGCGTTGCAATGACATTAACAGGCGCTAAGACAATCAAAGACTTAACTCGCGAATCTTTGGTAGGGCTAGATTAAACCTCAACGATTTAGGTTCGGATTCGGACTAATGCTTTGGTCTACTTAGACTGAAGTTCAATCGGTGTCACAGCAATTCCACTGCCGTTGTGACACCGTTTAAGCACTGGAAAATAAAATAAAAAACTAGGGCGTGTTGATCTTTCGAGCTGATTTTTGCAGCGAGTTGCTGGGTATTTATACAAGGCAGAGGCGTCGATGTGTAGCTAGCCTACATGAGAAGCCGATAACGTAGTAGAAATGGCCAGCAAACGCTGCCCGAAGGGTTCGAGCTGGGCGCCCCCGCAAAAAGCGTTTTACTCTTTGTTGAGGGGGATTTGCTTAGAGTGACTAGGCTACTTCCCCCTCGCCGCGATTAAAACGCTTTTATCTCGAACAAAATTTAACCACGAAAGGTCAACACGCCCTGAACAGTGCCAAATAAGAAGCACAAGGAAGCAAAGATGGAGACAACCACATCCCATGAGCGAGTAATAGACGCACAAGCTTATCAGCAGCTTGAAGCGATACTGGCTCAAAAAATAGAAACGGAACGCATTGTCACTCAAGAGGCAAAGCGCTTGGCTTACGGCACCGATGCGAGTTTTTATCGCTTGGTGCCGAAAATGGTTCTAAGGCTCAAGAACTTAGACGAAGTGATATTCACCATTCAAAGTTGCCGTGAACTCGGTATTCATTTTACCTTTCGCGCCGCGGGCACCAGCCTGTCAGGACAAGCGGTTTCAGACTCGGTACTCATCACACTGACCGATGACTGGCGTGGCCACGAAATTATCGATAACGGCAATCAGATCATCCTACAACCAGGGGTAATTGGCGCTGATGCTAATAAATACCTTGCCCCTTTCCAACGTAAAATCGGCCCAGATCCAGCTTCAATCAATACCTGTAAAATCGGTGGTATCGCCGCGAACAACGCCAGCGGCATGTGTTGTGGTACTGCGCAAAACTCTTATCGCACCGTTGAGAGCATGAAAATCGTATTGAGTGATGGTTCCCTGCTTGATACCGCAGATAACGCCAGCGTTGAAGCATTCAAGCTATCACATAAAGATCTGTTTGAAGGCATTGTCGAATTACATCAACAGACAGCGTCAAACCAAGAACTCGCAGACAGAATCCGCCACAAGTACCGCCTAAAAAACACCACTGGCTACGCTTTGAATGCCTTGGTTGATTACCACGACCCAATCGAGATCATCAAACATCTGATGATTGGCTCAGAAGGCACACTAGGCTTCATCGCCGAAATCACCTACAACACGGTTATCGAACATCCGAACAAAGCCTCTGCTCTGTTGGTGTTTGCCGACATCGAACAAGCCAGTAAAGCCGTTACTACGCTATCAAAAACGCCGGTTGCTGCGGTTGAATTGATGGATGGCAGAGCACTACGTTCTGTCGCAGACAAACCAGGTATGCCTGCATTCATGCCGAACTTGGATTTAGAAGCCGCAGCGATTTTGGTTGAATCACACGCCAGCTCCCAGCCGGACTTAGATTTACAATGTAAATCAATTTTGGACGCATTGACTGAATACACGATTGTTGAATCGGTGCCTTTCACTTCCGATCCAAAGACAGTCGCAACTCTGTGGGGCATCCGAAAAGGCATGTTCCCTGCCGTTGGAGCCGTTCGTGAAGTTGGCACAACCGTTATCATCGAAGACGTTGCTTTTCCTGTCGAAAACCTCGCTAACGGTATTCGAGAGCTACAAGAGCTGTTCGACAAATACGACTACAGCGAAGCGATCATTTTTGGTCACGCCCTCGAAGGCAACCTGCACTTTGTATTTACTCAAGGCTTCGACAGTCAAACAGAAATCGATCGCTACGGCGGTTTCATGGACGATGTTGCCGAGCTGGTTGCGGTGAAATACCAAGGTTCTCTAAAAGCAGAGCATGGTACTGGTCGTAACATGGCGCCTTATGTAGAATTGGAATGGGGCAAAGACGGCTATGCCTTGATGCAACAGATCAAAGCGCTGTTTGATCCAGAAAGGCTGCTCAACCCCGGCGTTATCATCAACGACAACCCGAATTCACACATCACCAATTTGAAGCCAATGCCTGCTGCCGATGACCTTGTCGACCGCTGTATTGAATGTGGCTTCTGTGAGCCTGTTTGTCCGTCTCGTACGCTCACTCTATCACCACGCCAACGTATTGTTTTATATCGCGAGCTACAACGCCGCCGTGCCGCAGGTGAAGAGATAGAAGCAAGTGAGCTAGAGAAAACCTTCGAATACCAAGGTATCGATACCTGCGCCGCAACTGGCCTGTGTGCCGAGCGTTGCCCAGTGGGAATCAACACCGGCGATTTGATCAAGAAGCTTCGTATTGCCAAATACGAGAAATTTACACCAATCGCCAAATGGACAGCTGATCATTTCTCGACCACCACAAAACTCACCAAGGCTAGCCTCAAAACCAACCAAGTGGCGAGCAAAGTATTAGGCGCAACTACAGTCGGCAAGCTAACCAATGGCTTGCGCTCAATAACTAAAGGCGCGACACCCGTTTGGATGCCTGAGATGCCGCAATCCAATAGCCACTCGCTAGTCTCATCACCAGTGACGGCAGAATCCTCAAGCAATCATAAGAAGGTGGTTTACCTCCCTTCCTGTGCCAGTCGCACCATGGGACAGCAAAGCGATGCGGGCGACCAACGTCCTCTAACTGAAGTGACCATGTCTTTGCTTAACAAAGCAGGATTTGAGGTAATTCTTCCGAAGAAGCTCGATGACCAATGTTGTGGCATGCCTTACGACAGTAAAGGGATGACCGATTTAGCCCAATCTAAAGCTCAACAGCTCGAAGAAGTGTTGTGGCAGGCCAGTCGTCAGGGTGAATACCCAGTATTAATGGATACCAGCCCTTGTGCTAAACGCAGTATTGAACAGTTCACCAAACCGTTAGAGGTATTAGAGCCGACAGGGTTTGTGAACCAATACTTGCTTGAGCACCTGACACTTGAGCCGCTGCAAGAAACCGTGATGCTGCATGTAACTTGTAGCTCTCGTCGAATGGGTTTGGAAGGCGCGATGTTGAGCCTTGCTAAAGCCTGTACCGAAGAGGTGATTGTTCCTGAGCATATTCAATGTTGTGGTTGGGCGGGTGATAAAGGTTTTACCACGCCAGAGCTGAATGAAGCGGCGGTACACCCACTCAAAGAACAAGTGCCAAGCAACTGTACTCGTGGATTCAGCAACAGCCGAACCTGTGAGATCGGTTTGTCACATCACAGTGGCATTCCGTATCAGTCAATCTTGTACTTGGTGGACGAAGTGGCGCAGTAGCACCATTCACGATGCAAAAGGTATTAGCTTTAACCTAAAACGAAAATGGCAGCCGAATCAGGCTGCCATTTCTTTATTCGTTTGTTCGAAAGATGCTACTTAACTGGATGCTGATAAGCTAACCGTTATTAAACTAGATATTACAAAGCTAAGCGCATCAACTCTTCGGGCGAGTAGTGTTCTGCTTCTGTACCTTTGGCGATTAAGTCGATCACTTGAAATTCGCTCATGTCACCAAACTCTTTGGTTAAGTAATCACGAAACGCTTTCTCGTTCGGCCACTTACCTCGCACGATATAGCCCTCTTCTTTATCGAAATCTTCCGTTTCAAAGAAGGAAAAGTCGGTCATACCAATATTGTGGCAATACAAAACGAGATACATGTTGAATCCTTAACGCTGAACACTTAACTAAGCTAAAAACCGTTCGACAACCGATCCGAAAGCCAATTCAAAAAAACAGGCTCAAGGTTACAACATAAAAAGCAAATCGAACACTCAATCGAATAGCACATCGAAAACTTAAGCAGCCTGCACTTTTTCGTTAATCATCAAACATCATGTTGATGGCCGCACCTAACAGAATCAGCCCAACGATTGGCCCCATGACAGCCAATGGCGCGCGCTCGATGTAGGGCAAGTTTTCTGCAATCATCAAACCCCATTCCGGTGCAGGCGGTTTCGCACCTAAACCGATGAAGCTCAGTGAGGTCAGGCTCAATGTAATTACTGGCAGCCTCAACATCGCGTGCCTTAGCAAAGGTGGCAATACATAAGGAAGCAAGTAGAAACGGAAGATTCGAAGCTTGCTGGTGCCCCACAATGGCGCGAGATGCGTATAAGGTTGAGCCTTTGCTTCCACGATCAAGCTTGAACAGTGAGCTGCTAATGGTGCCCAAGATACCAATACAATCGCGATTAATGCGCTGTTCGGATTCATCCCCGTTAAGCCAGCAACCAACAGGCCAGCAATGATGTAAGGGATACCCTTAGTTATCTCGATAAGACCTTGGCTAAAGCGAGTATTGAAGCCCATTATGATGCCCGTCACCAAGCTCAAGAACGTTGCTAAGATGCCCGCTTGGAAGGTCGAGACCATGCCCGAGCCGATTCTCGCCAGTAAGTCTCGGCCAATGCCATCCGCACCCAAAGGCGCTTGCCAACTAGGGTCCGCTAAGCGAGCAAACTGACTGGTGTATGGGTCACGAAATGCCGCCCAAATTACAATTGCACTCAGGAATGAAAATATTGAAAAAGCAACAGCACGCTTGGTACGGCTCTGTGTAAAGCGAAACGAAGAGTGGCTGCTAATGAGCTTACCGCTTTTCAGACTGTGACCCAGAATCAGCTGTTGAACAAACAAGCTCATGCTGCTCACGGCAATTGAAAATAGCAGCAATACCAATAGGCCGCCTTGCAACATTGGTAAATCTTGCGCCTTAGCAGCGCCTAGAATCATGCGCCCGATACCCGGAATCGAGAAGATAAGCTCAACCGCGACCGCGCCACCAGTCAAACCAATCACGATCATCGCGATTTGTGGGATCAGGCTGCTCAGCGCTCTTTTCAGCGCAAAGCGAATAATTTGGTTAGAGTGAACGTTGGCACTGAGCCAAGTAATCACCCAAGGCTCATTTAAAACGCGTTGTAAACTGTCTCTGAGTAGGCGACTAAATAGGCCACTGGCGGGCAGTGCGAGCGCTAAACTCGGTAGCCAGATATCTTGCCAACTTTGCCAACCATACGGCGGCAGCCAACCTAACCAGATAGAGAACACCAGTATTAATACCGAGGCCACCACGTACTCTGGCAAGGATATTAATACGGTGCTTAAACTGCTGTAACTCTGCCCCAGTTTGCCCCTCTTCCAGCTACGCAAGGTGGCAAGCAAGCCTGCACCGCACAGCACGAAAGTCATCACAAGTGCACTCGACATCAGAAACAGAGACGTCGACGCTGTCTTTTGAATGCCTAATGCAACCGAAGAGCCATCAATCCATGACTTACCTAGGTCGCCTGAAAAAGCACTTCCTACCCAGTCGATCAGGCGCTCACTTGCCGAACGGTCAAGCTGAAGATCAGCGCGTACCGCTGCTAAAGCTTCAGGCGTAAGCAGGTGTTGTTGCCCCGCCCTCGCACGCAGAATGGATTGGCTTGGGTCGATGCCTGCAATGTCAGGCATCAAGCCAACAAGAATCACCACCACAATCAGTGAGGCGATTCTTGATAACCAAGGCGTCAAGAGAAATAAGGTTCGACGCAGAGTCTCAGCAGATAGCATCTATTTAGTTAGCCTGTTTCGCTTGTTTGATCTGTGTAGTTTGGTCAACCAAGCGACGCTCACTTGGGTCACGAACCACATTGCTCACGCGCTCGCTTTCACCTTGAATCACGCGTTCGTGAAGCAGTGGAATAGCAGCGAAGTCGTTAAGGATTTTTTGCTCAGCTTCGATGATCGCTTGCTGACGCAGTGCACCTAGTGGTTGCAAATCAGCGTGAGTCAGCGCTTGGTCTACTTCTTGAGAGCAGAATTGACCAAGATTGAATGAACCCTTACAGCCAAAGTCACTCATCATGTAAGCCACTGGATCACCCGAATCTAGAACGGTTGCACGAGAAAGGATGAACGCATCAAACTTGCCTGACAGTGCATCGTTTTCAATCTGAGCGTATTCACGGATATCCAGCTCAACCTTGAAACCAGCCGCTTCAAGTTGTTGTTTAAGCAGTGCTGCTACTTCTGGAAGCTCTGCACGATCGGTAAAGGTACCGATAACAATGCTTTCGCCGTTCGCTTTGAGAGTCTTGTCGATTGCCTGACCTTCAGGTCGAATTGGTTCAGCCCAAGCAAGAGCAGGACCTAATAGACCTTGTGCGATATCCGCGTGGTTCTCATAAACGGTATTCACGATTTGCTCTCGGTCTACCGCAGCCGCCGCAACCTTACGCAAGTTAATATCGCTGAATACGCCTGACTTGTTATTTAAGTAAAGCGTATTGGTACGAGGCATCGCCACTTCATAAAGTAGGTTCGGATCAATGGTCGCGATTTGTGAAACGGGTACTGCTTCAACGATGTCTGCCGTGCCTGTTCTTAGAGCTGCAGCACGAGCAAAACCGTTAGGGACGTATTCTGCAATCACAGATTCAACTTGCGCTTTTTCACCCCAATAGCCATCAAAACGTTTCAGTTTCGCACTTGTTGTACCGTTAATTTCAGTCAACTCAAACGGTCCTGTACCTGCACCCATTGGGCTAACACGGCCATCTTCTTGGTAAGCACTTGCTGCAAGAATCGCTAATTGAGGGCTTGATAAACGGCTTGGTAAAAGAGGGTCATCAAAGCTGGTCTTGATCTCTACGCGGTAGTTGTCCATCGCTTTCACTTCGAGATCGACACCATCTAGAATGCGTGGCTTCGGTGCCGCCTCAAGCGCTTTCTGCAAAGAGTTCACTACGGATTCTGCGGTTAATGTAGAGCCATCGTGGAATTTAACGCCTTGGCGAATCGTGAACTGCCAGGTCAGTGGATCAAGATGTTTCCAATCAGTCGCTAGCATTGGTTCTGCTTCTGAGATTGGGCTCAAGTTCACTAACGTTTCAGCCGTGCTCCAACGTGATAGTTTGAACGCGTCATCAGAAAGTGGCGATAGGCCCGTTCTTGGTGGCTGCATCATCGCAACACGAATTTCAGATTTGACCGCCGCATCGCTCGACTCTGGTTGAGAGTCAAAACAGCCCGTCAAAGGCAGAGCCAACGCAAGCGCGCAAGCCAGTTTGATTGAATTAAAACGCATAGTTATTTTTCTCTGTAAGCTGTGTTGTGTTAATAAGCAGTATTTCGTTAATAAGCAGTATTTCGTAATAAATAAGGTTGTGTTAACAAGTAGATTTCGAAAGTGGCTGAGATTCGATCAGCAACTGAGTCGCAGGATGAGCAGGTGTGCTCATCACTTGAGGTGTCGGTCCATGCTCCACCATCTCGCCATGGTCAAGAACCAGAATTTCTTCACAAAGCGCCTTTGCCGCACCGAGATCATGCGTCACCAAAACGATTCGCATGTCGCGCTTATTCTTCAGTGAGTTAAGTAAATCCAGCAACCTTTGACGGTTCACAGGGTCAAGGCTGGCAGTCGGCTCATCGGCCACCAACACTGCGGGTCTAACGACAAGAGCCCGAGCGATAGCCACACGTTGAGCTTGGCCAGTAGAAAGCTGACTAGGTTTCAATGAGAGCAAACTGGCAGGTAAGCCCACGTCCAATAGCGTCTCTTCAATAATGCTTTCATGATTACCAGAAACGTCTAAGTTGCTTAGCGGTTCGGCTAAGATCTGTCGAACGGTATAGTAAGGGTTGAGACTGGTATGAGGCTCTTGTGGTACCAACTGGATCAAGCGACACACCCTTGCCTGCGTTTTGCTATTGCGAATCGGCAGCGAATGGCCAAATAGGCTGATTCGGCCAACAGTCGGTGATTTTAGGCCAAATAACAGCTCAATCAGTGTCGATTTTCCGGCACCAGAACGGCCAACAATGGCTAAGCTTTTGTCTTCAACATTGAGGTCGATGTTCTGTAGCGCTTTGAACGCCTTACCACCCTGCCAACTTGGCACTGAGTAATAATGAACTCCGACATTCTCGAACTTAATCTCGATCGGTGTTTGTGTTTCTGAATCTATCACTGGCATTAACGGCGAGACTTCTGAATTTAGTGGTAAGGTCGGGCTCATTCGATTAAGTCTCTCAATGAACAACAGAAAGCGTGAGAGCTTGATTCAAGCGCATGTTTTGGTGCGCCGTAAGCCACCACTCCACCATCATCGATGACCAACAACTTGTCACACGCTAATGCGCTGTGCAGGTCATGCGTAATCAACAAGCCACCGATTTGTCGCTGTTTAACATTGTCTCGAATCAGCTTAAGTATCTCTTGCTCTGTCACCGGATCTAACGCGCTGGTTGGTTCATCGGCGATGATGAGATCGGCGTTACTCAGCAAGCCAATCGCAATACAAATCCGTTGACGTTGCCCTCCCGAAATTTGGCTCGGATATAACGGCAATATGGTTTCAGGGTTAGGAAATCCAAGCCGCACTAACAATTCAGTGAGTTTGATCTTATCTTGTGATTTAAGCTTAGTGCGCGTCCCCGTCAATGCCAAACTGAGTTGACCTTCAATGGAAACCAGAGGATTTAATGCTTGAAGCGCATCTTGAAAGATAACTGCGGGGCGCTGTGCTGCGGTTCTTTGCAACATAGGCAAGCCACATACTGCATCGCCAGAAAGAGAAATATGGCCTTCAACCTCAACCGTATCTGGCAGAAAACCCGCAATCGCGCGTGAAAGCATCGACTTACCAATGCCTGATGGACCCATGATCGCCAACAGCTCTCCTCGATATACATCGAAATGAATATCTTGAAAAAGTGTTCTCGAAGAGGTTTTGATCGTGAATTGGTCAACAGACAGAAGTGGGGTGTTCACGCAGATACTCATAAATGGATGTTATAACATAACAACTCTATCATTAAGCCTACATGATGAAAAGCGAACATTGAACCGTATCGCATTTTATTTGCTGTTTGATTGACCATTTTTACTAGGTCATTAGATAGAAAAAGCGCCCTTAGCATACTGCTGTCAGGCGCTTTCAAAGCTACTGGCAAGAACGACTGTGCTTCTAACCTAATGACACGCCGCGGATGCACCTTCTGTTGGAAGACACTTCTGCTTAACTTGTGCGATGAACGGATACAAGAATGCAATACGTCCAAGATAAAACAAGGTAAACGCCAACCACAAACCATGATTGCCCCACATATCGATTGATAATGCCTGTACCGCTAAAAATACCAACAAAGTAGCGATGCTAGAGTCCCTAACCGGACGCGTGGTACCCGTTCCGGTAAAGATGCCGTAAACCGTTAAGCCAAAGCCAGACACCAGCGGGAACACAATCAACCACGGAGCCATCTCTTGATATAGAGCGACAAGCGTTGGGATATCGGTAAACAAGAAGACAATGCTGTCTTTGAATACCAAGGTGAGGAAGGTCAGTGCGGCAATAAAGCTCGCCGTCCATTGGAAGTTAAGTCTTAATACACGATTCAACATTGAAGGGTTTTTCTGACCTACCGCTTTACCCGCGAACACACTCGATGCATTGGCAATGCCGTCAAACATGTAACTGACAATGAAGGTCACCTGCATCAAGATCGCGTTAGCAGCCAGAACATCGGCACCCAGTTTAGAACCAGTACGCGCCATCATGTTGAAGAAAACTAAAATACAGATGGTACGAAGTAAGAGATCAGTATTTGAAGAGATGATTGTCGATAGGTCTTTCTTGGTCATCTTCGAACCTTGTAGGAACTCAGAGATCGAGATATTGCTGGTCTTAATCACCAGTGTCATACCAATAGCGAAGGTGGTGACTTGTGCAATCAAACTTGCGTAGGCCACACCCGCAACACCCAAGTCGAAATAAAGTACAAACACCGCATCCAATACAATGTTCAACACGTTACCAAACACTTGTGTGTAAAGAACTTCTTTGGCTTTCGCCTGCCCCATTAACCAACCAATAATGGTGTAGTTGAGCAGTACAAAAGGTGCACCATAAATCAAAATACTGAAGTAGATATGCGCGTGCTCAGCCACTTTCGCTTCAGGTTCTATCACCCACATCGCGCCTTGCCAGATGAGTGGTTGTATTAAGATAAAGATCAAACCCACCAAACCAGACAATACGAACGGACGCATCAAGCTGCCCGCTAAATCAGAACGATTCCCTTTGCCCAGTGCCATCGCACTTTGTCCCGTGGTACTAACACGGAAAAAACCAAACAGCCAATACATGGTGTTCATAATGATGGTGCCGATCGCCACGCCACCAATCAATTCAGCAATGCCAAGTTGCCCAATTACAGCGGTATCGACAGCACCAAGCAGAGGCTGTGTCACCGTAGAGATGATGAAGGGGAAGGCGATTTTCAGATAATCTTTATGGGTAATGGTCATATATTCTATCGAGTGATATTAAGAATTATTTGCAATTAGAACGGAATGCTATCGCTTAATCCGTACGTTGTCATTAATTACTAAGGTAAATTATCAACAAGCTTTCTCTTCATTACATCACCAACATAAGATGCCTTTCAGCCATTGAGTGAGCAAATTAGCCACAACAAATGAGTAAAGCCACGCTCGATAAAAAACAACAAAACCAATTACCGAGCCAATTCATTAGTTAGCCTGATAAAGGCTCAGTAAAAACTCACAGGGAGGTAGAAATCAAGCTCAAACACTTCATCACTATTGAGAAAATGGTTCCGATGATAATGCACATACGCAGGAGTCGAACGCTGTTTGAAACCAGAAGCCGGCAACCATTTTTCCAATACCATACTGATCTGTGGTAGCAGCTCACCATAACGACCATTAAGTCGAAATACGGCATGCAAACCGCCTGGAATCACCATTTGGTTCACGACACTGCGATACTTAATCGGCTCATCAATCGCGATGCACGCTACATAACGACACTGATCCATTTCAACCCAAGCAGGGTTAGAGTGATGCAAGCCGAACTGACTCGAAAAATCACGCTGTTCAGAGTTCGCCCATGCTTTCAATATCAACCACGCATTACGAATGGATCGGTTATAGCCAGTATGTCGAACATAAGCTGCCATTCGGTCTGATACTTCAGCAATTTTAGGTTCCGGTAACTCCCGCTGCGACACATTCAAATAGCCTGCCGCCACTTCGGGATCTTTCAGGTAAGGTTTTTCTGCAATCTGTAAATCATGCTTACGCCATTCTCCGGGCGACATATTAAAGGTCGCTTTAAATGCTCGGCTAAACGAAGACACAGAGCTAAAGCCACATTTATGGGCGATCTCAACCACAGACGAGCTGGTATCGAACATCAATTGATTAGCCGCATACTCCATTCGAGTGCGTCGAATGTATTGATGCAACGACTCCCCAACCACACTTTTGAACGTGCGATGAAAGTGTTGCTCTGAATACGCAGCAATCTCAGAGAGCGCTTTTGCCGACAAAGGCTGACTGATGTCTTGGTGAATATGGAACAAAACATCATTGATTCGGGATATGTGTTGTCGTGACATCGTTCAAATAGCATAAATGGACATGTTTAAGAGCATAAACGGACACGCCAGTTTTTACAATTGCCGTGTAATATCAAGCGATAGAATAAAAACGATAAACGACGAGACACAACACATGGAAATCGCACAGTCATTACAACAGATTCAATCTTCATACATTCGAGAGATCCTCGCAGCCGCAAGCGATCCTAATGTTATTTCGTTGGCCGGTGGTTTACCCGATGCGAAAACATTCCCTATCGATTTAATGAAGCCTACGCTAGAAAACCTAGCGAACATGCCTGAAGTTTTCCAATACGGCTCGACCGCCGGTTATGGCCCGTTGCTTGATCACCTAACACAAAGCTACCAATTGCCAGAATCTCACACGGCAATGATTTGTACTGGCTCTCAGCAAGGTTTGGATTTGATTGCGCGTGCGTATGTTGACCCGGGTGATGTGGTTGTGATGGAAGCGCCAAGCTACTTAGGTGCGATGCAGGTGTTTGGCCTAGTTCAAGCAAACATCGCTACCGTGTCTCAAACTGAATTTGGCCCGAACTTAGATGAACTGGAAACATGCTTTGCCGAGCAAGCGCCAAAAATGTTCTATGCCGTGCCTGATTTCCACAACCCGACCGGTGTGTGCTGGGCAACAGAAACTCGTCAAAAAGTGGCTGAGCTGTGTATCAAATACAACGTGGCATTCATTGAAGATGCACCATACCGTGAGCTACGTTTCACAGGTACGGAACTGCCGTTGGTTTCTTCGTTCTGCCCTGATAACTCTATCGTTCTTCGTTCATTCTCTAAGATTGCATCGCCAGGTCTACGTATTGGCGCGGTAACAGGCAAACGCAGCTACCTTGAGCCACTGATCAAAGTGAAACAAGGCGCTGACTTGCACTCAAGTGTACCCATGCAAGCGCTGCTTGTCGGTCTTCTGAAACATGAAGACTTCAACGTACATATGGAAAACATTCGCACACTGTACAAGTCTCGTTATGAAGTGTTGTTTTCAGAGCTAGAAAAACAACTGCCTGCAGATTGTGTGTTAAAAGCCGTAGATGGCGGGATGTTCATTTGGGTTGAGATCCCAGAGTGCGATACCTTCGAATTAGCTAAGACTTTGCTATCGAATGGCGTCGCGGTTGTACCAAGCCCTGTATTCTATCCAAAGGCTGATGAAGCTAAAGCTGCACTGCGCTTAAACTTCACCAACGCCAACCCAGAAGAATTAACAGAAGCGGTGAAACGCTTAGCGGAAGTACTTAACCAAGCGTAATCGCTGACGATACTGACCGCTTTGGTGATAGCCTGATCGGCTTATTGCCGAGAAAGCCGCAACGAATCAGCATTAAGGGCCAATGTCATTCTCAACAAGAGAGTCACATTGGCCTTAATTTTAGGTCGCTATAAAACACAGAAAGGACTTCAGTTTGCCTCATTGTATTATCGAACACTCATCCACTATTGATGGTCAGCAACTCAATCAGAAAGTGTTTCTCGGCGCGATGGAATCTCAGTTGTTCTCACCAACAGGAGAAGACATCAAAGTACGCAGCCTTGCCTACCAGCATTACCAAACTGGTGAAGTAAAAGAAGACTTCGTGCATGTCTCTGTGCGTATTTTGTCTGGGCGTAACGAAAGCATTAAAACGATGCTCTCCAAGTCCATTTTGGATCAATTACTGACTCTTCCACTATCCAATGCTTCGCTGACCGTAGAGATCATTGATATAGAGACAAGTAGCTATTCAAAAGCCTTAGTTTAAAGGCAAGTCACAAACGAACAGCCTCTCAAATAGAGTGTTTTCAAAGCATTAGTTAGACAGCATGGAGCAATAAATGGAAGTGGTGATTGGTAACAACCCTGAATTGATAATGAAAGTACAATCCATTCGTCATCAAGTCTTCGTTGTTGAACAAGGCATACCGCACATATTGGATCTTGATGGGCTCGATCCTGTCTCACATCATGCACTCATCACCGATGAAGATAATTTAGTCGCGACTGCACGCTTGCACATTGATGAATCAGGACGCTCAACTATGGCGCGTGTTGCTGTTCTACAGCCTTATCGAGGATCTGGTATCGCATCTGAAATTGTCACGGCACTTCTAAAACATGCCTCTGAACATGGTGCTAAAGTAATTGAAATCCACGCCCATCAATACCTAAAGAATTACTATGAAAAGTTTGGCTTTGAGTTCATTCGTGAAGTAGAAATCGTCGGGGAACACCAGCTCATTGAAATGAGATACAACATAAGTTCGTAGCCAAATATTCAATAAACAACAAGATATCACTACTTATCTGAGCTAAAACTGCTTATCAAATAGCTACCACCTCCACACACCTAAAACCACACTGGTAATAATGCTAAATAGCCCTACTTTTGGTTGGTTTTTGTCCTTCCTTGGCTTGGTTATACTGCGGCGGATTTTAATTAGCCAATATGGGCAAACCTGAGTAAATCGAACTCAGTCTGTATCATAAAAGGCAACCGCTCTGGATTTACGTTCCAGCTCGCAGAAAGGAAAAACCATGTCTCAATATGTTGTATGTGCTTTGTATAAATTCGTAGCACTTGATGATTACCAAGAAATTCGCCAGCCACTCACTGACGTGTTAGAAGCTAACCAAATCCGCGGTACTTTGCTACTTGCGAATGAAGGTATCAACGGCACCGTTGCAGGTAAGCGCGAATCTATCGACGCTCTTCTTAAATGGTTCAAACAAGATTCTCGTTTGGCTGATGTTGTTTACAAAGAGTCGTTCAACGAAGAACAACCATTCAACCGCACCAAGGTTAAGCTTAAGAAAGAGATCGTAACCATGGGCGTTGAGGGTATCGACCCACGCCACGTTGTCGGCACTTACGTGAAACCAAACGAGTGGAACGCTCTGATTTCTGATCCTGATGTAATTCTGGTTGATACCCGTAACGACTACGAAGTGGACATCGGCACATTCAAAAATGCTGTAAACCCAAACACAGAAACCTTCCGTGAATTCCCTCAATACGTTGAAGAAAATCTTGATCCTAAGAAGCACAAGAAAGTTGCGATGTTCTGTACTGGCGGTATTCGTTGCGAAAAATCAACAGCCTACATGAAAGAGCAAGGCTTTGATGAGGTTTACCACCTTGAAGGCGGCATTCTTAAGTACCTAGAAGAAGTACCAGAAGAAGAGAGCATGTGGGAAGGCGACTGCTACGTATTTGACGGTCGTGTTGCAGTTAACCACCAGCTAGAGAAGAGCGGTTACGATGTGTGTAACGCATGTCGTTTGCCAATCACTGACGAAGACAAAGCGTCTGAGCACTTTGAGAAAGGCGTAAGCTGCCCTAAGTGTGTTGATAAGCACAGCGATGAGCAGAAAGCGCGTTTCCGTGAACGTGAAAAGCAAGTTCAACTGTCGAATGCTCGTGGCGAAACCCACGTAGGCGGCGATGCTGCTCACCTTATCGATCAACGTAAGAAAGAAAAGCTTGCACACAAAGAGCAGCAACGCTCTGGTAAGAAAGCGAAGTAGTTTTTAATATTACTAAAATAACAAAGGGCATCAGCGAATCCATAATGGAACGCCAATGCCCTTTTTTGATCCTGTTCTCGCTTTGTGTTTTGAGCCACATTTCTTTCGAAAAATTACTTCTATACTGTTAATAATTCGACTAGAGAGGAAGTGCCAATGCTCAATGAAAACCATGCCTTTATCTTAGATTTCCCAGATCTTAAATTAGACATTGTTCAGCTAAACCACGACGACGAAAAATTCAAAGCAGACATGCAGAAGTACCACCAACTTGACTACGACATCCGTCAGCTAGAAATCTCTGGCAGCCCTATCGATGACGACAGCATGCACAATCTCAAAGTAGAACGCATGGAGCTAAAAGACTCGCTACACAAACAGCTCACGCGCCACCACGCACTTAAGATCGTATAGAAAAATCAGTCCAAGACTTTATTCTAAGCCATGCATCACGCATGGCTTTTTGGTTTCATCACATCGCAAATCTAAGCTAATTCGGCTTCTTCAATTATGTTACTGTTTGCTTATTCAAAGGCGTTTGATAAGGAAGCGGACACTGTGGCAAGACAAGAAGAGAATATACAATTCCAGCTCGTTTCAAATTCTGAATTCGAAGAACGGTTTACGTGTGTTAAACAAGGTCTTTTCATACACGTAGATAACGTTTTCGTGTGGGACGACGACTTCCAACGTAAGCGACTTTTAAACGATTACCACCCCTCTTGGTTTCATTGGATATACCGAGGAGAAGAGAGGATTGGACTTGTGTGTTTTAAGCCTTATGACAACGCATACCATATTCATCTGCTGATCATTTTCCCTCAAAACCAAGGCCGCTCACTTGGCAAGCAAGTCATGACTCTCATACATAAGAGAGCCACGGAAGAGCGACGTGAGCAAGTCACCTTGTCGAGCTTTAGAAGTAACACTCGCGCCATTAGCTTTTATCGTTCACTTGGCTACCGAGTTGTTGATGAAGGAGATGATGATTTTGTGGGATTGGCTCTCAACCTAGCTAACTCTCAGCCTCGCTAACCATAGAGAAAATACAGATAGCGAGTAGGTAGAGAGCGTTTACTTTAGCGCGCGCTTGAAATATCTAATTTCTCAATCAACGACGGAAAACCCCAACCGTTCTCGCCTTCGACCACAGGTTCTCCGGTCAAATACTCAAACAGCGTTGGCGCTAAAGATCCGTTAGCTTCGATTTTCAATTGCTGAGACTTATCGCCAATTGGCGCTCCCCAGAATCCGATGAAGGCATCTTTCTCTAAGTAATCCTCACCAGCATGACGCCCCGGTACCTTGGTGTTGTAGCCAATTCCCGCTTTAGGGAACAAGTTAACCGTGCCAGCCCTATCTTCAAGGTAGATATTAGACAGTTGATTCACTGAATCTGGTCGAGGTGTTGGCTGCGTCAATGAAGTCCACTCAGCACTGCTACACCACGTTGTCACATCCGCTTTAACCGCTCGGTTAATACACTTGTCGACCAATTGAGAATATTGTGAAAAATCAGCTTCGCTTGGTGATGCTAGGTATGGATTTAACCTTTGCGTATTGAGCAAAATCGGCGCTCGATTGTCTTCCAATGACTCATAGAAAAGCTTGTCACCTTCACGTGTGATCAATTCATCGACCCGTTTTAAATCACGGTTGCCAATCACACGAACAGCGCAACGTTGTTGATCACATGTGCTTTCTCTTACGACCATATAATCAAGACTTTCAGGCAAGCGTTGCGCTATCTGATTAATGATGTCTATGTTCTGACCAGCTGACGCTGCAATCGGAGACCACTGCGTGAGTTCTTGGTAAACAGGCTGAACCTGCCACCCTTGAGCCGAATTAAAGAAATCCATCATGAAGTTACCACCAGCCGTCGAGGCGACCACCACATCCAATTCTTTCGAGCTTGGGTAGCTTAGGGCATTGGTGATTTTAGGTCCTTCCCCCTCGTCTGAAGATATTTTCTTAACCACAATTGGATACTCTAGCTCTGCTTGTAAGCCTTCGAATACCTGCTTTTCGGGGTTGAGCGCGTAGAACACTGGCGTTAAACCATGATCTCCTGCCATGCCCCATAGCGTTTTATCGTAAACGCCGGCACTGCGGTAGGTCGCTTCAATCTGGCGAATCCAATAGTCCAGTCGGTTAAGCTCTCCAGTCGGCATCAGAATTTCGTCACTAAAAGGACCGGTAAAGTGTGCGAAGTGATCCGGCCATGGATTATAAACCAAGGTGTAGTCGGGCATCCCTTTTCCATCTAACTCGGCAAACTGAGTAATCAATTGTTTAACCTGAGCTCTCTTTGAAAACTTAGTGAAAAAATCAAAGCCAGATATAGACTGATACGCTTCAATATCTTCAATCAAGGCTTGACGCTTTTCTTGCAAAACCACTTCGACTTCTGAACGTTCTTGAAGCTCTTTAACGCAGCGTTTCTCACCATAATCACGCAGTGACTCACCCAAACCTAGGTTTACTAGCCCATCGTAAGTGGTGTGAGCATTCCAATCATATTGAGCGTTGCAGTTCAGCGTTTTGAGGTAATCAAGGCGATCAAACATGGTTTGCACCTTGTTGTTTGCCATCAACACATCCAGCTGTAGGGCATCATTACCGAAGAAGTAATACGCTCGGTCGATCTCTCGGTCAACAAAGTGGAAATTAGGGATACCAGTGCCACCTTGCCCCGATACTTTTGCGCCCGTTTTAATGATCGGTAGGTTGCGTACGCTGATCGTCGGAGTAGAAGAGATACCCACTCGGCTTATATTATTTCGATTCTCTTGATAAAGTTTTTTGAAGAACGGAAGATAATTCGGATCACGGTAGGTTTGTTCTGACAGAACTTCCATGAACCTCACCTGTTGTTGGTGTTCAGGTTCAATCACTTTTTCTAGCTGAGGTTTATATTGCGCTCGGTTTTTATGATTCTGATAAGCAACCGAAATGAAAGGTGAATTTTCATCGACCAAGCCTTCGAGCAACCCTTGCTGTAAACCATCGACGGTCACTTGGACCGCAAAACGTTTGTGCTGTTGGGATTCTAAGAATTGTATTAGCGCATCAGGCTGGTCACTGAACGCTTGTTGCATCCAATCATCGAGCGCTTCTGCACGTTCTTCTTTAAACACAAACTGTCGGTAGGCTTTAAGCAAGTTTAAGCGTACAAAATCAATGAGAGTGATGGTAAGGGCTTGTGCTTTGTTATTCGGCTTATCAGCGTTTTCTGGTTTGCCATCTTCTGCAATCGCTAACATTGCAGACTTCATGTCACCCTCATCCATTCCCAATGCCGCTTTACCGATCAAATCAACGATGATCGGTTGAATCTGAGCGATGATCGCTAGATCTTCAGGGCTATTGGTTAAGTATGTGTAATTCGCAGGGAGCGTGTCCATATCCTGCCAAACACCAATTTCGAATAACGCATCGTAGATAACCACCATGTTAGCAATGAACTGTTCATCGATACGAATACCTTCATGATGTCCCGTTGCTTCAGTCGAGGTATCTGGCTCGTGATGCTCTGAGGTTGGCTTATCTCCAACATGATAGAGGCTATGTTCAAAGCCCTTTAGCGCCTGCTTATCATAAACCGTCGACAAGTAAGATTTGAACACATCTTCACTGCCCAAGCCTGAATAGCGGTCGTAATAACTATAGAGAAAATAACCCAGAGGAATTGAGTACGTCGGGTTAGATAACTGAGCAACGACTCTGGCTTTTGTTTTGACATCTAAAGGGAGAGCGAGAATATACGCATCTAATGTAACGCCACCAATCGTGAAAAGAGCTGCATCACGAGTGAGTTTGGCTGAATAACTTAGGCTTGAAAGCACCTCATTTTTCAACACTTCACTGGAGCTAAAAACGCCACCAATGACGGGCGTTGTTGATATATCAGCGGCACTCGGAGCTGACGTAACCGCCAACGATAAGACACTGAATAAACTGGCGTAACTGCGAACGTGAGAATAAGAGCTCATCAAATTTCCTTTAGATCAACACACTTCTATAAATGCGACTTATTGTTTCAGTTTGCATTTATTAGTCAACCTATGAAAACGTTTGTTTTCTGATTCGAAGAGCTCTTATTGTTATGAAATGTTCATTCTTACTAATATCTCTACGACTTTACCGCATACCCAAAGCCCGAAAGCTTTCTAATGTTAGACGACAGCTATTCCCCTAATTAAACGCCCTAGCCACTCGCCCGTTGCTGCTCAATTCATAATGGCCAATATAGGCTGGGATAAATACCGATTGCCCTTTAGTAAGGGTTAAATGCTCACCTTTCTGACTCATCAACGTTAAATCATCGTCTATCGCCATTAAAATTTCAGCACCGCTTGTGATGACTTCTTCTTGATGAGGGCGATGAAAGATATTGAAATCAAAATCACTGACAGGAATATCATAGTTATCACATTGCCCCAGTTTTGAGGGCGCCAACAACAAGCGTTCGAACGGAATTGGCGTGAATTTTGTGCAGGCGACTAACTCAGCGACATCAATGTGTTTTGGCGTTAAACCGGCTCGGAGCACGTTGTCTGAATTTGCCATAATCTCAAGCCCGGTTCCCTTAATGTAAGCATGCGGAGTGTTCGCATTCAAATACATAGCTTCACCTGGCTTTAGTGTGATCAAGTTAAGCAGCAGAACACAAAACAAACCGATATCGTTCGGGTACTGATGGCTAAGCTCAGTAACCAAAGCAAACTCAGCTTGGTCTTGATGAGATGCTGCGTAAGTCAGAAGTTGCTCTAATGCTCGGTGTTTACGTTGGTCATTTAGCGTTAGCAGATCGCGGAAAAATGCTTCTAAACCTAGAGAATCAAGGTGGTTACCAAACTCTTCAACCAAACCAGCCAGCTCGCTCGAATCCAACTTTCTGAACAGACCTAATATTTCATCGAATTCTCGAAAGCCATTCATCGCTTGGTATTCAGTGATCGCGTAAACCAATTCAGGTTTGTGGTTAGAGTCTTTGTAATTACGGTGCCCTGCGTTTAGGGGGATTCTTGCTTGCTCTTCTCTAGCAAAGCCAATTTCAGCTTGGCGCTTGTTTGGGTGAACCTGAACAGACAAAGCTTTTTCTGCAGCCAAGATCTTAAACAAGAACGGCAGTTCACCGAACTCCTGCGCAATATCGCTTGATAGATAAGCGGGTTTATTCTTGTTAATCAGCTCAGAGAGAGGCACCAAATGTTGGTCAAGCTTAACCATTGAGCAACCCTTCGGATGCGCTCCCATCCAAACTTCCGCTTGCGGCTCTTGTGTCTCATTCTTAAAGCCAAACAGCTCACGTATCGAAGAAATGCTCCCCCATGCATAATTTTGGATGGTGTTTTCCATTGGGAAAAATGAGTGTTCTGAGAAGTGACTGAGTGACATGGCGTTTTCCGTAGTGAGCTCTTTGAACACAATTCAGAGAGCTGATTTCTAATAACGTAAATAATTAGAAAGACTACAGAGAGCAGCTAGAACCCACATGAGATGAGGTCTTAGACGCAATAGGAAAAATTCTTAGAAACGGGTGAGAACGATGAAAAGCGTGAAAAGAGTCACATTTGAATGCTACGTATAAAAAACGCTGAAGATAGGATAGCTGCACAATAACCAGAGGACCATTAGCAGCTATCTTATTGACGAAGAAGCCCCTTAAAAACCAGAGCGAGCCTCTGCACTTTTCTGAGGTGATTGAGCTTGTAGGAAAGGCAGTAGCAGCAAGCCAATAACGGCCGCACAAGTCGAGATGGTAATGAAGAATCCACTCCAGCCATAAGTTTCTAGAACGAGCGCTAATGGGTAACCAGAAAGTGCTGCACCCATGTAAGCAAACAAGCCAACAAAACCTGTCGCCGCCCCAGCAGAGTCTTTGTGCGAGCATTCTGCCGCCGCCATGCCAATAAGCATTTGAGGACCAAAAACAAAAAAGCCGACACAAAACAGCCCAGCCGCTTGAAACACAAAGTTGGTTAAAGGCATTAACCACAATGCTGAAACTGAAAGAAATATGCCGATGGCAAACAAGATGTTCATTGGACCGCGGTTGCCACCAAACAGCCTATCCGAGCCCCACCCAGCAACAAGTGAACCAACGAAACCGCCAATCTCAAACAGAGACAAGGCAGCGTTGGCGTTTATCAAACTGTAATTGTGTTCTTCGGTTAAGTATAAGTTACCCCAGTCGTTAACCGCCGTTCTTACGATGTAAACCAGCACATAGCTAAAGGCGAGCAACCAAATGTACTTATTGCTGAACACATAGGTTTTCAATATTTCTCGATAGCTTAACCCTTGTCCATGGTTCTCTTGCGCCAACTCTAGATGGTCACTGCGCCACTTCCCTACCGTCGGGAGTCCCATGGTGGTGGGCTTGTCACGTAAGCGCCAGCAAACGATAAGACCGATAAATACACCAATCACACCCGGCCAGATAAACCCAGCCCGCCAACTGAATTGCAGCGTTAGATAACCCACGAGAATAGGAATTAGCGCCCCACCAACGTTGTGTGCTGTATTCCATATAGCCCAGCGAAAGCCTCTTTCGGAGCGAGAATACCAAGTCGTCAATAACTTGGAACACGATGGCCAGCCCCAACCTTGGAACCATGCGTTCAGTACCCACAGCGAGATAAAAGCCGCCAACGAACTAGAAAAGCCAAACGCGATATTGATCAAACCTGTCGCGATTAGGCCGAGCCCCATGAAGTAACGCGGGTTCGACCGATCCGATATCGTGCCTGATATAAATTTCGATAAGCCATAAGAAAGATAAAAGAGCGTGCCAATTAAGCCGATATCGCCTTTGTCCAAACCAAGGTCGGTGATCATGGCTGGCGCGGCATAATTAAAGGTTTTACGAGTGAAGTAAAAACCTGCATAGCCGACATACATTCCTATCATGATGTGGAGGCGCCAGTAGCGATAACTCTGATTGACTTCATCATCTGTCAGAGCATCACTCTTGGACGTTGTTGAGCGCAGAAATCCAAACATATTCGTTCTCACACTTTGGGTAATGTAACGCTGATATTGGTACCCGAAGACGAGCCATTAGCGTTGATTGTCATCTTGCCGCCGAGCGCCTGAACACGCTCTTGCATACCGCGAACCCCCATTCCTTTGAGAAGATCTTGCGCTGTAAAACCAATGCCATTATCTGATACCTGAAGATAAGCCTGGTCACCTAGAATCAGTTCAATTCTGATTTCGCTCGCGTTGGCGTATTTAGAGGCGTTGTTTAAGGATTCTTGGCACAGCCTGAAGATAGTGACCTTGAGCGTGTCACTCAAACACGAGTAATCACCTTGCCAATTTAACTGGATATCAACGCCATGATCCGAAAACTCCATCTCTCGAATAAGCTGTTCCACAGAATCTTTTAGGTCAAGATCGTCCAACATCTTAGGTCTTAGTTTTGTAAGTAGACGTTTGGTGGTGTCATAAACATTCAAAGACAATGACTCAATCGTCCCCGCACAGCGAACGCTCATCTCAGCCGCATCGACACGTTTAATAATGCTTGCCTGCGTACGAATTGCCGTGATGTTTTGGCCAATTTCATCATGCAGCTCACGCGCAATATCACGACGAACCGACTCTTCAGCTGTTATTAGCTGGCGTGAAAGGTTTTGGTTTCTGGAAAGCTCGCTTCGCAATTTGGAGTTGAGATCTTTCTGCTTTTGAACCGCAAGGCCCAGCAATATACCGGTAATAGTTTGAGCCGATAGAGACAAGAGTAAGTCGGTAATTTCGAGTTTGGACGTTCCGCTATGAGCAGCAATCAGCGCAACACTGTTTAACAGGGTCGCCAGTAAAGCGCCTTGCCATCCGTAACGTACGGCCAGCAAGATAATAGGGATCGCCATACAAAATGGGGCGAAGCGCCTTAGTTCATCAGGCAAGCTGGTTTGTATCAAAATACTGGCCACCAGCAACACACTGTATAAAGCGATGTGACGGATTTTGAACTCTACAACATTATGGATTAAGTAAGAGCTCAGTGGCGCCCACTTATTTTGGAATAGATAGTTCCAGACCAGATAACACATAGGTACCAGCATCAATCCACCCGTGATACTCGCTAACCACACCATGTAAACGGCTGGAACATGAGAATCCACCACGGCAACGTTAATTAATGCGGTAACCATGATTAAGCTCGCCATCACTAACAAGTGACGATTTTGATCACCATAGTAATAACGCTTGGCAAATAGAGTGGCAGGAATACTTAATCCACTGGCGACTAGTATGGTCAGCCATTGGGGTTCATCAAGCAATAACGCTAACGCGATCGCAAGTCCCCACTCTGCAATATAGATAGCAGGCCAATAGTGATTGCGAGTGTGCAGCGTCATTCCCAATCGAAGTGAGAATGGGAAAAGCAGAATGGCTAACTCAGGGTCATTAATAAAATAGAAGGCAATAACCCATAAACAAAACCATGCACAGCCAGCCATAAAAACCCCACATAGTGAAGTGGCTAGATAGGAGCGCATTAGTACTGATCTTGAGTGAACAATTTAGCTAACTCAACGTTGTTCTTAACATTGAGTTTGTCCATCGCATTGGCACGGTGTACATGCACCGTTTTATGACTAACCCCTAGCTCAACGGCGATAGATTTCACATCGAGCCCCGTTGCCAATAACTGACACACTTCGCTTTCTCTGCGGGTGAGTTGATTTAAAGAGGCTTTATTCTTCATTGGTGTCGCAAGCTTTATAGCGATATCGGGCGTGAGATAACAGCCACCATTTGCGCTCGTGTGTACGGCTTGGATTAACTCATCTGGGCTGCAGCGCTTGCTGAGATAACCTTTGGCTCCTAACTCTAATGACTTCTCAACCATTGCCGGAGAGTCATGCACGCTCAGCATGATACTGGCAATGCCTGATGGAATTTCTTCCAATAAGCTCAAGCCACTTTCATCCTGCATTGAAATATCCAAGATAACGACATCAGGGTGACAACTTGGCAATCCGAGGCGCGCTTCTGCCGCAGAGTTGAATTCACCCACGACCGTAATATCAGTTTCAAGACTGAGTAATTGAGCAAAGCCCGAACGAACAATGACGTGGTCATCAACAAGCGCAACATTAATCATGATATTAACCAGAATTAAGAGTAAGAAAGAAAAATAGCCCCGACAGGAGCTATTTATTATTAAATTTATTGATAGAGATGATACTGAATCGAACTAACGATTGGTATGATCTCACGTGCTTTAATCAAATAAAGCACGAGAGACTAATTACGCGTTTTGAGCCGCTAGGTGCATCTTCTTCGCGTGACGAATCTTCTTCTCTTCCGCAACCGCAACGAATAGCAATAACACGATACAAATGGCAGCTGACGTATCGAGTGCTGCGAATGTCCCCTTCCAACCCGTTAAGCCGAAAATTGGCGTTCCGTCCGCAATCATACCTAGACCAAGTTTGGCAAAGCTGTCACCAATTAGGTAAGCAAATGTGCCTTTCACGCCGTCAGCAACACTGATTGCTTTCTTAGGTACAAAACCTACTGCAGCAACACCAATCAACAGTTGAGGACCGAACACTAGGAAGCCCAGTACGAATAGTGACGCTAGGTACATGAACTCACTCGTTGCATTTTGGTAGAACTCTAGAGAGACAATAATCAATCCAAGCGATACACAAGCAACTAAAGCACGACGTCCGTTCGCAAGGTCTGATAAATAACCCCACATCAATGTACCAACCAGAGCACCGACTTCAAACAGAGTAAAGCCTGAAATCGCAGTTTCCTTTGATAGACCTAGCTCTTGATACGCGTAAACGGTAGACCATTGATCGATACCGATACGAACAATGTATAAAAAGATATTCGCGAAGCAGAGTAACCAGATCACTTTGTTTTTTAGAATGTATTCAACAAAGATCTCTTTCTTGGTCATTTGATTTTCTTCAGCGATAGTATCTTCTTCGCTAATTTCTTCATCAAACAACTCTTCAACCGTACCTAAGCCGTATGCTTCTGGAGAGTCGTTACCAAAGCGCATACCAATGAAACCAACCACAATCGCGATGATAGATGGGAAAACAAACATGCCAATTACGTTGCCATCAAATAGGTAGTTTGCGCCAAACAGAGCAACACCAGCTGCACCCGCACCACCCACGTTATGTGACATATTCCAAAGACCTAAATATGAACCACGCTTATTGCGAGGCGTCCATTTAGTGATGGTTGAGTAACTTGAAGGGCCACCCGTACTTTGGAAAAAACCACTCAGTGCGTAGAAGGCAACCATCATGAATAAGCTAGCGCTGCCGCCACCCATACTGAAGCTGAAGCCCAACATGGCAATACCAGAAAGGACAAGCATGAATGGCAGGAACTGTTTGGTATTTTTACCATCGGCGTAATAGGAAACGACGGTTTTACCAATACCATAAGTAATTGAGAAACCAAGACCGATAAGACCTAGATCCGTCATTGATAACCCATAAGTAGAAATCATGTCGTTTTGCGCGACATTGAAGTTCTTACGGATCAAATACATGGTTAGATAGCCAATGAACACGACTAGGTAAGATTGTAGGAAGGGTTTAAACCACATTTTTCTTCTGGTTTCGACCGGAAGATCCAGTGTCGGTTTTCGAACCTGATCTAGGAACTTTAACATTGTGAACTCTCTTATTATTTATGAGGTCTGCACGGCATAATTGCGACCATGCATTCTTTGTTAGTTGACCGTGAAATAATAAGGAGTCTAAAAATCGACCGCATGAGAGAGGGTCTTAGAATAACTAGGAAAAATTCCTAGTTCAGAATTGGGAGTCAAGAAAGCGTGAACAGCATCACTTTGTTTACGGTCTGTTATGTATTGATATTACGATAACAAAAGTTACTCATTTCAAGGCTGATGAACTTTGTAAACGAACAGACACAAGTGAAACACTTCGCCTAAAAAAAGCGCCAGTGTCGATTCATCACCATCAAACTCCATGGTATGCCCGACACTGGCTCAACATTCATTCCTATTAAAATAGATTCGATAGGCTTGTTACGTTTTGCGCGAATCGAACTACAATCGTTTACCGCTGCCGTCTTCCCACATAACTTCGCATTCATCTTTGATAGCTGCTTTCAATAGTTCGACTAGCGGAAAAGCTCGGCTACCGATATTAACAGGCGCTTCAACAACCTCTTCTTCATTGTCGTCATCCGCATTTTCTTGCTCTACCGGTTTGCTCTGCTCAGCGGCGATCGCAGCACGTAAGTTGTTTAGTGCTTGAGGGACCGCTGAAGCATCAATGGCTCCTGGGATCGCGCCACTATGTCCAAGCATCTTAATGAACTGAAGACCTACCTCACCAAACATAGTGACGCTAGCATGAGCCTTGCAACTAAAGGTAATTAACATAATGAGCCTCTATCAAATTTAGGTATCTATAAACATTTAGCTATCTACAAGCATTTAGCTATCTATAAACATTTAGCTATCTATAAACTATGTTGAGTAAATCATTGGAAAGCAAGTAGATAATAACTAAATCGCTTTTGCCAATTCGAACCTTGATTATCTCACTCTCGGACAAGCTTGCGCCATCAGTGATACACATCACTATTTATTATCGGTTGATTAGTTTTTAGTATAAAACCTTGATAACAATCACACTAAATAGCCCTCTAAATCTCCGCGTAGCTTATTATCTAATCTACTATTAACTCCATTATCAAAATCTTTGGCACAAATCACATGAAAAGGCTGGTCGGCAGACACCTAGAAGAAATGGCGGACATACGGTCCACCCGCAAGCAAAAAATTGTCCACTCCTTTTCACTGACTGCCGCTGCGTTATTCATTTTCTACACTTGGGCTTACTTCCAAGGCCAACATTACACACTGTCGGTTTTCGAATTGTGTTTTGCACTGATCGCTATCTCCAATGCATTTTACGTAAGAAAAGTCATTAACCCTGAATATTCAGAATTGATTCTGAGTGGTGTTCTTCTGGTACAAGGGGTTATCCTATTCTTGTACAGTCACGCTATTCCCGACCGGATACTTTGGCTCTACCCTATTCTGGCAGCCGTCATTTTCATTAACGATTTCAGAATTGGCATTATCTTCAGCACCTCATTTTGTCTGTTTATCAGCACCTTAATTACGGCGATGCCCAATAACTTTTCTTTGCCATTTAACAGTACACACCGATTTATTCTTAGCCTATTTACCATGAGCTTGGTGTGTCACACATCCGCTTATTACTACACAAAAGCCGTCAGTTATATCCAACGCCTTTATAAAGAAGGCATTGAAGATCTCGCCTACAGAGACCAACTTACCGGATTGGCCAACCGTTGGAGCTTTGAGCGCTGGGCGGTGGAAAAGCTTGCGACAGTGGATAGTGAGCGATCACTTACGGCATTGGTCTTTTTAGATATTGATGACTTTAAAGGCATTAACGACAGCTACGGGCACGACGTAGGAGACAGTGTCTTACAGCACTTTGCCAATCGCTTGAGTAACAACATTCGAACCAGAGACAGAAAAAGCCATGAATACGACTATTCGATTGCGCGCTTTGCTGGCGACGAGTTTGTTTTGATGCTCTACGATGTACCAACTCGTAAAGATCTAGACGGTATTTTAGATAGGATTTGTGGGTTATTCGAAAGTGGTTGCCAGACAAACGAGAGAATCAAGGAATTGACGCTCAGTGTTGGGGTGTCTTTGTATCCGCAAGATGCTCAAGAGCTACATGAACTGACGAGATGTGCTGATAAAGCGATGTATGTTGCCAAGCATTCAGGAAAAAACCGATACGCTTATTATCACGACAATCCAGTATCGACATTGATCGAAGAACTACCGACGAACCTAACCTTCTCAGAATCGGATTCATCTGAGCTTGAAGATTGTCTTGAAGCAAAAGTCGAAGGGAACAATGTTACGCTGTTAAAAACGCGTCAACGTTAACCATTAATATCGCTGACGGCTAAACGCACTAACCTGCCATATACATAAGCCATAGGCTCACTAACCCGATCACAATCATCCATACGACTTGTCGTGTTCGGTTTGGGTTATTGCCTCTAGGTCTCACTACCGTTTTAAAAGCAGCTTGCTTAGCCGACTGAATAAACGGCGCTTCAATTGCACGCTTTTTCACGCGACGTTTAACGGCGCTGTTCGCAACCTCGGTAAAACGCTGCCCTTGCTCCGTTGTAAAGTCGTTATCAAAGCCCATCCGACCTTGCCTTTCGCCATGTTTTTGCTGTACTGCCATAGCGGCCTCCTTGGCGGTCTACTCTATATTGAGTATAGACATAATTTCATATTGTTACCTGTTCAAAATTATTGTTACCTGTTCAAAATTTTCGAATAAGTCACTCAACGCTATGCCATCTTCTTTTAAAATCAAATTACATAAACTACAGCTATTCAAGTTTATGAGGATTTCAAAATGACGAGTGTAAGAACAGTAGATCATGTGATTGCAGCACATGCGACCTCCGATGGTGATGGCGTCAAAATCCAAAGGCTCGCTGGCTTCAATAACACGCGTTTCTCTCCATTTTTGATGATTGATGAACTTAAGTCGGATGAAAGCAAAGACTATGTTGGTGGCTTTCCTCCGCACCCTCACCGTGGGATAGAAACGCTCACTTACATGCTCCAAGGTCACTTTCAACACAAAGACCACATGGGGAATGTTGGAGAGCTACGCAGCGGTGGCGTACAGTGGATGGCCGCGGGTCGTGGTGTTATTCACAGCGAAATGCCAATGATGGAAGAAGGCGCACTGCATGGCTTTCAGATTTGGATAAATCAGCCTGCGTCACACAAAATGCTGCCCGCGCAATATCACGACTTCCAGAGTGAAAGCATTACAGAACACCAAAGCGAACAACGTGGTTTATTGAGAGTGATAGCCGGTGGGTTTGAACTGCATAACCAAACTAACGATGATTCAGAGGCTTTACGAGCGCAAGGTCCATTGCAGAAAACAGGTGTGCCATTAAGCGTTGCGGATTGGCGCTCTCATGCTGGGCAAAAAGTGACGTTAGGGACTAATGTTAATCACAATGCCATGACTTATGTGTACCGAGGCAGCATTAAGATTGGCGACAAAGTGATCAAGCAAGGTCAGCTTGCCCTGCTCACCAAAGCTGACTGGCTTTCTTTAGACAGCTTAGAAGATTCAGGTGTGCTGGTTTTTTCTGGTGAACCGATTAATGAACCTGTTGTGCACTATGGTCCGTTCGTCATGAATTCAATGGAAGAGATTGAACAGACGATTCAGGATTACAACGACGGCGTATTTGAGACTTACTGATTTACCAATGTCTGTCTTTGAGCTTTGAGCTTTGAGCTTTGAATTGAAGATTGAAGATTGAAGAGATTTTGCAACGAACAACGATTTGGTCATCCATTTGATGACTGCAAAAACAAGTGACACTATCCACTGCCGGTTACTATCACTTATTTAACCACGCTCTTAGAGCGTGGTTTTTTTCTATTTAATCAGAGATAAACGATGCCCTGATTAAACGAATTTAGAGCGAGTTACAAATACTCACACAGGTAAGCTGTCGCTTCTTTTACCTGTAGGTCGAATGAAGAATCACCTGCAACGTCAAAAGACTCACCAGATTGATATGTCGTCCAGTCATCATCGCCAACACGCTTTACAATCAAAGCACCTTTAACAACCGTCATCTTTTCTGGAGCCGCAGTACCAAACGTGTACTCACCAGCCGCCATTACACCAACACTCACATCAGCACCAGACTGGTTAAACGCTAACGACTTAACGCCACCTTCAAAGTATGTGTTTTCTTTAATCATTGTACTTCCTTGTTATCTTCAAATTGCAATTATTGAGCTCACCGAGTAAGCCTATGCGTAAATTTAGGTGATAATTGTTTTAACCAATTCGAGACTTTCCTACAAGAAATAAATACGCATAGCTTAAGCATTTCTGGAATTCGCTTTCATTGACAACGTAAATACTGAGGAGCAAGGCTAAAAACCACTAACGCAACCAAATTTATTAGAACATTCGATCCTGCTTCTAACTCTTAGAACAATTTTTGCAAACTAAGGTTTTAGTTAATAGAATCTAAAACAATATCAGTCGAAAAATGAAGAGATAATGGCAAAAAAGCCGACTAAAAGCAGAGATCTATTTGCCAACTCGTTACTCTACAGCTTCCTATTAGCTGGCTTTATGGTTGCCCTCACCGCGGGCTATTTTGCTTACCAAGCCCACCAGCAATCTGTCAGCCCAAGCAACGTCTATGGCACATGGATAGAGATTGCGGCGCCACCTTACAACACCGACATCCTGACACTTTCAGAAAACGGTGTGATGATGAATCATCGTCTTATCACTACCTCATTCGATTTTGACGGGAAGATCGTCACGATCAACACTGGCTCTGGAACCACCGTTTACACCATCAGTGGTACTTACGATTCGCCTCGCTTGAAGCGATTAGAGCCAAGCGTACCATCTCAGCAATTTATTAAAGAAGGCTACGAGGATACTGCAGTTGGTGATACCCACAGTGTGATGCAACAAAGACGGGCTTCTTTAGCCGAGCAATTCAAAAGATAACCCCCCTTCTCAGTCTTCTTCAGTCGTCTAAATAACAGTCATCTAAATAATAATCTTCTCCGTAAAAAGTATTCTCCGCATCACTACTTTCATATTTACCTACCGATCTGCGCCGCTCACCCAACACATTTCGCTTTGTGATACTGCTTCAACTTGCGATACTTTCTTATCGTTTGTCGCATCTTTTCATAACTTCATGTCGTGGATTTTCACTTATGAGATTTTACTTCTGAAGGGTGTTTTATTTTATAAAACATGGACTCAGCCTCTCACTCATTAAGCAACAGAATTGTAACGAAATACTATTTTTTAGTTGTCCATCGAAAACGTATTTATTTTCAGTTATAAAATTAAAACTCTCTCGAATACTGACTGGGAAGCTCCTTCAAAACTGACTGGAGCCGTTTATGGGGCCATTTGGTTCTCGTAACCTTCAAGGAATGAGAGAAAAAGTATGATTCGTATAAATACCTGTGCGGCGAGCATTGCTCTAGCGCTATCTGGTACAGCATTAGCTGATCCAACAGCACCTAGCATCGACATGTACGGTTCCAACAACCTGCAGTTTTCTAAAATTGAACTCGCGATGGAAACCACATCAGGCTACAACCAGATGGTTAAATATCACGACAAAGCAAAGGTCGACGTCAAGTTCAACCAATGGAGCGGAACGTCAGGAAACACGTACAACATCTACTTCGATGGCGTTAAAGTGGCCACTGGCCCTATTACTGGCAGCCAAACTACAGCTTCATTCGAATACGGCCAAGGCGGCTTATTTCAGATGGAAATCGAGGCGTGTGACGAAACAGGCTGCGCCAAGAGTGCTCCTGCTCAGATCACGATTGCAGATACCGATGGTTCACACTTAGCGCCACTTGCGATGAACGTTGACCCGAACAACAAGTCATACAACACCGACCCAAACACGGTAGTAGGCACTTACTTTGTTGAGTGGGGTATCTATGGCCGTGATTACACAGTCGATAACCTACCCGCTGACAACTTGACCCATATCCTTTACGGCTTCATCCCAATTTGTGGTCCTAATGAATCAGTGAAATCAGTAGGCGGTAACAGCTACAACGCACTCATGACAGCGTGTCAGGGCGTTAACGATTACGAAGTGGTGATTCATGACCCTTGGGCGGCTTTCCAGAAGAGTTTCCCTCAAGCAGGTCACGAATACAGCTCACCTATCAAGGGTAACTACGCGATGATGATGGCGCTAAAACAGCGTAATCCAGACTTGAAAATCATCCCATCGATTGGCGGCTGGACGCTGTCTGACCCGTTCTTTGATTTCACAACCAAAGCCAACCGTGACACCTTCGTTGCGTCTGTTAAGAAATTCCTCAACACATGGAAATTCTACGATGGTGTAGATATCGACTGGGAATACCAAGGTGGTGGCGGTGCTGCGCCAGAGCTTGGTGACCCAGAAAATGATGGCCCAGCATACATTGCACTGATGGCAGAACTGCGCGTTATGTTGGATGAGCTAGAAGCTGACAACGGCCGTACTTACGAGCTAACATCAGCGATCGGTGTTGGTCACGATAAGATTGAAGACGTGAACTACGGCGATGCTATCCAATACATGGATTACATCTTCGCAATGACTTACGACTTCTACGGCGGTTTTAACAACGTGTTAGGTCACCAAACAGCACTCAACTGCGGTAACTTCATGCGCCCTGGTCAATGTGATGGCACAGGCCTTGATGAAAATGGCGAACAGTACACTGGCCCTGCTTACACCACAGACAACGGCATCCAATTGCTGCTTGAGCAAGGTGTTCCAGCGAACAAACTTGTCGTAGGTGCAGCAATGTACGGTCGTGGTTGGGAAGGCGTATTACCATCATCACTTTCAGATCCTAGTGATCCAATGACTGGCGTAGGTAATGGCAAACTGACCGGCAGCTCTGCTCAGGGTGTATGGGAAGATGGCGTTATTGATTACAAAGGCATTAAGGCGAACATGCTTGGTGCAAACAACCAAGGCATCAACGGCTTTGAATATGGTTACGACGAAATGGCAGAAGCACCTTACGTTTGGAACCGTACTTCGGGCAAGCTAATCACATTTGATGATGACCGTTCAGTGAAAGCAAAAGGCGCGTACGTTCGTAGCCTTGGCCTTGCGGGTCTATTCTCTTGGGAAATTGATGCAGATAACGGCGACATCCTCAACGCAATGCATGAAGGCCTAGCGGGCGGAACAACAGATCCTGTCAACCGCAAGCCAACAGCTGCAGCGGGCGCAGACCAATCGGTTGAAGGCCCAGTTTCTGTTTCTTTAGACGGTAGCGCTTCAAAAGACAGCGACGGCTCAATTGCGAGCTACGCTTGGTCACAAGTAAGCGGTACGGCAGTAACGCTGGCGAACGCTAATGCGGCTGTTGCAAGCTTCGATGTGGTTGAAGTCGCTCAACAAGAAGTACTAACGTTCAGTCTAACGGTAACTGATAACGAAGGTGCTACTGCAACTGACACCGTTGTTGTAACAGTAACCCCTAAGGACACAGGTCCAGTAAACACAGCTCCGGTCGCGGTTGTTTCAGCTCCGACTGAAGTTAATGCGGGTGATGTAATCGTGGTTGATGCTTCGGCTTCGAGCGATGCTGACCAAGACACATTGACCTTCACATGGGATGTACCTGCTGGTATTGATGCAACGGTTCAAGGTTCTTCAGTGAGCTTTGTCGCGGCGGAATACGCGCAAGATACAACACTGAACTTCTCTGTAACGGTCAGCGATGGCACTGATACATCGGTAGCGGCTACTTCAGTGAACGTTCTTAAGAAAACCACAGGCGGCGGTACGTGTACTAACGCTTGGGATTCAAGTGCGGTCTACACTGGCGGCGACCAAGTAACTCAAGGTGGTAAAGTTTGGGAAGCGAAGTGGTGGACAACAGGTGAAGATCCAACAACGACAGGCCAATGGGGCGTGTGGAAAGAGATCGGTCCTGCAAGCTGCTAACAAAGATAGGGCTTAGTTAGATACTGACTAAGCATCAACTAAATCCCTAAAACAAAGGCCAACCAGATACTGTCTGGTTGGCCTTTTTATTTATGTTTTCTGAGCTTTGAGCTTACGATCTTTTTACTGGCGTCCTACTGACTTGCGCTCGTTAGACTTAGCCAATCAAGTTATCAAAGCTCTCGAACACTTGTGGGCACTTCATTACTCGCCCGTGACCCTGCCCTTGAGTCGCAATCAAGGTAACGCGACCCATTTCATTAGCAGCACGCTGAGACACATCAAACTTAGTAAACTTGTCTTGCTCGTCATGAACAATGATCGTCTGAGACTCACGAAGCGCTAGCTTTCCATAGGGATCAACAGACTGAATTGGGTAGTTAAACTGCTCTTCCACTTCACCCACGACCGCCTCAAACAACTTCATTGAGTAACCAGAACGCGCAACGCTACCAAATAGGTTTTCTAGATAATCCAACACAGGTGCAATGAGCAACAAAGGTTTGTTTTCTAGTTTAACGTGCTTACACTCCAACGCAGAAGCGGTACCCATACTGTGACCGACCAAACCTGCCACTTCCCCCACCGAATCTAGAACAGCTTCCAAACCATTCACAAACGCTGGGATATGACCATGTACGCCATCACTGCCACCATGAGCAGGATGATCGTAAGCCAAGGCCGTAAAACCATTAGCAGCAATATGCTCCATCAGAGGGAAAAACTGACTCGCGGTGCCAGACCAACCATGGGTCAGCACCCAAACGGGGCCCGTACCCAGAGAGTATGTCTTCAATACACCGTCACGACCTTTGATTTCACTTTTAATCAAACCTTTTGGATCGGCATTCTTTTGCTCGGTACGCATCGGAGTGAGCAGCAGTTTACGTGCCGTTTTCTTTGCGTGGCTCGGCGCTAAAATGTAGTGCAGATTGGTTGTAGCGCCAATCAAGCTACGCTTGAAACTGAATTTGTTCGATGTATTGAAATAGATTTTGTCACTCATGACCTGTCCTTGTTTCGCCATAAATCTTGGCGGATAGAGCTCGGCCCAAAAATCGAACGACCGTGCTATTTGTTAGTATAAAAAATGGCGATAGCGCTTTTTATGACTGCTTGCCGCCACTTCTCTAAAATTTTGTTGTAAACCTTACTTCAACAAGACTCACATGATTTGCGAGTTAACCTGCTGTATGTATTAAACCGCTTTCCAACTGGCTACCAAGCGCTCGACACCACTCCAAAAATGAGTGTGGCTCGCTTGTTGGCCTCGTAATGAGTAGAACAAGTTCGCACTTAAGTAGAGACCGTACAACTCGAAGGTTGCCTGTTTCGGGTCTAAATCAGTTCTGAATTGTTTGCTTTCAACCGCTTTTGCTACCTGAATCGTCAAGTAATCAATCCACACTGAAATCGTTTTCTGCAGTGCCTTCTGAATCACAGAGGTTTCACTGCCCGCATCTTTCCATGCATCAATGAACATGCAGCTGCCTTGGAACGAGTGGTTCCAGCCCAGCCAGTTATCGAGCAGTTGTTTAAGCTTGGCTTCAATATCACCGTCGCCCAACTCTCTCGCCGGAATGATGACTCTTTCAGTGAATATGGCGTTGGAATATTCGAGTACAGAGAGTTGCAGATTCTCTTTAGAGTTGAAGTGCGCAAACAATCCACTCTTAGACATACCACACTGCTTGGCTAATTCGCCAATCGTCAAACTCTCGAGACCATTCTCACTTGCAAGTGCAAATGCATGGCTCAAAATATACTCTTTGGTTATCTTTCCTTTGCTCATCATTCACCAATAATAAATCTGATGCTTTATTTTTAGCACGTTCGTACTTTTTTTCAAGTTTTTTACTTAACCCTTGGTATTCATTTTGTCTTATCAAAGAATTGTGGAAAAATGCGACAGTATTCAAAGGAAATTGAAATCGACTAATAAAGGAAAAAGAATGAACACACTTTGGGAACAGTTTGCGTTTTCGGCGTCAGTAACAGGCCCTATCTGTTTAATGCTGTTTCTCGGTGTGATACTCAAGCGAATCGGCTTGATCAATGACAATTTCATTGATGTCGCATCTAAGGTCGTATTTCAAGTCACCTTACCAGCAATGCTATTTCTTAGTATTGTTCAATCAAATCACAATTTTTCAGCCAGTAGTACGTTAGTTGCCTTTGGCGTCATCGCTAACTTTATCTTTTTCTTATTCACGATTTTCTCAACCAAATTGGTATTCAAAGACTCGAAAGATCAAGGTGTGATTGTCCAGGGTGGATTCCGCGCTAATACCGCGATCATTGGCCTCGCCTATGTGGCTAATATCTATGGCAACCAAGGCGTGGCATTGGCGGCTATCTATGTCGCATCCCTGACCGTGCTGTATAACATTCAAGCCGTGATTGCACTAACACCCAAAGGCAAAGACACCGGCGCTAAAGCCATTAAAGTAATCGTCAAGTCCATCACCAAAAACCCGTTGATCATCGCTATTTTCTTAGCGGTCGTCTTCTATGCGCTTTCAATTCCTATTCCAAAAATGGTGGCTGACGCTGGGCAATACTTTGCCAATATGACACTACCTTTGGCCCTGCTCTGTACTGGCGGGTCGCTGGATATTAGCTCGCTCAAACAAGAAAAGTTGTCGACGTGGTTCGCCTCTAGCTACAAGTTAATTGCCTCACCGTTACTGATTACATTGGCTGCTGGGTACTTAGGGTTTGAAGGGCTCGACCTCGGGCTTATCTTTTTGATGAGCGCGGCACCAACGGCAGCAGCGAGCTATGTTATGGCTCGTGCGATGGGAGGGAATTCAACCTTGGCGGCTAACATCATCGCGCTCACGACCGTTGTTTCTCTTATCACTTGCACGCTAGGTATTTTTGCACTCACCGCAATGGGTTTAATATAGCTGCGACAGGCTTCAAAAAACCGACACAAGCCCTGAAATAAAGGTCATAAGCCTTGATTTAGGACTAACTGGTTGGGCATAAAGGCTGCTAGATTTCGTAAAAATTTTACTAAGAGATCTGATATGTCTTCCGTTCAACATACGCCTTCACAACACATCGCCAGTATCGAGTTAGGCCGAGTGATTGCTATCTTGGCGATCATTGGTTTACACGGCCAAATGGCACTCACTTATTGGCAAATAGATGAAGTGCCTTGGATCGGTTATGTGCTCAACCAAACCGCTCGTTTTGCGGTACCTCTGTTCTTCCTGATTTCTGGCTATCTTATTCAGCCTAAGTTGGCTGCATCGCCATGGGAAACCGTCATTAATTACTCTAAACCACTGCTTAAGGTTTGGTTGGCATGGAGCATCATTTGCTTAGTAATGCCATTCAATCTCGCGAAGGTAGAAGAGTTTGGCTATCTAGGTGAACGTGAAGGCTATTGGGGTTTCTTAATGAGCACTCCTCTTAACTCATTCTTAGAGGGAGGTCTGGTGCATTTGTGGTTCATTCCAGCCCTTGTTTGCGCAGTGTTGATCATTGCTTTATTGGTTGAGTTGAAGCTCAACAAACTTCTATTACCGATAGCCATAGCGCTCTATGGCTATGGTGTTTTGGCAGGAAGCTACGCAACGCTAACCGGGTTAGAAGCACCCTTCTTCACGCGTAATGGTCCGTTCTTTGGCACTTTAATGGTGACCTTAGGTTTCCTTATTCGTCAGAATCAATGGAAGGTGTCATCAACTAAAGCGTTGGGGTTATTAGCGTTAGGCATGTTGATTCACTTTGCTGAGGCGGCATGGCTCACCACGTTCGACGTCGGATTCAACATGAATGATTTCTTGTTTGGCACGGCGCTATGGGGGATGGGCGTGTTCATGTGGCTTTTAGCAAATCCAAACATGGGTAACTACGCTTGGGTTCGTGCCATTTCGAATCGTATGCTGGGTATCTACGTAAGTCATTTACTGATCATTATCATACTGTTCAATGTCTGCGGCATACTGGGCATCACCGAATTAGCCAAAGATAGCATCGTATTCTTCGGTACCTTTATTCTGAGTTTCTTGTTGGTCGTTGGGATCGAGAAAACGCCACTGCGACGCGTGCTACTTCGTTAGTGTTTATATCTAAAACTATCCGCTAAACCAGCTTTAAAGAGCCACAAAAAATAAAGGCAAGATAACGGATTATCTTGCCTTTATTTCATCATGTCAGCAACGAGACTGTGTCATTCGTTGAAGTGTTATCGGAACGCCATTGCGCCCTTGCCAACACCTTCATAAGCGACGATTTGTAGTGATTGGTTCTCTGCTAGGCTCGGCTCAACTTGATCCGCAATATAGCCTGCCAGTAATTCTACTGTGGTATCTGTCGGCAAAATCTCTGTTTCACTCTTAGCAATCGCTAGCTCAAATTCACCTTGAGGCGCCGTGTAGCGGAAGCCATAGTGGCTTTCATCATTAACGCTATTCGCGTGTTCACTCAGGTTAAGTGATGAAACTGAAACTTGGTCTTCTTTAGACCCTAAATAAATGTCTTCCCAACGCTGAGCAAATGCTTGTTCGCGTTGCTCGTCACGCTGACCATCAACCACGATTTCTACTGGAGAACGGTGACCATGGGCGATGCGTTGGCAATTACCATCATGCTTTTTCAAACCATGGGTATAGTGGTAGAACGCGCCATTAATGTTCTCATGACGAAGGGTGATCTCTAACCCGGTGACGTTACTTGGTAGGTTATCGCGAAGGATATTGTAAACGTGTGCGGTCACACTCTCGATGGTGATCGCTTCTGCATCAATCAGGCAATATGCTTCATCAGGGCAATGTAGATGAAGACTCTTGTCACCACGCAACACATCAACCTTAGAGTAGCCCGCTTTGCTCGCTTGAAGAACAATTGCAGCGCTTTGCATTGGCAGCAGCAAACGGTGATCAACGTGCTCATCGACAAGCTGTTTGATCTGCTTTTTGACCTTACTAAAATCCAGCACCATGCTCATTTCATTAAGTTCACCAGACATGGTGACATCTAAAATCCAACTATCTCCTACGACCCCTCTGTGTTCACAGATGTATGAAGAATCGATAACGGTAAGGTCTCTTACAAATAGGTTCAAGTTGAACTCCTTAATACTTTAATGAGATACGGGAGGCTGAATAATGTCCAGCAGGCACTTCGTCTCATTGGTGTCTAGATAAAATAGGACGAGCAGGATGTTACGACAAGCTTAAAAAGTCCACCTTTTTAGACCCTCTTTTGAGAAAAGAACAAACTCTGCACAATTTCCGCTAAAACATAGACCAGCCCAATGCGAATAGCCATATCTTGGGTAAGGTTGCCGAGCGTTTTACGATACATTTTGCTTTAGCCAAAGGCGCGGTGACACCCCAGCAACATGCTGAAAAGCGCGTGAAAATCCCGAATAGCTGCTGTAACCCACTTCATCAGCGACCCAGTTGATGGGCTTATTTTGCAATAACAGGGATTGAGCCACTGAGACTCGCCACTTTTGCACATAATCTCCGGGCGTCTCACCGACTTCTCGTTTGAACGCTTCAATAAACTGAGTTCGAGACATCGCGGCCAGTGAAGCCATTTCCGCAATCGAAAAATGACGAGCAGGCAGTAGGTGAACGGCCGTAACCACCGAAGCCAATCGTGGATGAGCTAGGGCTGAGAATACCCCTTGATCAATTTGCTGCTGTTCAATGAGATGACGAAAAATCAAAGCCATCAAGGCATCACTTAACTTATCCATTAGATATTGTTGCCCTGACGATTGTTGTCCTGAAGATGCTTGCCCCGACTCTCGAAATAGCACCTCAATCACTGGCATTAAGTTAGGTGCACCCGCAAACGGAATCACTATCACGTCAGGCAGAGCAGACAATAAAGGATTCATCTGCCCTGAACGATATTCGACATTCGCACATACGACCTCAGCACCGTCTCCCACGCCTTCTATCACATGTGGTGTGCTATTCGGCAGATAAACAATGCAGGGCTGTGACAGTTGCCTGTACTCCGTGTGCGCACTAGACAAGGTCAACTCACCCGCTCTCAATACATGAAGATGCCCTTCTTTACCCTGCTGCGGCTTAAATGACGACACTCCGCACAAATTGCCAGAATAGAAAACACCGGTACGTATCGAGAAGTGTTCCATTAGTTGTGAAAGCAGATCCATGCATCCTCCGAACGATTCGCTTACTTTTAAGTTCTTTTGTCCCTCTATAGACCGGACGAGTGGGCTAAATTATTTCAAACAAGATAACCAACACTGACAAGGAACTTGATATGTCACACATGAAATCGACCAGTCAAAAAATCACTCTATTGGCCGCGTTACTAGGAACCAGCTTTTCACTGATGGCAGCAGACATCGACATGAGCGTTGATAGCAATGACATCGCGATCAAAGGCTATGACCCAGTGGCTTACTTTACTGATTCTGGTGCCGTTCAAGGTTCATCAGAATTCACGGCTACTTATAAGAACGCTATTTATCAATTCGCAAACAGTGACAACCGAGATCAGTTCCGCACCAATCCTGAAGCTTATGCGCCTCAATACGGTGGCTATTGTGCCTTTGGTGTGGCTATGGGTAAGAAATTTGAGACCGACCCTAACGCATGGAAAGTCGAAGATGGAAAGCTGTATCTGAACTTAGACAAATCAGTACAAAAACGATGGTTGGAAGGTACGCAAGAGTTCATCCAAGACGCCAACAGCAACTGGACGACGATCAAAACCGTAGAAGCCTATAAGCTTTAGTCTATAAGCTTTAACCTACAAGCTTTAGCCTAGTAACTTTAACCTTTATCCATTGCCCATTAATAAAAACGGAAGCGACCGAACGCTTCCGTTTTCATTTCGACGTTCCAAATCTTAATAAGCCTCCAGCTATTGGTATCACCACAATAAATGGCGATGCGCTGCTCAAATCAGGAAAACCCGTCAGCCTTTAGCACGAATCAAACCCATTTCTATTCTATACTCCTAGAAGATAAGCTTTTCTTTTTATGGAAGAATAATGATATTACCTAGGATTTTTGCACTTGGGCTCTGCGCCTTATCAACACTGACTTATGCAGCTCCATGGCAGTTCGTCAAAAGTGAAAACGGCATCATCATTGATAAGAGACCTCACAGTGAAGGCTTAGTAGAGATACGAGCACAAATGCAAACGCCCACCACTTACTCCGGTTTTTTACTGTTGCTGGAAGACAGCGAGAACGTGCCAAACTGGATAGACAATGTGTCGCAAAGCCGTGTCTTGATGCAGATATCTGAGGCAGAAAACATCGTCTATACCCAATTCAAAGCGCCTTGGCCTGCTAGAGATCGCGATATGGTGACCTATTCAAAGTACAGCATCGAGGATGGGCAGTTTGTCTTGTCGATAAAGGATGCGTCTAACTATTTGGCGAAAGAATCGGGGTATATTCGAATTTACGATGTGGACGCACTTTGGACGCTGCAACCGCTCACTAATGGCAATACTTACATCACCTACACCGCATATGCGAACGCAGGTGGCATCTTGCCCAATTGGTTGATGAATAAGTTATCGATAGGCAGTGCGCTGAGCACGTTTAAGGGGCTGAAAGAACAGCTACCAAAATACCAAGGCCAGCAGCACCCCAACCTGCCAAGTGAGTCTCGTTAGCGGTACAAGTAAATAGGTAAATAAGGTTAAAGACTAAGGTCTTCTTGCTAGGTCGCGAGCTAAGATAAGCGCTAAACCAAACACCTGAAGAAACAGGGCGATGTTCTTATAGAAAGCCATTTTCTCATCAAGCCTTTGGATCAACTCAACCAAGGTCAGATTATCCAAATAGTAGTCATCAATTCGTGATCGTTGCGCTTCTTGGGCATTGTTTATCAGCATCATAAGCTTAGGTAAATTAGCCAACGAGATGGCCGGCACCTCGTCACTCACCCAACTCCGAAGTTGTCCGCGAAGCGCTTCATCAAGAACAGTGGCAGGTTGAGCGATTTCTGAGGATAGCTTATCAAGGTGAATCAGAATCGCTTCACGCTTACGCTCTAAGGTTTCGATCGTATTCCAGGACAGTTGTATAGAGTACACATTGCCGTATTTACGATCGTTGTATTCCGATTTCTCCGCTTCAATTTTGTCCAACACCAAGCTCGACATGACAATCGCCATGATGTTGAGTATTAGCCCTGCAAGGACAATCGCCCAAGCAGGAGGAAGGCGCAATGCCATAATGCTCCCTAGAACATTTTATCAAAAGGTAGGTAGGCTAAGTTTAGGACAATCAAAGAGATCATGCAGATAAGCGTTAACACCATACCCACTTTTCTGCCTTTGAAGTTTTTCGCTAAGATCCCTTTAGCGTGAATCACTCGCCCCAGAATAAACGCCACACCAATGACATGAATAAGCCACACACCAGCCCCATTCATCTCTAGCAACCCCATCAAAATCACCGTGATTGGGATGTAATCCATCGCGTTACTTTGTGCCGAACGTGCTATCTGTAACGACTCAACACCGCCATCGGCATGAGCAACAAGATTGATTCGTCTTTGTTTAATAACTTCAACCGCCAACCAAATCATTACGACCGTCAGCAGAGCTGCGTAAAGTGCTGTAACCATCATATTTCCCTATTGTTTTGTCTTAACTCAGTGTTCTTTTCTATCTTTTCGACATTAACCGCCAAGATAAAATGATAATCACGCCCGAGCACTTGTAAGAGATCTCTCACACCGAACGTAAGAGATCACAATCAAGCTTCGCAGAAAATTCCTAAAATACAAACCCAACCCCTTGTTTTGTATGAATCCACGCATATTTCTTTCGGCTAGTGAGTACATTTATTTCTTGAGGTGGATTGTGAGTAAAGCCTCTGCAGTGTTTAATACACATGTCGACAGGGAGTTGGCAGGAACAGGAAAAAGCCTAACGGATTAGGTATCTTCAGGATGAAGATTTGATGGCTTAGGATGAGTTATCAGCAAGGAAGTTTTGCTCTAGGATAGAGTCGCTTGTCAGGATGATGAGTTAGCAAGGACACCGCTAGGAAGGCGATGAATTGGATAGGTTAAAGGATTTAGCCACGTCAAGGAACGATGCAGGGAGCACCAGTTACCTATTGAAAGATAAGTAACGCGCAGTAGCAGGATGGCTACGAAAAGAATAGACCCCGTTTGGTGAAAGCCAAACGGGGGTTTCCTTTTTTGTAACGTCTAAAAGCTGTTAGCAGCTAACCGTTGATAGCAGCTAACCGTTAAAAGCAGCTAACCGTTAATAGTCACGTTACAAAATAATGTTCATCAAGAACATTGCACCAAAGGCATTCAATACCGAAATCGCGATCATCACCGGGATATAACGACCTTCAGTACCAATTGGTCCCATAATACGACCCATGTATTGAACCTGAGAGCCCATCAAGTAGATAGCTGGCGCCAAGATAGCGATATGGTTGCCGTTCAGAATGCCTTGGTCAAACAGCGTGATAACCACACCCACAGCACCACCCATCGACATCCAAGCGCCAATCAATACTGCTGCCGCTTCGCCAGGTAAACCAATTACCGCCATGATTGGAGCAAAGACACTGCCCATCAAATCCAGCGCACCGGTGATCTGCAATGCCTTGATGATCACAAACGCCATCAGAACATTCGGTACCGTAGAGGTAGTCGCAATAACCCAGCCTTTCTTAGCACCTTCAACGAAAATATCAGTAACCATTGGTTTCTTTGCTTTAACTTCGCTCATTATGCTACTTCCTCTGCCAATTTTTGTTCTTTGTCTGATTTTGGTTTGTCTTCTTTGCCTTCAGTAATGTTGAGGTAAATACGGAACAGGTTCGCACCGACAAACTTGAAGATGAACATCACAGCCACAGCCAAACCAATTGACGATGTTACCGCCAAAGAACCATCTATCGCCGTTAGAGTGAACAGAACCGCACCTGAAGAGAAAAAGTTAACGATCGCCGCGCCCGCCGTAAACTGGAACATGGTGAAGACATCGGTTTCACGCTTAGTCAGATGCCCTTCATCTTTCAGCTGCCTCGTCATCGCTGCACCCGCATCGGTACTTTGCAAAGAAGCAATCAGTGCCAAGCCTGAGTTACCCGGAATACCCATTAGAGGGCGAAGCAGAGGTGTCAGTAGTTTACGAGCCGCGTCCAGTGCACCGTAGTGCTCAAGTACGTTGATCATACCCAGTGCAAACATCACGGTCGGAATAAGTGTCAAAGCAAAAATGAAACCGTCGCGAGCACCACTACCGCCTTTACCACGCAGTGACGTCGTTGCCGCTTGGATACCATCGGCCGTTTCACTGACATCGTAAGCGACCTTACCGAATGAACCGTTGAGCGTTGTAAAATCGAGCACTCCATACCATTCATTGGACTGCATTAAGCCTGAAAAGAACACAATCGCGAATGCGAGTGCGATATAGCTGCCGATCGTGACTTTACGATCGGTTTTAGTTGGATTAGTCATAAGGACCTCTATACATCTCGTTTATGTGGAACAGAACACGTATAGATAGTGCAAACTAATGAGCAATAGGTTAATGACCAAAATCAAATAGCGTATCGGTTTGAACAAAAGAACCACAGCAACATATAAAACTGTGATTTAGATTTAAAAGCAGAGACATACGCTAAAATAATTAGAATATTTCACATACAAAACTAAACAAAATTCGCTTCAACAGCGCAACCAAAAACGCACACAATCACCACACAAGTAAGGTTTCAAATGACAGGTTTTTACCTAGTCTGATCTCTGATAATGATGTAAGTGATCTCTTACATGCTTTTTTTGTTCAATTTTAATTCGATTATAATACAGCGGCTTAAATCATGGTTACGCTTCTAAAATGCAATCGTTCACCTATTGTAGGTTGAGTTTTGAACCGTGGCTAAACCGTGAGCCATTTTATAAAGAATTTGAGCTTAATTCGAAATTTCAGCCCTTAGAGGTGCTATAGACTTCGCGCTGCCAATATCGAAGGAGAACGGTGGTGATGATGATGGAAATGAGAACGCTTAAATATCAAGTAATGGGCAAAGGCATGTGGATCACTGCAACGGTATCTCGCGCAGTAGCAGACAAACTTGCGCTGGAATATCAATCCTACGGCTGGCCTGTTGAAGTATGTGCCGCAGAACAAACACTGACGTTTGATCTCAATGCTGCATAATATTGGCAATGTCGAATAAGCTCTATCGGTACTAAACCCGGTAGGGCTTTTTCCCTAACCTCTATAATCTCTATAATCTCTATTTCTCTATTTCTCTATTTCTCTATGATTAACGAGTTGCCGATGATCGACCGTTTTCCTATGAACGACAAGGTTCCTATAATCAACGGCTTTCACTGTGACCTCACGTTTTCACCCAATCTACTGTTTTCTATATAATCTATTGAATTATTAAGATATCTATCACACTGCACATGGTTATTTAGGTCTACGCTTTTACCCGTGTTAATAACTTATTAACTTCGGAGCGTAATCCATGTTAGGTATCCAGCTTTCTGCTGTTCTCTCTTTATTATTTTTTTCTACGGTAGCAGGCGCTGCCACTTCTCAGTTGGGAGAGCCACTTAAGCTAACCAATTCATTTGCTGGCTACCTATCGCTGACTATTTTCGTTGTCGCCTACATCGTGGTGATGATGGAAGAATACCTAAAACTCCGAAAATCCAAGCCGGTTCTACTTGCAGCGGGCCTGATCTGGATAATCATTGGTTTTACCTACCAAGAACACAACCTTGTTGAAGTCGCCAAACAAGCGCTCGAGCACAACCTTCTGGAATACGCCGAGCTATTACTCTTTCTGCTCGTCGCCATGACATACATTAGTGCTATGGAAGAGAGAAGACTGTTTGATGCGCTGCAAGCGTGGATGGTAGGCAAAGGCTTTAATTTCCGCTCTCTGTTCTGGATAACCGGTATTCTGGCCTTCTTTATCTCGCCTATTGCCGACAACCTCACGACAGCTCTATTGATGTGCGCCGTTGTTCTAAAGGTTGCTGGCTCTAATCCTAAATTCGTTAACCTAGCTTGTGTGAATATCGTGATAGCCGCCAATGCTGGCGGCGCGTTCAGTCCATTCGGCGACATCACAACGCTCATGGTATGGCAGGCTGGTTATGTGAGTTTTAGTGAGTTCATTCCTTTGTTTATCCCTTCGGTGATGAATTACCTCGTCCCTGCGTTGATCATGTCTTATTTTGTACCCACGACTCAGCCCGACACAGTTCATCAACACGTTGAATTAAAACGTGGTGCAAGACGAATCGTATTCTTGTTCATCATGACAATAGCGACCGCAGTTGCTTTCCATGCCGTACTCCACTTCCCTCCTGTGATGGGGATGATGATGGGGCTCGCCTACCTGCAGTTCTTTGGTTATTACTTACGTAAGACTTTACCCAACTCACTCGCGAAGAAAAAAGCGGTGGCGATCGCCAATAACGATGAAGGCGCCCTGAAACGACTCGGTTCTGTTGTGCCATTCGATGTATTTCGAAGAGTTTCGCATGCCGAATGGGACACGTTGCTGTTCTTCTACGGCGTCGTAATGTGTGTCGGTGGCTTGAGTTTACTTGGATACTTGGAATTAGCCTCGGGCGTGATGTATAGCCAATGGGATCCAATTTGGGCCAACGTCATGGTGGGAATCTTATCGGCTATTGTCGATAACATTCCAGTGATGTTTGCCGTGTTATCCATGGAACCCCAAATGTCGATGGGCAACTGGCTACTGATCACCTTAACCGCGGGCGTCGGTGGTAGCTTGCTATCTATAGGCAGTGCAGCAGGTGTGGCATTGATGGGGGCGGCGCATGGAAAATACACCTTCTTTGGACACTTAAAATGGATGCCAGTGATCATGATTGGCTATGCCGTCAGTATCGCCGCTCACCTATGGCTGAATGGCGATCTTTTTTAATTCGGAGATCTTTTCTAATTCGAACTGTCTTTCAAAGGCTTCTCAATAAGTGTCCAGACGTTACTCAATTGTATCGCTGGGCATTGGTTGCAAGTTAGCATCTCACCCTGTTGTTGAATGCGCATCACTAGTCTAGAGTCAGTTCGACTGCTTCCAGAATTAAATTCAATGGTGATCAAGTCATCATCAACACGATAGGTTCGAGTAATGGAATTATCCGTTGTTTGATAAGTCACTTGCCCGGATTCAAAAAGTAGATAGCTGTCATTATCTGCGTTCTCATACATACCTTTGAACAGAGCAAGTTGTGGTACTTCGAAGGGTCGAGTGGTGTCGGTTAAACAGCCCGTCAGCAATAGTGCGCTACTGCAGCAGAGTATAAGTGAATGATGGCTATTCATTTGGGCATCCTTGCCTAGAGAACATGGTTAAAGGATATGCAACCAAATAAGTATTTTCCAGCAAGTGGCAGTTTTATTGCAAAGTCACACTTTAAGAACCCTTAACGTTCACCAATAATTGATACGCAATTTTCAACAAACATTCCGAAAAAGACTCTTTAATCTTCTTCTCTTCCCTCAATCACCAATAAGCGCTGTTTACGTTCTACACCACCCGCATACCCGGTCAGCTTGCCATTTTTACCAATCACACGGTGACACGGCACAATCACTGACACCGGATTTTTTCCATTCGCTAAACCCACGGCTCGCACCGCTTTGGGGTTACCAATCGCGTCGGCCAATTGTGCATAGCTCCATGTTTCTCCATAAGGAATGGTAGTAAGAGCCTGCCAAACCGATTGCTGAAATGGCGTGCCCTTTGCGGCGATCGGCACAGAAAACTGGATTGATTCACCAGAAAAATAACGATTGAGCTGGTCGGCGACCAATTCAAAGATCGGAAAGCCATCATCTTGAACGCCTAACTGTTCTGGCTTGGTGGTGTATGTTTCAAACCAAAGGCCGAGCAGCCCTTCATCGTTCGCCTGTAAAGTCACCGTGCCCAACGGGCTCTCATAATAAGTAAAACGGTTAGCCATAATATCTCCTAGCCTGCTATTGCATATGTTTGTGGGTTGCAGATGTTTTTGGGCGCTCTTTCTATTAAGACTGATTCCAACAATGGAACGTGGCATAACTTCCCCAAGGCGAAACACTCTCTGTATTGATGGCTGGGCGATGCTCAATGAACTTCTTCACCACCAGGTCGCCAACCAACAGATGATTAGGTTCACTTAACCCGCGAAGTAGCGCGTATTGAATCGTCCAAGGCCCAATGCCCTTTAGCTCAATCCACTTAGAAGGATGTTCGGCTTCATTGTCGACCATGTATTCGGCAAAGCGCTTTAAGGTCTCTTTGCGACTTCCCGGCATTCTTAAGAAGCTGACATCAGCCTCCGCTATCTGTTTAGGAGTTGGGAAGTAGGCTTTCTCTTGGATTACAGACGACTCTTGTGAATTAGCAGGATCTTCTAAAGAAGATGCCGAATGCGTTCCAGAAATCTCTCGCACCAACAAGTTAAGCTGACCAATGGCCGCGGTTACCGAGACTTGCTGTCCGAGAATCGCTCTTACTCCTGCTTCCCAAGCACTCCACACGCCAGGAATGCGGATGCCACTCTTAGCCACCAAGTTAGGATCGATAGTCGTAAAGAAGGCCTCGACCTTGGCGATATCGACGTCAAGGTCGAACATACGTCGAATGTTGGTAATCAAGCTTCTTAACTGGCTTATATCGTCCAACTCAAATTCAATATCTAAGCGGTTCTCTTTGGCCAAAGTAGCCTTGAACCAACCCTTTGACCCATTAACATTCACTGTGCGTTTGTAATAATCTTCGCCAACGTCCTCTACACCTTCAATCATTCTTCGTCGATAGAAACCCAGCAAATGGTTCCAGTCTAATGGGCCGTGAAAGACTAGCTGAATATGATTGCTCAGGTTTTCACTTAGCTTTGTTCGTCGGATTTGGCTTGGCGAGAGCTGAAGCTCTTTTAGAAAGGCATCATTGAAACGACGCGTGCTATTAAAACCACTCGCAAAGCCAACATCGGTAATGCTCATGCTACTGGTGTGCAGCAACTGCTTGGCAAACATCAATTGGCTATAAAGGCTATATTGCTTCGGCGACACGCCGATGTAATTGTCGAATAAGGTTCGTAAATAGCGGTCTGAAATGCCTAATCGAGTGGCAAGGTCGACGATTGACCCTGAGTTCAGCGCACCATGATCAATCAACTGTAAAGCACGCAAGAAAGTCGTTTCAACACCTTTCCAAGCTGGAGAAAAAGGTGCGCTGTCTGGCCGGCAACGTAAGCATGGGCGATACCCAGCCTTCAAGGCTTGAGCTTGATGAGAAAAATACTCGACATTTTCTTCTTTGGGCGGGCTTGCTGGGCAAATCGGACGACAAAAAATTCCGGTGGTTTTTACTGCCGTAAAAAACATCCCATCAAAGCGAGCGTCTCGCGCATATCGAGCCAAATGGCACTGCTCACTCGTTAACGTACTGTTGTGATGAATATTTCTCGACATGCTGTGCTCTTCCCATTTGCCATAACTTTTACTCCGATACCTAAAAGTTTACCGTGAACTGTCATTGTCGCTAGCCACTTTCGGAACTGAAGGTTAGATAAATCACAAAAAAGGGTTTTCTTTTTACGCAATTCGACTAAATTTAACCTTGAGAAGAAACTCTTCTCACAACGTCAACGATAGGTACTTAGCACACTAAGATGCAGAGACCTGTCGAATATAAAAAGGAAAAGGCTATGGTTCTTCACACGTGTCGTATTGTTTTATCAAACCAACAGGTTCTCACCAGTCAATCAGTCGAGCAGTCTCTCAGCTTTCTTGAAGAAGAAGCGAGTAAGGGGATTTCTAAAATTGAGATTGACGCAACGGATGGCAATCAAATCCATTCATACCTGTCACACTCTCTTGAAGAGTCTATTGAGAATCTAATGAATCTCTAGAATTTTCGAAGAATAGGGCTTTTAAAAAAGGTTACGCATACCAGGCTTAAACGGTTTTATCCGAGTTAGGGTTATCTCTGATTTGGAAAAGAAAATCATCTCTGGTTTAAAACAAAAATGGCTCCCAACTATACAATTAGTTAGGAGCCATTTTTTATTGAATCTAATCAACAAAGCCGTTGCTTACCGCGAATGCCGCTACTCTGGTGCTTGTTCAGCGGCTTGTTGCAACGTATAAGCGGTCGATGGATCAATTTCGTTAACCAACTTCTCGACCTGCATGATCGCATCAACCGAGGTGCTGCTTTTGCGGTAGCTGAGATAAATTGGGCGATACCAATCTTCAACACCTTTCACCTTATGCAGCTGACCTGAGTCGATAAAAGGTTCAACCATAGAAACAGGTAAATACGCACTGCCACCTTTCTCTAAAATGAAATCGAGGGCAATACGAGCCGTAGAGGTACGTAAATACGGAGCTGGAACTTTAGGGTGACGTTCTGCGTGTTCTGAACCGAAGCGCGTTCCCCAATCGACATACACATACTTATGTTGGAACACAGATTCCAGATCATCTTGCTGCGTTGATACCAACACCAAAACCAAATCAGCGACTTTTTTACAGTTTAGCTCTTCCGCTTTAATTTGATCGAAGGCGAAAGCCATATCTAAGGTTCGCTCTAGCAAATTACGGTTCAGTTGCTCGCGCCCCATCACCTCAGCCATGAAGCCATAACCACCAAAAGAATCGGTCACTACGCTTAAACAGTTTTGCAGATACGCATCCCAAATATTCGGAGTGCCACCTAGTGTTAACTGCAAGGCTTTTCCACTCTCTAACGACAGCTCAAACTTAGCTTGTTGTAAGGTGGATACCATCACTTCAGCATAACCAATCAAACGCTCACCGGAAGAGGTAAGCTTGATGTTATTGCGGTCACGAATGAAGAGCTGAGTATCAAAATAGCCTTCAAGCTGTTTGATCCGCGCACTCACCGCTGCTTGTGTTAAATACAAGTTTTCAGCTGCGCGCCCAAAGTGGCGCACCCTTGCAACCTCAAGAAAGGTTCTAAATACTTTCACATCCATCAAAAATACATCTCTGTAATAAATCTGCTAACTAGCCGATCTAGGATTGTTTATCGTAAAGGCAAAAACGTTTTGTTTCCTATTTTAGCCTTTTAACAATATTTTCGCGTGAGCAATAAACACTAATTTCTATCTAACCACATTACTGAGGCTGATATGTCTGAGACCGAATTCCGACACGGAAAAAAACGTTTTTATGACACCATTAAATTCCCACGAGGGTTCGCTAAGTCAGGTGATTTTACTCTTTCAGAAGAAGAAATCCTAACCTTGTTTGGTGACACTATGCTTGCACTTGAGACTGGTGAACTAACACCGACCAATGCTGAAGAAAGACATTTCATCAAAGTATTGGCTCACCCTCATAAGGCTAAGTCCAAGTTAGACCGTGTTTGGTTGAAGTACATTCAACTGGCTCGTGGACGCCGTCGCTTTCATACCCTAAACGGCTGCAAACGCGGTGAAGTGCCTAGGGAAGAATACGACAGAGAGTTAGTGTTAGAAGATTAGTAAAACTGCTCAAAGTGATACCTAATCACTTTGGGCTTTTTTTCATAGCATATTAACGGCAACTTAAAAAAAACGCATCTTCTTCGTAATGAGTAAGTTTAGCCAACCTGTCCAGTTTTACCAATATTTATAGAAAATTCATAGTGATAGCTTTGAATAATCACTATTCTTAAATATACCCATGCTCATTCACGCCTGTCGGTGATACTTCCTCACTTTTTCTCCTCTTTTTTGCGCGGCAGTGCCACATAAGTATCACTCTTTGATCATACGTCCATTGCACTCCTGACCATCCACTCATCCACTCATCCACTCATCCACTCAACAAAGCTTGTTGATCTTTCAGACCCTGAATCAAACCCATCTGACGATATATGACAAACGTATTAATCTTGTTTAACGACACCAAATATCCATACAAAAAATGTGCAATCTTGAGAGTTCTAGTCACAGATATCATTAAAAAAGTAAAAACTTGACCTAAAACAATAGCGGAAGTGGGTAACTTATTTTATAATGCGAATTAATGTTTCAGAACACTATAAAATTTAATTTCTAGGGGCAAAATCAATGAGACTTATTCCTTTAAGCAACAAAGCAAAAGTAGGTAAATGGGCTGCTCGTCACATCGCAGATTCTATCAAAAAATTCGCTCCAACTGCTGAGCGTCCATTTGTTCTAGGTCTTCCTACTGGTAGCACACCTCTAACTACTTATGCTGAGCTAATTGAACTTTACAAAGCGGGCGAAGTAAGCTTCAAGCACGTTGTAACATTCAACATGGATGAGTACGTTGGTATCGACCCGAACCACCCAGAGTCTTACCGCACATTCATGCACGAGAACTTCTTCAACCACGTTGATATTCAAGCAGAAAACATCAACCTGCTAGACGGCAAAGCTGAAGACATCGATGCTCACTGTGCAGCATACGAAGAGAAAATCCGTTCATACGGCAAAATCAACCTGTTCATGGGCGGCGTAGGCATCGACGGTCACATCGCATTCAATGAGCCAGGTTCTTCTCTATCTTCACGCACTCGTATCAAAACGTTGACTGAAGACACTCGTATCGCGAACTCTCGTTTCTTCGATGGCGACATCAACCAAGTTCCTAAATACGCACTAACTATCGGTGTTGCTACTCTTCTAGATTCTGAAGAAGTAATGATCCTTTCTCTAGGCCACAACAAAGCGCAAGCGCTTCAAATGGCTATCGAAGGTTCTGTAAACCACATGTGGACTGTTACAGCTCTACAGATGCACCGTAAAGCTATCATCGTTGCTGATGAGCCAGCTCAACAAGAGCTTAAAGTTAAGACTCTACGCTACTTCCAAGAGCTAGAAGCTGAAAACATCCAAGACCTATAATCCCCATAGTCTTGAATAGCAGGGCGTTTTTAATAAAGAGAGCGTCTTGAATAGAAAAAGCCACTGAACGTGGCTTTTTTTGTGCCTGCTACTTTTGTATTTGATAAGCGGGGGAAAGTGTCGAGAGTTTTTGATAGACACAAAAACAACAAAGCGATTTCTCCAACGAGAGAAACCGCCATCATTTTAAGCTTTGGATTGAAACGAACGAACAGCTACAAGATATGTAGGATGTGAAACAAGATAAGCAGGACTGCAAACTAGAACTAAGAACTCAGTGCGTTATCTCGGCATAAGGTCGTGATAATGTCAGTGATAGCCAAAACGATCGTCGACTTCACTTTCTGATTGTGTCGACCCAAGAACATTTGAAGCATTGGGCCCGACATGGTTTCCACCATCTCCGAGTCATATTCGATAGGCATTATGCGTTGAATCGCCTGCACCTTGTTGAGCTCAAATATAACGTCGACTTCTGTGAAGCTAGTGTCTTCACCTTGTATTTTCGCCCACTCTTTCAAGGTAACGAAAATCTCTAAATCATCGTAGAGCTCTTTACTGATCACACCAAGCCCTAATAGCAGCTTAGCGCGGATCATAATCTCGCCCAACGGACCGCCACTGTTGAGAAGTGGTTCAACAACAAATTTAATTGCCGTGTCGTCTTTCTTGAAAATGTTTTTTAATACGGCATCTACCGTGTCGTCCAATGCATCGTAAGCCGCCATTAGACAGGCGCTAGCGCTCTCAGCTTCAGATAGGGCTTCGAGTAATTCAGTTTCGTGGCTAGTTTGTATTGGCATAACGGCTCGACAATAAGAAAGTGCCACTGGTGTGGCACTTTGATGGTTTATCATTTCAATGCTAGATAAGCTTCTTCCGCTAGTTTAACAACTTCTGAGTCACTATTCAGCTCAGAATAATGCTCTAATGTCTCAGCAAACCCTTTTTCTGCGAACATTGCTTGAAGTTCAACCGCTTGTGGGTCGTCTTCATTCTTGTAATGGAACGCAGCTGCGATTGCTTTTACTAAGTGAACATTCGGTAGGCCGTACTCTAATGTGCCATTCAGAGGCTTAACTAGGCGGTCTTGTGGGCTCAGTTTACGAATTGGCTGACGACCAACACGGTCTACTTCATCACGCAGGAACGGGTTAGCAAAACGACCAAGAATCTTTTGGATGTAGGCAGCGTGAGCTTCTGGATCAAAGCCGTAACGCTTAATCAGAACCGCACCACTCTCTTCCATCGTTGCTGTTACTTCAGCTCGGATTACGTCATCTTCGATAGAGTCTTTGATTGTCTCGTGACCCGCAAGTACACCAAGGTATGCCGTTACCAAGTGACCCGTATTTAGCGTGAACAATTTACGCTCAACGAAAGCCATTAGGTTGTCAGTGCATTCCATACCTGGGATGTTCGGAATCTCACCCTTAAATTGTGTTTGATCTACGATCCACTCGCTGAACGTTTCAACGGTTACGGCTAGAGGGTCTGTTTCGCCCGCTTCTGCCGGTGGCACAATACGGTCGACCGCTGAATCAACAAAGCCAATGTGCTCTTCAGTGAAGGCTTTCATTTCATCAGAAAGGTGCTCTAACACTGCTGCTTTTAATTGGCTAGTACCGCGAACCATGTTCTCTGCCGCGATAATGTTCATTGGTGCCGTGTTGTTTGCTGCTGCACGCTTTTCAATGCCTTGAGCGATAGATTTAGAGATGATTTTAAGAACAGTAGGGCCAACGGCTGTCGTCACAAGATCAGACTCAGCGATGCAATCTACTACAGCGCTTGTCGCTGAGTTTACTGCTGTCACGTTCTTAACCACTTCTACAACACACTCTTCGCCAACAATCTTAACTGGGTATTCTTGGCGTTCAATTAACGCATTTACAACCGTTTCATTTACGTCAGCAAACGTAACCTTCATACCTGCATCAGAAAGAAGCTTACCAATGAAACCACGACCGATATTACCTGCACCAAAATGTAACGCTTTCATAATTTTGACCTTATAAATATTTGAATCTAGATAGCTAACGGCTCAACAACATACCTTGACGATGTGCCTTAGGCATTAAGCAGTAAGCTATTCAGACTGAATCTTGTAAGAAAGATTAAGACCGAAATGAGGCCAGTAGGGGGATACTGGCCTCCTTCACTCAGGAGCTTGACTAGAGCTTTTTAGTTTCCGTTGAGAATACGTAGAACATCAGCAGGGTTTGTTGTGTTCTGTAAGCATTCCACAGCCTCTTCATCATCGAGTGAATTGGTAATAGCCATCAGCACCATGTTGTGCTCATCGCCTTGTGCGGCAATACCGATAACCATCTTCGCGATATCATCTTCATCTTCACCCCACTGAATACCTTCAGGGTACTGACAGAAAACAATGCCGGTTTTTTGTACATATTGTTTTGCTTCGATTGTGCCGTGTGGCACAGCGATAGACTCACCTAGGTAAGTAGACACAAGCTCTTCACGAGCAAACATGCCGTCTACGTATTCCGGTGATACGTTGCCAAGTTTTACTAATTGTTCGCCAGCAAACTTGATTGCGTCTTCTTTCTGAGTCGCTTTTAGGCCAAGGAAGATGCTGTCGTCAGTGAGTGCAAGCTTGTTGCCTTCTTGTGCTGGAGCGGCAGCAGGCGCCGGAGCTTCTACTTTCGCTTCACCACTTTGAGCATCGACAAGCTCAGCAACTAGTTGGTCGTATACGCCGCCGTCTAGGAAGTTGCTTAGAGACATATGCATCGCACCTGGCACAGTGCTACGAGCACGGTCTGTTAGGTCTTTATGCGTAATAACGATTTGCGAATCAGCCGGTAGGTTGTTGATTGCGTAGTTGGTCACTTCAATGTCTAGGCCAGCTGTTGCTACTTTCTTACGTAGTAGACCTGCACCCATTGCACTTGAACCCATACCCGCATCACACGCTACATAAACAGCTTTAACATCCGCTAGGTTTACATCAGCGCCTGATGCTGCACCTTTAGAAGACGCTTTCATGTCTTTCATTTGAGCTGAGGCTTTTTCTAGTGAATCTTCGTCGTCACCTTGAGCTGAAGTCTTAAGTAGGATTGAAGCTACGATGAAAGACACAGCCGTTGCAGCGATTACAGAAAGTACAACACCGATGTAAGAGCCTTTAGGTGTCATCAACAAGATAGCGAAGATAGAACCTGGTGATGCTGGAGAGATAAGGCCAGAATCGAACACTACGTTAGTGAATACACCCGCCATACCACCTGCGATTACAGCAAGGATTAGACGTGGGTTCATTAGAACGTAAGGGAAGTAAATTTCGTGGATACCACCTAGGAAATGGATGATAGATGCACCAGCAGCAGACTGCTTCGCGCTACCTTTACCAAACACCATGTAAGCAAGTAGAAGACCAAGACCCGGACCTGGGTTAGCTTCGATTAGGAAGAAGATTGAGCGACCAATCTCTTCAGATTGCTGGATACCTAGTGGAGAGAAGATACCGTGGTTGATTGCGTTGTTTAGGAATAGGATTTTCGCAGGTTCAACAAAGATAGAAGCAAGAGGTAATGCACCCGCTTCAACCATCACGTTAACGCCAGCCGCCAAGCCAGAAGATAGAACTTTAACTGCAGGACCAATCACGATGAACGCAATGATCGCGCAGATCATGCCGATGATACCAGCCGAGAAGTTGTTCACTAGCATTTCGAAACCACTCTTCACTTTACCGTGAACAGCTTCATCGAATTTCTTAATTGCGATACCACCCAGTGGACCTACAATCATTGCACCCATGAACATTGGGATATCAGTACCAACGATAACACCCATTGTTGTGATAGCGCCGACTACCGCACCGCGGTCACCACCAACCATTTTACCACCGGTGTAACCAATCAATAGTGGCAATAGGTATGTAATCATAGGGCCAACCATTGATGCTAACGTTTCGTTAGGCCACCAACCGGTTGGGATGAATAGTGCAGTAATGAAACCCCACGCAATAAATGCGCCGATGTTTGGCATTACCATATTGGATAAGAAACGACCAAAGTTTTGAACCTTAATCTTTGCTTCTGGTGATAACATAGGTAGAACCCCGTAATGTATTGGTTGGTCAAATGACCGAAAGTGTGTACTCAAAAGTCGATTAAAATGTATCACAACATTTCCAAAATGCACCTTAGCCCAACTTTCGTGACAAACATCACACACAAAAAACACTTTAGGGTTAACAAGAGCACTTTAGATCACAAAAACACCATGAATTTAAATTACAAAGCCAAATTGATGAGAATAAATACCATTAACACAAGATCTAGATCACGCTTTGTTTTGTAATACTTAAAAATAAATAGTGATAAGAATCACACTAAATAAAATATAGCATCTAAGATCTATATAAACCGTATAAAAGAACATCGTATCACGTATAGAAAATATGCACCCAGATGAGTAAAATCGCTAATCATGTAATTTAATTACAAAAAGAACCACATTTCCCACAAAATCAAAATCAGACATGACTTTCGACTAAAAACATAGACCAGTGAGCAGCAGTTGCCATTAGTAGATGTGATATGGTATTCATCAGTGCTATCACATCATGTATCTCTCCAAAACCCATCAGCGGATCACTCTGCTATTTGAGAAAAGACTATGTCAGACAAAATTTCCACATCCGCACTCGCTAAACAAAAAGGCGTAGAAGCTAAAACTTTATTTAGCGATCTAAAAACAGCGGGTTATATCGTGCGCTCACAAGAGCGCTGGGTTCTTACAGAACGAGGAGAAAGCTTTGGTGGGGAATATGTCGAACATAAGAAGTTCGGTGTCTTTATTGTCTGGCCAGAGAAACTGCTTATCGATTTGGATTCATTCTCAGGAAACACATTGACCGCCACTCAGCTCGGCGGTGCCTTTCAACTCAGCGCAAAGAAAATCAACTTATTGCTCAATGAGCTTGGCTGGATAACAAAAGAAGACGACGGCTGGCACGTCACCTCTACAGGCTTACAAGCAGGCGGTGAGCAAAGGGAAGATAAAGCGACTCAAAACCTATTTGTGGTATGGCACGATTCATTGGTTCGCAATAAACGTTTGAAGCAGTCTGTTGTCGAATTTCTAGGGCATGATGCTGAAAGCCACTCTACCGATGTCTCGTTTTCTAGCTTTCGTCAGAAATTTGAGGCGAAACACCGAACCTTAGACGGACATTATGTGCGTTCAAAGGGAGAGCTGATCATCGATAACTGGCTTTATATGGCGGGAGTGGTTCATGCCTATGAACGTCCGCTCCCGATATCAAAAGAAGTAATGAGCGATTTCTACCTGCCAAGCGGCAAGATATACATTCAGTTCTGGGGAACAGATTCAGGCCCTATAGAAGAAGACAAACGAAATGCGACCAAGAAAGTTTACCAAGAGCACGGTTTTAGCTTGATTGAACTTAACCCTGAAGATATCCCAAACCTCGACAGCGTACTTCCCTCTTTATTACGCCAATATGGAATCAAAGCGTACTAACTGGCTGATTTTCGAAAACCAACACACATCCAGATCACACTAATCAAATCATTATGGACATTATTAACCATAGTGATTTGATGTGTTCGCTATTTTTCCCAAGCCAATCTTCTATTATCTTACACCCATCGACTTGAGCTACCGCAGATACTCGATTTATTGGGGCATGTTCGATAGCCATTTAAGCGTTCAGCCTTTTAGAGGCTGACTGTTCTAGAAACGACTTCTATAGAGATATAGCCTAAATGCGTTATCCGTTTATTGTTGACGTTACCGAACATAAAACCCTACAACATTTATATTGATAGATATTAGGATTCAACATGACTCATCCAATCATTTCAGATCTAAACACTCGCTACACAGCTAAAAAATACGATGCAGAAAAGCGCATCTCTGCGGAAGACATGGAAGTAATCAAAGAAGCACTTCGTTTGTCAGCTTCTTCTATCAACTCTCAGCCTTGGAAATTCATCATCATTGAGAGTGACGCAGCAAAACAACGCTTCCACAATACTTTCGAGAACATGTTCCAGTTTAACCAACCGCATGCGAAAGAAGCGTCACATACGATCCTGTTTGCTCACGATCCTAAGTACACTAAAGAGAAATTCGCAAAGCGTGCTGACACAGAAGTAAGCTCTGGTCACCTACCCGCTGAAATGTACGAGCAGTTCTTAGGGGCTTACGCATTCGCAGAAATGAACACAGACGAAACAGGTTTCAACGGTAACTGGACTAAGTCTCAGGTGTACATCGCACTAGGTAACACAATGCACACACTGGCTCGTCTTGGTATTGCTTCAACACCGATGGAAGGCGTAGATGCCGCTATGATCGGTGAAGAGTTTGCTGACGAACTGGAAGGTCACGTTGTTGATGTAGCACTGGCTATCGGCTTCCACAAAGACGGCGAAGACTACAACCACGGTAAACCAAAAGCGCGTCTAGCGCTTGATGAAATCGTGACGACGCTTTAACGCGTTGATTAAGATGACGAATGAATCAACAGCTATAACACGTTAAACAGTTACAACGCTTAACTGCTACAACGCTTTAATTTTTAAAACGCTTTTTCGTTTTACAAAATATAGTTTCAACAGCACTTCAGACTGTTAAATTACACTGCCTTGTTTTGGCCAGACACTCGTCTGGCCTTTTTCATTTATGTATTTCGCATCCATCTTGTCTATCTCAGCTTTAGCCATTCCAGCCGCTTTTTAGGCCACCAATACTTGATCAATCCACGTGTTCTAATTCGCGAAGCGCAGGAGTTACGCTATAATCCCCGTTGTTGAAACAGGTTCCTCACCCTGCTCTTTCTGAGCAAACATCATTAATTTTCTTGCCAAACCGCTACAAATCCACAAAGTCATAAAGACACCTAAGATTCATTTTAACCACAAAATGTAGCACGTCAAAATGACTCACCAAACAACATAAACACCAAGTAAACACATTTAAAACAGACACTTAAAAACATGGCACAACTAGTGCAATGAGAGCCTTAGATATTTAAATAAGGTATTATCATTATGACTATTCACGTTAAATCAAATGTTCATTGGGTCGGCGTCCATGATTGGGAAACAGAACACTTCCATGGTAAGGAATACCACATGAACAAAGGTACCAGCTATAACTCGTACCTGATTCGTGAAGAGAAAACGGTGCTTGTTGATACCGTTGATCATCGCTTTACTGAACAATTCCTTGCAAACCTTGAGATGGAAATCGACATCAATGAGATCGACTACATCATTTGTCAGCATGCTGAAGAAGACCACTCAGGTGCCCTTTCGGCACTATTAGCCAAAATTCCAAACACACCCGTCTACTGCACAGAAGCTGGCGTTAACTCGATTGTTGGCCATCACCATCAGCCTGACTGGAACTTCCGAACCGTTAAAACAGGCGACACGCTCGATGTCGGTAACGGTAAGCAACTCATCTTTGTTGAGATGAAAATGCTGCACTGGCCAGACTCAATGGCAACATACCTCACTGGTGACGAGATCCTGTTCAGCAACGATGCGTTCGGTCAGCACTACTGTGATGAAAACCTATTCAACGATCAGCTAGACCAAGTAGAGCTGCACGATCAATGTCTGCGTTACTTCTCGAACATCCTCACACCTTTCGCACCTTTGGTGAAAGCGAAGATAGAAGAAGTATTGAGCTTAGGTGTGCCTATCGATGTTATCGCAACCTCTCATGGCTGTATTTGGCGCGACAACGCGACGCAAATTGTTGAGCAATACTACGAGTGGTCTAAAGCGTACAAAGAAGATCGTATCACCATTGTTTACGACACCATGTCGAACAACACTCGCATGATGGCTGACGCAATCGCAAAAGGTATCCGTAAAGGCAGCCCGGAAACAGCAATCAAGGTCTTCAACATTTCAAAGCACGACAAGAATGACATCCTTGCCAATATCTTCCGTTCAAAGGGTGTGCTTGTTGGTTCATCGACCATGAACAATGTGATGATGCCGCAAATCGCTGCACTACTAGAAGAGATCCACGGCTTACGTTTTGCAGGTAAAAGAGCCGCGGCATTTGGTTCTTCAGGTTGGACAGGTGGCGCAGTAAAACGTATCGACGCTCGCCTACGTGAAGCCAACTTCGAGGTGAGCGCACCTCAGCATATCCACTGGAAACCAGATACAGACGCACTTCGTCAATGTATTGATTACGGTATGACACTGGCCGAGGTTTGGCGTGTGAATCCAGACGAAGTCAGCGCACCAAAGCAAGTATCACGCAATGTTACACCGCTTGAAGCCACACCAGCACCGGCAAACACCACTGCCGAGCTCAAAGACACGACAGAGCAGGAAACAGAAGTAGCTCAAGATAAGTCAAACCACAGCGCAGACTGTACTTGCTGGCGCTGTACTGTGTGTGAATGGGTATATGACCCACAGTTGGGTGAACCTTACCAAGGCGTTGAGCCAGGAACACCTTGGGCACAAGTGCCGGATGACTTCCTTTGCCCAGAATGCCATTTAGGCAAAGAAGTATTTATGGAGAAGTAGCATGTCGAACATTGTGATTGTGGGTGGTGGTTTCGCCGCCCTACAAACCATAAAGATGGTACGTAAAATTGACCAAGATATCGCGATAACCATGATCACTGCAGATGCAGGGGTTGAGTACAGTAAGCCGAATCTTTCACACGTATTCAGCCAGGCTCAAACACCACAAGCCTTAGCCGTTAATAACGCTCAGCAATTGGCTGAGCAGTACAACGTGGTCATCAAAACCGGAGCTTTAGTCAGCGAAATCGATACCAAGCAGCAGTGTGTTCGTGTTGATGGACAAACTATCCATTATTCGAAGTTGGTATTAGCAACGGGCGCGACGCCTTTTATACCACCAGCGGAAGGGCTTAAACGCAGCGCGACCATTACGTTAAATAGTTTGGAAGAGTTCGAGAAACACAAAGCTCAGATCGATGACGCTCAACGCATCACCGTAATGGGTGGAGGCTTGATTGGGGTAGAGCTCGCATTCGACCTTCAAACTGCGGGCAAAGATGTCACGATTATCGAACCTGCAAGTTATCTGTTGAATAGCCTTGTGCCACCTTTCGTTTCGCTTGAGTTGGAAAGGGAGCTGACAAAAGCAGGGGTTACCGTCGAAACCGACTCTGCGATTTGTCGAGCGACTTACCTGTCTGATGGAGTGAGGTTGCAAACCACTTCTTCTCGATTGATACGAACAGATATCGTGATTGCCGCAGCAGGGCTAAGACCAAACGCGCAGTTAGCCACGCAAGCGGGAATAGAAGTAAACAAAGGGATTGTGGTCGATGACACCATGAAAACCAGCGCCAGCAATGTGTATGCGATTGGTGATTGCGCTGAAATTGAAGGTCGTGTGATGGCCTATTTACAGCCAGCAATCTTGTCGGCAAACGTGTTGGCGAAGCAGCTGACTAAGGATAAAGGAGAGATCAAAGTGGGCGAAGCAAAGCTCAGCTTGCCTCATATGATCACCAAGGTGAAAACACCGAGTTACCCTATTCAGCTCGCAGGGCGCGATATTCACACTGCTCAGAGCTGGGAAACTCGATTCGATCCTAAAGGCATTGTCGCCAAAGGCTTCAATGAAGATAACCAGTTGGTTGGATTCATCGTCACTGGAGAACACACCAAAGCCGCGTTCCCTCTTCTTAAAGAGCTACAAGCAAGCTCACCCGCATAAGTTCTAGAGGCGCTAATACAAAAAAAGCCAGTCAACAGACTGGCTTTCTTGTATTCATCTTAGTGCGATGAGCTCATCGCATTTAAGCACAGGCGAACATTAACCGATAAACGAGATGTAACCTTGAAGGATGATCAGGTTAACGATATCGATAAAGAAGGCACCAACGATTGGCACAACCATGAAGGCTTGTGGCGACGGACCGAATCGGTTCACCAAAGAACCCATGTTCATTACCGCTGTTGGTGTTGCACCTAGGCCGAAACCACAGTGACCACCCGCCATAACCGCTGCGTCATAGTTAGAACCCATTACTTTGAACGTCACAAAGTAAGAGAAGATACCCAACACCACAGCCTGAACCGCAAGGATAACCAAAAACGGAATCGCAAGGTCAAAGATGTTCCAAAGCTTAAGGCTCATTAGCGCCATCGCTAGGAACAGCGACAATGACACCGTACCAAGAATATCGACCGTTTCACTGTCGGTTTTATGCAGCTTAGTCACTTCAAAAACGTTAGTGATGAACACACCGATAAACAACGCGTAAACGAAGTCAGGAATCATCAACCAAGAAATTTCAAAAGTCGCCACCCACTCTTCTAGGTATTTCGCCCCCGAGATACAGATAAGAAGAATGAACAATACTTCAATCACCTTCTTCGCTGTTACTTTGTCTTCTTCATACTCGTTGTAAGTAACAAGCTCAGGAAAACGTTCGTGGGTTTGTGTGCCAGTGCCGTACTCAGATTCAAGCTGGTTTTTATCAATCAGCTTTTGTGCTACTGGGCTACCGATAATACCACCGATAATCAAACCAAACGTCGCTGAAGCCATCGCGATTTCTAGAGTATTGGCAATGCCAAACGTGTCTGAAAAAGTTTGAGACCAAGCTGCGCCCGTGCCGTGACCACCCGAAAGCGTGATAGATCCAGCAATCAAACCCATTAAGGGTTCAAGGCCTAATGCCGTCGCAAGTGTTACGCCTACACCGTTTTGGATAATGATGTAAACCGAAGCCACCCCTAAGAATAGGAATACCTTAGCACCACCTTTTATCAGCTGCGTGTAGTTAGCCGCAAGGCCGACCGTTGCAAAGAACATCAACATAAACGTGTTCTGCAGGGGCAAGGAAAACTCAAGATCAAGGCCGTTAAAGTGCAGGGCTGTAATAGCAAAAGCGACAATCAAGCCGCCGACAATGGGCTCTGGAATATTGTACTTTTTGAGAACCGGAAGCTTTGCATTGACGAAATGACCTAGAAACAAAACACTAATCGCGATTAGGAAGGATTCTAGTGGTCCAATTGAAATTAATTGATTCATATAACCTCTATTTTTTTACGTTCTCATCTTCCTTAATGAGTCTAGTTTTATCTGTAATTATCTGTGCTGCTCTACCTATATTTATACAAACTGGAGAGAAATTGTAGATTCGAAAAGCGAACACATTACTGCGTTCACTTAGTGCCATGTTAGTGACACGTTAACTTTTATAGGAGATAAAAGGATTTGTGACAACAATCACCTCCAAAAAGTTGATAACGGCGTGAGTATCCTTGCCGCTGACTCTGCTTTTTTAATACCTAAAAAAGCAAAAAGGAGCTATTACTAGCTCCTCTTTCATCACCATCACTGGTAATTAGAATTTTTTCGGTGCGTAACCAGTCATAACCTCAATGCGAAGCTCTTTACCGATCTTCGTCATTGGGTGAACAATTACGAGCCCTTTTACAGACTTCTTAAGTTTACCCATATCCGCTTGCTCAGCTTTTGTAATCTCACGGCTAAATGGCATATCAACCAAAGACTTACGCTCTTGATTTACATCGAAGCTTTCTTTGTGTTTCAACTGAGCAATTTTCTTGGTTAGCTTCTTAATCTCGTCTTCAAATTGACGAACAACAGGACGATCATTACGAGTTTTAGCAGCCGCTAACTTGTTGCGACATTTGTCTAGACGGTTGTTAATTTGTTGAAGTTCGTTTTTAACACTCATAATAATTTCCTAAGATTTAACAAGCCAATTCGGATTGGGGCGCGGAGTATAGCACAAGGGTTCACTTGAACCGAAATTTATCTATCAATTACCAACAGAAACGAATCACATCAACGCTGGTCATTCAGCTCGCCAATTCTTTGTAGCCGAACCTCAAAGCGGGTCACTCATTAATCAGCGAGTGTCGACTTCAAAAATTGCTGTCCTCGATGCTTCAAAATTCAGTCTAAACTTGTAATCTAACCACCGTAATTAACTCAATTAACTTAAACAGCTTAAACAGCTTAAACAGCTTAAACAGCGTAAGGTACATAACTTGGATCGCGTAACTTGAGTTACATGACTTAGGGGGATCACCTTAACACCGAGCCTGAATCGCAGCATAATCACAAGGATAGCCGATGACATTATTGAAACGAACACTGACCTACAGCCTAGCCCTTAGCTCAGTGTTTGCCCCGACTTATGCATCTAGTGAACAAACAACCCAAAATAACCTGATCGTTGAGTTCTCTTCACCACAAAATACTGAAGAAGAGCAGCTCAAACGTGAAATTCAAAACAGTGGCGTCAATGACACTGTGATTGACCTGTCAAACCAACTCTTCATGTTTGAAAAGCCATTAACCATTCAATACGGCGGGGAAGAGGGTCCACTCTACGATCCACAAACGCATCAAGTGCTTATCCCGTATAGCTTCTACTCTGAGTCGCTTAATTACTTTGAAAAGAATCAATACGAAAAAGAGTATGGAAAGACCGCGCAAACTGGTGCTATCGATACCTTGCTTCATACTCTACTGCACGAAGCTGGGCACGCTTATATCGAAGACCAGAATATTGCCATACTGGGAAAAGAGGAAGATGCCGTTGATAACCTCGCGACCGTGCTTTTACTTAACTATGTAGAACATGGAGGTGATGCCGCAATCAGCGCCGCTGACATGTTCGCTTTCGAGTCAGAAGACCGCCCTGAGTATTACGACTTGGGTGAATACATTGATGAGCACAGCTTTGATCTACAGCGTTACTTCTCCACGTTATGCTTGGTGTATGGCAGCGATCCTGAAGCCTACAAGAACTTGCTCGATGAAGTGGAAAACGACTATTTGAAAGATAGGAAAGAGTTCTGTGTGGAGTACTTTGATGTCATCAATGCCAACTGGCACCGTTACCTAAAAGAGAACGACGAGAGCTAATGGTTTAACCTTCTCGATTGGTCTTGTTCAATAACAAGCGGCTTAGTGTTTTTCTAAAGCCGCTCTCAGTAATCTTTAAATCTAATGTTTGAAGTGGAATATATCTTAGTCCTGAGACCTTAGAACTTAGAACTTAGAACTTAGAACTTAGACCTTCACTTTATACTTCAGGTCTTGCGCTTCATCACCGGTCATACCTCGAAATCCCCAACAGTGTGCAGGTTGTTCCTTGATGGTTATTTCGATATCAATAGGAGAGATAGCTAACTGCTTCTCTATCTCAGAAAATATCTTCTTAATTAAGCGCTTCTTGGTGTTGACCGCTCGACCTTCCATCATATTGATCTCTATAACGGTGTAGGCTTCTGTTCGTCCTTCTGGATAAAAGAAATCGTCCCGCTCCAATGGTACAAATCGATGCGCTCGCTTGTCATCGGGTAAACCCATTTCACTGTTTAAGCACTGTTGCAACACATTAGAGAGCTGCAACTTAATTGGATTCAAGCACTCTTTGATACCATATATAACAATCATGACCATTCCTTTGATGCGATGTCAGGTAAAGAAGAAGGTTAGATAGAAGCATCGTCTGGCGACTACCCATCCGCTTACTATTCGTACATATATTACCTAATGACGCGTATGAAAGAAGGTAAAAACAATGAATTTATGAGCATGTGCAACAAAAAATCATCTGCTTTGGCTCATGTCTGGAGCTCATCACCCAATAACAACAACCACAATCAATTGATCGAACACCACCGACTCCGCGTATATCTTCTCAAATTACATTTGAACTAAGGAGTGCTATGTGCCGAATTCATCGAGCCAGACCACACGGACAGACGCCGAACCAGAGACACTCGTAGAGTCTTCTCTCGAGCTCGCCGTATTTCCCCTTCCGATATTTCTTCTGCCCGGAGGTCGCCAGAGGCTACGCATCTTTGAACCAAAATATCTTGCTATGGTTGCACATGCGGCCCAAGGAGATGGGTTCATTATTGCCACCCAAGACAGCACCAACTCTGAACATCTCAGTTCTTGGGGAACCAAAGTGTCCATCGTTGATTTCAACATGTCTGACGACCAAATTTTGGAAATCGATGTCGAAGGTCAACAACTGGTTCAGCTTCACGGATCATTTCGAGACGACGATGACCTGATAAAAAGCCAGTTCAGGTTATTACCTCATTGGCCAGATCTAGAATGCAAAGTACCGAACGTATTTACTGCATTCTTAGTACAGCTGTTTCAAGACCACGATTCAATCAGAACGCTCTACCCCACTCCAGACTTCGAAAGCCCACGATGGATCTGTGCGCGATTACTCGAAATGATGCCTATCCCATTGGAAAAGAAAACAGAATTTACCGAACCCGCTAGCTTTCCTTCTTTAGTTCCTTTTTTGAATCAAATCATTACGGGGCAATAAGCACTTTTCTTCACTATAATTTTGTATAGTGGAAATTAATTTAAATTAAAGTGATCCCGACCTTCTCCTTTCACGTAGTGCCACTCAAATTCGCATGATGGTTAAGTACTATGCAAGTCGAAAGCAGAAGTTCAGGGAACGGCAAGGAGCATGTCATTATCCCCGACAACAAACTACCTAATGAAATTAAGGTACCTACAGAGCTCTCAAGCTGGTTGATTTTGGTTGGTTCAGACCGAGACAAACAAGCCTTCACCTGTTTGTTCAAGTTCTTCGCACCTAAGATCAAGCGTTTTGGAATCAGCAAATTGGGCAGCGAGGCTGCTGCAAACGAGCTAGTTCAAGACACAATGACTAACGTTTGGAAGAAAGCGCATCTCTACAACGAAGAGAAAGGCGCTGGGACTACTTGGGTCTACACCGTGATGCGAAACGCTGCTTTCGACATGCTAAGAAAGGTAAAAGCTAAAGCAGAGCAAACCATCGCTGACGACATTTGGCCAATAGATGCAATGGTCGCGGAATCTCAAAGTGATGAATTACCGTTTGGTGATCATTTGATGAGCCGCCATGTAATGACTCAAATAGAGAAGTTGCCTTTGGCTCAGAAAACGATTGTTAAAGGCGTTTACTTTCAGGAGTTGTCACAAGAGCAACTCGCTCAACAACTTGGCGTCCCACTTGGAACCGTGAAATCACGTCTAAGACTCGCTTTAGCCAAACTTAAGGTTCACATGGGGGAACAAGATCATGATTAAACACCACCCAAATGCCGCAATTTTGAAAGATTTTGTCGATGGCACACTTGCAGACTCAGTTTCTTTGATTGTCTCTAGCCATGTAGAACTGTGTGAACACTGCCAACAACAAGTAAGCATGCTGACGGCGCAAGCTGCTGACACTGTCTTTGAAAGCGATACATCTGCCTTTGAAAACGACACAGCAAGGCTAAAACTGTCTGACAGCGAAATGGATGCGCTCCTATCCGATGACGAAGAATTTGATTTTGACGCTATCGACCAGATCACTGCTGATTCATCTCAAGCTATCGAAGTGACACCCGAAGTTCAGCAAGTTACGGTTGCAGACACCACGTTCACTATTCCTCGCGCGTTGAACTCAGTGGCGAGAAAAGACTGGATGAACTTAGGCAAAATTTCGCGAGCGCGACTCGATTTTGATGACGAAGCTCATCACACCAGCTTGCTGCACATCGACAAAGATGGACAAGTGCCTTGCCACACCCACAAAGGCTTTGAGATTACGCTTCTTTTAGAAGGCAGTTTCGAAGACGAAATGGGCGTCTACAACAAAGGCGACTTCATCTGGTTAGATGGTGACCACACCCACCAACCAGCCACCAAAGAAGGTTGTGTGTGTTTAACTGTTTCAAGTGATGCGCTTTACTTCACAAAAGGTGTGAGCCAGTTATTCAACCCACTGGGTAAATACATTTATTAGATTGAAAAGATTTACCGGGTACCTCACAAGACTCATAGAGTTGGCTAGTAAGCAAAGTAAAAACCGAACTAAAGTAATGTTTAATAAGCAACAAAACACACAACATAAGAATAACAACGAGCAATGAGCGTAAGGAATTGACCAATGGATAAAAAAATAAAAATAGGCATTAGTGCATGTGTCGCCGGTCATAAAGTTCGGTTCGATACTGGTCATAAACGTTCGCGCTTCTGCACCGACGATCTTGCAGATTACGTAGAGTTGGAACCTGTTTGCCCAGAGATGGGCATTGGTCTTCCAACGCCTCGACCAACCATCCGTCAAACAAGAATGTTAGACGATATCATCCATGTTTCTCGCCCAGATGGTTCTGGCGATGTCACCGATGAACTGATCGAGTTCGGTCAAAATTATTCAAAGAACAACCAACACATCGCTGGCTTTATTGTGTGTCAGAAAAGCCCAACCTGTGGCATGGAGCGAGTAAAAATTTACCACCACCATGGACGTGGCTCTGAATCGACAGGCGTTGGCTTGTTCACCAAACAAGTGATGGAAGGCAACCCATTACTTCCTGTTGAAGAGAATGGTCGCCTCAATGACCCTATTTTGCGCGAAAACTTCATGACACGTGTCTTCACTTATCAGAAGTGGCTAAACCTTGTTGACGAAGGCGTAACTAAACACAAGCTGATTCAATTCCACAGCGCTCACAAGTACTTGGTAATGTGTCACCACATTGAAGGCTATAAGAAACTTGGGAAATTATTAGCAAGCAACGATCTTGAAATCGATGAGTTGGCAAAACAATATATTGAAGGCTTGATGACGGCATTATCTCACCACGCGAACCGTGGTAGCCACGCCAATACTCTGCATCATTTGCAAGGTTACTTTAAGAAACAATTGAGTAGCGCGCACAAGCAAGAGCTTACCAATCAGATTTCATCATTCAGAGAAGGTCTTGTTCCTCTGTTAGTTCCACTAACACTGATTAACCACTACTTGATGGAATATCCAAACGAGTACCTTGAATCACAGGTTTACCTAAACCCGCACCCACAAGAACTTAAGCTGAGATACGGATATTGAGCGACATTCTATGGATAAGACGAGACCTGAGGATTCACGATAACCCAGCGCTCGTCGCGGCAGTTGAAAACGGCGTCTCTATCGCCGTTTTTATTTCAACGCCACAGCAATGGCAGCAACACCACCTTGCGCCAATCAAAGCCGATTTAATCTATCGTCACCTGCAGCAACTTGAATCCCAACTCGCTGAATTTGGGATCAATCTTTTGCACCTCAAAGCCCGCGATTTTGACGACCAAGCCGCACAACTCACTCATCTATACAAACAGCTTGATGCGACGTGTGTTTACGCTAATTCTGAGCCTGAAGTGGATGAGCAGTTAAGAGACAAACGCTTAATCGCTAGCGGTATAAAACTGAAGATAACCGACTGCGATACGATTCTGCCATTAGGTAGCGTGCTGAATAAACAAGGTGAGATGTTCAAGGTTTTCACACCTTTCAAAAACGCATGGTTAAAAGAAGTTCAGGTGAAAGGTATCATTTGCAGCCACGCTCCAGTGCATTCAATAGGATCAGCGCAAGCAGGTTCATCTGAAACGGATTCGCTTCAGAACCTATCACCTCAGAACCCGTCACCACTGAATCAATCGTTAAGTGGTTTTTCTGGCGAGTACGATTTCGACTTTCCGCGTACCGATTCAGAGCGTTGGCCACTAAGCCAAGACGTCCTTGAGAGCGTGATCCCCAATTTCTTAGCCAATAAAGTTAACGATTATTCTCGCCTTAGAGACATTCCCTCGATAAAAGGCACGTCTGGACTATCCCCTTATTTGGCGATTGGCGCTGTAAGCCCACGTTGGTTAGCGATTCAGTTGATACAGCAACAACCCGATTTGTTGTTTGACACACAACTGCCAGCCTTTTCTTGGCTTAATGAATTGATTTGGCGAGATTTTTATAAGCATTTGATGTTCCATCATCCTAAACTGGTTAAAGGTGCGAACTTTCAGCAGAAATACAACGGCTTAGATTGGTATCACGACAACCCTAGCTTCAAGGCGTGGTGCGAAGGAAAAACCGGATATCCATTGGTTGATGCAGCAATGCGTCAATTGGTTGAGACAGGCTGGATGCACAACAGGCTAAGAATGGTGGTGGCAAGCTTCCTAACCAAGCACCTGCTGATCGATTGGCGTTGGGGTGAGCGTTTCTTTATGTCGCACCTTATCGATGGTGATTTCAGCGCGAATAATGGTGGCTGGCAGTGGGCCTCAAGTACTGGCTGTGATGCTCAACCTTACTTTCGAATTTTCAATCCAATCACTCAGAGTGAAAAGTTTGATCCAAAAGGAATTTTTATTCGTAAGTACATACCAGAGCTGCAAAACATCCCAGATAAACATGTTCATTTCCCACATGACTTTATCGCTAAAAACGGAATAGACAGCGAATACTGGCAACCCATCGTTGAGCACAAAGAAGCACGATTGAGAGCCTTAGCCTTCTTCAAATAATTAGAGTGAATATTATGGATAACTCTCTATGGCTTGATAACTTTCTCAACATGTATCGAGAACTCGGAACCGACAATTTCGACGTGCTTAAGACGGTTTATCACCCTGATATTGAATTCCAAGACCCGCTGCATCATGTCAGCGGTATTTCGGCGCTTACGCACTACTTTGAGAACCTCTACACCCAGGTAACGAGCTGTTACTTCCATATCGAGCACACTTTCGAAGTGAAAGACGAAGCTTCGGTGTATTGGACGATGCAATTTTCTCATAAGCAGCTGAACGGTCAAAAGCCGATCGAAGTGCAAGGACACAGCCACCTCAAGATGCTCGACGGTCAAGTGGTCTATCACAGAGACTATCTTGATGTCGGCTCTATGTTGTACGAACACATTCCAGTTCTGGGCTGCGCCATCAAATCCATCAAAAAGAGAGCGAGCCAATAATGCGTATTATGATCACAGGCGCGACCTCAGGTATCGGCCAATCACTCGCTATCGATTACGCTCAACAAGGGCATCAGGTAATTGCGTGTGGCCGTAACCCAGACAAACTGCAAGCCTTGGTTGATTCTCACGAGACAGACATCGCGCATTCATCCATTACGCCGCTCTGTTTCGACTTAACCGATTACCACAACTTCCCAGAGCTCGACCAAGACAAGCCGCTCGATCTGCTGATTTTAAATGCGGGTGATTGTGAATACATCAACGACCCAGTGAATTTTGATGCTGAGCTTTTCGAGCGCGTCATCAACATCAATCTAATTTCAATTGGCTACGCCCTTAAAGCCTGGCTAAAAAACATCAAGCCCGGCGGCCGTTTGGTTTTAGTAAGCTCCAGCGCCAGCTTTTTACCTTTGCCAAGAGCCGAGGCTTATGGCGCTTCAAAGGCAGCCCTCACCTACTTGGGCAGAACACTGTCGGTTGATCTGGCCGAGCACAATATTCATGTCTCAATTGTGCACCCAGGCTTTGTTGAAACGCCATTAACCGAGCGAAATACTTTCTCTATGCCTATGATTATTAGTAGTGAGGCCGCAACTCAGCGAATCGTAAACGGGATTGCTCAAGGAAAGAGTGAAATCGATTTCCCAAGACGATTCATCATGTTGATGAAGCTACTAAGAATGCTTCCAACTCCAGTTTGGCAAAAACTCGCTTCAAGGATGGTATAACAATGAAGAAAATCGCCATTATTGGGTCAGGTATCTCTGGACTCACTTGCGCACACATATTAGATAAGCACCACGACGTGACCGTATTCGAAAAGAACGATTATGTTGGGGGGCACACCGCCACCGTTGATATTGAACATCAAGGCTCGGCGTTTTCGATAGATACAGGTTTCATCGTATTCAACGATCGAACCTACCCGAATTTCAATCAGCTTCTAGAACAACTCGGTGTCGAAAGGCAACCGACTGAGATGAGTTTCAGCGTCCACAACACCACCACTAAATTCGAATACAACGGCCACAGCATCAACTCTCTGTTTGCTCAACGAAGTAATATTTTCAAACCTCAATTTTGGTCTTTAGTCTCTGACATTCTAAAGTTCAACAAACTGTGTAAGGCTCAGTTTGAAAGTAATGAATTCACACCAGACGTAACCCTTGGCAATTTCCTACGTGAAAACCAGTTTTCCGACTTTTTCAGCCAGCATTACATCCTACCGATGGGCGCAGCAATTTGGTCGACAAGCCTAGAGGAGATGGAAGAATTTGAGCTTAAATTCTTTATTCAATTCTTCTACAACCACGGGCTACTCGACATCGCGAACCGTCCACAATGGTATGTAATTCCTAAAGGGTCGCGTTCTTACGTTGAAATTATCCTTTCAGGTTTGAACAAATCCGTCGCTTTGAACACATCGATCAAACAAGTCACTCGCCATGAAGCGGGCATCACGATTGAATTTGAAGATGGCGCTACACAAGACTTCGACGAAGTGATATTTGCTTGTCACTCAGACCAAGCGTTACGTTTACTCGGCGATGCGACCGAGCAAGAGCAACAGGTTCTAGGCGAAATCCCATACAGCCGCAATGAAGTGGTTCTGCACACTGATACCCGATTGTTACCAGACAGAAAGCTTGCATGGGCAAGTTGGAACTACATGTTGGATGGCGACAGTAAACGACCTGCCTGTGTGACTTACAACATGAACATTCTGCAAGGCATCGAAAGCCAAGACACCTTCTGTGTCACCTTGAATCAAAGCGAAGCCATCGACCCAGAAAAAATCATTCGCAGCTTTGTTTATCATCACCCGGTACTTGACTCGAACACAGTCGAAGCTCAGCACAAGCGTGAGCAGATTTGTGGCAAAAACCAGACGCACTTCGCCGGCGCGTACTGGTACAACGGCTTCCATGAAGACGGTGTCCACAGTGCACTCGATGTGACCAAACGCTTCGGTTTAGATTTGAGTACGAGTTCAGCGCTATGAACAGTCAAACCCTGACATCCGAAATGGAGATCGCATCCGAAAAGAGTGAAGAGCTCAGCGGTATCTATTGGGGCAACGTCAGACACCGCCGCTTTGGCGACATCACTCATGAGTTTAGCTATCAGCTGTATATGATGGGGTTGGATCTTGATGAACTGCCCCAAACCACAGCGCGTAGTGCGCTGTTCGGAACTCGATGGTACAACCCGATTCGGTTTGTCGAATCGGATTATCTCGCTGAAAAAAAAGAAAATGTCACCACGTATGAACCAAAATCACTTAAGCAACGTATAGCTTCCAAAGTGCAACAACTTGGTGGGGTTTGGCCTGATTCAAACCGTGTGATGATGCTGGCTCAGTGCCGCTGTTTAGGCATCTACTTCAGCCCAATCAACTGTTTCTTCTGTTACGACGAAACTGGAGATTGTAAGTACATGTTGGCAGAAGTGAGTAACACGCCTTGGCGCCAACGACATTACTACCTGATCGACATGCACCAAGAATTAAAGGTTAAGAAAGAGTTTCACGTTTCGCCATTCATGGATTTGAATATGACTTATTTTTGGAAGATTAAGCCACCAGCGAAACGCACGTTAGTTCATATCGAAAGCCGCCGAGACGACAAGCTTTTCGATGCGACACTGGCTCTGACGAAACAGTCAGTAACCAAGACAAACATTAGACGAACGGTATTTAAGATTCCGGCGATGACGATGAAAGTCGTGATGGGCATTTATTATCAGGCTCTCAAATTATTCCTGAAAAAAGTACCGTTTGTGGGGCATCCAGACTCAACATCTTAAGTGTCTTCACAGCAACTAAATAATAGAACTCGACCCAAGCTTGGGTTCGCTCCAACTAAGGGGCACAACCCAGCTTAGTTGGCACAAAATATTAGAATGAGTTATCAGCGAGGTTTACATGGAACAGCTTGCCAAACAAAACAACAACATTGAACAACAAGCTAAATCCGTTGCTGTTTCAAGCAACTGTAAATATCGAGCTTTAATCTTTAAGGTTCTAGAAAGCCTGCAATTCGCGACGCTTGAGATTATTGAGCGCGATCAGCATTCGGTGTTCGGCGATCGAGAAGCAGACTTGAAAGGTAGAATCGTGATTCACGATGCAACCTTTTTTAGAGATGTCGTGATTGACGGCAGTATTGGAGCTTCCGAAGCCTACATTGACGGCAAATGGACAAGCCCAGACCTCACCAAAGTGATTCAAATAATGGCTCGAAATCAATCTCAACTCGACGAGCTTGACGATAAAACACAATGGATTTCTCGCATCAAAAACCTATTGCTGCGTCGTAAGAATGCCAACACCGAGCAAGGCTCTAAGCGAAATATTCTTGCTCACTACGATATTGGCAACGAACTGTACGAGCGCTTCTTAGACAGCTCGATGCAATACTCTTCCGCTATCTACAGCGAAGAAGCAGAAACCCTATCCAAAGCTCAGCAAAACAAAATGAAAACCATCTGTGAGCGATTAGAGTTGTCAGAGAACGATAACGTGGTCGAGATAGGCACAGGCTGGGGCGGATTAGCGATATTCATGGCACAGCACTACGGGTGCCACGTTACGACCACGACCATTTCAGATGCTCAGCACGAGCTGGCAGAACAGCGAGTCAAAGCGCTCGGCTTAACCGACAAGATCACTTTGCTTAAAGAAGATTACCGAAATCTGTCAGGCCAATACGACAAGTTGGTGTCTATCGAGATGATAGAAGCGGTTGGGCATGAGTATCTACAGACCTTCTTTGAGAAATGTTCTTCACTGTTGAAACCATCAGGCAAAATGCTGATTCAAGCGATTACCATTGCCGACAGTCGTTATGATAAATACCGCAAAGGCGTCGACTTTATTCAGAAGTACATCTTCCCCGGTGGTTGTTTACCTTCGGTAGCCGTGATGACTCAACACCTTGCCACCAGCACTGACCTTGTGGTTCAAGAAATCGATGACATCGGTCTACACTATGCTCGTACTCTTAACGACTGGAACGTTGCCTTTGAAAACAGTTGGGAAGAGTTAGAGTCTCTCGGCTATTCAGAAGAGTTTAAGCGCTTGTGGATCTTTTATTTCTGCTACTGTGAAGGTGCATTCAAAGAGCGCGTGATCAGTACTCATCACTTAGTTGCTAGAAAACCTCGTTACTTTGGAGCAAAAGATGAAACGGTTTTGGATTATTAATCTCGTTCTGTTTCAAGCGACCTGGGTTTGCAGCGCGTTCTTTACCGCGCAAGCCCCGTTCGTGGCGCCACTGATTGTGGCCGTTCACTTCCTTCTCTCCCCTACTCGCAGTAGCGATCTGAAAATACTCATTTTATTACCTTTGGGGCTATTGCTTGATAGCCTCTTACTGCACTTCGGCGTGTTTGCCGCCGACTCTGAAATTGCTAATCAATCGTGGTTCCCGGTGTGGCTTGTTTGCCTGTGGATCATGTTCTTAATCAGTTTTAACCACAGCCTAAATTGGCTTTTAAAATGCTCGAAAGTGATCTTGTTTGTCATAGGGTTCGTAGCAGGTACTAGTAGTTATTGGGGAGGCATCAAAGCAGGCGCCCTTCTGACAACTTGGCCAGACGCATCGGTGTTAGCTGCCCTTGCAATAAGTTGGGGGATTTTGTTGCCCTTACTGGTGGCCGCTTACTCCAACTTAGTACAACCCAAAATGGCAACAACGAGGTGACTTATGGCTTTTCCACGCAACCCTACGCAAGCGTTCAAATCTGAGAGCGATGTTAGTCGCGTTCGCACTCAAACAAGCGAGCAATCAAGAAACCGACTATTTAGCTTAGTCACCCTAACCCTTATTTGCGCAGCACTCCTTTTTACCGGGAATGCCAACGCTTCTGCTGTCGATGATTTAAACAAGCGTGGCCAAGGTGAGATGAGTTACTTATTTTGGACTTTGTATTCTGCAGAGTTCTACACCACTCCATCTAACTCTGAGCGTGCTTTGAAACTTGAGTACTACCGAGCAATTGACAGCAAAGACCTTGTAGACGCAACCAAAGACCAGTGGAGCAAACTTGGTTACTCCAACAACAATATCCAGCGTTGGTTGAAGCCTTTGTACGCAATGTGGCCCAACGTTGAGGAAGGCAGCACGCTGACTATCCGAGTTGCTGAAGACAACGTAAGTCGCTTCTATTTCGATGAGCAACCCATCGGCACCATCCAAGACAAGCAATTTGGTGAAGCCTTTCTCGCGATTTGGTTATCTGAAAACACATCTGAGCCCGGTCTACGCAAACAACTATTAGGTTTGAACAAATGAATCCAAAAACAACAATAACAAAATTTGCTTTGGCACTGTTTTCACTCACTTGGCTAGCGGGTTGTGGCTCTGCAAGTTTAGAAAACCACGTAGATACTACGCCAGAGCTCAAGCTTGAAACCTTTTTCAATGGCGAGCTAATGGCTTACGGGATGGTACTCGACCGCTCTGGTAACCTATTACGCCGTTTTGACGCTAAGCTTGTCGCGACTTGGGACGGTGACAAAGGAGAAATCAAAGAGTGGTTCTCTTTTGCTGATGGCGAGCGCTCAACACGTGTTTGGAACCTAATAAAAACCGGCGAAAACACCTATTCGGGCACAGCTAATGATGTAGTCGGTACCGCTTATGGCGAGACTCTAGGTTCTGCTCTGTATTGGAAATATGACTTAGAAATCGAAGTCGACGGCAGCACCTATGAGGTCGTATTAGACGACTGGATGTTCTTGATGGACGACAAACGCTTGTTCAACAAAACTGAGATGTCTAAATTTGGGTTTAAAGTAGGCGAAGTGATCTTATATATCGAGAAGATTTAATTTAACCTCTCTTTCCTGTTCCCATTTTCATCAGCGGTAACCGTTACCCCGAAAGACACTTTCAGCCCACCATATAATCTCATCCCGCAAACAATCTCAGCCCACAATGCAATCTCAACCCACAACAGAAAATTGTGGGTTGCTCTGCTTAATCCCTCGAATAGCATACCTGCATGCTCAAGCCTTTGTGCTAAGATGCGCCACCAGCATACAAATGGGCTAAACTCAGTTGAGCGGATGTGATACACAGTTCCACCAATTCAGAGCACTTCCCCGTTGTTTCGCTAAGCGTAGATTCCCTACCATGAATAATTGAAAAGGCTTTAAAGCATGAGCAAGTTGACCTCAGCGGAGCGTAAAGCTCGCGACAATGAACGTTTCTCACAACGTGTAAACGACCGCAGAGAAAAAGGCGAAGACGTAGTTGCTTACGCACTGACTAACAAGAAAGCTGTAAAATTTCTGACTAAGTCGGAAAAGAAACGCTTCAATGAAGCAAAAGTCATTCGCCAAGAAGAACAGCGAGTGAAAGATCAAGAAGAACTCAACAGAATCGAAGACTCATTCACGACCAAACAGTTCGACGAAGAGTAATCTGATTTCAAAAGCGCTGGCTCTATGCCGGCGCTTTTACCTTTATGCGCTTTACCTTTAGGCATTTTTTCCTTTCTGCTTATCTTGTTATCTTGTTATCTTCCTATCTTCCTACGACTTTCTCAAACCTCTGTTTTATCGATCTTGCTCATGGATCTCTGCATCTTGGTCTTAGATCTCAGCAAACAGGTATTCAAAGCCTTACTATCTCGATTCAATTCAATAATTCCGAGTCACCATGATTTTAATCACCGGATCAAGCAGCGGTTTAGGCGCAGCTTTAGCCAAGCAATATGCGAACACATCGAACAGCCGTCAGCGCTTAATGATCACTGGCCGCAGCTCCCAACGTTTAGCTGAATTAGCAAAAAGCCTGCCAGCGAATACTGTTAGCCAAGCCTGTGACTTGTGTGATCCACAATCAGTGAGCGAGTTATTGGATGCGTTGCCTGAAACACCAAAGCTGGTGGTTCATAGCGCAGGCAGTGGGTACTTCGGTAAAATTGAACAACAAGATCCCGCCGCCATCAGCTACATGCTGAAAAACAACATCGAGTCTTCCATCTTTTTGATTCGCGAGCTTGTGCAGCGCTACAAAGATCAACCCGTCACCATTGCTGTTGTGATGTCGACCGCGGCTCAAGGCGCTAAAGCAGAAGAGTCTACTTACTGCGCAGCCAAATGGGCAGTAAAAGGCTTTATCGAATCGGTCAGGTTGGAGCTCAAAGGTCACCCGATGAAAATCGTTGCGGTTTATCCCGGAGGAATGGCAACCGAGTTTTGGGGAACCAGCGGCAAAGCAATGGATACTTCAAGCTTTATGACCGCTCAAGAAGCCGCTCAAATGCTGCAGCAGGCGTTAACCAGCACCGAGCATGGATATGTGTCAGATATCACGATAAACCGCGGTTAACGGCTAATGAGAGCAGCGAACAGGTAAACCGAGCTATTCCGCTAATTATTTGTGAGGGTGAGCACGAAAGTGTGCGACAATGCTCAGCGTAAATTCATATTCAAGGTTTATTATGAAACTTCTAGTTCGTAACCTATCGCGCTCTACTGCAGAGCAAGACATCCGTGTTCTATTTTCTGAGTTCGGCTCAGTAAAAGAGTGCAGCCTAGTTTTAGACCAAGAAACTGGCGAATCTAAAGGCTTTGCATTTGTTGAAATGCCAGAGCACGAAGAAGCTAAAGCGGCACTAAACAAGCTGAACTTGTCAAAGCTTGGCAAAAACACGATTCGTGTAAAAGTAGCTAACTCTTAATCGAGTAAACGCTTTATAAGCCACATGGCTTAGCTTAAGCAGCACAAGCACAGATGATAAAGCCCGTAACGATATTGCGCTGAAAAACGTAATATCGTTACGGGTTTTTTGCTGCTCGCGATTCTCTTTTCACAACACGACCGACTCACTTATAGTTTACACTTACAACCCTTCATGCTCATCAATGGCACACCTTGCCTCTACCATTGAACATCCAGATTCCATCACCAGTTGAGCGACGGTCATGGAGGGTGTCGCGGCCAGCAGAGATGCCAAACACACCACAGGTTTAGGCAGCACTTTGTCGATTGCGATTGCTATCCAACCGTCTTTTTCGTGAGTTAACATCGTTTTAAATTCAACGAGTTGATGCTCTTGAGCGACCAACAGCCAATTGCGCGAACGACGAACTCGCTTCAACTGGCATCCACATTCTGCAGCATGCGCCATCACTTGGCTTTTATCACTCACACGATGTACAAAACTATTCAGTGGGACGCTAAACATAACTCTCTGCTAACCAATCTATTCCTACCATTCAAGAGATCGCTACCTATCTCTCAGTACTTTCTAACTGTCACTCAATAAAACCATACGTAGGATTACACAGACATAAAAAAACCGCCAGTGATGCACTAAGCAGCCTCGCGGTTTTTCGTTCTTTAGAGCCTAACGCTCGATATCAGCAGCAGCTTTTTGAAGCGCCGCTATCACAACAAGCTGAACGAGTCTGACTTCCTCGCTCAAAACCATCAATCGCGTCCGCTAAAGCCGTAAATGATTGCTCGATATTATCGCGTGACGTCGCGATGTTCATTCGCATGAAGTTAGGGCTTTGCGCACCAAACCAACCTCCTGGGGTTAAGCCCATTTTAGCCTGCTCAAACACCACATTTTTTAGCTCTTCTTCCGAAAAATCCAAGCCTGAGAAATCAAACCACACTTGGTAAGTGCCTTGCGGCTGGAAGACTTTTAACTGAGGAATGCGCTGCTCCGCAAACTCAGTGATCCATTTCACCGTGTCTTGCAAATACACCAACATGCCATCTAGCCACTCTCCACCTTTCTCAAAGGCCGCCACGGTTGCAAACGTACTGAACGCATTACCATGATCCAGATACATCGCCACCACATTGGTTTTGAACGCTTCAAATAACTCATGATCGTTGGTGTACACATAGCCATTTGAGATGCTGTGCATACCGAAGGTTTTCGCCGGAGAGCCAATCAAGGCAATGACCTTGTCGTAATCAAAGCTGGTTAAGCTCGTAAAAGAATGACCTTCAAAAATAATGTCGGAGTGGACTTCGTCGCTGATGATCAACACATCGTGGCGCTTGGCGATTTCGATGACTTGTTCAATTTCTTGAGGTGTCCACACTCGTCCAGTTGGGTTGTGCGGATTGCAGAAAATCATCGTCTTCACTTGTTGGTCGATGATCTGTTGCTCCATACCAGCAAAATCAATCTGATAACTCTGTCCGTCATTAATCAACGGGCTATTCACGACCTGACGACCTGCTTTGTTCACCAAATTAGCGAACTGATGGTAAGCCGGCGTATGAATAAGCACACCATCACCCTCATTAGTAAACTGGCGCAGTAACAACGCGATGCCTGGTAACACTCCCGGAACCTGTACGAACTTGTCAGAAGACAGGCTTAAACCATGACGCTTTGAATACCATTGAGATAGCGCCTCAAACACCGCCTGTTCATTGAACTCATACGAGTACACTCCACGCTCAACCAAACGACTCAGCTCTTGAGTGATCGGTTCGGCTACCTGAAAATCCATGTCGGCTACCCAGTAAGGAAATACATCGACAGTATTGTAAATGCTCTCTAGCATCTCTGGTTTGCTTTTGATAAACGCATGTTCACCGTAATTCGATGCACTGTTAAACGCTGTCATGGAGGGTTCCTCAAATAGTGTGCTTGGTTCTTTTGCAATCAACTGGATTGCCTGAATACCCTTAAGACGATGACAAGGCTCAAAAGACGAAGCTTCCAAAGAAATCTTGTGACTAATTTAAATTAATCTCGCATCTCGACCTTTATCTCAGTCTTGACCGAGTTCGCGATAAAGCAGTTTTTGTGCGCCAAATGATGCAGTTTGTCGAGTTGTTTAGCAGTTGGTATCTTAATGCCCGAAAACACAATGTCAGGTCGCAGAGTCACCTTAGTGACAGATGAGCGACCGGATTCATCTTCTTCCAGTACACCAATCGCATCATCCACGTAAGAGTCGATCACGTACTTCTGCTTTGCAGCAATGCCCAAAAACGTCAGCATATGGCAGCTAGAAAGTGCCGCGATAAAGGCTTCTTCCGGGTCAACATTCGCTTCCACCGAAAACGGCAGTGGCACAACATGAGGAGAAGACGAAGCAGGTACAGTGACACCACCATCGAACTCCCACGTATGACCGCGACTGTATTGGTTGTCGCTAAAGGCTTCATCTTCCGCTTTTTGCCAGCGAATGACCGCTCCATATTCAGACATAATTAATCCCTTTTATATTGTGTAACGACTTAGCGATCAGCAGGGTGATTAACGCCATCATTGGTCACCACATCGCCAATATCAAACGGGTTCACCCCTTCCAAGCAACCGATGTTAAAACCGTATTCATTTGGACTTGAGCGGCGTTGGTGATGGGTATAGATACCGCAGTTTGAGCAGAAGTAATGCTTCGCGGTGTTGGTATTGAATTGATAAAGCTTAAGATGCTCCGCACCTTTGAGGATCTTGATGCCATCCAGCGCAACAGAGCCCACAATCGCCCCTCTACGACGGCAAATAGAACAATCACAACGACGTGGTTTTTCTATCCCGTTAGGTAAGCTGAGCTCTAATTCAACTGCACCACAATGGCAGGTTGCCTTGTGAAAAGGTTTGATAACCGTGTTACCGACGACTTTCATTTCTATCTCCAATCACATCCTTATGTTGGTCGTATCATAACCAGTTCAATGTTCTCTGTCCGTAGCCGGGTGTTGAGTTCGAGAGATACGTCATGGGTTGAGAGAGGTGCCTCGGAATGGCGTGGAGAGTTTGAGGCAAGTTAAACACCCACGTCATTCCATATTGAAAAACGGAACCAATTTACATAAAGAAAATTCCGAGATAAGTGATAACAACGACACCCAGAATCAGTCCAGAGAGCGTCTTACTAATTATTGGCAATTGAATAAATCCGCTCAATCGATTTGATACAGCAAAGTCCCTCCCTCCCCAATCTAAACGCTTAAAATCGAAACATAAGCTGAGAAACAGAAGGTGGCAGGCTGTCACGATACGAGCATGGAAAAAATCCTCCGCACCCATCGCTATCATAAAGGATGCAATATGGCAGATAGCGAGAGTAAGTTTCGGCAAAACTGAGCGATACTCCACCAACAGCAATTGAATTAACCAAAAGCCATAAATCACTTTTAATTGCCAAGGAACCACTTCACCAAATAAGAGAATCTTGCCCTCTCCTAACAGCAAGGTTTGTTCACCCGTATATACCCAATACGCAATTGTCGCCGTAAGCACCATCGAGATAAACATCGACAGGTAGGCCTGTTTTTTGAGTTGCACCAATACAAAACCAACAGACTGGACGCCAAAAAACACGACCAAACCTTTATCGACATACTCGACACTCACCCACTGACTCACCACCATAAAACACAGTAGGTTAAACCCCATTTCGAGACCAAGGATTCGCTTTATCTCACTGGCGTTTTCGACTGGTTTTGTCAACGGCCAGAACAACACAGGCAAAACTAAAGTCAGAGCTAGTGCAAGCCAAATCGAGCTTTGCACAAGCAGATAGAAGCCACTGCCGTACACTAGGAAAATAAGTAAAAATAGCCCGGATGATAAAGGTGAATAGACACTTGATTTCATCGACGCTCCTCGCGTTCAGAAGAGACACGCTCAACCAGATCTGCAGCACATAGATTGGCAGTTTCAATGCATCGTTCCAGCGTGACGGGGACTCGCCAAGTTTGTCTTGGATCAGACAGATACTCACCGCTAAAAAAGACGTTAGAAAAGTTATTCATCGTTGTTGATAGCGAATTCTGAGCTGTTGGCTGAGTTAATGCGTGTTGCAGGATCCAATAACGGGATTGCCCACGCTCATTGGTCACCACATCACCACAAAAGTAATCAGAATATAAGGTTTCCAATTCTTGAGGTGTCACCATTTTCGCACCAAGGCCAACTCTGAAACCTTGATAAGCAGAATGATCGAGTAAATCTAATTGCCCAAAAAGCTGGAACAGTAATTCATCTTTTACCTGCTTCTCTGTACAAGACAACATCGGCTTTTGGTAAAGGAGGCCGAGCGCCTTATCAAGATCGGTCGCTGTTACCGATAGGCATGTCACCTCTCCTTCAGACGTACTTCGAGTCGTCACGTGATAACTCAATCCCCAAGGAGAATCGAGAACTAATCCCACCGTCCTATTCTTCAATACCGAAGGGACTTGAGAGAAATAGAACTGAAACCCGTGGCTCAGTACATACTCATAATTTAATACTGAACTGATCTCTGAGAATAAAGATTTGATAACGTGAGCGGGAAGCGCGAAGACGTAATAATCAGCTAAGACACGACAATCATTATGTAGCTGCACACTATCAATCCGAGTTCGTTTTTTATTGGGATAAATGGCTTTGACTTTGTAGCCTAAGTGAAATTTAACGCCTTGCTTTTTAAGATGGTGAGTCAACGGATTAATAAGCGCATCACTAATCGGTTCTTTCATTCCCAAACTGTACGCGTCGGGGGCAGAGGCATGCAGTCCTCCATCTTTATTGTTGAGCAAATCCAAAATTGCCAATGCTGGCGTATCATCGGTAGCTCCAATCCAACCTAATAAGACCGAACGAAGGAAATCGGCAAGTCTAGGCCTAGACTCATAAGCAAAAAACTCACTAACAGGAACCCCCAGCAACTCCTCCATAGAATACGGTTTCTGTAGCCTTTGCTTGAACCAAAGCGTGTCCTTTATGGGTACTTGAGCATAAAGCATTGAATAAGCAGACTTTGCGTCGTCCCATAGCTTTTCAAAACGGGAAAAGTACCCGCGTTGAAACTGTATCGTCTTATTATTTTGCGCCCAAGAAAACTGAACCATATTCTGGGGATATAGTGAATCTAAACAATTGCCAGACTCACTAGGAACCTCTTTAAGGAAGTTTATCAAGTTGTAGTTTTTGGCGAAAAACTGTCGATGAGTAAGCTCATGAACCACGCCTCCCTCATCCACCGTTCCGACACATTTTCCTCCGGTGTAGAGCTCCTTATCGTAAACAGCCACATCGAAGCCTTGTTTTACACAATTATGAGCCACTGCTAAGCCAGAAATCCCAGCACCGAAAATGGCAACTTTGGCCCGCGTGGGGCCGGTGCTAGCACCGACCTCACTTTCACTCTCATTTACATAATGACAGGTCATGTTTTCTCCTTAAACTATCGGTTAAAGATGACATGATTCGCGAGTTCTAAACGATATAGGTCGTGATTCGGAAGCTGATTTAATACCGGGTTGATGTCTAACTCAAACGGACTATTAGCCAGTGAACGACACATAATTAGATCATCCCCAACAATCATCACTTTCGGTGTCGCCCCCTCCCAGACAAGTTGTGCCGATAGGTTTAGATCACTGATATTAATTCCGCAATCGTAAGTGCGAGAATGCAAAATACCATTTTCTATTTCGTACCCACCAACTAACGCGATTGGATGCTGAACGGTCGGAAAGACAATCGCCTCATTCACCTCAGTAGCTTGTTGAGTTGGGAAAGTTATAGCGTCTTCGGCGTGAACAAAAGAAGCAGCAAGAAGGGTCACGAAGCCAAGAACGTTTTTCATTATATTTCTCCATTATTATATTTATTAGCGGGAATGTTCCCAAACGAGAATCTATCTCAAATTCGATGTCACAACTATTGGCTTATGTATTTTAATTCTGTGAGAGATGCACCATTGATAGGAAAGGCGTCGAAAAATAAAAAACTGATAAATATTAGAGGGTTAAATAGATAAAAAAGACAACAAATGACCAGTTGGGTAGAAAAAGAGAGCTACGCGAATTTATTTGATATCGTGATTTATTTAGGTTCTGGATGAGGGGATTGATAAACCTAAGTAATTACATACGCTTTAAATCATAAAAAGCTCAAATAACGATTCAAAGGCTGCCTTACTAACATATTGATTATTAATATTTTATAAAGCAGGGCGATCTCTCACCTAAACTTGAGAGAAGACAACTTGACCTTTCCTTCCAACTTCAATTTTCAGCGGTTAAAAGGGGGCATACATGCGCTACTGTGTTCAATGTGGATGAAACACGATCGCGTGACGAACAGAGAAGAATGGTGTCATCTACGATGAAGAGGTCTTTTCACTGACAGACCTCTCATCATAAACATTTGCCGCCAGACAAAGCTGGCCATCATTGGGGCTTCACTATTGATAAATTAACAATAATTGTTCTCAGCCTGACCTCTCGACCAAACCACTGAAGTGCTCAAGAAGATAATCCAAAAACAGTCGGATACGCTTCGGCTGATATTTCTTGCTGATGTACACCACATTCAAGTCGGCACTCGACACCGACATCGCGGTATTGAAGTTTTTCATGTAGCCATTAAGCAGAGTCACAAGGCGTTGGTTATTGATGTCGTCTTGTACATCCAGCACCGATTTAAGCGCAATACCCTCACCTTTTAATGCCCAGTACCGAATCACTTCACCATCATCTGAAAATCGCTTCGGCACAACCGTCACCGACTTCTTCATATCATTATCTTGGAAGTGCCATGTCTTGAGCTCTTCATTACTGCGCAGCATCGCCAAGCAGTCGTGCTCAACCAAGTCTTGTGGTGTTAACGGTGTTCCATGTTTAGCGAGGTATTCAGGGGAAGCACACAGCACACGGCGGCTTGGCGACAAACGTCTGGATATCAAACTACTGTCGACCAGTTCACCATAACGAATCACGATATCCATGCCAGATTCGGCAATGTTCGAGAGGTTATCGTTCAAATATAGGTAAGGAATAACGTCCGGATACTGCTGACAAAATTCCGAAAGAATAGGAAGAATGTACTGTTTTCCGATGTCTTTTGGCGCGGCGATTTTTAACGAGCCTTTGACCTCTTTGACGCCATTTTGAATCAGATTTTCGGCCTCACTGACGTTATCCAATATCTCCAGACACGCCTTGTGATACAGCTCCCCAGAGTCAGTTAAAGACACATGTCTTGTGCTTCGATTCAGCAGCTTCACACCATAACGCTCTTCCAACGCCTGAAGCCTTGCTGTCATGGTCGCAGGAGAAAGCCCTAACTCTCGCCCCGCCGCCGCTAACCCGTGATGCTTAACAATACTGACGAACATCGCCATATCTGAAAACTTATCCATACGATTCTCGCTTCCACCTCTTCGTCTTACTTCTCGATCTTAATGCTCGATTTGAATACTCAGTCACACTATTCAGATTAACCGAATAATGAATTTATATTTTAACCAATTATCAAATTTAGTCGAATAAATATAATGGCAAACATCAACAGAACAACGCAGGAATTCAGAGCATGACTAACGAATCGACTAAACAAGAGAAACACACTTTCGTCATCATTGGTGGCACATCAGGTATCGGCAAAGCACTAGCGATGCAACTAAGAAACGAGAACAACACGGTACATATTGCCAGCCGACACACAGGCGTTGATATCACCGATGAAAAGTCGATTTGTGAATACTTCGAATCGATTGGCGTGTTTGACCACTTAGTCGTAACCGCTGGCTCATCCGCTCCCGCAGGAAAAGTAACAGACGTAGCAACCGCAGACGCTAAGACAGCTTTTAACACTAAGTTTTGGGGCAGCTTAAACGTAGCCAAACATGCCGCTCGTTACATGACACCAAACGGGTCTATCACCTTCACAACTGGCATGTTGTCACGCAAGGTTGTGGCAGGCACTTACGTAAAAACCGCCATCAACGCCGCACTAGAAAGCGTAACCAAAATACTGGCGAAAGAGCTATCCCCCATTCGAGTCAATGCAGTTAGCCCCGGCCTGACCATGACAGAAGCCTACAAAAACATGGACGATTCCGCTCGTGCAAACATGTACGACAACGCCAAAAACAACCTACCCGCAGGTAAGGTTGGCGAGCCTTCAGAGATAGCCATGGGTTACCTGTTCGCAATTAATAACCCATACGTCACAGGGTCAATCATCGACATCGATGGCGGCGCTCTACTCGGCTAACACTCCGCAAAGAAGCAAAGAAGCAAAGACATAAAGAACAATCGTTAGGGCGTGTATCTCACGTCCTAACAAACAAGAATTTACATAGGTAGATCATCATGAAACAAGAAACCGTCAACCAAGAAACTATCCATAAAGAAACTACCCATAAAGAAAAGATTCCATTCCAAGTTTGGATACTGACACTCGCTGCATTTGCAATCGGCACGGCTGAGTTTGTTATCGCAGGCATTCTTCCACAGATCGCCACATCACTTTCAATCACAGAAGGCCAAGCTGGCTACCTTATCAGTGCTTACGCGTTGGCTATCGTTATCGGTGGACCGATCTTAACCATCTACCTTGCTCGCTTTAACAAGAAGATGGTGCTTATTGGCTTAATGGCACTGTTCATCATCGGTAATGTCTTATCAGCCCTTGCTCCTAGCTACCCACTTCTACTTGCCAGCCGTGTTATCGCAGGTTTAGTGCAAGGCCCTTTTTATGGTATCGGTGCGGTTGTTGCAACCAACTTAGTGTCTGAAAAAATGGCAGGTCGTGCCGTTGGCCAAATGTTCGCAGGCTTAACACTCGCTAACGTTCTTGGCGTTCCAGCGGGTACATGGGTCAGCTTACAATTCGGCTGGCACACTACTTTCTTTACCGTGGCAGCACTTGGCACTATCGCGATGCTTGCCATTCTGACTTCGATTAAATCGACCGGTCACAGTGAAGCGAAGGACATCAAAACTCAGCTTCTAGCGTTCAAAAATCCAATGTTACTGATCAGCTTAGCAATCACCGCTTTTGCTTGGTCTGGCTTCATGACGCTTTACGGCTACCTTGCGCCAATCGCCATGCACATCACGGGTTACGGTCAAGAATCAGTAACTTGGATCTTAGTGATTGTTGGTGTCGGCTTAATCATCGGTAACACCTTGGGCGGACGCTCTTCAGATAAAAACCTAGGCAAAGCTTCAATGTTTTGGGCTGTCGCAATGATCGTGTCATTGGTGGTGGTTGGCCTTGTGGTAGACAACAAAATCCTCTTCGTTGCAGCTGCATTTGTCTTTGGTATTGCATCATTTGCGAACGTTCCTGCTATGCAGCTTCGAGTAATGAACCACGGTGGCGAAGGCCAAGAACTAGCAGCAACCGCGAATATCTCAGCCTTTAATTTAGCCAATGCTTTCGGTGGTTTCCTAGGCGGCATGGTACTCGACAGCCAACTAGGCGCAGGCATGATTCCATTCGCGGCCGTTGTTGTCCCTGTGATTGGGTTGCTGCTTATTACGAAAGCCAACCGAGCTGAAAAGCCACAAAACGACTCTATCTTCAGCCCTGCGGAATCGAAGTAATGACCACCGCACGCTAAATCAATCAACACATGACCGACACAAGGTAAATACCATGAGCAAATTATTCGAAACAGCAGAACTCAAAGATCTAGAACTACAAAACCGTGTGGTTATGGCTCCCATGACGCGCGCTCGTACAAGCCAGCCTGGAAACGTGCCAAATGAAATGATGGCGACTTACTACCAACAACGAGCAAGTGCAGGACTCATCATCACTGAAGCGACACAAATCTCAGATGACTCTCAAGGGTACTCATTCACACCCGGCGTTTACACAAGCGAACAAGTGGAAGGTTGGCAAGGTGTCACCTCTGCCGCTAAAGAACAAGGCGCAGCGATATTCTGCCAACTATGGCATGTGGGGCGCGTGTCTCATCCAACCTTCCAAAAAGGTGAACTACCAATCGCGCCTTCGGCACTGGCTCCGGTAGAAACTCAGGTTTGGATCTCTGATGAGAATGGAAACGGCAACATGGTGGATTGCATCCAACCAAGAGAAATGACCCAAGCCGATATTGATCGTGTGGTTCAAGATTTTGCTGAATCAGCAAAAAAAGCGGTCGAGGCAGGGTTCAATGGCGTGGAAATCCATGGCGGCAATGGTTACCTGATTGACCAGTTCCTAAGAACCAACTCAAACAAGCGTACCGACAACTATGGTGGCAGTCGTGAGAACCGACTTCGCTTTCTAATCGAAGTGGTGGATGCAGTGATTGATGCAATTGGTGCCGATAAGGTGGGCGTTCGTTTAGCTCCGTTCATCACCTTCAAAGACATGAACTGCCCAGACATCGTGCCAACGATTTTAGAAGCGTCAAAGGAACTGCAAGCTCGTAATATCGCTTATCTGCATCTATCAGAAGCCGATTGGGATGACGCACCTGTGATACCTGAAAGCTTCCGTGTAGAGCTAAGAGAACTATTCTCCAACACAATCATCGTCGCTGGCAGCTACACACCAGAACGCGCCGAAGAAGTGTTAAGCAAAGGCTACGCTGACCTTGTCGCATTTGGTCGCCCATTTGTAGCAAACCCAGATCTCGTATCACGCTTACAAAGCGGCAGTGAACTATCCGATCTTGATGGCGCCACTCTGTTCGGCGGCAACGAAAAAGGCTATACCGATTATCCGGCATTGTAGTGGTAAAACATTAAATAAACACCAAGCCTGCATGAGTCCCGCAGGCTTGCCTCTTTAGAAACGTGACCGATTCGATACCTTTTCACACTCAAAAATTCACTTGCATATTTTAACCTAAACCACTGTTATATTTGAACTTTAAATCAAATTTAAATTATAAAAATATCAATAATAATTAGAATTGAAACGAGGACTCTCCATTGTTCAACGTAGGACAGGTTTACAATCGACGCACAGATATACACGGTCGCTACAAAGGTCAGCAATATGGTGGTATAGCTACGCCTGCAGCCCACCCATATGTATTTATCTTCACTAGCGATGCTGGTGAAGAATTTGGCTACTCTGATGGTTTTAGTGCAGACGGCACTTTCCGATATACAGGAGAAGGCCAAGAAGGTGATATGAAAATGGTTAAAGGAAACTTGGCCATCTTTAAACACCAAAACAACCTTAAAGAGATTCTCTTGTTTGAATCTGTCTCAACTGGTTTTGTTAGATTCGTCGGAGTTTGCAACTACATCTGTCATCACATTGAGCAACGCCCCGACAAGAACGATCAACTTCGTGATGCAATAGTTTTCCATCTAGATATCGTCCCACAAAGTGTCAGCAATACCATTCAAACACCAAAAGCTTCATATCTAACGAAGCCAACTAAAAGTAAATCCTTGAAGCAATTACGAGACATCGCTTTAGCTTCAACGCCACTTCAAGCTGACCCTAAAGAACAACTCACTCACGTGAAGTATCGTAGTGAAGCCATTAAGCTCTACGCAAAAAAGAGGGCAAATGGTATCTGTGAAGGTTGTGGAGTACCCTCACCTTTTGAGACCAAGTCAGGCCCTTACCTAGAAGTGCATCACCTGACACGGTTAGCTGATGGCGGCGCTGATTGCCCCGAAAATGTGATTGCACTTTGTCCGACTTGTCATCGTGAAGCGCACTACTCAGTGGGAGCTGCCGATTTCAATGCAAAACTCATCGAGAAAGCACTAAAGATTGAAGAGCAACTGTTGTAAAAATTTCCGACAGGCAAAAGAAAGGCTCGCATGACTAGTGCGAGCCTTATGCAGTTTAGGGGGTAAACCACAATCTAGTTTAATCTTAAGATTAATTATTTAACTTATGAGCCATTATGCACTTGTGCGCATTGATATTCTATTTTTAAATGATTCACTGCAATTAATCAATCGATAAAAGTTAGCGTTTGGTCAATTTAAACCACATAAATAACAGTGATTTAGTGAACGACGTCTAGAAAATCATCATAAAATCCATAGAAATCAGATTTATAGACTTCTCATTTGCCAATACCCTTCACCGTTAGTCGCGAGTTGGCTGTGTAAATAATCAAGCGTATCCGCGACCGTTCCAGCAATGCCTTGTGGTGGATTGAACAACAGTAAACCACTACCGATCAGGCGATCATCACCCTTAGGATCTCGAAGGCGAAGCTCCGACTTAATCGGACTTGGCAGCAAACCATCTTTCACTGCGGTCACACAGTGGTTCAAAATCAGTGAGCTCTTGTCATCCGTGTAGAGCGGGTACCAAATTAGTGCAGATACCTTCTCAGATTGCTGATACGCCTTAACTAAGGCATCAATCACCGCGAGATATTCTGAATCGGTTTCATAGGGTGGATCGATAACAATCAGATGGTGGTTGTCATGTTTAGCAACGTCATCAGGTAACGCTTTAAGCCCATCACCTGCGCTAATCGTAAGCTTGCTTGAAATATCCAGGTTACATTGTAACTTCTCAATATTGGTTTGCAGTAAATCAGCTTCATCTTGCTGAATGTCTGAAAAATAGAAGCTATCTTGGCTGCGACCTTGTTGGTAAGTGATGGCGGCAGAACCCGGATACAAAGAGATAAGTTGATTCGGATTGTAGTATTCCAGTACCGACATAAAAGAAGCGAATGCCGGAGGAAGATAAGCCTTATTGCGCCACAAGTACCCGACCCCTTCAGCAAACTCACCGGCGTGATTACTTGGTGCGGTGGTGAGGTCATAACACCCTGTACCTGAGTGCGTGTCGATAACGTTGAGGCGTGAATGCTGCTGCATTAATGACTGAACAAGTGCACTCAATACTGGATGCTTCAGTGCATCACCATGGTCGCCTACATGACATTGATGTCGATATTCCATTCCCTTGCCTCATTTCTACTAACGTCATCTAAACATACTTCATATCATGAGTGCTTGCCTGCTCAATCCATCGTTTTTTGAAATAGGCTCTCTTTTCTCTAACCAGTTGACTCTTATAAAAAATAAAGCCCCTGAACTTACTTAGGGGGCTAAGTGAGTTCAAGGGCTTTCATTATTGGTTTAGGTTAATAGCGTAAGTAAATCGGCCTATCGTGCATACGCTAGCTTAGCTTGACTAAAGGTACTCACCCTCAACTTCTACTGGCGCTTTCACTTGGTAGTGACAAGGCTGTAAGCCAAGTAACTTAGGCAGTGTGATGCCGACAGACACTGAAGACCACGTACCGCTGACAATACCTACAACCAGTGCAATAGCGAAACCTTGCAGCGCAGCGCCACCCAGTAGCCAAAGCGCTGATACGGTGATTAGCGTTGTTCCTGAAGTCACCATGGTGCGTGAGAAGGTCGCTTTAACCGATTCGTTAAGCAGGTTATCAGTATCACCGTTTGGATTGCCGCGCAGCATTTCGCGTACACGGTCGGCGATGATGATCGAGTCATTCAATGAGTAACCGAGAATCGCTAGCACGGCCGCCAATACGGTCAGGTTGAACTCAAACTGAGTAAAAGCGAACAGACCCAAGATAAGCGTCACGTCATAGATGATCGCGGCAAGCGCACCCAGAGCCAAACGCCATTCAAATCGCACACTCAGGTACAGCATGATCATCAAGAAACACACCAATACCGCCAAGCCACCTTGATCAACCATGTCTTGACCCACCTGAGGGCCAACCACGCTGCTGTTCAGCACTTTTACTTGGTCACTTACAGAAGACAAAGCATCCACTAAGTTTGGCTGTGGAGCGTCTGTCAGTTGGCTGTAACGAATCGTCCAGCGATCCTGCTCTGCCATACCAACCACTTGAACGTCTTGTTGAAAAGCCGTATCGAGCTTGGTTTTTAACGCATCTTTGGTTACTTGATCAGAGAGTTGAACCTCGGCAACCACACCGCCAGTAAAGTCCAAACCCCAGTTAAAACCTTTCACTGCCACCAGCATCACAGAGCTCATGAACAGCACAATAGAAATCACAGACATCACCTTACGAAGGCGAGTCATATTGCTATTTGAAAAATAGCGGTCTGAAATATTGCTGTTTGAAATAGTCATTTTTGAAGTACTCATGCTTAAATCCTTACATCGTGGCGTTGGTCACGCCCCCAAACCAAATTGATGATCGCTCGTGAAGCAAAAATGCCCGTAAACATACTGGTTAGAAGACCTAAGCCCAGTGTCAGAGCGAAGCCCTGAATCGGTCCATTACCAATGGTATATAGAGCCACAGCAACGATCATGGTAGTGACGTTAGCATCGAAAATTGACGAGAATGCGCTATCGAAACCACGATCGATAGAGCTAGCAAAGCTGCGCCCTTCTTTCATCTTGTCTCGAATACGCTCGAAGATAAGCACGTTAGTGTCCACCGCCATACCAACGGTCAGTACTAGACCCGCAATACCCGGCAGAGTTAATACCGCACCCGGTAGCAGCGCAATCAAACCAAACAATGTGGTCATGTTAACCACCAATGCACAGTTCGCGACCCAACCTAAGCGGCGGTACCATAGCGCCATAAACGTTAGCGTAAGGCCAAGACCAAGTGCCAAAGCAGCAAAGCCGTTGGTTACATTTTCAGCCCCCAAAGATGGGCCAATAGTACGTTCTTCAATGATGGTCACAGGCGCAGTCAATGACCCCGCACGCAACAGTAACGCAAGCTCTTGTGCGTCTGCCAAACTGCCTGCGCCAGTGATTCTGAAGCGGCTACCCAGTTGAGATTGGATGTTTGCCACACTAATCACTTCGCTGTCTTGCTTGCTGTTGCCCGCTCTATCACGGCTGTATTCGCTGTACACCGTTGCCATTGGCTTACCGATGTTATGACGTGAGAACTCGGACATTTTCTTACCACCAGAAGAATCCAGCGTAATGTTGACTTCTGCACTGCCCATCTCACCAATGCCACTGCGAGCATCAATAATGTGTTCGCCACTCAACACAGCCTTGCGGTCGACGACCACACGGTTGCCGTCTGAATCTTTCAGGGTTTGAGTACTGCGAGTGGCATTGTCGTACACCGAATAGAACGCCAATGAAGCAGTAGCACCAATCACGTCTTTCGCTGCTGCAGGGTCTTGTACACCCGGCAACTCAATACGGATACGGCTTTCACCTTGGCGTTGAATCGATGCCTCAGTGATGCCTAGCTCTTCAATACGGCTGCGCATGATTTGCAGGTTTTGTTGAACCGTAAGGTTGCGTAGCGTTCTTTGTTCTTCTTCAGACTGAGTTAAAGTTAGCGACTTGTCTGAGCGGTTACGCAGCCATTGTGGGAACTCTTGACGAATCAGCTTCTGTGCTTTTTCGAAATCGGCGTCGGTACGGAAATCAAACTGAACTTGGTTGTTCACCACTTTACCGCGCGCGTAACGCACTTCGCTGGTGATCTCGTCGACCATCGCTTGAGCTTGCGCGTGATAAACCGGCTCCATATCCACTTCTAATAAGAACTGCACACCACCACGCAAATCAAGGCCTAACTGAATCGGCGCAAAACCCATGTCAGTCAACCATTTTGGGGCTGCTGGTTCCATCGCTAGCGCAACCGTCGCGTTATCCAATAGGCGCTCATTCAGCACCTCTTTGGCTTTCGCTTGTTGTTCAGCATCTTCTAAGATCACGACTAAACGTTTGTCTTTTTGAAATGCAGATTTGGCTTGGATGCCTTCGCTCGCAAGGTATTGAGTAATTTGAGTCGCATCGATTGTCTGCTCAGAGCGATTGCTGATTTGAACCGATGCATTCTCGCCATACCAAGAAGGTAAAGCACTCAGAACCATGATGATAATGGTGGCGATAAGCACCGCGTATTTCCACTTTGAATAGTGGTTGATTTGTTTTCTTGGAATGCGTTTTTTCACAGTCAAGATCTCTTCTTTTTACCAATCACCGTAAATACGTGCTCAAAAATAGCACCGGAAAAAAGCAGTGAACGAGCATTTTAACCGGCTAGGTTGACCAGTTATTTACTACGATTGGTATAACTAATGTTTTGCGAACACGATCGATAGCTGGAACCAGAACAAGCTGATTGAACGGTAGTGATGCTAAAGCTGATGTCGCTATGTTTGTCTTGGTTAACTGGCGAGTTCAATGGGCACTAGGCGACCATCGATACGACCAATTTAGGGTCAAACGATTAGCTAAGAAGTTCTCGGAAATGCGAGTATTGGATGTTGCCCTCTTTCCACCCCGAAAGCCGGGAAGACGGAGAACTCACAATACTGGTCCAGTGCAGCTTGGAATCCAACAACGGCGTGTTGAAGAGCAGGGAAGCCAGTATTGAGGGGGGAGAGAAGTCAATCAGTAGATGATAAGCAGGCTCAAGATCGGCCACGCTTTCTTGCTCGTTACTGAGCATACGTCTGAAGTTTGCAGCTTGGAGGCTCGACTCTGTGTCGTGATAGTTGGAACTGTCACCAGAAGGATCGGTGCCAAACTGAGCCTTATCGCACTCTAAGTAGCTCGACGGATTATCCGCAGTTACCTGTTTACAAAGATTAGTCTGCGAAGATTGCTCTTGAGCAGAGTATATTTGAAATGGCTTAGAAGGGAACGAATAGCCGTTAGAGTTCACTAAGCCAAAGCTCAGTAAAAACAACATTAAGACTAATCGGGTACCTAATTTAAGCAATCTAATATCCAAACAACATTCTCGTAGATCGTCAATCTACAATACAAATGAAACGCTGTCTTGATTTAAAACATTTTTTTAGAAAATGATACGATGCAACCGATTAGGCACTCACGACATTTAGATTTATATACCTCCAAAAGAGCTCAACAAAGCTTGGTGCATAGATATTATGAATGGTGTAAAAACAAGAAAGCCAAGCGGTGTGCGCTTGGCTTTGGGTTAAGTGTTTATGTCTGCTTTAGGCTTTAGGCTTTAGGCTTTAGGCTTTAGGACGCATGATGTTCTTAACCTTACGGCTATTTTCACCAAAGATGCGTTGGACAAGTTGATTCATGTCTTCACGAGAAATCGAGTTAACCGTCGCTTTCACGTTAAACAAGGCTTCTACACCATAGTCGTGTAGAAGATAACGAGATACGAACCATGCTTGGTCCACAACGCTAGTATCTAAAGGCGTAAAGTCCGCTTCTAGTTGCTTGCCTGCCGCTCTAATCTCATCATTTGAGACGCCCTTCAGAAGGTCTCCAATCACTTTATCAATCGCGATTTCTATCTTATCGGCATTTTTAGGGTCGATCATCGCACCAATAAACCAGTCATGGCTTGTATCACCATCTTGAGATGCATAGTAAGCATAAGGTGAGTAATCTAGACTTAAATCTTCACGTATGTACGCGTCTAAACGAGTAACAAGCAGGCGTTGCAGCATGTCTTCCATAAAGATATCTTTCGCCGTTTGCCCTCTTACTATTCCAGTTTGCTCGGAAGGCTCCGCAATGACTCTTAGCATGTACTCAGTGCTATTAGCCGTGTTGACCGACAAATCAATACGCGCTTTAGATGGATGCTTGTACGCGACGTTAAAGTCAGGCACAACGGCTTTTTCCAATGGAATAGAAGCCAAGTACTGGCGAACCAGAGGTTTCAGTTCACTTGGATCAATGTCGCCCACAATAACCAGCTGATTATTTCGGAATTGACCAAACAACTGCTGATGAACGCTCTTTATCTCTTCAACAGAAACCGTTTCCACACTTTTACTATCGAGCAACACATGATCACTGTCCGCTTGATAGGTATTTTGGTTCATTGCATATCCGAACTGACCAGTAGGGCTTGCTAAGTAAGAATCTCGATTTTGAATGAATTCTAGCTTAACCGCCTCCAGTTGCTCTGGCGATACCTTGACTGATGTAACGATCGCGTTGAGTGCAGCAAAAGTTTCCGCTAAGCCATTACTGGTGAGCTTAAATTCGACGCCATGGTGAGTAAAATCGATAAACGGATAAACCTGAATATCTTCACGATCCAAATGCGCATTAAGCTCCGTTCCTGAAAAACTGCCAACACCACTTCTACCGATAGCAGCAAGAGCTAACTCTGACGCTGGATATAACTTAGGATCGAGTGCTGCCTTACCACCTAAGCTTGTGTAATAAATACCTATGTCATCGCCTGCAAGATAGTCACGCATATACCACATATCGATACCATTGCTAAGCGTCCACTTTTGAACATATGGGTCTACATACATCTGTTCCACTAACTCAATATCGCCTTGCGAACTAGGAACAGCAAAAGCACTGCTGGTCACCGAAAACAACGGTTTGGCACCCTTTTCGCTATAAGTTGCTTTCAAGTTCTCGATGGCTTGGGTAACCGCAACTTTATCTTCACTTTCATTCATACCAACCACTACGAAATAGTCGCTAGAAAGCAAAGCCTTAATATTGGCATTAATCGCATCAAGATCGAGGTTTGCGACAAACTCTTCAAGGCTCGCTTCATAGTCTCGTTGTGATTGCACGATTTGTTCGTTCACTAAAGCCGTCGCTTTCTGGTTAGCGTGCTGTACGCTGTCCATATTGTCCCAATCGATCTCAACATTATCGAGTAAGTCTTGATAATAATGCTGTTCGCTAATTATCTCATTTTCAGATACGCCATAATCACGCAGAGATGCCAATGTCGCGATTAGCTCCTTTTGAGTCACCTCACGAGCGCCGACAGGAAAGCCAACATCCACCAATGAATAGCGCTGATATTCCATAGAATAATGTTTGGAACTTATCCATTGAGTTGGCAAAGCCGCATCATTGAACTTGGTATTAAGTCGCTGCCTGATCAGTTGCTGTGCTGTCTCATCAAGCCAAAGTTGATGCTGTTGCGCGCGAGTGTCTACCGCACTTGCCCCTCGGTTGATCATCAAAGAGATACTTGGCGCTTCCGATTCTGCATACTCAATATAATCACCTTCATTAAAGGTGGTAATTCTTTGTTTTACTGGCTTGGGAGTTTGTCCTCGCTGCCAATCTGAAAACTTCTGTTCAATTAATGGAATGACGGTTTTTATGTCAATGTCACCGGAGACAATCACCTCAACGTTCTGAGGTTGATACCAAGTCTGATAAAAGTTATTTAGCCCTTGGGAAGTCGCGCTGAGTACAGACTCTTTAGTACCAAGTGCATCTTGGCCTTCATACTGACCACCCTCAATGAAGTGGTCTAAAAACTGTTCTGCGAATGGCTTGTCGTCTAAGCGTGCATAACGGAACTCACCAAGAATCACACCTTTCTCTTTTTCGACTTCTGAACTTGATAGATCCAGAGCATCACCAATGTCTCGCATCCACGTCAGGGCAGACTGTAATTGGACATTGTCAGGTAAATCTAATTGATACACAGTTTCTTGGTAAGAAGTGTAGGCATTGATATCAGCACCAAAGCTAGCGCCTGCATCTTCGAATAGACGAATCACGTCATTTTGAGAGAAATTTTTACTGCCATTGAATGCCATGTGCTCCAAAAAGTGCGCATAACCTTCTTGTTGGTCAGTCTCTTGGAACGAACCCGCGTGCACGACTAAACGAACAGATACGGATTCTTCATGATCTGGATAAACATGGTAGGTAAGGCCATTTTCTAGCTGGCCTGATGTCCATGCCGGATCCGGCTGGATTAAGGTTTCGGTGATACTTGATGTTGAACTACAGCCAACCAAGGTGAGGCATACAGCCGCCGCTAAATAATATGTTTTCATAACAACCTCTTAATGTCATTCATCGACAATATACAGATTGAGTTAACGATTATTATTTAATATTGAACCGGATGAGTACCTTTGTGATCTAGATCTTTATTTTATAAATCACCATACGTTATGTAAGATCGACTGTGCTCGTTTAAAGCAGCGTTTTGATAGAGCCTAATACATCCTTTTAAACTCGCTAACTACATCCATTTAAAATCAATGGCTACATACCTTTAAGCTTGTTCGCTACATCCCCTTAAAGAGCGCTTGCGAAGCACGGCTGATCGGTAATTTTTCTCCAGAAACATACGCCGACATCTGACCTGAGAGCCCTTTCTTCACCTTATCAATGGCCGACACTTTAACCACCACCGAGCGATGGATCTGCCAAAACTCATCTGGGTTAAGCTGCGCAATCAGCTCTTTTAGAGACACGCGAAGAATAAATTCCTCTAGCAAACTGCCTTGGCCTTTTTTGAATATAGACACGTACTTGTCTTCCGCTTTGAAGTAAGCCACATCATCGACTGCGATTAAGTGAATGTCTTCTCCGACACTGGCTTTGAGCCACGTGAGATGTTTCTTCTGCTGTTGATAAAGGGGCTGCGATAGATAAGGAGGCTGCGTTTGCTGTGACGTCGATTGTGATAGCTGTTGAAGCTGAGCCATTAACGCCGTGATATCAGGTTGTTCAAGGGGATTACCTGTTTGCGTTTGGCTGCTCGACAAACGCGCTTGCACCTTCTGACATGTGGCCAGTAAGCGCTCTTCGTTGATTGGCTTAAGTAGGTAATCCATCGCATTATGTTCAAAAGCTTTGACTGCGTATTCGTCATAAGCCGTAATGAACACAATCAATGGCGGTGAATCTAGCTTGTTGAGTTGTTTCGCTAGTGAGATACCATCCAGCTCTGGCATACGGATATCGAGAAAAGCCACGTCGGGCTTAAGCTGCTGAATACTCTGCATTGCCTCCAAACCGTTTTGTGCCTTGCTAACGATCTCGAGTTCCGGCCAAACCTCAGCAAGGCTCTTGTCTAAGTGGTGCCTTAACAGTGCTTCATCGTCTGCGATAATCGCCGTTACGCTCGGCTGTACTGCTGGGTTGTTCATGGTTAGTCCTTTAAATTCACACTGTAAATCGTCTATTTTTCGTCACTGTTCTGTGCTTTCTGGTCTGTAATTCTAAGCGGCTGCGTCAGTCAGCGGTAACAAAATCGTCGAGACTACCCCGCCTTTAGCTTGTTCAGTAATCGTTAGGCTCGCCTTATCACCATAAAGGGTTTCAATTCTTTGACGAATATTGCTTAACCCAACACCGTGACCCGTATTCGCAGAAGGCATTTTCAGCCCTGCGCCATTATCAGCCACTTCAATTTTTAGCTGCTGGGCTTGTTGAGTAATACGAATATTCACTTGGCCACCCGCCGCTTTGGGCTCGATGCCGTGTGTAAGTGCATTCTCGACCAAGGGTTGAATCAAGAACGGTGGAATCACCTGCAAATCGCTAATTTCGTGTGTTTCAATCGAAAACGCTAAGCGCTCACCCAAACGTATCTTTTGGATATTAAGATAAGCGTCTAACAAGTCGACCTCTTGTGCGATGGTCGATTGCTCGGTGCGGCTGTTTTTCAAAGTCACACGCAGCAAGTCGGTGAGTTTTTCGAGCATCAACTTGGCTTTCGCGCTGTCACTCTCAATCAATACATTGATGGTCGCAAGCGTGTTGAACAAGAAGTGCGGTTCAATTTGGCTTTGCAGTTGTTTAAGCTGACTGAGCACCACCACCTTTTCTTGGTCGGCCTGACGACGCTTGGCCACTTCCAATTCATTATCGGCACGGAGCTGCTTCTCTCTTGAGTAGAAATAGTAATAGCAAACCGAACAGAAGATCACACCGAGCAACACGACAGATTTAAGGTCCGAGATATTGGCCCCAAAATACCCGTTCAACCAATAGTGCGCGTTCAAGGTACCAAAGGTCATCGCGATCACCATTGAGATACCCACTTCAAGCGTTCGGGATGTCCTCTTAAACAACTTCACTAAGATGAAAGAAGAACCCACCGCGCTGTAACCAAAACCAAAGCTTATCGCGAGATTGACCACAAGGTCTCCGCCCCAAATCGTTTGAGTGGTGATGGCGATGACGAAACAAAACAGAGTGGTCAGCGTGAAGCTTTTAATCCATGGAAACTGACTGTTTGAAAAAGTGTCCATTAAAATCGTCCTTTGATATTTAAGAGAATCATATGACTATCGGGTAAGTTGGCGTAAGCAGAATCACTTTTACCGCCTAGAAAGCGTGCAGCAAGTTCCAAATCCAACGATGAATTGCCATTATCTAAAGCCTGATAGTTGAGCCACTGGGTCGCAATAAAGCCGCCGTCTTGAGGAGACAACATCACATCGAATGTTGGCGTGATATCTTCAAGCCAGCCATGTGTCGAATCCAGAGACCAATGAAACATGATGTTGTGTTGAACCAAATTGGCGTGCTGATAACCTTGAGCATAAGAACCGGCCAACGAAGATGTCATCGAATTAACCGACAAAGACTCAGCACTTTCTATTGCACTTTGCCATTCAGAATTGCTCCAAGCGCGGCTATCAAACCAATATTCCAAGACCACATTGTGACCCGTGTCATTGGCCCATGTTAGTCCTGCCAACGCTTGATAAGCTTCGCCCTGCTCTTCAAGATAAACCGGTTTAAGCAGTAAGTTAGGCTGACTATAGCCAAGGCTTTGTCGTTGATAGACCACCGAGCCATGAAACTCCCAAGCGAGGTTCAACACCGACACTAAACTCGCCCCAAGCAAGCCGTGACGTACATCGTCATAATAAGCGACCCATTGATATTCGTGATCGCCCACCAGGTTATAACGACGCAGCCCAAAGCCTTGTTGTTGGTTCTGCTTTTCGAATTCATTTACGTCTTGAGAAGTCCATGACGAATCGCTGTAAAGCAGTGTCCATTCTCCCGTCATATCGAACAGTGACGCCGAGGCCACACCCGCGCCCTCTTCTGCGACAATGCCCACCGGGTTTTGTCGATAAGGCTTGATGATGTCTAACGGTCGATAGCCATAACCCACGCCCCAATCCAAACGAACCTTGCCGAGTGTCACATCGAGGTAGTGATCACCAACGAGTGAATTGGACAGTTCAATCCCACCTTGCCAAAACAACTCACGCACAATGAATTCAGACTCAAAGCTCGCGTCTTGTTGTTGAGGGTTATTGCTTAGAATATCGTTGGCTTTCACTGCGAACAGACCAAGCCAATTGCCATATCCAACCTCAAGATCCAGCAAGCCATTGAATGACTGACGATTATCAGATGGTAAGGGGCTGAATGGCGACTCTCGCGATTCAACGGCTTCTGCACTGAGTTGCCAATCCCACGCCAAGTTCAGATCGTCCGCTTGAATCGTGTTACTCACACAAGACAAAGCAAGCAAAGTAACGGCTGAATACTTGATGTGGAATCGGCGATTGGAAGCTTTCATGACGCTCACCTAAAGTCCAGACACGCTGTTACGCGATAGGTAGGCAGGGTTGTAGTATTTGTCTTCCAAGCTTTGTTCAATCACTTCGCGGTACTCAATCACGGTTTTCTTGCTTGGTTGAATCTTATCGAGCAGGGTCATCGACACAACGGTTGGTAATCCATCTCGCACGCCTTCGGTAAACCATGCTTGTTTCGCCAGTTTTCCTGAACGCAGATACAGATCCGCTTTAACTGGAAACGCTCGGTCTGCTGTTAACCACAGATCAATCGACTGATAACTCGCACCCTTGGTTTTCGCCGCGAGCTTTAAGTGATGGGTATCGAGTGTCTCGCCCGTCGGCATCTCAACTTGTTGCTCGGCAACCCACTCACCTTGGTAATCTTCGCTCCAAGTGAGCGTCGAGATATCCCCCACAGAAGCTTCACCCAATAGCTTTTGCATCGGTGTGATACGAATTGGGCGACGAGATTTCGGCATCAGTAGCCAATAATTATCTTCTATCATCAGCATCTTTTGACCAGCCTCAACGGCTGATTTAAAGACCACTAATGACTCTCGGTTTGGCCTTGTGTAGACGTTGTATTCACGGGTTTTGTCCAGTTGCTCGTCTTGATACAGCGCCACCAAAGACACTACCTTAGAGGCTTGTGCGCTGTTCAAACGATAGCTGTCTGCCTTGGCAATCATCTCAGTGACTTGTTGTGAATCAACCGACCAGCTTGGTGTCGATACTAAAACCAGAACCAATACAGAACCTAAAACAGTGAGTAAACGAGTAAATTTATACATAAACCAGCGCCTCCGTGATTGGCTTATTCACGCCCTTGCGAGCAGAGAAATAAGCAGCCAGCAAACATATCGTCAGCACACCCAAAGTGGCGTAACCAACCAATTCCAATGAGAAGTAAATGTTGAGTGGGTAACCCTCGGTTCTGCCGGGAGGTGGCGGCATCTGTATATCAACGACCAGCAATAACAGCGACACTAAACCACTCACTAACGCACCGATCGCGCTGCCAATCACAGCCAGCAATCCCGCCTCTTTTAAGAAGCTCGCTACGATTTCAGAGGGGTAACTCCCGAGTGCCGACAAGGTACCAATTTCACGAGTGCGCTCCGTCACCGACATGGTCATGGTGTTAAACAAAGACACGAACACCACCAACGCCATCACTGCGCCCATGATGCCGAAGATCCGGTCGTAAAGATCTTTAACCTTGGTGTAGAAAAACGCACGATCTTACCATGGGGTGATCTCTGTACCTTGTTCGCTTTGGCTCGCGCTATTTCGATCCAAAGCCGTTTGAATACGCTGTTGAACGGTCGAGGTCTTGCTGGTTTCAAAAAGGAATACCGACAAGGTGCTCACTTTGTCTGAAGCCAAAAGCTCTTGAGCGGTCGTGATATGAACATACAGCTGACGCTTATCCAGCTCAGGCACACCCGTCGAATAGATACCCTGCACCTTAAAATCAAACGCGTTCAAAGCACCGTCACTGGTGGTTGCAAGCAGTGTCACCCAATCGCCAACCACAACTTTGAGGTTACGAGCCAGATCAGTTCCCAGCATGACTTGTGGTTCTTGGCTGTCGTATCTTGGGGATTTCACATCCGACAGAGTTTGCCCGCTGCGCACATCAAGAAACGGCCCTTTCATGTCGAACTCACGCTCATTGACGCCCGTTCCCATAAAGATGGTCGATTTGCTGCCGTTAGACACCAAGCCACTAAAATAGACTCGCGGCTGTACGCCACGCACGTCACTGTCACCAATGATGCTCTTGGTTAGCGCTTGAACGTTGTCTAGACCATTGCTCAATGGCATGTCTTCGTCTTGTTCAAAATAGCCCGGCGTGCTCAAAGTGAGATGACCAGTATCGCGCGCGGTCGATTCCCTTAAGGATTCGTAGGTGTAAAGCCCATAACCACCCGCACTGGTGAGTGCAAATACCGCAATGGCGATGATCAACACCGAAAGCAGGCTGCGTCGACCGTTTCTTAGTAAATTGAGCCACGCCAAACGCACCGAAGTAGGAAGTAAAAACGTGCTCATTCTTTGTGTTAACTTGCCCATGAGATCGCCTCCGTGATTGCAGCTTGTGGCGCCAGTTGACCATCGATTAACTCAATCACTCGGTCACAACGCTGCGCCATTCTTGGATCATGCGTTGCGACAATAAAAGTCGTGCCCATTTCGTGGCCGAGCTCTTTCATAATGTCGATCACAAGGTTGGCGGTGTGGCTGTCTAAGCTAGCGGTCGGCTCATCGGCAATCACCAAGCTTGGGTTATGGATAAGGGCTCTGGCTATCGCAACACGTTGCTGCTGACCGCCTGAAAGATTGTCTGGGCGGTGATGAACGTAATCCCCTAGCCCAACACGCTCTAACATGTCTTGTGCTCTGGTCTGCTGTTCTTGCTTAGAGCATTGGTTCAACATCAATGGATAAGCGACGTTTTCAAGCGCTGTCATCACAGGAACTAGATTGAAGCGCTGAAAGACAAAACCCAACGACTGACGACGAAAACGTGCAGCGGCGATTTGCTCTGTCGGATACGGCTGGCCATCAATGTTGATCTGCCCTCGATAGTCCATATCCAACAAACCCAAAATATTCAAAAGTGTGCTTTTGCCAGAACCTGATGGCCCACATAACGCCACCATTTCACCACGTTGGATATGTCCATCGACCCCGTTTAATGCATCAACACGTTGACCGCCCGTGACATATGCTTTGCCGATATCTTTAAATTCAATCATTCCTTTGTCCTCCGCTGACCCATAATTTTTAAGCGTTCGCTGTTGTTAATTAGCTTTAGTAAAACGCTATTTAGCATTCGCAGCTGTTATTTGGCTTTCGCTATTAGGGCTTTCGCCGTCATGGTCTCGATGTTGCCAGCATCGGTACTTTCCATTTTTTCAAGCCACACCTGCGCTTGCTCGAAGTCTTCAGCACGAATCGATGCGGTAATGGCATAACGGTAAATCCACGAGGTTGCAGCGAAATGTTGTTGCTGGAAATCATCTTCCGCAAGTAACGAGAGGAACAGGTCATAACCACGATCGAAATGGTTAAACATGTCTGGCAGAGAGGTGTAAGTAACGGCGGCCATTGCGCGAGTTAGGTAAGAATCTGGCAGCCCTTGAACACGAGGTTGCTCATGAATCGGTTGGTCTTCGTCTTTAAGCAGCACCAGTGATTTATTAATGGTGGATAAGCCCTTTTCCACATACTTCATCTTGTTCCAAGGTAAGAACGCATCACGCCCCATCAGGGTTTCTGTGCTTCCGAGGTAAACCAAGGTCAGTGGTGTCGCACCGTCTTGTTGCAGCGTGTCATTAAGGCGTTCATAAGCCACCTCAACCAGATCTTCATTGCCTTGCGCGGCTTGATTGTAGATATCAAGAACGTCTGAACTTGGGTTGGCCTGCGCCAAAGTGGGTGCGAATGAAACAAGAGCAATCAGCAATGAACGCTTAAGCACAGAAGTGGTAGAGCCTGAATTAAATGAGTGTGAAGTAGTCATGATTTCTAATCCCTTTCAAATGTTGACGTTGAAAGGTTAACTAGAATTTGTCATGCAGTTTTACCAATGCGACGAATGGTAATTACGAGGAGTGAATGGTTGAGTTGAGGTGTGAATGGGGAACAGAAGTCTAGAGAGAATAAAGAGCTTGTTTACGGCAACAAGCGATATCCAGAAAACAGATAAATCAGGACGCAAGTCAGTTGTCGATTAAAGGCTTTTGAATCCTAATGCCAACTACAAATCACGAAGAATCGACCTAAATAAGAAGATTACAAGCTCAAAGAGCCTGTAACCTTTTGACATTATAGTGATATAGATTTGCTCTGCTTTTAGTTTTTATCCATGGGTCATCTTTGTTGCAAGTGCAAATCGATTCCAAGCATTAATCATGATTATTTGCATCATAGACTGTGCGAGTAACTCTTCTCCTAATAGGCTTAGACATTGCTGATAAGTAGCATCCGAAACCCCCGCATTCGAAATCAGCGTCATTTCATCCGTTAGGGTCAAGATGGCCCGCTCAGTGTCACTAAATAATGGTGACTCTTGCCATGCTGAAAGAGCAAACAGTTTCTGCTGTGAAATATCGATCTTAAATGCTTCATCTGTGTGCATTTGAATACAGTAAGCACATTTGTTGATAATAGATGCTCTGATTTTGATCATCTCTTTTAGCTCACTAGATAACTCCACGTCAGATAAATAACCTTCGATAGACAGCATTGCATTTAAAGCGTCAGGTTGAACTTGCGCGAGATCGATACGTTTTAACATTTGGGCACCCTAATTTGATTGATGGATATCGCTATCAATGCGACAACGTTATTGTGCACAATTCGAAATATAAGCAGAATACACATATTATATGAATCAGTTATGCACAAAACGCAAAGGTGAGCATGTGTTAGATCTAATCAAAATATTTGACCAAGTCGTGGAATCTGGAAGTTTTTCTAAGGCAGCTCAGGCTCTCAATATGGCTCCATCTTCGGTCGCAAGAAATATAGATAACCTCGAAAGTAAGATTAAATCTTCGCTTTTTAAACGCAGTACACGACAGTTAATACTGACTGAAGAAGGTCAATATTTTTACCAAAAATCAGCCAAAATCTTACAAGATAGCAATAGCCTTTTAGAAGAAATGCAAGGAAATCAAGGTATTCCAGAAGGGTTACTGCGAGTTTCGGTTTTTGAAAGCTTTGGTAATTTGTGTCTTACTCCATTAATTCCAGAGTTCCTTGAGCGATACCCTAAGATACAAGTTGAGTTAGAGCTGGATAACAACGTGGTCGATTTAAATAGTGAGAATATTGATGTCGCTATCCGCATTGGTACACCACAAGACAGTCGACTCAAAGCTCGTCACCTACTCACAAATAACACATCATTGGTTGCAGCTCCGTCGTATATTGAAAAGTACGGAACTATCGATAAACCCGAAGGGTTACAAGATCACAACTGTTTGTTGATAAGCCATGAACGGCAAAGAAACTATTGGTACTTTAAGAAGAGTGCAGTTAACAAAAAAGTGCTAGTCACAGGCAATTTGATATCAAAAGGTGGCTCACCTCTTTTACATGCCGCACTTAACGGGGTTGGCGTGCTTTTGTTGTCTGACTGGATGTTAAAGCCGTACTTGGAAAATGGACAGCTACGGGAGTTACTTCCTCAGTGGACATCAATGCACAATGAGCAAGGGAGTGGTGAAATATTCGCTATATATAAAAATACTCAATACCCAAGACCTCATATCCGTTTGTTTATTAATTTCTTAGTTGAGAAGTTAGAACCTTTGAAGCGCGTTCATCAATGCGACGAATGGTAATAACAAGGCGTGAATGGTTGAGTTAGGGCGTGAGGTGAGGAAAAACCACGAGTAGTGCAAAGAATAAAAAGGCTAGGTACGCCTAAAGCCTCTTATCAACTTCATAAACTTTTAACGATCATTGAGCGAATCTGCAAGGAAATCGATAAACAATCGTAGTTTGAGTGGCATTGGATCTCGCTCAGGAAACAATGCATAGACATTCTTCTCTGGCATCAGATAGCTAGGTAGCAAGGGCAGCAATTCCCCAGACTGAATGGGTGCATTAGCAATAAAGTCGGGAAGCCTAGCGATCCCAAGCCCTGCCATAGTCGCACACAGTAATGCTTCGCTGTTGTTGACTCGGTAATTGCCTTTCACTACAACGCTGGTCACCTGATCTTGGTGACCAAAAAACCACTCGGCGCTCTCAGATGTATGACGATAGAGCAAAGCGTTGTGTGCACTGAGTTCGCAGATCTCGGTTGGGATCGACAAACCATTCTCATCAAAATACGTAGGCGAGGCGCAGATAACGCTACGGACGCTGGTTAACCGCTTCGCCACTAAACTCGAGTCATTTAAATCCCCAGCTCGAATCGCAACGTCATATCCTCCTTCGACAATATCGACGTAACCATCGTCCATCGTCATGTCGATGTGAATATGAGGGTAGCGTTTAAGAAATTGTGGGATGAGAGGGGCTAATACCAGACGACCAAAAGACATTGGCGCACTAACCCGCAATGTGCCAATTGCCTGATTTTGCTGACTGGTTGCTGCATCTTCAGCTTTCTGCAGCCAATAATTGGCTTTGGTGAGGTGATCATAAAACTGCTCACCAGATTCAGTAAGCGATACTTGGCGCGTAGTACGATGCAGCAAACGCACTCCAAGGCTCGACTCTAGTTGGATCACCCGCTTGTTAACCGCCGAACGTGACACGCCCAGTTCACGCGCTGCGCCCGCAAAGCTCGATTGTTTTACCACCGCAAGGAAATAAGGAATAGCGTCTAAGTGCTGCATGATTGTCGCCAATTTGGATACAGTGTGGAGAGTGTAGAGCCTATTCTCTAATCAATCTAGGTCTTTTATGCTGATTTCATCGACTTCAACAATAGAGTAAGACATGAAATCATTGATAAAACCGGCATCGGAAAAAAGGCACGTTAATGGTATCGGTCGGCAATTCCAGTCTCCGCTATACGTGGTCAGCATTGGCAGTCTTGTCGCCGTGAATTTTGCGTTAGCCAAATATGCTGTGACCATTGGCATTCCACCGATTGATGTCGCGATTATACCGATGGCAGGTGCAGCTTTATTGTTGATGACGTTATTGGTAATACAAGGTCAGCTCAACCGAACGGCATTGGTGCATTACCGTTATTATCTTTGGGCTGGTTTACTGGGCGTCGCAATCCCTAATCTGGCGTCAACCTATGCCCTACAATCTCTCAATACCAGTACGTTCAGTGTACTCGTCACTTTGTCGCCCATCTTTACCTTGTTATTCACCTTACCTTTCCAAGGCTCCTCGTTAACCTGGCGAAAAGTACTCGGGATCATGGTTGGGGTCGTTGCCGCACTCTCTGTGACTTTGTCACCACAAATGAACACTTCATCCCCTTGGTCAGCACTAGCCATTGCGCTACTCGTACCCATATTTTTGGCTGCTGGCAATGTCTATCGCAGTCGCGCGTTCCCCCCTCTTGCCAATCCAATAGTTCTAGCCGCTGGCATGCTGACACTACAGAGCATGATATGGCTTCCGTTTACTCATGCGGTCGATGGTGAATTCATTCCAAACGGAGCTGGCGTACTCGCGCTCATGGCAAGCTTATCAGCACTCAGTTACTTACTGACGTTTCGTTTTCAGCGAATCACCGATGGGCTGGGCTTTAGCCAAGTGGGAAATGTGGTGACCGTCGTCGGCGTTTCCATTGGGATCACGTGGTATGGCGAGCCATTAACGCTGCAATTGATCGCAGCCGTAATACTGTTGCTGATAAGCCTGTACTTATTTAATCACGCTAAATCTTAATCTCGTTCAAATCCAAATTAGTTCAAATTCAAAGGAGCAATTGCTATGTCACCATTAATCGAACAGACAAAACATCTATATCAAATCGTCGACCAAAAGGATGTCTACGCCCTAATGGCACTACTGCATGATGACGTGTCGTTTCATTTTTCGAACGCCGCACCAGTAGTAGGAAAGCCAGCGGTCGAAGCGGTCAACGCAGCGTTCTTTGGATCAATTGAATCAATGACACATACGTTTTCTGGGATCTACGTAAACGATGATACGGTTGCGTGTGAGGGTCAGGTGGATTACGTGCGCCTAAATGGCAGCGCGCATGCCGCTAAGTTCGCGACTTTCTTATCTTTTAAGCAGGGGTTGATACATCAATATAAAATCTTTGCGGATGTCTCTGAATTGTAATGCCGACAAACCTTAAGTAAGCATGTTTGCCCAATTGAGAACCTCAGAGCTAGCAATCTGCTTCGATTTCGATGCAGACAGTGCCTAGTCAACGTTACTGGCCTTTTCAGTCAGTGGAAGTAAATGCCTTAACGCTCTGTTTTAGCCAACAAAAGCCTAAGTGATTAATGAGAGTTCTGCGTTAGAGATAAGTGTCATCCCTAAATACAAAAAGCGCCCCAAATAAGTTGGAGCGCTTTTTGTAACTCTTAAAGAAGAGATTACTTAATCACCCCACAGACAATGCGTGCACCACCGCCGCCAAGTTTAGCCGGATGGTCTGAATGGTTGTCACCGCCAGCGTGGATCATCAACGCTCTACCTTTCACGTCATCTAACGTCACTCTTGGCGCCATTACTGGCTGGTCAGCTACACCATGAGCATTGACGTAAAGCGGTGGTAAATCGCCAAGGTGATTATCATCCGTCCAAAGGAAACCATGCTTGCCCGTTTTCTCTGGGTCATAATGTCCGCCAGCGGCTCCACCGAGTATGATTTTGCCATCTTTGGTGATGCTATCGCACGAACCGTTCGCATGCACATGGAAGCCATGCGTACCAACGGGTAAGTCTTTCAATTCCGGCGTAAAAACAGCTCCGTATTCACTTGAGCTTATCATTACAGTTCCGGTTGACTGACCCGAGCCAAGATCGATCATTTCAACATTCACTACTTCAGCAAAAACAGGAGAAGAGATAAGGGCGAGTGCAGCAAGCCATGTTGTTTTGTTCATATTATTACGTCCTTTTTATTGTTATTAGCACACTTCATTTAGTGCGAAAGGGATTTCAGCACATTGGATTGACCATAGATTTCGGCAAATTCTTTCAAATTAAGTCCTGCTTTATTACGCAATTCTGGGGAACACTCCGCTTGGTACAAGTCTTTCGCAATACTGATTTCACGTTTAATCAATGCTCCCATCAAAGCGGTGTTTCCACGTTTGTCTTGCAGGCAAGCATTGGCACCCGAATCGAGTAAAAGCCCCACGGTTTCTCTGTTTCCTTGATAAGCGGCCACCATGAGTGCGGTGTAACTTTGGTTATTGCGTTGATCAACGGGGAAGCCTTGAGAAACAAATGCATCGACCACTTCATTGTTACCAAGACGAGCGGCATCAAAGAACAACCCAACCAGAGATTGGTATTCCTCTTCCAGTTTGTCGTCAGCAGCCAATAAGCTGAGCGAGAAGAGCAAAGAGAAAAAAACGGAGCTGAGTAAAAATACGATTTTCATTTATTCCCCCTAACTAACGTGATTAGAGAATGGCCTACAGGAGCCCTGATTTTCGGGCAGAAAAGAGCAGATAAATCTCCTGCAGGCCAAAACTTTACGTCTTACATTGCTGCTTAATTGTTCACTTGCGAGAGTTTTTCCACTCGTGACATACTTATGCCAGTTGCTTTGGCCAAACGCGTTCCATACTGTTTGTCTGCACGATAGAAGTAGCTCACCATTATTTCCTTAACGTCTTTATCCATAACCTTATTCAAGTCACCAGCGAGGTTAGCAATCAAATCACTTTTGTCTTGTTCATTCATGCTGCGGTACTGCACACCCGCTTGATAGAAATTTCGTGGATTGCTGATCGCTTTTTGTTGCACCGTACCAACAAGCTTGGTTTCTACGGCTTTGAATTGAACATCTTCTGCCAACTCTAGTTTTCGGCTTGGCTCATAGTTAATATCACCGTTTGTTAACGATGCATTATTACTAAAGCCATTTTGGTTATGATTGCTCACTGGCGTTAACGGACGATTTACTGGCAGTTGAAACAGGTTAGCGCCCAAACGGTAAAGCTGCGTATCTGAATAAGCAAACAAACGACCTTGCAACAAACGGTCTTCCGACGGCTCGATACCAGGAATCAGATTCGAAGGCGAAAATGCCGACTGTTCGGTGTCTAAAAAGAAGTTTTCAGGTAGACGATTCAGCGTCATAGTGCCGACTTTTTGATCTGGCACATTCAGCCATACTTTGGTTGCATCGAGTCCGTTGTAGTCAAGTTTTCTCAATGCCTCAGGAGACAATACCTTCACGTAAAGGTCCCATTTAGGGTAATTCCCTAAGCCAATTTCAGCATAAAGGTCATTGGTAAGATGGTTGAACTCTTTACCTTGTATATCAGTGACTTGATCTGGGCGAAGGCTTTTAACGCCTTGCTGACTCTTCCATTGGAACTTCACATAGTTCACGTCGCCTTGCTTATTGATCCACTTATAAGCATGAACCCCAAAGCCATCCATGGTGCGATAGCTCGCAGGCGTACCTAAATTGCTGTACACCCAAGTCAACATGTTGGTCGCACCCGGCTCACTGCTAAAGAAGTCGAAGAATCGGTTTGGATCCTGAACGTTGGTGACTGGAGACGGTTTTAGAGAGTGCACCATATCCGGAAACTTAATCGAATCACGGATAAAGAACACAGGCAGATTATTCCCTACCAGATCCCAGTTACCCTGTTCAGTATAAAATTTGGTGGCGAAACCACGCGGGTCGCGAAGTGTTTCTGGTGATCCTTTAGAGTGAATAACGGTCGAAAAACGAACGAAAACAGGAGTCACCTTACCTTTATTAGTAAAAGGGTCGGAAACCGTTAAATCACTAAAATTACCAGAAGCGACGAATTCACCATGTGCGCCCGTACCACGAGCATGAACAACACGCTCAGGAATACGCTCTCTGGCAAAACGCTGCAATTTTTGGATCAGATGGACGTCTTGCAGCAATACACCGCCATTCTCACCTGCTGTTATGGAATTTTGGTTATCACCTACTGGTGCGCCGTTGTCTCTGGTCAGGGTTTGAGCCTGTAGAGATGTGCTGGCTAAGCCAACTGTAATTAATAAAAAGCTTTTTGACATCTGCATGGTTGCTCTCCAATGCGTGCTAACCATTAAACCAGTCGAGTGGTTAATGGATATTCAAAAGCTCTTTTCTGCCCACCAAGAATATAACTTCAATGTTTACATTTGTTTAATGGGAAATAACGATAGATTCAATAGGTGAAAACGATGGAACAATTAAGTGTGATTGGGATGAGGAAAATAACAGCCCAAATACTCGCGATTTCTAATCCCTTTCAAAGGTTGAAGTTGAGAGGTTAGCCACAAACTGTCACGCCGTTTTATCAATATGACGAATGGTAATAATGAGGAGTGAATGTTGGAGTTGGGACGGGAGTGGGGAATGTATGTGGTGAGTTTTTTGAAAATAAAGAGCCCCCTATATGGTGGAGGCTCTACTCATAACAGTATTAATTAAATCGCTATACTTGCTTTGGTTGAAGTTCTTTACCTTCGACCTCTTTTATATCAAATCGTTGCTTTAACTCTTTCTCGATGCTTTCTAAACTGCGATTTGCTGTCTCAGGAAGGATTTTGATGGCAAACCAAACTTGGCCAAGCAAGATAATCGCGAACATGATGAACAGTGCCGATGTTCCAAATGATTCTCTAAAAGCTGGTGTAAATGAGTTCAAGATAACACCTTGAATCCAGATTGCTGCCGTTGTTATTGAGACCGCGCGGCCACGGACTGAAGTTGGTAAAATCTCAGCTGAAATCGTGAACTTCAGAGGACCTAAACCTAGTGCTGTGAAAGCAACAAAGAACGCCATTAGTCCAACAATCAACATCGGTGGAGTATCCGGTCTGTCGAAGAATATCGCTAGGCCGATAAGACAAACGAAACAACCAAGTGCAGAAGTTATCAGCATTTTTCTGCGGCCTACTTTATCAATGAATACCATTGAAAGTGAGGTGAAGATGACACTTACTAGACAAATCCAACCAAATCCGCCAAGTGCTGACCCCTGACTTCCCATAATTTCTTCTAGCATGACTGGACCGTAGTACATAACAACAGTCACACCAGACCATTCAGACCAGATGGCCAGTAGTACACCGGTCATCAAGCCAAAGCGCATTACAGGATTTTTTACTAATTGTTTGTACGAACCTGCTTTTTCAGAGCGAATTACCTGTCGACATTCAATGATCGCTTCTTCCGCTTCACCTTTGGTTAGGAGTTTTTTGAGAATGTTAGCGGCTTCTTTCTCTCTCGATTTAGATATCAACCAACGAGGGGACTCTGGAAAAAACACGACCAAAGCAAGGAAGATGACTGCTGGCAAAAACTCAACAGAGAACATGCCACGCCAATTTTCAGTAATAAAGAAGTGATCCAGGTAATGACCAGTGACAACGGCAGATTGGCTGTAATCAACAATAAGTGTGTTGGTAACAACCGAACACGTTAAACCGATAACGATGGCAACTTGAAATAAGTTACTGAGTTTTCCTCTATGTCTTGCTGGAGCAACTTCTGCAATGTACATCGGGCAAACTACAGTTGCGATACCAATACCAAAGCCACCTATGATACGAGCCCAGATCAGTAAGTTGAATGAGTCTGCGTACATACAACCAAGCACTGATACGATAGCTAATATAGCACCTAGCATCAGAGGTTTTTTACGCCCAGCATAGTCCGCAATAGGGCCAGCAATTATACTACCAAATAGGCAGCCAACGAGCGCTGAAGATACATACCAGCCCTGTTGTAAGGACGATAACTCAAACTGTTGTGTGATTTGTGTAATCGTGCCGCCAATAACTATGGTGTCCATTCCAAATAGGAATCCACCAATCGTTGCCGCGGCGCAAATGAATGTCAAAAAGAACATTTTCTTATTGCTTTCACTAAGAATCATTTGATCTCTCCATGAGAATTGTAGGGTACATGGGACGCTGTTCTAGTGCGTCTGGATTACGTAGTCTGCGTTTGATTCGTATTGTTTTATTTTTAACGCATTGACTAGATCCACGCGCTCGGTTTTATCGAGCGCCTCTTGTTTCGACTTTCCACCAGCCAAGTGTCTTGAGATTAATCGCTCTCTGAGTACTTCCTCACTTGCTGTGAGAAAGATCTTTAAGTCAATTAAATCACTGACAGGTCGCCAGTCTTCATCGGTTGAGTAGATGTAATTGCCTTCGAGTAAAATAATTTGAGTGTCCGGCTCAATTAAAAAACCTTCAACAATTGGATCGTGTAACTCACGACAGTATTTCGGCCAAAAGAATGCGTCAGTGTTTGGCGTCACCGCTTCGGAAAGCAAATGTGCCAACGAGGTTACATCAAATGTTTCGATGCTACCTTTGACTGACGTCAGTCCTTTCTCTTTCAGTACTGAGTTGGGGTAGTGAAAGCCGTCCATTGGACACAGTTGGGCTTTAAATCCTAACTGTGACAGTCCAGATAGTAGGGATTCAGACAACGTTGATTTACCCGTCGCTGGTGCACCAGAGATACCAATGACAAGAACCTGTTTCCCAGACTCTTGGTAGGTGTTGGCGACCAGTTGAGGAACGCTTGCAATGTCATCACCCGTTAGCGAATATGTTTTAGCCATGATCTGGTTCCTAATTCGGTACATGATAATGCCGCTATGTGACTGGCTTTCTTTAGAGAGTCACGAAAATCTTGACTCTCCGAGTAGTAGTGACAAAAAGCTCCATGGAAAATATCCCCGGCACCTAGCGTATCGATAGCGTCAACTTTAGGTGCAGGAATTACCCCGCTACTTGACTCATCACTATAAAAAACACCTTTGTCACCCAGCGTCATTGCCCACTTTTTGATCCCGTATTGGTCGCAAAGTGCCTGCATTTTATCTTTGTCACCATTGGTGAATTCCTCCGAAACAATAGGAATAGTACAGAGAGATAAAAACTGTTCGCTGTGCGATTTCCAAGTACCAGCGTCTAACACAATATCCCCAGTAAACTCAGCCAAAGCTTGCACGTTTGCGCTAATAAACGGATGCTCATATTGATCAAGTAATACGAGCTTTGCATTATCTAGCCACTTAGGGTCTAAACTCATCACCTTTTCGCAATCAGGCTGACTGGCGTTAACGATGAGCCTAGATGCAGTTTGCTTTGCAGAGATAATGTTCGATAGTGGTAGCTGGTATTCATCGTCTAAACTTAAATCCACAACCGAAATTTCGTGTTCATTAAGCTCTGCTGTCACTATCGATTTATAGAGGTGCTCTTTACCTAAACATGTCCAAAGGTGTACATCAGAGCCTAATGCGTTGCATGCAATGGCAGCATTGAGTGCAGACCCACCACCACCAATAAAATCAGCAATCGCATTCACCTTTTGATCAGGATCAGGCATCACTTCAACAAAGCTCATCAAATCAATCGTGCTTCTGCCTATAAATACACAATTTCCCATACATAGAACTCCTTTGAATTACAGCTCACCGCTAGCGTAGCGTGCAGCCATATCATCCATAGAAATTGGTGTAATCTTGTCACCGTGACCAGCACAACCAAATCGTTCAAATCGGTTTAAACAAAGTGTCGTTAGTTCATCCATTCCTGCTAATAGGAACTTACGAGGGTCAAACTCTTGCGGATTTTTCATCGCTAATTCTCGGAAGCGACCAGACATCGCCATACGGCAATCAGTATCGATGTTTACCTTGCGAACACCATGTTTGATACCGCGCTCGATTTCTTCGATTGGCACACCATATGTTTGAGGCATTTCACCGCCATTCTCATTGATCATATCTTGTAAGTATTGAGGAACCGATGAAGCTCCATGCATAACTAGGTGAGTCGTTGGGAGCTTCGAGTGAATTTCTTCGATTACGTTCATCGCTAAGATATCGCCATCAGGTTTGCGAGTGAACTTGTAAGCACCATGGCTTGTGCCACAAGCGATCGCTAATGCGTCAACCTTTGTTCTTTTAACAAAATCAACGGCTTGATCTGGGTCTGTTAGCAGCTGGCTCTTTTCAAGGATACCAACAGCACCAACGCCATCTTCAGCTTCAGCTTCACCGGTTTCTAAAGAGCCAATACAACCCAACTCACCTTCAACTGAAGCACCAACCCAGTGCGCAGATTGAGCGATACGAGAAGTAATATCTACATTGTAGTCGTAGCTGCTTGGTGTTGATGCATCACGCTCCAATGAGCCATCCATCATGACCGATGTAAAGCCGTGGCGAATTGCTGACAGACATGTTTCTTCGCTATTGCCATGATCTTGATGAAGAACGATTGGTGTTTTCGGGAACATTTCAGCAAGTGCACAAACCATCTTGTAAAGCATCACATCACCTGCGTAGCTTTTACGAGCATTGATACTCGCCTGTAGGATGACACCTGAATTACATTTTGCTGCAGCGCGAACAATGGCAAGTCCTTGCTCCATGTTGCTGATGTTGAAAGCTGGAACTGCATAACCATTTTCTGCTGCGTGATCCAGTAGTTGTCTTAGTGTAACGATAGCCATTTTCTTCTCCAATTTAGGTTTAATTGTTTCTTGCAATTAAATCTATTTCATTTAATTGCAGCTGGCAATTAAATGAAATGTAGAATGTGAAAAGGATCGTGTTTTTGTTTTGAGGATCGTTATTTGAGTTGGATAAAAAGGACTTTTTTTCATGGGGATACTTTTTGATGAACAAAAAAGCCCAGCAATAAGCTGGGCTAAAAAGAAGAAGGGGAAAGCTGAATCAGTTATTCGGCAACACTTTTCATACCGAATGTTTTTAGTGTCTCAATTCTAGCATTGCCGTTCTTAGCGTATACATAGAGACCTGCACTGTCTTCATCAGAGAAGATGTTATTGGTCATCACAGTACGACCTCCATCGGTAAAGACTTCCACAGAAATACTGTCCATAAAGATACGGATGTTTGCTCGATCTTTACTCGCACACTCTAGTGGGCATGTTCTACGTAAGGCTGAACGACTGCCCGATTGAGTACGATCAAAGGCCAGTTCGCCTTTCTTTAGATCCAACTCAATCAGTGTTTTCTGCTCACCTTTACTGCGAATTTCAAATACAATGCTATCACAGTCGCTTGCGGCTAGATCGATGTCAGCAATGATTTCACAGTGAACATTATCACCTGCTTCAAATGCGAATTTTTCACCATCGTTTAACTTGAGTTCAGTATGCCTTTTTGGTGAATGACGCAATTTTTCAACTTCTTGTACAGGTGTGAATTTCAGTTTTCCGTCATGACATAAAGATACTTCACGAGCCAGAGAGATGCTCCCGTACCAACCAAGTTCACTGGTGTCGTAAGTTCCATCACACCATGGCATGAACGGCCATGAACCAATCCATGCTTGGATTAGAGTACGCCCATTTTCATCATCGAATACTTGTGGTGCATAGTAGTCAAAGCCCCAATCTAATGAGCCCATTGTTGACCAATGGAATTTGCCTGTTTGGTAATCAAGGTCACCAACAAGGTAGACCACCTGACGTTGCTGCATACCCATAGGTGAATACATGAGTACGTGCTTGTCACCCAATTTGAAAATATTTGGACACTCAAGCATTGTGCCTAATTCACCCATACTCTCTACACAGTACCCTACGAATTCCCAATCGGTTAAGTTTTCCGAGCGGTGTAGACATACTTTACCGAAACCGTTGGTCTCGTAGTTTGATGGGTTAATTAGATCGCTCACGCCATCTGTAACACCCGTCACCATGTACCATGACCCATCGTGTTTCCAAACCTTTGGATCGCGGAAGTCATGCAGGTTAATTCCCTCTGGCGGATCAGATAAGATTGGATTACCGTCGTACTTGTCAAAGTTAATGCCATCAGTCGATGTTGCCATGCATTGAACTTGGCGAGCTTGAGCACACCCAGTGTAGAAAAGTGTCATCACACCATCATTGTTCACAGCACTACCAGTAAAAATACCTCCGCCATCCCAGCCGTCATATTCTTCACTTGGTGCTAAAGCTTCTGGCAGTGTTTCCCAGTGAATGAGATCTTCGCTGACTGCGTGTCCCCAGTGCATGGTTCCCCACTTGCCAGTGAAAGGATGGTGTTGATAGAAAAGGTGATATTTACCCTGATATTGAATCAATCCATGCGGGTCATTAATCCAGCCTACCGGTGCTTGGTAATGGTAATGCTCACGCCAATGGTGCTGCTTAACCGTATCTTTATGCTCAGCGATGTATTCTTCAACTTGATCAATAATTGCCTGATGCTTCTTCTTATCGAATACCACAAGGACCTCCAATGTTATCGAAATATATTTAATTGCAACCTGCAATCAAATATATTTCATTTAATTGCAGCTAACAAATATAGTATGATGAACTTGAGATTGCGCTCACATAAGTAAAGTAGGCTCAATTTCTAACTATATGATTTTATTGAATCTTAACTTTTTCTATATATTGTGTAGATCCATTGGAACGTTATTGCAGATCAAATTGGTCGGGAGAACTATGAATAAGCCTATGAGAAGCGGACTGGGCGTTTCGTTAGATGATGTACAAAATCATAATAAGCGCGTCATTCTTAATGCACTTCACAATAGTGGTAGTTGCTCCAGAAAAGAGATCAGCCAATTGGTTGGACTTGACCAAGCGACGGTGACGAGAGCGATAAAACCTTTAATAGAACAAGGGCTTATTGTTGAAACGGGTGTGCGAAAAGCGGCACGTGGTCGAAGCTCTATCTATCTGGGGTTCAATACCCAACATCTACGAATTGTGTCCGTTCGAATACAGCGTACTAACTTCTCAATTGATACCTACGATCTCAATGGTGTTTCGCTAACCAACGTAGTCAAACCCATTAATACTGATAATAGCCCAGAAGAGCTGATCGAGTATTTGACTAAGCAAGTGAGCGATGTTCTGAAAGAGCAGGAATGTGATGTTTTGGGGATTGCAGTGGCGATGCCCGGTCCATTCTTAGAGCAAGATAATAAAATCATGCTGATGACTGATGCTAAAAATTGGCAAGATATTGATTTCATTTCCCACATGCGAGAACAATTTCCAGACTATCCAATTTATGCTGGCCATGATGCAAAACTGGCAGCACTCGCGGTTTGGCGCCAGCTACAAAGCACCTATGAAGCAAGCGTTTTACTGTATGTCTCTCTTGGGCAGGGTGTAGGTTCGGGCTTAGTGATTGAAGGGCAGGTTTATCACGGCAGTTTAGGTACTGCTGGGGAGATTGGCCACACATCGATCAATTTTCAAGGGCCGCAATGTAAGTGTGGCAATCTAGGTTGCCTTGAGCTGTATAGCTCGACGACGGCTTTAGTGGAACGCTACAAGCAAGAGGCGTCACTAGTATCCGCGGACTTTGAAATGGTAGTTAATGCATTTCATGACAGAGAATCTGCTGCGATAAACGCGGTTGATTACTTAGCTAAGTGCTTGGCACATGGCTTAGTGAATAACATTAACCAATTAAACCCTGATTTAGTGGTGATTGGTGATGAACTGACGCAATTAGGGGCTGATTTCTTAAGTCGTGTAAAGGAATACACATATCGTTTATTACTTCCGGATCTAGCAAGCAATATCGAACTGGTTCTTGATGAGAGTGATGAAGATTTGGTTCATAAAGGTAACTATCACAACGTGATGTCAAATGAGCTACTGCTGCCTTTGGCACATTTGGGGATTAAAGCCACCAACACACCTGAAAGTTCTAAATAAAGTTAGCTAACACAAGCCAAACAAAAATAGCCGCTAGTGAGCGGCTATTTTTAATTATCTAAACGAAGTTTCTATTACTCTTTCTACTTCTTTGTCTCTTCAACCACGGCTTTCATCAATACCGAGGTATCCATACGGCCTTGTCCTTGGGCAGACAGTGCCTTGTATGCGTTGTTGGTTTTTTCCGTCAAAGGAAGTTGGATGCCTTGGCGCTCTGCTTCATCTAGACAGAAGCCTAAGTCTTTGATCATCCAATCAATGGCGAAGCCGAAATCGAACTTGTCTTGCGCCATTGTGGTCGCGCGGTTTTCCATCTGCCATGAACCTGCTGCGCCGTTTTTAAGGCAATCAACCAGAGTTGGGATATCCAAACCTGATTTTTCAGCAAGTACCAAGCCTTCAGATAAACCGTTCAATACACCTGCAATGCAGATCTGGTTAACCATTTTCGCGCGTTGGCCTTGACCGACTTTACCCATCAGAACTGACGATTTTCCGTAAGCTTCGAACACAGGTTGGAGGTCGTTGAAAAGCGCTTGTTCGCCACCACACATGATGGTTAACACGCCGTTTTCTGCGCCCGCTTGGCCACCAGACACAGGTGCATCCATAAAGCGAATACCGGCTTGCTTAGCTGCCACTTCAAACTCTTCAGACAGAACAGCAGACGTTGTGGTGTGGTCGACAAGAATCGCGTTTGGCTTCATTGCAGCCAGTGCGCCTGTTTCGCTGGTTGTCATGCTGCGTACATCGTCATCGTTGCCCACACAAACTAATACCACGTCAGCTTCCACGACACACTCAGACACAGATTCTGCCGCTTTACCTTGGTGTTTATCAGCCCAGTCTAGCGCTTTGCTGTGAGTGCGGTTAAATACCGTTACTTCAAAACCGGCTTTGACTAGGTGGCCTGCCATTGGGAAGCCCATAACGCCTAGCCCGATAAAACTTACTTTCATTTCTTTCTCCTTTTATTTGACCAAGTCATCGCTATGAAAAGATCGAACACTCTCAATCAATGCATCAATAAGCAGGGTCAAAGCCTTTGGCTGATATTTTCTTTCTTTGTACACTAAATACGCTTGGCGATCACCCCGATGATACTCAGGGAGCACTTGAATCAAATTCATCTCAGGGGATACATGACGAAAAGGCAATGAAGCGAGCCCCAAGCCTTTTTGCGCTGCGGCCGCCACCGCATGAATATCGTTGACGATGAACTTGGGTTTAATCGTGATCATCTGTTCTAAGCGGTCGGACTTGTAGAGCGGCATATCAAACACATCGTCGACGTTAATCCAGTCTTGATGCTCTAAGTCGTCCGGTTTTTCAATTGTCTCACGCGAATCTAAATATTCTTGGCTTGCGAAAAATCCGTGCTTGGCTTTGAAAAGTGGCCGAGCAATCATGCCTTCCATATCCGAGATCTTAAACGTAATCAGTAAGTCACGATCGGTCTGAGGAATAAGCTGCTGCTGGCTCAGGGTTAGGTCGAGCTGAACGTTCGGATATTGAGTGAGGAATTGCTCTACTGTCGCCCCTAGAAAGCCACTATAGAAGTTATGAGGCACTGCGAGCTTAATCTTACCTTGGATAGCATCACGCTCTTCCAACAAGCTATTAAAGCCTTGATGGATAGACTCCATGCCACTGCTCAGTGCAGCAAAGGCCGCCTCACCGTCTTTAGTGGCCACCAGCTCACGACCTTTCTTTTCTAAAAGTCGGATATTCAGGCGATCTTCCAATGCGGTTAACCGACGCGACATGGTCGACACAGGCAATTGCAGCCGTTTAGAGGCCGATAGCAAAGAGCCCTCTTCAACCACTGCACAGAATAAGAACAGATCATCAATGTTTCCAAATATGGAATTCATGCTTCTATATGTGCCTATTTTTCTCACTAATGGATAGATGTAACCTTATCTCATCAACAACAGAAAATCACGGGAGAACACTGTATGAACAACAAACAATTTTGGGTAACCGCGATTTTATCCTCCCTGACCATGGCGACCATCATGTCTGGGTTAATTTCTGGCTACAAAATGGGATTCAGCCACGAATGGCCGCCAATCTGGCTGCAAAGCTTTTTGATTGCTTGGCCGTGTGCCATCACGCTCAACCTCACCGTGCTCCCTTTGATCAGAAAACTCTCAGCATGGATTTGTCGCCCGAGAACGCTTTGCGTACCAGAGATCACGGAACGATGATCAAGGGCTTATGATCTAGAAGCTGCGATCAAAGCGCTACGATAAAAAAGCTATGTTCACAGATAAATGCCTGAATTACCCCCATAAAAAAACCGAGCACTAGGCTCGGTTTTTTGTATTCTACATTCTACTCACAAGAGCAAAGCTATCAATTATTGATTGATATTACAGCTCAGCGTTGTGGTAAACCTGCTGAACGTCATCACAGTCGTCAAGCATGTCTAAGAACTTCTGGAACTTCTCAGAATCTTCTTCAGCTACTGGCGTAGTTGTTTGAGGAACGAAAGTGATTTCCTCAACGTCTAGCGTTAGCTCAGGGAACGCAGTGTGTAATGCAGTCTTCGTTTTGAAGAACTCAGTCGTTGGAGCGAATACAGTGATAACACCGTCTTCTAGCTCAACGTCAGTCACGTCTACATCTTCCATCATTAGCGTTTCTAGGATGATCTCGTCATCTTCACCAGCAAACTGGAATACAGCTTGGTGAGCGAACATGTGAGAAACAGTACCTTCAACACCGATTTTCGCGCCAGTTTTAACGAAACATTGGCGAACGTCTTGGAAAGTACGGTTGCCGTTATCTGTTAAACAGTCAACGATTACGCTTGTGCCACCTGGGCCAAAACCTTCGTAACGAGCTGGTTGGAAGTCTTCACCGCCGCCGCCGTTCGCTTTATCGATCGCTTTGTCAATAACGTGAGCGGGTACTTGGTCTTTCTTCGCTTTAGCAATCAGGTGCTTAAGAGGTAAGTTCATGTCTGGGTCAGAGCTACCGTTCTTAGCCAGTACGTAAATCTCTTTACCGTATTTAGAATAAACTTTAATTTTTGCGCCTGCAGTTTTCGCCATTGAGGCCTTGCGCACTTCAAAACTTCTTCCCATCGGGATCTTCTCTCTGATTCAATTAACGGTGCAAATTCTAGCAAATTACTGCGTCATTTCAATTCAACAGCTTTGCTGGGTAAGGTTTGTCTGCGTTTATGCGACACCCATTACTCGTTTGTATTTTTCAACAGACTGATCAAACCAAGCCTTTTCTTCTGGATCACCTAGCTTCATTGCTTCTTCAACAATGGCTTCAGGGCCACATTTCGCTTGCTTCAGTTTCCATACAAGAAACGATGCTTGCTTATCCAGTTCGATTTTATTTTTCTCACTGGGTGGAAGGAGTGAAAGGTTGATAGACATTATTAGCCTTCGTCTGTAATACGCTTGGCCAAGAAATATATCATAGAGCAGCCTCATAAAACCAATACTATGAGCAATAGTGAGGGCTGTCGGACGAGAAAGCAGCAAGTCGCTGATGCAGGTCAAGCTAGTTTGGGAAAGTACGTTTAGCTCAAAGCACCAACAAGTTTGCACGCTATGAGCCAGATCTCATATAAAAACCGAAAGGTTATATTTTCGAAAGCTAAATATAAAATGAATCAGGAGAACACTGAGCCTCAATGACTTTGCTCCTGTTTATTTCTCACTACCAGTGGGAACGCGCGTTAAGCCCTGCTTATTACTCACATAGAAAAACAAAGCGGCATCCCACGAAGACTCCATCAAATGAGAATAGATAGACATATTTTGTTTATTCTTATTTATAAGTAACTCTTTAATCGTGCCCAATGTGTTTGTGTTGGCATCAATCTGAGTCTGACAGTATTTAACAATAATGACAGGAGGAAGAGAGCCACCAACTCGAAATATGATGTATCCATCTCGTTCCAATTCCATACGAGAGTAGATTTTCATATTGTCAGGAGTTCCATCAATATCATTTATAATCTTCTTAAGCTTGCTATAAAACTCTAGTCCATCACAAAAACATTTATCATTAGCAATAAAACCATTGATTTCGTTAGTTTTATTACAATAATCCTCAACTGATTCAGGAGTAACTGGATACCGTGTCTCATTAATAATGTAACTACTTAAAGTTTTTAACAGCTCAGTCTCGCTCTTAGACAGTTTCATACCTAAGTCCAAAGCAACACTTACTAGGTTATGGCTATAAGCTCTGACCTTTTTTTCAAGTAAATCTTTAGGCGCAGATATGAGTAATGACACAACCCCTGATTTAAGTAACAACTCAAGTGCATATCCCAACATCAAAACACTCGATTTGTAAGCAGCATCTTTGATAGTTAAGACCTCAAAAACATCACTTGATGTGTAAGAGGTAGTCTTCATTAATGATTCAAGTTCTAATGTTTTCTGATTGCCGCTTTCTCTAAGTAATTTCGCACTAATGAGTTTGCTATCTGCCTCTTTAACCCAATCAAATTTATTGAAGATACCTTTTTCGCCACTCGATTTTAAAGGTGCTTTCATCAAAGTCCTACTGTCTCGGTTCATGTATGTTTAGTTGACTGAATGTTGGTTTGTAATTGAAGATTAGAATACCACTGAAATCCGGTCACTAGAGGCATATAAGTTGAAGTATGAGTGTATAAACCCTACTCCGGCAACAGATAGCGCGTGCTTCTGCCACCAGAACCAGATTTGACTAAGCAGCCATACTCAATCAAAGCGTTCAAATGACGTGTTGCAGTGGCACTACTTACCTTTGCTACCTTTTTATATTGACTAGCATTTATACCTTCTGAAAAATCACCATCGAGCATCCTATTCAACACTTTTACTTGCTCTGCCGTAAGCTTGGTTTGATCAACACATCGCCAATAATTGGTCTTATAAACCGTTTGATCGACCTCAGCAAAAACACCTGTAAACGTCTCGTCTAACGTATCTAAGAACCACATCAACCATTCGCTAATATCGAGTCCCCCTTTCTGGGTTCGCTCCAATATCTCGTAGTAATGCTTACGGTTAGCGAGAATCCCCACCGACATCGCATAGAAACGTACCGACTGCTTTTCTGCCTGTGCTAATGCCAAGTCAGTCAACAATCGAGTAATACGGCCATTACCGTCATCTAATGGGTGTAAGGTGATAAACCAAAGGTGAGTTATCGCAGCTCTAAGTAAAGGATCGAGTGACTCATCGGTAAGTGAACCATTAAACCATGTGATAAACGCATCTAACTCAGCATCAAGAATATCTCGGCTAGGCGCTTCAAAATGTACGGTCGGGCGGTCAATTCTTCCCGATACCACTTGCATGGGAGCATCACCTCTTAGCTGACCTCCGATCACAGGGTTAAACATGGTGTAACCTTGAGGAAACAGCCTATCGTGCCAATGCAAAACCCTATCAAGCGCTAGTGGCTCAGTGAGGTTCTGCACGGCATCCAACATAATTTCGGCTAGGCCATCGGTTTGTTCTGTCGTAGGAAAAGCGCGCTCTTCACTCACGCCAAGCTTGTTGGCTAAAGAAGAACGAACCGAGAAGGCGTTGAGTTTTTCTCCTTCGATCGCACTAGAATGGACAATGTTCGCTAGCAAAGTATCGAGCATTGTTTGCGTTTGGTCTGCGGATTGAGAGGTTATCTTGCCCAATAGGATGCCTTGATTAAGCCGTACTTCTCTTAACCTCACGCCTATTTTCTGATTATCCCAAACAAAGTTTGGCCAATTATCTTGTTGCCAAATCCACATAATACGCCTCATGATGCGAAAGTTACACTTATTCTAATCACATTATGAGCCGTTTAATCTCATTATTCAAATCATAATATGAGTCGAATAATGAGATGTTCGAATCACAGAGGCTGGAGAAGTACCTCTCCAGCCAGAAAGACTATTCACTCACCACGAACACATCGCAACGTGAGGCGCAGATGAAGTCATTCTTGTGTAGGCCTTTGATTGAGTGGCTCCACCAAGTGACGGTGACTTTACCCCACTCCAATAAAATCGAAGGGTGGTGGAATTCTTCTTCTGCCAACTCTGACACTTTATTGCTGAATGCCCATGCTTGTTTGTAGTTCTTAAACTTAAACACCTTCTCAAGTTGTGGGATGCCGTCTCTTTCGATGATCTGCCAATCAGACAACTCCAACAGTAAAGATTGTTGGTCATCTTTATTAAGCGAAATTGCATCGATACTGCAGGCTTCGCATTTTTGTTCATTCAACATGTGTTGGTTCCTTAGGTTCAAAAAGTGGTGGTAGTAATCCCTCGTCTATCGCGAGATCAGCTTGCTGCAATAGGTTTTCCTGACTGATTTTGAAGAGCTCAGACAGCTCATCAATCACGTAATATTTCGGTTGTATGATGTCGATGCGATAAGGGGTTCTTAAAACCGTTTGCAGATCGAACCGCTCACGAACGGCCAAATCCCCTCCCAACGCATACATGGTTTCCGCCGGAGACGAAAGAATGCCACCGCCATAGATTTTCAGTCTATGACCTTCTTTTACTAAACCGAACTCGACCGTAAACCAATACAAACGGGCAAGATACGCGCGTTGTTTAGGTGTGGCTGCTTGGCCTAGTTTTCCGTAGTGCTCAGTGAATGTCGCAAAATCGGTATTGGTGAGCATGGCACAGTGACCGAAAATTTCATGAAAGAAATCAGGTTCTTGTAAATAATCGAACTCGTCTCGCGTTCTCAGAAATGTCGCCACTGGGAATTTCTTATTGGCGAGTAAATCAAAGAAACGGTCGAAATCGATCAGCGCAGGCACAGGCTGTACCTGCCAACCTGTTGTTTCCATTAGCACTTTGTTTATCTCTGGAAGCTGGGGAACTCTGTCTAATGGCAAATCCAGCAGGGTCAAACCGTGTAAATAGGCATCGCATGCGCGGTCATTAATGACGTCCAGTTGCCTTTTCACTAAGTCGTGCCAAATGGCGTCTTCTTCGAGGCTCCACTCAACCCATCCCTCTTGGCTCACGGGCTTAGAATGATATTGAGTCATTACATACCTCCTTTCGAATGTCTCCCTTTAAGCCTATCTCCACTCCTTATATCCGCCAATTTGCGCGATTTTTCGAAACAGGCAATCGTGTAACATTTTATTTACACAATTCCGACAACCCCTTATTTTGCTGATCTTTTGACTTTGTAAAACCTAAATACCAGACTGAAATCGTTAACTTTTTGTTAAAGGTAAAGGAATGCACGAAAGCAATAAGCCAATTTGGCAACCTAGTGAGCAGCGTATAGCACAAGCCAACATGACCCGATTCATGGATAGCCTTGATCAACAGGGCATACTCGAGCGGGAATTGAAAAACTACGCGGAGCTTCATCAATGGTCTGTGGAACATCCCGAGTCGTTTTGGCAAAACGTATGGCAGTTTTGTGGAATGGTGGGCTCGCAGGACAGTCTTGATAAGGCACAAGGCGAGCTCATCAAAACCCAAGGTGAGAGCCGCTGGCAACAGCCGAAATCAAATCGCGATGCGGTGTGGTTCCCGAATGCTCAAGTTAACTACGCCGAGAACTTACTGCGTTTGGCGCAAGAGATGCCGGATGAACGTGCAATTTGGTTTGAGAACGAGCGTGGCGAACAACAGAGTTATACATGGAAAACCCTGTGTGAAGCAGTCTCTAGCGTTCAACAATGGCTTGTCGATAGCGGCGTTCAACAAGGTGATGTGGTTGCTGCTTATACCCCTTATCTACCGCAAACCGTGATAGCGATGTTGGCGACCACCAGCTTAGGTGCGATTTGGACATCGACTTCGCCTGATTTTGGCGTAGAGAGTGTGATTGAGCGATTTGGCCAAGTGAAACCTAAGGTGCTTTTCACCTGTGACGGTTATACCTTCAATGGAAAAACGTTCGATATGACGGACAAGAACCGTCAAATCATCGAGCACTTAAACGAATTAAAACAGGTGTGTGAGATCGGTTATTTGAAACCGAACAATGATTTAGATAAGAGCGATTTAGAGAAGAGCGATTTAAAGAAAAACAAAGTTGAACATGATGTGTCGCTCCAAAGCTGGCAAAGCATCATTAATCACTATCAGCCAAAACCTCTTCGATTCATTCGTGTCGGCTTCAATGAACCACTGTTTGTGCTCTACTCTTCCGGTACGACAGGCAAGCCAAAGTGCATTGTGCATTCTGTTGGCGGCACCATCATCAATCACCTAAAAGAGCATCAACTTCACTGCGATATTAAACCGAAAGATCGCGTGTTCTACTACACCACTTGTGGTTGGATGATGTGGAACTGGCACGTCTCTGCGCTCGCCAGTGGGGCTTGTTTGGTCATCTTTGATGGCAGCCCAGTTTATCCGCAACCTAACGTTCTGTGGGATTTAGCGCAGCGAGCTGATGTATCGACATTTGGCACCTCAGCCAAGTATCTAGAAGCGATTGAGAAGGCAGAACTCTCGCCGATCGACAGTCACTCTCTTCCTCACTTAAGAACACTGTGCTCGACGGGTTCTGTGCTTTACCCGGAGCAGTTCGATTATGTCTACAAGCACATCAAACAAGACCTGCATTTAGCGTCTATTTCTGGTGGTACGGATATTTGTGGCTGTTTTGTGTTGGGTAATCCTATCTCGCCAGTGTATCGCGGCGAGTGCCAACAGGCCGGGCTTGGCGTCGACATCAAGGTGTTCAATTCGTCTGGCAACAAGGTCAACCAAGAACGTGGCGAACTGGTGTGTACAAACTCCCTACCCAACTTCCCTGTTGGCTTCTGGAATGACACCGGAGAGCGCTACCACAGCACTTACTGGGACAAGTTCGATAATGTGTGGCATCACGGTGATGAAGTCGCACAGAGCGTGCATTGTGGCTACCTGTTCTACGGGCGAGGCGACACCACGCTCAACCCTGGTGGTGTGCGAATTGGTACTGCCGAGATCTATCAGCAAGTGAACACCATTGAGGGCATCATCGATTCCATCGCAGTCGGTAAAGATGTCGACCGCAATGAGCAGATTTGGCTGTTTGTTCAACTGCAGCAAGGTGTGATTCTAAATGAAACGCTATTGGCCGCCATCAAGAGTAAACTCAAGTCATCTTGTTCACCAAGGCATGTGCCAAGCCAGATATTTGCGATCAGCGATGTGCCAAAAACACGGTCGGGCAAGCTTGTGGAGCTAGCAGTGAAACAGGTCGTGAATGGCAAAGATGTAGAAAACCTCGGAGCAATCGCTAACGCCGAGGTCTTGGAAGAGATAAAGCGCGTTGTTTCGCTTTAGCTATTAGGCCTAGAACGTAGCAAGCTATCTCCACTTTTCACTTGGCTGTCAGATAACATCTGGAGTAAAGGCAGCCGATTGAAAACCGAATCGAAGCCACTATTTAAGCTCATGAACCCTCTCATCAGTTTGGCCCGGTACCTTTTCTAAAGATCTTAATGCGATCTGAACGTCATATTTAGAACAAAATTTGAAAATTAATCATTTTATAGCCAGAGATAATATTCACTAAAGACGAATCATTTATACGAAAAAAGAGTCCACCACTGGATTGTATCCAAGCTTATGGATATTTAATCGAATTGCAATAACTCCCATTTCCACAGCTCCATTTCTAGTGAAATAATAATTTGATAGCTATCACATTTAGGACGGTTATTTTCCCATACTATCTCGGCATGTTAATTACTTAAGAGTAATTAAAAACCTAGTCATTGTTATTAATAAGCTTGAATTTAATTAGAAACAAGCGGTTAATCCCTACGTAAAATAAATAAAATCATTATTAAATGATCGGAGACATTATCATGCGCATAGTATTAGCTTTAGGCGGTAACGCTCTTTTAGCAAGAGGCCAAGCATTAACGGCTGAGAACCAACGTGAAAATATAATCAAATCAGCGGCGAGTATTGCTGCGATAGCACACGAGCATGAGATTGTTATCGTTCATGGTAATGGCCCACAAGTAGGTTTGTTGATGGAACAAAACGCGGCTTATAGCGAATATTCGCCAGAGACGACACCATACCCAATGGATGTACTCGGCTCTCAAACCTGTGGCATGGTGGGCTACATGTTACAACAAGAGCTCAGAAACATTGACCCTGAATTAGACGTAGCGACGCTAGTCACGCAAACTGAAGTATGCAAAAAAGACCCGGCGTTTGCTAACCCAACTAAATTTGTTGGCCCTGTATATACAGAGCAACGAGCTAAAGAGTTGATGGCTCAAAGCACAATGCAGTTTAAAGCTGATGGCGAGTACTACCGACGCGTTGTGCCTTCTCCTATGCCAAAAAGTATTGTTGAAATTCAGCAAATTGAAACTCTTCTAGATACAGAAAATCTTGTTATCGCTTGTGGCGGCGGCGGTGTTCCCGTGAGTATTGAACAGGGTAAGAGTACTGGCGTAGAGTGCGTCATTGACAAAGATCTTACGGCTGAATTACTGGCTGAAAAAATCCATGCTGACCTATTTATTATCTTAACCGATGGTTCAATTTTCCGTAACTATGGTAAAGAAGACCAAGCAGAAATGAAGCAAGCAACACCTGCTGGTTTAGCAGAATTTTCATTCCCTGCTGGTTCTATGGGCCCAAAAATTGATGCCGTTTGTAAGTTCGTTGAAGCTGGATTGGGTAATGCGGCGATTGGTTCATTATTTGATTTAGATAAAATAATTACCAATGAAGCTGGTACTCTGATTACAAAAGGCGAAGGTATTGTTTATTACTAAAGTTATCGAGAGATAACCATCACTAATATAAATCCATTAAACAGGCCTCTTATTTAATAATAATGAGGCTTATTTTATTCGGACCGTTTAATACTAGACGAGATAAATATTCATAAAATTGGAAATTAAACCTGAAAATAATGAATACATAATATCTTTAAATATACCAAATCGTAATTATAACGTGATTTAATCCAAATAACGTTTCCAGTTCATTGAAAAGAATTCAATACGTTCACATCGGTGCATTCGCATCCGCTTGGTTCTCTGGCATCGCCTCAATAAAAGCGGGCAACTGGTTACACGCTTCGACTATCGAGTTAATCAGCGGATAAGGTGACATATCAACGCCAAAGCGCAGCGCGTTATACACCTGCGGCACCAAGCAGATATCGACAATGCATGGTGAATCCGTGAGGCTATACATCGAGTCGCCATGTGCTTTTCTGTGCTTTGCCAACTTCTCTTCTAGAGCACAGAAACCTTGGCTCATCCAATAGTGAAGCCAATCCATTTTCACCTCTTGTTCGCAAGATAATTCTCTCTCCAAATATTGCAACACGCGCAGGTTATTAAGAGGATGAATTTCCATCGCAATATCCTGAGCCATCGCCAGTGCTTGATAGCGCAGTGGTGTTTGCTCTGGAATGAGCGAGGAGTCAGGGCTGCTCTCACACAAATAGTGTTCATCGAGATATTGAAGAATAGCCAGTGACTGATTGAGTTGAACTTCACCATCCACCAGCACCGGCACTAATTCACTGGCGTTGAGCTCACGATATTGTGGGTCATGCTGCTCGCCGCCATTACGCACCAAGTGCACCGATTTAGACTCATAGTTGAGTTGTTTTAGGTTCAACCCAATACGTACTCGATAGGCAGCCGAAGAGCGCCAATAACCGTAAAGTATAATGTTCTTGTTCACGATGTTCTCGCTCATACAGAAATCCTATTACGTGGATTATAGCGCTCGATACTGGCTCACTTTTTGGTCAATCGCACCAAAAATGGAGTCACCAGCTGCATCAAACATCTCAAGCTTGATCGAATCGCCAAACGACATGAATTGAGTCGACGGTTTACCATCACGAATCGTCTCAATCATTCGCACTTCGGCAATACATGAATAACCCACTCCGCCCTCGGCAATTGAGGTGCCATGGTCAGTGCCTTGCTTATTCGATACCGTACCTGAACCTATGATTGCACCCGCCGATAGTGGGCGAGTTTTCGCAGCATGGACTACTAGTTCAGCAAAGTTGAAAGTCATATCTACGCCAGCATTCGGACAACCAAAAGGCTGGTCGTTGTAGGTTGAAGTCAGTGGCAGATGCACCTTGCTGCCTTTCCACTGTTCACCTAGCTCATCAGGTGTAACGGCAACCGGAGAGAACGCCGAAGACGGTTTAGACTGGAAGAAACCAAAACCCTTAGCGAGTTCAGCCGGAATCAAACCACGCAGCGACACATCATTCACCAACATCAGCAAGCGAATCGAATCGTGCGCTTGTTTAGCACTGGCACCCATAGGCACATCACCGGTCACAATCGCGACCTCACCTTCGAAATCGATGCCCCACTCGTCGCTGGCAAATTCGATGTTGTCACGAGGACCGATAAACGCGTCTGAGCCGCCTTGATACATGAGTGGATCGACCCAGAAGCTTTCTGGCATTTCAGCACCACGCGCTTTACGCACCAGTTCAACGTGGTTTACATACGCGCTGCCATCAGCCCATTGATATGCGCGTGGTAGAGGTGATTCACAGTACTGAGGTGCAAACACTTCACTGCCAGTCACATGCCCGTTGTTTAACGAGGTGTATAACTCTTCTAACTGAGAAGCCACGCTGTCCCAGTTATCCAATGCTACCTGCATGGTTGGCGCCAGATGCATCGCATGGAAGATTTCGGTGGCAGATACACATTGTTTAAGATCTTTACTTACGACCATCAATAGACCGTCGCGAGTGCCATTTTTCTTGGTTGCTAATTTCATCCTTGTCCCTTACTTCTTATCGTCAGCCATGGTTTGAGAACCTGTCTCTTGCAAACCCGTGTCTTGCCAACTGTAGACATATTCTTTGTTCTCAACGCTATCGAGTTCATCAGAGAACTGCAGCGCATGGCGAGTATCGATCATCACCGCGACTTCATCGGTGAACTTTTTCTTATGCGCTTGCCCAGCCTTAAAGGCTTTAGGATGAGGCCCATGAGTGAAGCCCGCCGGGTGGAAAGTCACCATACCCGCTTCAATATTATCGCGGCTAAAGAAGTCACCTGCGTGATAGAACAGCACTTCGTCATAATCGTCATTGTTGTGGTAGAACGGCACTTTCAATGCACCTGGATCGCTCTCAATCGGGCGCGGTACAAAGGTGCACACCACAAAGCCTGCGCCAACAAACGTCGTATGCGCAGAAGGTGGCAAGTGGTAGCGATGTGACATCAGCGGTCTGATATCTCGCCAATTCACTTTCACCACCGCTAAGTCGCCATGCCAGCCAATTGCATCCAATGGATTGAACGGATAGGTGATCACACTGACTTTGTCGTGACGTTTTACCTGAACCTGAGTCTGGCTTTCTGAATACTGAGCGCGGAATTGATCGTTGATTGAAGGGATGTCGAGCACCGCCGGATCAAACACCGCGTGATTACCGACCATGCCTTTCTCTGGCAAGGAGTAAGCCGCGTCTGTGTTCTCAATCATCAAGATAAACATCGGCTCGCTTGGCTCTAAACGCCAGTTGGTCGAGCGCGGGATCATCACGTAATCCCCTTCACTCACCTCTAGATGACCATAGTCACAATAGAGATCGGCGCTGCCTTGATGAATGAACAGCAGCTCATCACCATCAGAATTACGCACCAAGAAATCCATCTTCTCATCCATTCGCCACACGCGGATTTTGCAGTCCGCATTGTGTAAAAGATGAGGCACCGCCCAAGGGGTTATCTGGCTGGCTTTTTCCACCAGCGTAAAATCAAAAGCGCGAGGGCGCAGATCGCCCTCCCACTCCGACCAACCTGTTGGGGCGTGTTGGTGATGAAAGTGAGCCGCAGGGCCGAAGAAACCACTCCGGCCAGCTTCTCGCTCATAAATTGCCTCTTCGGGAAAATCGGCGTGCGCTTGTTTAGAACACACCCCCTCCCGATGAGGAAACGAGATCCATTTATGCATCGTCTAATACTCCTCGACGAATCTGGTCCTCTTCAATCGATTCAAACAGCGCCTTGAAGTTACCTTCACCAAAGCCTTCGTTGCCTTTACGCTGAATGATTTCAAAGAACACAGGCCCGATTACTGTCTGTGTGAAAATTTGCAGCAAGATGCCGTCTTTGGTCGGCGCGCCATCAATCAGAACGCGTAGGTCACGCAGCAAATCGGTATCTTCCCCGTGGCCTTTCACACGATCGTCAACTTTCTCATAGTAGGTGTCAGGAGTTGGCATAAAGTCCATACCGCGATCACGCAGGGTTTTCACCGTTTTGTAGATGTCATCCGTAGCGAGTGCGATATGTTGGATGCCTTCGCCGTTGTATTCGCGAATGAACTCTTCGATTTGTGATTTGTCGTCGGAAGACTCATTGATTGGGATGCGAATCTTGCCACATGGTGAGGTCATGGCGCGGCTCACAAGGCCTGTCAGCTTACCTTCGATATCGAAGTAGCGAATCTCACGGAAGTTACCGATACGCTCATAAAAACCAGACCATACATCCATATTGCCTTGTTTCACGTTGTGCGTGAGGTGATCGATTTCATACAAGCCAACATTGGCTTCGGCCATGCGCTGTTCCGCATCGTCATAGAATCGGAAATCGACATCGTAGATGCTCTGCTTGCCATAACGATCCACAAAATAGAGCAGGCTTTCACCGATGCCGTAAATGGCAGGAATGCTCAGCTCCATCGGCCCTATTTCTGTTTTGTACTCCTCACCACCGCCCTTGAATGCTTGCTCCATTGCAGCTGTCGCTTCGTTGACACGAAAAGCCATGCCGCACACCGATGGCCCATGCACCTTGGCGAACGCTTCCGCTTGGCTGTGCGGCTGTTCATTAACGATGAAGTTGATGTCACCTTGTCGATACAGCCAAGCCTCTTTTGAGCGATGCTTGGCGACCTCAGCAAAACCAAGTGACACAAACAGTGCTTTAAGTTGCTCAATTCCCTTGTGGTCAACGGCCGTGTATTCAACAAACTCGAATCCATCCGTACCAAGCGGGTTGTATGTATCCACCATGAACTTTCTCCTTGTACCTATTGGTTTTGTATTACGTGGTTTTTGTCCTTAATTAAATTTGGCCCACAAGCGGAAATAATGGAATGGATGGAAGGAAATGGGCAATAACGCTAAAAACCCGTCAAATTGTAAAATATTTGTTACACGCAAATCACTAAAACAGGAAAGTGAGTGCTATCAAGGGATTGAAAGATGGTGGTTTGATTTACAGCCGAGGAATAGATGTTATTGAATTGTTACATGCGTGCTTTTGTCAGCTAAGATGATAAATCAAACATTAGCCTGATGTACAAAAAAGCCGCTGTAGTCAGCGGCTTGATGAGCTCTAGAAAGAACCTAATTCGAATATAAGATTCGCGTTAATCCCAGTCGAGAATCGACCAGTTCGGTTGATCGGCTAACGCTTTTAAACGCGGACATGGGTTCACCAGATAGGCAAAATCGGCGTGTTCACACAAAGGTAAGTCGTTGATTGAATCCGTATAAAAGTGAATGTCTGAGTAGTTAGTTTCTTGATTGTCTAACCACTCTTTTAAACGCGTCACTTTGCCTTCACGATAGCTTGGTACGCCTGATATTTGAGACGTAAAACGGCCTTGGTTTTCAATCAAATCAATACCGAGTGCATTCTCGATACCAATCTTACGACCCACCGCTTCCACTAAGAAAGTCACGCTGGCAGAGATGATCAACATATCGATATCATCATTCTCAAGCTGCTCAATCAAAGGTTTCGACTGCTTGAACTGTTTAGGCAAAATATGCTGTTCAACACACTCTTCGACCAATGCTGTGACTTGCTCTATTGGCATGTCCGCGAGTGGCTGCATAGCGAACGTGAGGTAATCTTCCATGTTCAATTTGCCTTCCGAATACAAGCCCATTAAGCGCTTATCTTCTTCAATAAAGTTGGGCGCGGTGACAATGCCCTTTTCAACCAAGAACTCATTCCAAAGCATTGCTGCATCAGCATTGATCAGCGTTTCATCCATATCAAATACATACAAAGGTTTGAACATCTTAGGCTCTCACTGGTTGAATTTCGTTAAGGTTAAACAGGAGTTCAAGTTGGCTGCCGTTTGCCAACAGTCGCTCAGAGGAACGGTTTAACAAGTCGACCGTTAATTCACATTCATCAACGTCCACTTGGTATCGAATCACGTTACCCAGCAGCTGGTGGTTGCGAATGGTGCCCGTTTTCGGCGCGGAGATATGCTCGCCATACTGTCGGCCTTGCTCTTTAACGTAGATAGATTCAGGACGAATCGCCACCTTCCACTCGGTTTCAATGTTGAAAAGTTGCTTGGCCTTGTTCGCTTGCACCAGATTGTAGTGCCCCATGAACCCAGCAACAAACTCATTGGCAGGTTGAGTGTAGATCTCTTCGGGTGTGCCTGCTTGGACGATCTCACCTTTATTCATCAAGAAGATGCGGTCAGACATGATCATCGCTTCTTCTTGATCATGAGTCACGAAGATCGTGGTCAGGTTCATCTCTTTCTGAATATCTCGGATCTGTTGGCGTAGGTGCTTTCGGATCTTCGCATCCAGCGCCGAAAGCGGTTCATCGAGCAATAGAATACGCGGCTTGACCACCAAGGCTCTTGCCAAGGCCACACGCTGGCGTTGACCGCCCGATAACTGATGCGGGTAGAACTTTTCTTTGCCCGTTAAGTCCACCAGCCCAATCACTTTCGCGACTTCGCGCTTAATCTCATCGGCGGCAAGCTTTTTCATCTTAAGGCCAAACGCAATGTTGCCTTCAACCGTCATGTTTGGGAACAGCGCATAAGATTGAAACACCATGCCGATGCCACGCTGTTGTGGCACTTGGTGAGTAATCTCTTCACCGTTGACCCAGATCTCGCCACCATCGACAGGATTCAGGCCAGCCAAGCTGCGCAGCAGAGTCGATTTACCACAGCCACTCGGGCCAAGCAGAGTAATGAATTCGCCCTTCTCGATGGAAAATTCAATGTCTTCAAACACTGTGTTGTCACCAAAGCGCTTGGTGAGGTTTTTCGCATTTACATAGCTCATTATTTTGTTCCCTGGCTGAAACGACTTGCCAACCAAGTCAGTAAGAAAATAAACAGGAAGTACGTCATCACAAGGGCTGACGTGAAGTGGCCGCTGGTTTGACGCATGTTGTATAGGTAGATTTGCAGTGTCTCGTAGCGTGTTCCTACCAAGATGTTGGCGAACACGAACTCGCCCAATAGGAACGAGAACGACAAGAACAGTGACGCCATTAAGCCTTTCTTAAGGTTTGGCAAAATAATCAGCAAGAATGCCTTGGTGGTACTCGCGCCAAGCAGGTGTGCCGCGTCCATCAGGTCATGCAGGTTGATTGCTTCAAAGCTGTTGGCAATCGCGCGGTACATGAATGGCAGCGCGATGGTGAAGTAAGTACCAATCAAGATCCACGGTGTGCCTATCAAAGAAATCTCACTATCGGCATACAACTGAAGTAAGCCGACTGACGAAACTACTGGCGGTACTGCGAACGGCAATAAAATCAGGATATTCATCACTTTGTCGAGTTTCGGGAAATAGTAAAACACCACGAAAATCGCAGGCAGAACCAACACCACACTCAATGACAGCGCTGCCACACAGATAAACAGTGAGCGACCAAAGGCTTGCAAGAAGCGAGGATCCGTCAGCAGGTTGATGTACCAATCTAACGTGAAGCCATCCGGCAGGATAGTGGCGCCCCAACGCGAGGAGATCGAGTAGATAAAGGTCGCTAAGATCGGAATCATCATGATGCCGACAATCGAATAGACAACCGTTTTATGAAAGCGAGTATTTACGGTGTTCATTACTTTCTCTTCCCTGCGTAGCTTTTACTGATCAGCCATTGGTTAATCACGGTGATGAAGGCCAGCATCGCCATCAGAATCACGGAAATTGCGGCAGCTAGGTTGGGTTCTAGGAACAGGTCGCCCGATACCAAGCTCGCAATTCGAATCGTAATCACGTTGTAGTTGCCCGAGGTCAACGCATACACGCTCGCATACGCACCAATCGCATTGGCAATCAAGATGATGAAGGTGCCGAACAAAGCCGGAGATAGCACAGGCAGCGCGATTTTGGTCCAGTACTGCCAGGTTTTTGCACCAAGCAGTGCTGAGGCGGCTTGCCAGTCGTCACTCAAGGCATCGAACGCTGGATACAGCAACAACACCGCTAATGGGATCTGGAAGTAGATGTAAATCGCCAGCAAACCCCACTTGCCGTACAAGTCAAAATCGCCCAGTAAACCGTACTGCTTAAGCAATAAGGTGATCGCACCATTAGTACCAAGGATGATGATGAATGCGAACGACAGAGGCACACCAGAGAAATTGCTGCTCATATTGGTAAATGCGATCACCGCATCGCGGATTTTAGAATCAACACGGCGCAATGAAGAGACCAACAGAGTCGCAATCGCCAAGCCAACAATGCTCGACCAAATCGACAACCATAAACTGTTGCCAAAAGCCTGCATCATGAAAGCAGAATCGAATATTTCAGAATAGTTTTCGAGAGAGAGCTCATCGTCATAGAAGAAGCTGTTGATCAGCACCCAAACCATAGGTGCCAGTTGGAATAGGTAGAAGAACAGCGCGAAAGGCGCAAGCCACAAAGCGGGCTTGAAGCGTTGAAAAAAAGATTTGGTTTTGGGTTTAAGCGCAGAGCCATCGGTCTGCGTGATTACAGAACTGCTCATAGGGCCAACAATTCCTGAGTGTAAGATTTATCGTGTTCAAGGTTGAGTAGCTGACACACGCTGCCGCAGATGTCGGTCTGTTTCACTGAACATTCTTGGTGTGTAAACTTATCGCCAATCACAAAGAAAGGCACTTCACGCTCTTCAGGCAGAATGCCACCATGAGACAAGTCATTGTTCATGCCATGATCACTGGTGATGATCACTTGATAACCATCATTTACCCATTTCTCAAGGTAGTTCGATAGGTAGATATCCGCGCCACGAGCACTATTACGGTACTGGCGAGAATCCAGCCCATGCTTGTGTCCCATGTCGTCAATGTTCATTGGGTGAATCAGCAAGAAATCAGGCTGATGAGTCACGCGCAAGTGCTCTGCATCCAAGAACAAGGCTTCATCTGGGTAGTGATCCCAGTGGTAGAAACAACCGTGTTGAATGTTCATGGTCTCATCGTTGGTGAAACGGTCGCGTACTGCATCAAATGGCGCTCGGTTATATAACTCGCTCACCCAATGGTAAGCCGCAGCTGCCGTCACTTTGTTCTGCGACTTCGCCAAGCTAAATACCGACTCGTGATTCGACAAACGCACGATTTGGTTGTTGACGATGCCACTCTCAACAGGGCGAACACCGGTCAGGATGCACTCATACAGTGGACGTGACATAGACGGCAGCTCGCACTGCACAGGGTAAAGCGTGGCGCGCAGCTTATTTTTTTGCGTGCTCTGCGAAGTGCCCTGTTTACTGTACGAATCGCCCTGTTTTGTCTGCATATCACTTAGTTCTAGAAGACCGTTCAGGTAGCCCATACAATCACGGGCTACCTGATAGTTCAGTCCATCTAGAACAACAAGGATAACCTTATTGCTCATGGTCTATTCTCTATTGCTTGTTTCTAAAAGCCACCTATTGAAGGTGGCGTGTTAAGCGGGGTTATTGCTGGTGAATCAATACGCTTTCTTGCCATTGACGTGGCAGGCGACGTGCTGATTTTTCCCATGCTGAGAAGTCAGTCACTGGGTGAACATTGCTGTATTCATCGTTCGAGATCAGCTTGTCTTGTACTGATTGAGGTAGCGTAATGTTGCTGCGGATTGGACGTGCGTAACCTTCTGCTAGGTTGATTTGGCCTTGGTCGCTGAAGATGTATTCACGAGCCAACTTCGCCGCGTTCGGGTTTTGTGCGTATTTGTTAATGATGGTGGTGTAACCAGAAATCACTGAGCCATCTTGTGGAATGCTGACGGTAAAGCGCTCACGGTCGATCTTGTCGCGGTAGTTCAGTGCGTTGAAATCCCACATGATTGCCACTTCCACTTCGCCTTTTTCAAGGTTAGCGATGCTTGGGTCAGTGTAAGACAGACGGCCTTGCTTCGCTAATTCACCAAAGAATTTAATCGCTGGTTTTAGGTTCGACTCGTCACCGCCGTTAGCAAATGCAGCCGCTAGAATTGCGTTGTTTGCTTGTGCTGCTACACCTACATCACCGACTGTGACTTTGTAGTCACCTTCTAGTAGGTCACTCCAAGATTTTGGTGCATCTTCAACAAGGTTATTGTTTGAAATGAACGAGATAGTACCTGTGTAAGCCAGAGCCCAGTGACCATCTTTGTCTTTTGCCCAGTCTGGAATGTCATTCCAAGTGGTTGGTTTGTATGGCTGAGTGACGTTTTTCTTCACAGCGACACGTGCAAATGCAAAACCCACATCACCAATATCAGCGGTTGCGTTTTTCTTCTCTGCTTCAAATTTCGAGATCTCTTGCGCCGAGCTCATATCGGTATCCTGATGCTTCAAACCGTAGTTTGCTTTCAGGTCAGTCCATGTGCCTTTCCAGTTTGCCCAACTGTCTGGCATACCCACACTGTAAACAGCACCCTCTTTTTGAGCGGCTTCAATCAGTGACTCAAGATCAGCATCCTTCGCCATCGCTGGCATTGAAAGTGTTGCCGTAAGTCCTGTTACACCAATCAATTTAGCGGTTGTGCCTATTAGCTTTGTAGGTGAACCCATCAATTTTCTTGGCGATACAGTTGAACGGCTAAGCAAAGTTTTCATTGTCTCTATCCTTCTGGACTAGGTCAGTAAGTTCGTTTTGTATGCTATAGCCGGAATGTGACGGTTTACCGTAAGTTATTTGACAGTTCGAGTGCATTTACGTGGCAGTTATATTTCACTCATATGACAATAAGCCATTGTTTACTGTCACATTCCTGTTAACTCCATGGTTTACCTTATTAAGCACACGAACTTATGGACTAGATCAGTAATGAGAACATTGGGCACCGGGCAATCAGGGACACAGTTAGGAAGAATTAAGGCGAGTATTCGAGAGCAGCTTCAATCAGGTATCTTCATTGAAGGGCAAAAACTGCCATCAGAAAGAAACCTGAGCGAACTGTTTTCCACCACACGAATCACGCTCAAAGATGCGTTGGTGTCTCTGGAAACCGAAGGTTTGATATACCGAGAAGAGCGCCGTGGCTGGTATGTGTCACCCGAACGTATCCGCTACAACCCGCTGTCTCGTTCTCACTTTCATCAAATGATTCGCGAACAACACCGCATAGCAGAAACAAGGCTGCTGAGCACCCGTACAGAGATGGCCGCGGGCGATTACGCCAAAGCATTAGAGATAGAACAGATAACGCCGATACACGTGATTGAGCGATTACGCTTTATTGATGGCAGAGCGGTGCTGTTTGTTGAAAACGTCTTAAAAGCGCCGTTGTTTGAGAAGGTGTTGTCAGAAAACCTCACCATGTCGCTGACAGGCATCTACCGAGAAAAATACGGCTACGAGACCCAACGATCGCGCTTTGATGTGATACCCACCTCTGCCCCTGCGCATGTCGCCAAGGCGCTGAATTTGGCAGAGGGGCAGCCTGTTCTTAAGATCTGCCGAGTGAACTACAAACAGGACGGTGAACTAATGGATTGCGAGTTGGAATACTGGCGACCCGATTCTGTAGTGATTCATATTGATAGTATTGGTTAGCGTCACGTAACCATTTGCCTAGGCCTAGGTTTAAGCTTTGGCTTAGGAAGAAAAAGCGAGCACATACAAAAACTCCGACTGATTCAGTCGGAGTTTTTATTTTCAACGGTTACGTTTAATGAGGCACTAACTAAACAATCTTTTGCTCATCTTCTTCTTTGGTCGAATCGGTTTCTTTAGATAAAAAACTGGCAACGATCTCTCTAAGCTTTCCTTGATTAACCGGTTTTGGTAAAAACTCATCCATACCCACATCAAAACACAAATGCTTGTCTCGTTGCACGACGTTGGCCGTCAGTGCGACGATTGGAATATGTTGTGAAGAGCCCTCTTCTAACGCTCTGATCTGTTTAGTGGCTTCGAAGCCATCAAGAACCGGCATCTGGCAATCCATAAAAATCATCTCGTATTCGTTGGCCTGGAATTTCTCGACACCAATTTCACCGTTGTCGGCAATATCAACCTCAAAGCCAAGCTTCTTGAGCATCATCTTGGCAACTTGCTGGTTTACTCGAGAGTCTTCAACGACCAATACTTTGCCACTAAACGAAGCGGCCACTGGTTTTAGCTCTTCTTTGATTGGAGCTTGTTTGTCCGTTTGTGTGGTTGTGACAGAAGCCGTTGGTGTAGCTTCAACAGAACCCGCGGGGTTGGTTAATGGTACTGGTTCATTATCTTTGAACGCAACCTCGCCTCTGTTCGGATAGGTAAAGGTCGAGGTATCAGCAGCTCTCGCGAGGACTTCACTCAACGTCCATTTAAGTTGGTTATCTTGATAAGGACGAGCTATGTAGGCAACAAAACCCACTTGTTTAGCGCGCGCTTCATCTTGCTTGCGTAGGTCGGCAGAGATCATCACCAGCTTAGGACACGCTTTGTCAAAACGCTCAATCAAACTTCTTGCTAACTGGAACCCATCAATAGACGGCATCACTTTATCAATCAGCACCAGATCATAAGGCGATGACTTCGCCACAGACTCCGAAACAAGCTCTAACGCTTGGGTGGCGGTTTCACAACACTCGGACTTAACGCCGAATGATTGAAGCTGTGTTGAGGTAATACGCATATTCAGCTGACTATCATCAACCAGAAGCACCGAGACTTTATTAAAATCGATATTGCTTTCGTCAACGTCCAGGCTCGGGTCAAAGTCAGCGGTAAAGTAGAATGTACTCCCCTTGCCTACGACACTGGTTAGCTCAAGCTTGCTGCCCATTAAGGTCACGATCTTATCGCATATCGTCAGACCAAGCCCGGTGCCTCCGTAAATACGGGTGGTGCTGCCGTCGGCTTGTTGAAACTTATCGAACACCGATTGTTGCTTGTCTTCAGCAATACCAATACCGCTGTCAGTCACCTCAAATTTCACTCTGAGCTTTTGTTCTGGCTCTATGACTTCTTCCAAGCGAAGTGAGAGTGTGACATGACCATGATCGGTAAATTTGATGGCGTTGCCGACTAGGTTATTCAGCACTTGTCTTAGCTGGGTGCCATCGCCAATCACCATGGTTGGGATCTTAGGATCAATCGCCAGTTGGAATCTGAGCCCTTTCTGTTCGGCTTTAACTCTAAACGTCGATTCAACATCGGCAGCAATACCCATCATCTTCATTGGTTCTTGTTGCAGTTCTAGACGACCCGCTTCTATCTTCGAGTAGTCGAGAATGTCATTGATTAAGTCGAGTAGAGTAAGCGAAGAGGTATTGAGCATATCGACATACTCTTTTTGCTCTTTCGGCATATCCATTTCTGAGAGCAGAGACGACAGTCCGATAATCCCGTTCATCGGGGTGCGGATCTCGTGGCTCATGTTGGCAAGAAATTCACTTTTGTTGCGGTTGGCAACCTCAGCGACATCTTTGGCTTTTTCCAGTTCTTGGTATTGTTGACGAATACGTTCAACCGACTGGTTATAGCTACTCTCTAGTGTCGAGATCTCGTCTTTGTAAGTAGAATCGGTTGGCGTTATGAAGCGTGGTTTGTTGTCTTCGACCTGTTGCTGGTTGATCTGGGAAGACATAGTCATTAAGCGTTTGACCACGAGGCGATAGACGATCGTTAAGCAAACCAGAGACAATAAGAAGATTTTAACGGCTTCGAAGGCGAGTAATAGTACAACTCGTTCTTCAAAGTCGTTGAGGATCATGCTCAAATCAGATTGCACCGTGAGCGTCGCTAATGGGAAATCTGTCCCCCCCATCTGGTGCACCATTTCCCAAGACTGGGAATAAGACTGACCTGAGGTCTTTTGACCTAATTCTAGAATTTTTTCATCGGGACTTTCGATAAGAAGGTAACTAACCGAGGGTAGGCGGGAGATACCTTCGGCTTGCACAAACAGTTGCTCTCGATCTTCAACCCACAAACTGGACGTTAAACCCGAAAGATAGCCAGCCTTAACCTGTTCGATTTGAGAACTGATAAAAGAAACTCGACTTTGGTACTCCACATACAACCCTAGACCTGTCACTATAACCGTGAATAAGGTGCTGATTGCTATGATAGTCCCGATCAACTGTCGGGAGAGTCCAATATAGCGTTTTCCTTTTGTCACCATACACAAATTACCATTATTGTTATCCTAGCAAACTACAATTACTCAACTAGTATAATAGTAGTCATTCATCAAATAACTAGGGAAGGTTATGAAAAAACATCTTATATTTGCATCCATAGTCAGTTTGTTTTCAAGCAGTTATGCTTTTGCAAGCGAACCTGTTCACTACTACATTATTGCGAGCCAAGCGCAACCTTTTCAGATCGAAACTGACGGGTCATCTCACAGAGGAATGGTTTCGGATATTGTTGAGGCCGTATTTGATGACAGCCAATACGAGATCGATTACCACACCTACCCTTTCAACCGTATGATTGACAAGCTCGACGCGAGAGAGAATCCAAACTGGATAACCTACGGCAGTCCTAGTTGGGGAAATATCCAATCTGTAAACCTGTCTAAAGATCCGATTTACAATGTAAAACACGTGTTACTCAGCAGTGGCAAGGAACCATTTGAGTTCAATACTATCGACGATTTAAACGGAAAAGCGGTGGTCTTGCTGGTGGGGTTCGAATATCCAAACCTAGAGCCTTACATCAAACAAGGTAAGCTCAACGAGATTCGAGTTAAAGATTACAGCGCGGCTTTTCGTGTATTAAACCGAACGCCTGGTGATACCGTTTTTGTTGAGATGGAATCGAGAATCAAATACAACCTAAATGAGCAGAAGTTAAGTATTGATGATTACCAGATGCAAGAGTTTGGTTCAGTGATCAATAACTACCCTATCCATTTGGCGTTTGACCCTGAGATGGATCCTAAGCTGCAAAGCTTCATCAACCAACGTCTCGACCAAATGAAAGACGATGGTCAGATCGATGACATCGTGCAAGGGTACTTATAGACCCTTCGTTTATCTGTAATAGCGCCTAGTTGACGTTGTAGAGCACTTTTCTACTCTTAGTCACCTTAGCTCGACTTGCAACGAAAAGGCCGCTCTGCTTAATACTAAATTGCAGAGCGGCCTTTAAAATTTAACGTTTAGGGAAACTATCTTTGAACTTGTACTCGATAGGTTAGTGCGAAGCAATCAAATGCAGTTGTTGATTACGAAGCTGTTGTCGCACCGCCATCAAAATTTCACCTAAACGGTTCTCACCAGTTCCATCACCACCATCGCCCCAAAAATGGTCTTTATGAGAATGCTCTTTGATCACCGAATCTCCGGTGTTAGTCAGAAACAGCGCAAACTGCGGGTTCTGTCTGAACTTCTCAGTCACAATGAACTGCATCACTTCAACACGAATGTCATACCAATCTTCTCGAACTTGGTCTTCATAATCACGACTTAAAGAGAACGCTTCAGCAGGGGTACTGGCTTCCAAAATAGTATTGCGTAACGCTTCAGAAGCAAATTTCATCGCTTGATAATAATGTTCGCTGGTTGCCCAAACTTGATCGTTAACCTTAATGGGACAAGCTGCAAAATTTGACAGGTATCCGTTTGGATCTTCAGGTTCATAAAACAGCACTTCTTTGGCTTTCGCCACAGAATTAGACATAGCCTTCTCCTTACCAACGACATCTCATATTTTTGCTTTAACTTTAAAATTAGTGGCGTTGCATATTACTGTCAAACAACTTAGTTCAAGAGTATGCCATGAGCATGTTTTTAGTCGGGAACAAGTAATCTAAAGGCAGGACAATGGATTTAAATGGTGGGAGACAAGGAACATGGTTTACTTATAAAAAACTCATAGCCCTTTTAAAAAGTTATATAAATCAAAGGGTGGCGGTGCGCCACCCTCTTAAATGCAATAGGGGTCCTTAGTGAATAAGACCTAGTTCCCTCGCTTCTTCCAGACTAAAACCGCTTTCTCTAATTTCTCTTAGAGCTTCAATACGACGACGAGCTTCAGCGGACTTCATTTTCTTTTCTGGCTTGAAAGATACTTCTTCTTCAGCATCCCACTTGTTTGCAATATTTGTCATTTCATCATGGTTGATAGAATTAATGGACATGTTTTCCTCCGAAAAGCACCATGTAATGGACAGGTAATCTGTAGCAAATGCTATTTCACTTGTTAAGACATTCTGTACTGAAATGTGATGATTCCGACGCTTCACAAAGCTAATTAATAAATGCCTCATTTAAACTTTGCCAAAGCCATTTTCTGCAATTACATTTACAAGATTCCCCATAAGAAATGTGGTTTGATCCACCTCTCATTTTCCCCGTTCTCATTTCTTGTTTCCCCACTGAAACTTCGTGAAATAACCCAAGATAAATTTCGAGGCACTTCATTCTTTTTGTGCTCATCGCTTTCACTAAATTCACTTCATGTTAATGATAATAGTTATCAATATCATAACTGAGGATTTATCATGTCTAGGGAAAATTCAGATAAACCACTTCTCGAAGTGAAGAATCTATGTGTCGATTACATCACCGATGACGGCGATTTTAATGCTGTAAAATCCGTAAGCTTTAGCATAGGCCAAGGCGAGATTTTTGGTTTGGCTGGCGAATCAGGGTGCGGAAAAAGTACCATCGCGTTTGCCATTAACCGTTTACACAAGCCGCCTGCTTTCATCTCTGGAGGGAAGATACTGTTCGACGGGCAAGATCTGCTCGGTTTATCTGACGACCACTTGAACACCTTGCGTTGGAGCGAAATCGCCATGGTATTCCAAAGTGCGATGAACTCACTCAATCCCGTACTGACCATTGAAGAGCAGTTCGCTGATGTTTTACGTCACCACAAAGGGATGACCAACGAACAAGCTAAAGACCGCGCAGAGAAGCTCCTCGACCTTGTAAACATTCCTCGTAACCGCCTCACCGAATATCCGCATCAGTTCAGCGGAGGGATGCGTCAACGCTTAGTCATCGCCATCGCGCTCGCCCTCAATCCCAAATTGATCATCATGGACGAGCCGACAACGGCGCTTGATGTGGTTGTACAACGCGAAATTCTGCAGCAAATACACCAACTCAGAGAAGAGTTTGGGTTTTCGATATTGTTCATCACCCATGACCTCGCACTAATGAGCCAGCTATGTGACCGCATTGCCATCATGCGCCACGGCCAGATCGTTGAAATCAACCAAGCCTATGAGATTCGTAACAACCCTCAGCACTCCTACACCCAAAAGCTATGGAGTTCTTTCCCTAACATTCACGAACATGCGCACGCGACTACGTGCTAGGAGAGCTCTATGTCACAACCTATTTTTCAAGTGAAAAACCTCGTTAAAGAGTTCACCGTTAGCGGTGGATTTGGCAAAGAAGCGATCTTTAGAGCACTGCATGGTGTGAGTTTTGACTTACATGCAGGCAAAACACTGGCACTGGTTGGCGAATCTGGCTGCGGGAAAAGCACCTGCGCACGATTGATGACCAAGGTTTACCCTGCGACAGAGGGAGAGATACTGTTCAATGGCAGAGAGATTTCTACCCTAAAAAGCCGCAAAGATATCTTGGATTACCGCAGCCGTGTACAAATGATATTTCAAGACCCATTTGGCTCACTTAATCCAACTCACACCATTGAGCACCACTTAACGCGCCCGCTTAAAATCCATAAGCAAGTAGCCACGAAACAGGCTCTCACAGAGCGTCTCAAAGAGTTATTAACGCTGGTGGAGTTACCCATTGAAACTCTCACCAAATACCCTCATGAGCTCAGTGGTGGCCAAAGACAGCGGGTTAATTTAGCAAGAGCGCTCGCAGTGGGTGCTGAGGTTATCCTTGCCGATGAACCTACCTCAATGTTGGATGTTTCAATACGACTTGGCGTGTTAAACCTGATGCAAAAAATGAAGAAAGAATTGGGGATTGGATTTTTGTACATAACCCACGATCTTGCCACTGCACATTACATCGCGGAAGAGACGGCGGTGATGTACAAAGGGCAGATCGTCGAATGGGGATCAACACAGTCGATCTTAACCAATCCACAACACCCGTACACTAAGCTGTTGATCTCTGCCGTTCCCGATCCCGATCTGCCATTTGGCGAACTCGTCAAAAATGAGCCAAACTATTCAATAAACGCAGATCGAATTCGAGAGCAGAGCTGTGAAATACAGCATGCAATCAAGCAAGTTTCTGATAATCACTTTGTAAAACAGTGGAATAACGTTGCATGAATGAACTAGACACTTGGTTAGAGCGGATCGGAGATTGGTACAAAGACCGAAAGCATGATCAAGTGGACCGGTTAGAACCTTTGATCTTAACGCCTCCAGACGCGCTCTGGGGGCCATTGATCACGGATGAGCAGAGCAAAGGCATCGCATGTTGGCTAGACGGATGCCTGAGAATCTTTACGTTTTATCGACATAAAGACGTAACGCTGACGACATCGACAAAGTTTGCAGCACCAAGCGTATCATCGCTCTCAAACGAGGCTGGTGGTTCGCACAATCAAGAAAAGGCCTATCAATACCTGATGTTTGCTTATAGCAAGCTGCAGGCCGTGTCATGCAACCCAAAATCAGAGCCTGACTTGCAAGAGTGGTGCACACAGCGGCTCCAGCATTTATGTGTACTGGCTTTGGAATTTACTAACCAACAACAAGAACCTCGCTGGAAAGAAGAATCAGAAAAATTGATCGAATCGCATGTGCGTTTTATGGCAAGCCAACACCAGAACGATGATCAAGGTGCAGCTCTACGTCAACGCCACTGATCCACTCCACGATTTAACCCTGAACGATCAAACACCAAAGCAGAATCCCTTCACAAATAGGATCCGTAAAAAGCATGATCTAGCCTTGATCATGCTTCAGGGTCAGCAGTTACTAGTTACATATAAGTTATTGAATTTTAATAATTATACGAATTTCAGGCAAAAAAAAAGCGAGTCCCTTAGGAACTCGCAAAAATCTATTCAGTATGATGTAACAAAATATGAGCCAATCTATTAATCATAAGAAAGGACAAAGGTTGTCTATTCGGGATAAATAATAATCAACTGGATGCGTTACATTGTCAGAACTTTGTCAGCGTTAGGTGCGATTTTAATCAGCACCTAATGTGTTCAAACTATCCATTCATCGACCGTAAATTCGGGCTTCTTGGTACTGGGTATTTCTATTGCAAAAATCAGCTCGAAAGATCAACACGCCCTCGTGATTAATGGCCAATCGCCATTTCATCGAGCGCTAGAAACACATTCTCGTCCAAATGACCTTCGTGAACTTGTTTACACACTTTACGACGCACAGCCAAACCAGAAATCAAACGTTCAATGGACAGGTGTCGATTGCTGGTGCTGTCACGGTCGTTGTACAGCTCAATTAAGCGACTCAGTGTTTCGTATGGGATAACATCCTCCCCTACTCTCAACCAATCAAGCTTCTCAATGAGCTCTGAGCACTCTTCTTTGATTGAGGCATGTGAGTGCCCGGTCATAGCAGATAAAGCCGTTATACTGCGTTCTAGAGCCTCTGTGGAGGTATATTTAGAGAGAGTAATCATGATCTCATCAGCGTTGATCTCAACAGAGTGTTTACGCTGCTTAACTCGACGTCCCAATTTGCCTCTTGGCGACGGAGCTTTACGCTGAATTGGCTCAAACTCACCATCGATAATCTCAGACAGCTCTTCCAGCTTCTGCTTAGACACCATCTCGTTACGCAGCGGGTTCGGTAACGTCGGTGCCATATTACGCTTACCGGCGTTGGTGGTACGCGCTCTTGAATAACGCAACACCTCTTCGACATTACATTTAATATCAACCTGATAATCGGTGGTTTTGCCTTTTTCGATCAACGCCGTGATCGTCAAGTGATAACCCCAAAGATTTACCAGGAAAGTATCTTCTTGATCCCCTACTTCGCCCAATTTTCTGAGTTCGCGGATCAAATCCATCGAGAAGCGACGCCAATCGATATTACGAGCCAACTTCTGGTTCAGCTCGCTCAGTAACATACAATCTGAGTGGCGACGTGCCATACGGCTTCTAAAGTACGAATACATTTGGAAGACCAAGGTATGTTGTTTCAGGATTTCTGGCGGAAATAGGAAGAAATAATCACGCGTCAGCAGCTCTTCGTAGAACGAAGGTTCCCAGACAAGGATATACAGGTTCGGTTTAATGCGAATTTCGCCATCAGAGCCCTCTGTAGGCGCTTCTTCTGATGCCGTAATGGTTCTAGCTAAGAATCGGAAACGATCACTCTTGAAGCCTTCTGGCATGTTCTCGCTAAGCCAACGGCCCGTGAGCTCGTGCAGTTGGAAATCCGTAAATTCGATACGATCAATACTGTCACGGATCGAATCGCGTGCAGGACCGCTGTCTTTCTTGCCACGCAAAGACAAAATATCAGTGATGTAGAGTGGTGTTTTGTTCGGTGTGTGTTTCGCGTCGAGATGATAATCATCTTGGTGGTGATCATGATATTGAACAGTAAGCGTGAATAACGCGAACAGCGTCATCAGATCGTCAACCGTCATGATGTTTTTAGAAGATCGTGTCTCGATCACCGCTCGAGTGCCAGAGATCGAAACCATAGATTTCTGGTAGCTCTTACGTGTTCTAGGTGGCGCCAACGCTTGATCAATAATCCCCGCCCAATTGGTTGGAGAAACAATGAATTGATCCGCTTCGTCTTTCATCGTCGGTGGTGTATTCAGTCCGTGTTCATTCAGTAAGCGCTTGTTTACTTTGGTTTGAGCTAGTGCTTTAGAACGCTTCTGCTTTTCATTTTGCTTGACGCTTTCTGTCACTAAACTGGTGGCACCCAGTACCGATATCAATTGGTTTGGGTTCACAAAGCGATGCAACATGGTTTTACCCGCAAGGCCTTCTTCAAAACGAACTGGGATTTGTTTGAACAGACCAATACTTACAGCGGCTCTCAGCCTTTGTTGCAAGGCGGCGCGAGTCACTTGACCATCAGTTGATTCAATAATCTCGGTGGTGGAGACGTATCCATCTTTGCTGCTAAACCCACGTAGTGAAATTAGGTTAAGAAGCTCAACGATGCTTTTGGTGACCCCTTTGAAGTGTTGATATTGTTCTATCCATTCAACGGCTGTTTCAGATACCTCAAATAAATGACCATCTTTGTGGCTTCGTGCCTTAATTAACAATTTCTCTTCTGGTTTCATTTTTGATCCGTATCACACTAACCGTAATTTCACTATAGTTCCTGAATGATAAAGAAAGAATGATCATAAATAAAGAGAATTTATTGGCTTTTAAATAACTGATCTTTTTGATTAATATGATCTTAAATGATTAAGTGATCTAATGATCTGGCTGTGAGTTTGCTTTTAAGTGCATGAATTATAAGTGTTAAAAAAAATTCGATTGGAAAGCATGATCATAAAGAACTCGAAACGATGATCATTAAATTAAAGAAAGCATGATCACAGAACCTCAGAACGATGATCATTAAGTCATTGTAAGCATGATCATTATCGGTTCGAAAGCATGATCATTATGCTTATACAGCTTATCCACAGTCCGTAATTGATCAAGTTGTATTAAGCGGCTTCTAAGTCACCGATGTGGATATTTTTGACAGCCAATTCATCGGAACAATGATCAAGTAATGCCCCTTTTACATCGTTCTCCCCCTTTGGCGTTCAAAATTCAATCGGTATTGGTTCCATAATCACTGGTTGGGGGCTTTTAGCTCGATACATCATAAATCAGGAAGCATGATCATGAAATTGTCATGTTTCTGTATTTGTAATCCGTGTCGATTGAATTTCCAAGCAATGAGGCCTTATAGAGCTTGAATCCCCATTGCAAAAGCATTTGTCCGTAAGTTAGCTCTATATTTATATGCTTCCGGAACGATATTTACTTGATCATTTTTCCGTGAGTTGATCATTTCTAACATGCACTTACTCCGATCAATATTGGTGAGTTTAGGCCTTGATCATGCTTCATAATTTGGCCTTATCAATTATCTAACTGTCGATGTACTCCATGATCATTCTTCCGGATAGGTTCCAATTCTCTTTTGTTTTATTACACTCGATTTTTACTTCGACTTTGAATTTTTTGTCTATTTAGTCTGTTTGGTTACTTTCTATTGAAAATCTGACAAATTCGAATGCAAATCACACCAACCGTAATCTATGGTTGTATTTCAATCGTTCCGAAGTTTATTTTCTGTAATTACATTTACATTGTAAATAAGTGACGATGTAACATTTAAAAAGTAAGCCGGAAATAGCACCGTTAGCGGTGATAAAAATAGACGTTTTTGTGTTCATCTAAGCCTATTTTTCATCAAACTGTAAAAATACAGTCTATTTTATGTGATTTTACTCATAAATGTATGTTCATGTTTTTGTTGTGTTTGTTGTTAATCGCTGTACAATTTGTTCTAGGTTAATCATTACGGAAACTGGCAATGAAAAGAGAACAAACGATTGATAAGCTCTATCAGCTAGCCGAACAAACTCAACAAGTTCAGGCTGACCGAATTGAGATTATTCTGGAAGAGCGAAGTGATGAACATTTCCCTCCAATGTCTAAAGCTATGATGGAGACGCGTTCAGGCTTAACTCGTCGAAAATTGGATGAGGCTATCAACAAGCTTGAAGCGGATGGTCATCAGTTTACAAAGAACAACGCCAATCATTACTCGATTTCATTGACTGAAGCTCACATGCTGATGGACGCAGCTGAAGTGCCGAAGTTCCACCAACGTAAGCAGCATGTAGACAATAAGCCATGGGTTATTAACGTACAGAACCAAAAGGGCGGTACGGGTAAATCAATGACTGCGGTTCACCTAGCGGCTTGTCTGTCTTTGAACTTAGATAAGCGCTACCGTATCTGCTTAATTGACTTGGATCCACAAGGTTCTTTGCGTCTGTTCTTGAACCCACAAATTAGTGGTGCAGAGCACGACAGTATCTATTCTGCTGTTGATATCATGTTGGACAACGTGCCAGAAGGCCAAGATGTTGATCTTGAATTCTTGCGTAAGAACGTACTTTTACCAACACAGTATCCGAATCTAAAGACGATTTCGGCGTTCCCAGAAGACGCGATGTTTAACGCTGAAGCGTGGCAAAGCCTATCTCAAGATCAGTCACTTGATATTGTTCGTCTTTTAAAAGAGAAGCTTATCGACAAAATTGCTGATGATTTTGATGTGATTATGATTGATACCGGCCCGCACGTAGACCCTCTAGTGTGGAACGCAATGTACGCATCGAACGCTCTTCTGATTCCATGTGCTGCCAAGCGTTTGGATTGGGCTTCAACGGTTAACTTCTTCCAGCATTTACCAACCGTGTACGAGATGTTCCCGGACGACTGGAAAGGGCTCGAATTTGTTCGTCTAATGCCAACCATGTTTGAAGACGACAACAAGAAGCAGGTATCAGTATTAACTGAGATGAACTACCTGTTGAATGACCAAGTAATGATGGCAACTATTCCAAGAAGCCGCGCTTTTGAAACCTGTGCAGATACTTACAGCACGGTTTTCGATCTAACGGTGAGCGACTTTGAGGGTGGTAAGAAAACTCTGGCTGTCGCTCAAGACGCAGTACAAAAAAGTGCTCTAGAATTAGAGCGTGTATTACATAGCAACTGGCCTTCACTTAATCAGGGATAACAAGAATGGCAATTAAAACATCTGACTTAAATGCAAAGCTATTTGGTAAAGCAAACAAACGTCGCGTAGCTACGCCACAAGAAGCTCAAACAGCGGCTAAAGAACAGGCTCAAGTGATCGAGCTTTCTGTTGCAGGCGAAGAATTGGTTTCATTTGAACTAGTTCGAATCCCGGCGGCTGACGTAGCAACTCAAACGGTTGTTTTCGAAGAAAATGCTCGTGAGCAATCTTTCTTAAACGAGCACGCGCTTTCTGATGTTCTTACAACATTGAAAGAACGTGGCCAGCAATACCCAGCGGTTGGTCGTAAAAACAAAGACGGTAAGATTGAAGTTCTCGATGGTAGCCGTCGTCGTATGTCGTGTATTTTGGCTGACAAAGAGTTCCTTATCTATGTTGCTGAAAACATCAACGGCGAACATGCTAAGTTCCTATCTGATGTCGCTAACGCTCATAAACCGCTTTCTCTTTACGAGAAGGGTAAAGAGATGCAAGCGAAGCTAGATAAAGGCGAAGCTGAAGACCAGAAAGCACTAGCGAAAATGTTCCAGTGCAGTGAAGCTTTGGTGAGTGGCGCGTTGAAAGCGGCGGCTTTGCCTCTTGAACTGCTACAAGCTTACCCAAATGTGAGCGATCTTGGTCGCCCAACCATTGTTAAGCTACACAAACAATTTGGTGGCCTGACTGGCGAACAACAGCAAACATTACTGACTAAGTGTGATGCTTCTGAAGGTTTTGTATGGCAGCGTAGCGAAGCACAAGGTGTTACGCGTTTAACTAAAGACGTTACTGAAACTTTGGAAGGTTGGATTCTTGAATTGGCACCTGCGCCAGCGAAGAAAGCTTCTCCAAAAGTTGAGCTTATTAAAGGCCGCGCTTCATACAGCCGTAAGGGTTCAAACTTGGCGTTGAACCTTAAGAAAGTGGATGATGCGACAATGGAAGAGATTTTAGCCTTCGTTCAATCGAAGCTCGACTAAGTCGACAACTTTCCATTACGACTCTAAAGCCGCATTATGCGGCTTTTTATTTGGCTGTGATAAACTGTGTCTAGATGAATCTGGACGCTAACTATGACAAACCCAACCAACACTTTTCTGCATACACTTTCTGATGTTGCTCAACATAATGATCACCGTTACGGCGTGGTTTTTAACGGTGATGTCGATTGGCAAAACAAGGTTATTTCAACCTTCCTTCAAGATAAGAACGTTAAATCCATTTTTCAGATTGGCGGTGTCCCATTCGACGATGTGACGCATGCACCGGTCAAGAAGGGGCAGCAACTTCTGGGTCGTGAATGCCAGATTCTTGTTTGTGATTTTAGAGATCAGTTTGACGCGAATTGTTTCAGTGCAGCACTGGGGTCGTTAGTCGGTGGCGGTTTGTTGTTGGTGTTGCCGCCAAACGTCAATGAAGCTGAAGAGGGGGGGAGTTCTGGCTTTGGCCAACGTTGGTTAAAGGGGCATTTCGATAAACTCATTTCTGTTTCGCAAGCTAATGAAGCTGGCGATGTTACTCAAGCGAGTAACGCATTCCCCCCAAAACAAAATGCTGAAATCGGATTGGATAGATTTGAACAGCAAAACGTGGCAGTTGAGTTGGTCAAAAAGGTGTTGTCTGGGCATCGCAAACGTCCTTTGATTCTCACCGCAGATAGAGGTCGCGGTAAAAGCTCGACGTTGGGGATTGCCGCAGCACAGCTTCTGGTTGAACGTCATGGATTAGATATTATTGTGACTGCGCCTTCAGTGAAAGCAATCGTGCCTGTATTTTTCCATGCAATACAGCGACTCGAAGTCATCGAAGTGGTTAACGCTACACACATTCGCCATCAAGGGGGAAGTTTAAGATTCGTAGCTCCGGATGACTTACTTAAATCTAAGCCTGATTGCGACCTGCTATTGGTTGATGAAGCGGCTGCTATTCCAATCCCTATGCTCAAGTCCATGGTCGGCATTTATCATCGTTTGGTTTTTTCAACCACGGTACACGGTTACGAGGGCAGTGGACGAGGGTTTGGTATTAAGTTTGAATCTTGGCTTTCTGTACACCGCCCCGGTTGGAAAGGCTTTAAGCTCGAACAACCGATTCGTTGGAACAACAACGACCCACTAGAAGCTTGGTTGTTTGATTGCTTCCTGCTTGGTAACGATGCGTCGCTAAGTGACTCGGCGATTCATGAGTTAGATAACTTTTCTGATCAGACAATCAATCAATTGAATTTAGTTGAACTGTCAAAAGCAGATTGCTTGGCTAATCCAAACAAGTTACAACGATGTTTTTCTCTACTTGTCGATGCTCATTATCAGACGTCACCCAACGATTTAATGCAGTTCCTCAACAATTCAGCAATCCGTTTGTACGCCGCCTGGAATCAAGATGAATGCTTAGGTTGTATGTTGGTCATTGAAGAGGGTGGCTTAGATAAAGATTTGATTGCTCAGATTCAAATTGGAAAACGCAGACCTCAAGGACACCTTGCTCCTGTGTTACTGGCAAACCAACTTGGCTGTACAGAAGCGGCGACCAGTCGCTGCCTTCGAGTGATGCGCATTGCAGTTTCAACTCGTCATCAAGGTTTGGGCATTGGTGGTTGGATGTTGGCTAAGTTATCAGAGCAAACCAGCCAAGCGGATTATCTGGCGACAAGCTTCGGTGCGACTAGTGAGTTGATTTCATTCTGGCGCGATAACGATTTTGTACCTGTCCATATTGGCCACCAGCGGGATCAGGCAAGTGGTTGCCACTCGGTATTGATGGTTAAGGCGCTTACCTCAAACTCCCAAAGCTGGATTAACCAAGCTCTAAGTCACTTCGAGCGTAGCTACTGCTTTCTTGTTTCAGGTTCTTTGGTTTCACTTGAAACCGAAATGGCGCGCGTACTGCTGCCAAAGAGTGTCGATACCGTTAGCGAGTTTGAAACTCAGATAGTTAGAAATTACGCGAACGGTGGCAACAGTTACGATGCGATTAGCTTCAGCGTACTGAACTTGATTCTACTTGGTAACGATCGAAACATAGGTATTTCTGACTTACTCATCGCAAAGGTCGTTCAGCAGAAAGAGTGGGGGACTTGTGTTGAACAGTTTAATCTTGTTGGTCGCAAACAAGCAGAGATTCAGTTTCGTAAAGACGTCGATGTTTTGCTAGCAAATTTACAGTGTAAATAGACAAGCCATCATTTAAATAGACTGACCGTTACAAATTAGATTTACAGTGTAAATTAGAATCTTGGATTTACACTGTAAACTGAAGCTCCATATTGAAATCCGTTTTTACCCTGATTATCAGCTTCATCACTTCTGTTCCACCTCTCCACAACAGCCTTTAATCATCTAAAGCTATTCGCCTTTACTATCTTGCTCTAATATCGAATCGACATTCAATCACACGAAATATTCTGAAAAATTTCCCTATGTATTTGTAAAGGCGAAGTAGATCATAAAATGTGTAAGTCTTATTTATGAGTCATGTTTGCAGAATCGAAAGTAAGTGATGTGACGCTGATTATTCTAATAATGTGATACTCAGCGCAGAACGAATTATATAGACTGAATAACAACTGAGTCATTAGGGATACTCAATTCGAATGTGGGATAACATTGTTACATTGTCAGAAGACAAGCAACAAGTGATGGCATGTCTGCCGTCGGGGTTTGTGGTTGAAGCAAGCTTTGATAACACGACGTTGCCACCAACCTTGGAAGCTTTGGACGCATCAAACTATTTTCTTTTTGAAGAAGAGGTGTTGCGCTTCGTCACTCTTGCCAAAGAAGGTAAAGGGGAAGCTTACGAAGGAGTCTTGATTGCCGAAGTTCGTAACGCAAGCGTTGCTGTCGAACTGTCTGATGACGAGATGCTCGCGAGTCTGGTGGTGACGGGACCACATCATGGACACGCACTGCGCGGGAGCGACATTATTCACTGTTTAGCCCAAGCCCACATAACAAAGGGAATTAATAAGTTAGCGCTCAGAAAAGTGCTGATGATGAGTAACAAGCTTAAACCCGGTGAAAAGTTTACTCAACCCGTCGCGAAAGGGACGCAGCCAGTAAAGGGCAAAGATGCTAAGTTTGCCGCCTTGGTTGAAGACATTACTCGCCAAGTCTTGAAGCCTCGCAGTAAAGACGAAGGCAAGATTGATATGCGAGACTTGGGGCAAACCATTACTGTTGGTCAAAATGATCACTTGATGAAGCGTACTCCCGCGACCAAAGGCATCGCTGGCTTTACCGTCCAAGGTCGAATTATCCCACCGCTTCCTGGACAAGACAGTTTAATTAAGCCTGGAAAGGGCACCTACATCTCCCCTGACGACCCCAATTTATTACTCGCTTCATTTCCTGGATTACCCATAATCAAAGATAGAACTATTGAAGTAGATGACGCCTTGTGTGTTAGCAACGTAGATGTATCAACCGGACACGTTAAATTCAAAGGCAATGTATTTGTCTCTGGCAACATCGAGCCGGGGATGATCGTCAAGGCGACTGGAAGTGTCACGGTTGGTGGCTTTATTGAATCGGCAGAAGTCCAAGCTCAGGGTGACATAAAAGTCGCGAAGGGGATTATCGGTCATACGACTAAAGAGGGTGAGCCGAAAAGCTGCAAGGTGTTTAGCAAAGGTTCTATCACAGCAAGCTACGCGCAGAACGCCGAACTCCAAACCGCCACCGACCTTCGACTGGGTGTGCACAGCATGAGTAATGATATTCGTTGTGGTAACAACCTTATCGTGATGGATAGTTTGAAGAAGCACGGTACGCTCAGTGGCGGCGAAGCTAGAGTCGGTGGGAAAGTGGAGTGTGTCTTTTTAGGCGTAGAAGGAGATACCGCAACCAAGGTACACGGATTTGCACGTTACGATGGTTACCGACAAAAGATAGCCGATCTGAAAGAAACTTATAAGCACGCTCAAGAGCAGACCATGGATGTGATTCGCCAAGAGCTCGAATTTAAGAAGCGACCAAAAGCGGAACGCAGCGAAGAGCAAGCGCTAGAAATTGAGCAGCAAAGAGAAAAGAACAATCTCGCGATTGAAAATACTAAGTCGCAGTTGGATACACTCGAAGCTGAATTTGAAACCAACCTTGCCGAGTGCACAGTTGAGGCGCATGAAAAGGTGTATACCCGAGTGACGATTCAATTTGGTGATGAGACAGTCACCACCAAGCGAACTCATGGCGGCAGTGTTTTCTCGTTCAACCAATACGAGATTCAATGTTCATTCAAAATGGAACAAGAAGATATCTCGTTGTAATTGAAATACTTTGAAATTGACCGACTCTGAATAGAGCGGCTCGGGCTATTTTCTACTCATTAGAACAAACAAAAAAAGGGGGAGCTGATGCTCCCCCTTTGCTTTTGCTGATATTGATTTAGTTAGATTCTTTAAGTCACATGAGCGCTTTAACTTGCTGCTCTTACCTTGCCTTGCTTCAAGTCTGACAGAACTTGTGCTTTCGGGCCGTCGGCAATAATGCTGCCTCTCTCCATCACAATCACTCTATCTACAATATCCAACATCGATGTTTTGTGGGTGATAAGAATCAATGTCTCGCTTGGCAATAACTGGTTGAGTTGATGTTTGATGTGCATCTCTGAGCGATTATCCATCGCACTGGTCGGTTCATCCATCAAAAGCACGGGTGGACGTCCTAAGAAGGCTCTCGCTATGGCAATCGACTGACGTTGACCACCAGATAGCAAAGCACCACCTTCGCCCACTTGGCGTTCTAAGCCTGCTGGATCTTGCTGAGTAAAAGCGGTCACTCCTGCACGGTTGGCTGCGTCCATCACATCACGGTCATCGACCAACGGGCGACCTAAGGTAATGTTGTCTCTTACTGAGCCGTAGAACAGGTTACTGTCTTGCGGTACACAGCCTATATTGCGTCGTACGTCGACATGATGCAGTTGTTCCATGTCAGTGTCATCAATGCGCACATGACCTTCTGTGGGCTTGTATAGGCCCATAATCAAACGTTCTAGCGTGGTCTTGCCTGAACCAATCCGGCCAATGATCGCTACTTTTTCTCCGGGTTTGATATTAAGGGTTAGGTCTCTGATAGAAGCGACAGGCGAGTCTGGGTAGTGGAACGTCACTTTATCTAGCGCAATATGACCCTGAATAATCGGACGGTGGATGTAGCGCTTACCTTCTTCCTGTTCATCAGGCATCGACATTACTTGTTCAATCAAGGTCATCGAAGACTTTGCTTGGTTGTAACGTGTAGAAAGCAAAGACAGTTGAACAAGAGGGCCAATTGCACGGCCGCTCAACATGGTCGCGGCAATCAAGCCACCCATAGTGAGTTCACCTTCTGCGATGAGGTATACACCAAAAATGATCATACCTACATTGGTACTTTGTTGAACAAAGCCTGCTGTGTTTTGGATGCTGTCGGTGATGCGGCGACTTTTGATATTCCAGTTTGCCATGTGCGCAACCGCTTCTTCCCAACGGAATTGGAACTGACTTTGCGCGCTGAACAATTTAACTGTCTCTAACCCAGCCAAACTCTCAATTAAGTTCGCATACTTCTGAGAAGCAAGTCGAGAGCCTTCTTCAATCGTACGACGTAGTGGCCCTTGGATTAACAGTGCATAGATGATCAAAATGACCACTCCGACGACAGGAACAAACACAAGGTTTCCGGCCATCAGCCAAATTAACGCCAAGAACATCAGCGCGAATGGTAAGTCGATTAACGAGCCAATGGTTGCTGAGGTAAAGAACTCTCGGATTGATTCAAATTCTTGCAGGTTTTTCGCGAAAGCGCCTACAGAGGCAGGCTTTGCTTCCATGCGAATCCCCAGAACTTTACTGAACAATTTAGAGGAAATGAGGATATCGGATTTTTTCCCCGCGACATCAATGAAGTAACTGCGCATTAACTTGAGAAGCAGATCGAACAGGAAGACAACGAAAATACCACTCGCCAACACCCACAGGGTTTCAAAAGCGAGGTTGGGGACTACTTTGTCGTACACCAAACGAGTAAACATTGGCGCGGCAATGGCGAAGATATTGATCAGAATGGATGCAATCAACACATCACGATAGATGTTTTTAGATTCCCAAATGGTGCTCCAAAACCAGTGACCTTTGCGTGTTTTTAGAACCTCTGGTGAACGTTCATCATAACGGAATTGTTTTTTTACCAAGAAGTAGCGGCCGATGAATTGTTCTTTGAGTTCATCGATTGTAATGACGATAGGCACCATCCCGCTTTCTGCGGTGATGATCTCTGCTTCTTGTTTTTCTAAATCGATACTATTTAGAACACATGCTTCGCCCTGTTTGAGAAGTAGAATAGCAGGCAGAATTAGGTGAGGAATACTTTCTAACTCGGAACGGTTTTCTTTCGCCACTAATCCCGCTCGTTCAGCAGAACGAGGGAATAGGAAAGGGGTTAGCTTTCCATCGGATAGTGGTAGCCCATTGATCAACGCTTCGGGCGAGTTAGCTAACCCGTAATACCGACTAACGTAGATCAGTGAGTTTAATAGTGGATCTTGCATGCGATATAACCCTTACAACTATTTATCAACAATGAAGCCTTGGAACACTTCTACGTAGTTATCAGACAGGATATCTAGCTGAGTCTGAGTTTCTATTCGAGACGCAATGGTGGTTATGCCTAGGTTGTGAGCGGTTCTAGAGATCGACGTTAAGGTGAATTTCTGTTTTTCATCATCAAGGTTGTGCGTAAACAAGTAATCCAACTTCACATAGCTTGGGCGGTACTCGTTGATGTAATCCAATGATTGGAAATTACGTCCGTAGTTATCAACCCCGAATACGGACTCAGCGTTACGAATGGTGTTACACAGCAGCGCCGTGTAGTGCGGAACATTGATGAAACAATTTTCTGGAATCTCAAAATGTAACAGGTGAGCAATTGAGGCATTGTGTTCAAGAGTTTTACCAATCCAACGGATGAAGCTTGGCTGAGAAATACTGCTTGGCGAAATATTGATAGCAACGGGGCTCGTGACTTCTTTCGCATTCAGTTTCTCAATCATCTTCTCGATAACGTATTGGTCGAGAATGTGGCTCATTTCTAACTGTTCTAGTGCGTATAGATATTGGTTTGCACCGTAACGAACTCCCTCTTTTTCAATCGCAGAGAACACTTCTTGGTGATACGTTTTGCCAAAGCTATTGTTTGCAGCTTGCAGACGGAAGGTGACAAGGTCGTTGATGATCGCTTCTTCAACCAACATACGCCATTGTTGTTTGCCCATTACAGCACCATGATCGTCTGCCGTTACGTAGCCGTAAGTCAGTTCACGGTTCGCCTTCGCACTTGAGAGTGCGTTATCGACCAACGACATAATTTCGGTACTGGTTTTTCGCGTGTTGCTGTATGTAACACCTAGCGCGATGTGTGGATTCGCCGTACCTGTTGGGTCTGAACCTAGGTTTTGAATGCAGTTTACGATGCTGCCAGCAACAAGTTTAAGTTCGCTTTCATCAATGTTCGGCATGATGAAACCGAATTCGTCACTAGAAATACGAGCAATGGTGATATCTGGCGATGAGATTGAAGCTTGCAGCTGTTCAGCCAGTTGATGAACCAAGGCATCACCTTCTTGATAGCCTTTTTCGTCGTACTCTTCACTAATAAACTCAGCTTTAAGTACCGCTAAACCACCTAAACTCGACTCTTCTAACCATTGAGTTAATTGAGACATGTAGTAAGCGCGGTTGCCTAGCTGAGATACAGGGTCGATATACGCTCTTTCACGCAGCTTTTGAGCTTCTTTCGCTTGGTTTTTAAAGGCCAGTTCAACTTGGGTCGACATGTGGTTGATACCATCGACAACCAAGGTGAGATCTTTTGTCTTTGGACGAGCCAGTGGTTCTCCAAACTGATTCTTGGCGATCTGATCCATCTTGGTAATGATCAACGAGAGCGGGCGTAAAGCACGCTTAAGGATCCAAGAGATAGACACTAAACCGAGCAAGAAGATCGTGCCAAAGATGCTCAGTAAGCGGATGAACGCTTGCCAAAGCTGATCGTAGGCAGGACCAGGGTGACTTACGATCTCGACTTCTGCCAGTTGCATCCAGCCACTGGTAATTACGCGGCGGTCATGAACAGGCTCAAATAGGTTAAGGTTAGTAAACCACTCTGGTACGCCGGTTGGCTTTACAGGGTATGAACGGAGAATGTCATCTCCGGTGTCTAGGAAAATCAATCGCACGACGGAATAAGAACTGCCATCAAATAGGGCGTTGATAACAGACTCCACTGCCACCTTGTCCTTTTCTTCTAGGTAAGGGGCGAGAGCCAGTCCAACAGTATTAATGGTATTACTTACCTCAGAGCGTTGCTGCTCCTCTAAGTATCCACGGGTGGTATTGAATTCGATCATAAAAACTGACGTCATCAGCAGTATGAATACCGCAACCATCCCGACCACAAGCTGTTTATATAAAGTCATTGTACCTACTCATCGTAATTGATAATGGGTTTGTTTAAATTGAGAGAGCGCTCACGAGAACGTAGGTCGTTCCATAAGCTCAATCTTGAAGATTTCCCTGCCAACTTACCGCTGCCTGCTGCCGACTTAATTAACCAAAGGTTTTTACCATTGAAACTGTATATCGGTCGCAGGTCTCCGCGTTTAGAACCGCGTTTTATTTCAGGGTTTAAGTTATCCAAAATTAGTGGTTCTGCACTGGGTGTTGAGTAGTACGCCAACACCATATGGAATTGGTTTAGCTCAAGTGCTTTTACGTACACCAATCGTAATTTTTTATCTGGGACGCCGAGTTCAAGTAAAGAGAAGTATTTTGCGATAGTGAAGTCTTCGCAATCACCCGCGTTGCTGCCTAAAAACTCCAGTGGTGTCGCCCAGTAGTCATTCTTTCCCCACAGTATGTTGTCATCGACAAAGTACATTTGGTTAAAGAATTGGTTTACCGAATTGAGCTTTTCCGTTTCACTTAGCCCTTCGTACGACGTCATACTGGAGCGCCATGTTGCCACTCGTTTTCCGGCTCTTTCCCCATAAGTTGCAGTAACCGCGTCTATCCATCTTTGGTCGCTCTTGTTGAGCGCCACTGAGGTAAAAGAGGTGAGGACCAGCAACAATAACGAAATCCGAGATTTCATAGCCTCTGCTCTTGTCTGTTCACTGTGTATTGAAAGGCGCTATCAAGCATCAAGCGTCCTTATTCTTTTAATGCGTTGTTTTGAGCGCTTAATAGTGGCTTCAACATGTACTCAAGTACGGTTCTCTTGCCCGTGATGATATCGACAGAGGCTGTCATACCAGGAATGATCGGCAACTCTTCGTTGTGTCCAAAACTGTATTTATCGGTACGTACACGCACGATGTAGAAGCTATTGCCTTCTTCATCTTGAGTGGTATCGGCGCTGATGTGTTCTAACACACCTTCCAAACCGCCATATTTTGTGAAGTCATAGGCACTAAATTTAACAATGGCGGTCAGTTCTGGGCGTAGGAATGCGATATCTTGCGGAGCGATTTTAGCTTCAACCAATAGCGAGTCTTCAGTCGGTACAATCTCAACAATGTCCATACCCGGCTGAATAACACCACCCACGGTATTAATACCGAGCGTTTTGACTGTGCCCGTTACGGGAGAGACCACGATGGTACGGTTTACTCTGTCTTCAAGGCCAACCGAAGATTCGGTCATTGCAGAGAGCTTGTCTTGTGCTTGGTTCAGCTTTTCTTGTTGTTCCGAGCGGAAGCTCAATGCAGCATCAATACGGCTTAACATAGATTCTTTGATTGCGGAACGAAGGAGAGGGATTTTGAGTTCGCTCGAGGTCATTTCTCGGCGAGTGTCATTCACTTGTCTTTGAAGCTTGAGGAGTTCAATTCTTGGCACAACGCCTTCATCGGCAAGCGGTTTTGTTATATCTAACTCTTGGCGGGCGAATTTGTAACTTTGTCTTAAGTTATTGACGCGCGATTTTATTTCAACAAGGTCTTGTTGCTTCTGTTCAACTTGTTGATCAAAAACGGAAAGTTGGTTTCTTAGGTTGTTTAGGTCTTGACGATATTCGGCTTTTTGGCGATTAACCAGTTTAGGTTGAAGTTCGTATAGCTTTGGTGGGAAGGCGAGTTTGCCGTAGTCGAGTAACACACTTTGTTTCCAGTTTTCGACGGAGAACTCTTCGTTGATGACCACGCTGTTAAAGGAAGCTGAAAGCATCAACACGCTGGCAGTTAAGTTTGCCACTTGTTGTTCGCGCTCTCGGAAGTCAGAACGGAATCGAGTGTCATCGATCAACAGCAGCTGTTGACCTTTTTGAACGCGTTGACCTTCCCTTACTAATATCTCTTTTACGAGGCCGCCTTCAAGGTTTTGCACTACTTGGATTTGGGAAGAGGGAATGACTTTGCCTTGGCCAACGGTGACTTTATCGATCTCAGCCCAAGCGGACCACCCTATAGCAGCAATAAAAAACAGAACGATCACCCATAACATAATACGCGCACTGGTGGGCGTATTGAGTAGTAGTGCCGCTGTTTTATCATCGACGTACTCAAGTTCGGTTTCGTTCAATTTGCTGTAATTCTTCTGGCTCATGACAGTCCTTGTTTGCTAAATAAAAGTGCAAGCCTATTGAGTGTATTCTTACTTTTGATAAATGTTAAGATTTTGCTCCTTTAAATCTTTGAATTTATATATTTTTTAAGACTTATCGGTTCTTGAAATCTGTTTTATCCAATTGGTGTTTTCTCAGCTTGTCATACAGTGTCTTTCGCGACACTTGCAGCTCTTGTTGTACTTCTTTTAAACGTCCTTGATGGCGATGTAGTGCCTCAATTAAGATAATTTGTTCAAAGCTATCAGTGCGTTGGTTCAACGACTGTTGCTGCTCCTCAATGCTCACGTCACGCTCATCCGCGTCACTTTGCTCACCAATATCACCGTCGAGCGACGGCTGCTTAATTTGAGTCAGCACTCTGAGTTCGGCATGTTGGCGAAGCTGACGAATGTTTTCCGTCCAATGAGTCGCAATGAGTCGTTGAATCTCTTTTTCTGTAATGACGGGTGGCGGCAGCTGATATCGACTTGCCGCACCACGAGCAAAATGCTTAAACAAGGAGCCAATATCTTCGGTTCGTTGCGCCAAGGTTAGCAAATCAAATCGGCGGAACTCACCTACAATTGTAGTTGGAACTATTGTGGTTGCGATAATGATACAAGTTGCATTGGTCTTGCATGAGTTTTCACGAAGTAGAGTGGGTTTTAGAGCCGCCAACCAACGCCATTGTTGTGAAGTTAATGCTTCTGTTTCATGGATATAAAGTGTTCCGCCCTGATGTTTCCTGAATAATTGCACGACAAACTGATCAAACGTAGCTTGGTCATTGCGTGGTAAATTGAACGCAGCGACAGGGCAAAGTTCTCCGGATTGATGGCTGTGTAGATCGTGCGTGTACTGCGCCGTGACCCTTTTACCTGTCCCTAGAGCGCCGACAAACAGTAGAAGAGGGTGAGTTTTGGTATCTAAGGTGATCAGTTCTCGGCGTAATGCCTGCATGGATGGCGATTGACCAATCAGTTTTGGTCCCACCTGATTCTGCATCGCCAACTCTTTACGTAATAAGTTGTTCTCTTCAACCAGTGCGAGTTTATCTGCGGCTTTTTTTACCGCGGTGAGTAGGGCATCGACCACAAATGGCTTTTCCAGAAAATCGTAAGCGCCGGCTTTCATTGCCGACACCGCTGTTTGCACGTCACCATGCCCAGTAAGGACGATGATCTGAAAATGAGGATTTTGGCTCAGCAACTTTTGTGTCAATTGAATGCCATCCATCACTGGCATGTGAATATCGGTGATGACAATTCCAGCTTGCGCGGTATCTATTTTCTTTAATGCCTGTCTCGTCCTAAAATACGTTGACGATTTTAGTTAGCCAGTAACGCAAGTTGCTGGCTTTTTTCATGCATCTTATTTGGCGTATTCATACCTAGGCTGAGATGTGGCCTCATTTCGTTGTACGTATATATTGACTCTTCAACAAGTGTTTTCAACTCGCGAAGATCTTTGCACTGAGTAAGCAAGAACTCTTGCTTGAGGATACCATTGACCCGCTCAGCTAACGCGTTTTGGTAACAGTCATAACCATCCGTCATTGATGGAGTTATACCATGCTTTTTAAGTTTCTCTTGATAGAGGTTTGAGCAATACTGAAGCCCTCTATCTGAGTGATGGATTGTCGCATGACAATAACATCGAGTTTTTACCGTCATATCTAAAGCCTTCACAACATCGCTCGCTTTCATTTCATTGCTAACTTCATACCCCATGATTTTACGGCTGAAGGCATCGGTAACCAATGACAAGTAGTGAACGCCCTCGTTTGACTGAACATAAGTGATGTCGCTCACCAGAACTTCTTCTGGTTTTGACGGAACGACTTCTTTTAGCAAGTTCGGATGTTTTTTCATCCAGTGTCTGCTGTTCGTTGTTTTGGTGTAACTTCGTTTCGGCTTAACGAGTAAGCGCTCTTCTCTGAGGTAATTAAACAAAGCATCACGGCCAAGTTTTATTCCCTTAGCTATCAACTTCGGCTTCAGTAAGAAATAGAGCTTACGAGCTCCCAGCCGAGGCATGAATCGTCTTAGCTCAAGCACCATCCCTTTCACAGGAGCAAGCTCAGCCTGACGAGTGGTCTCACGCTTTTCTCTCTGATAGACACACTGACGAGATATATTGAGCAATGAACAAGCTTTACTTAAGCTTACTTTCTTCTCTTTTTGAAGGCTTCTTGCTCCTTCGCTATATACTTTTTTCTTAGCGACATCCCGTGCTCAGCATCAAGAATATCAACAACCCTATTGAGAAGAAGGCATCTGAGACGTTCATCTTCGAGCTCTTGTTCAAGTCGTTTTATTTTTTGGGCAGGCGTTTCATTCGCTCTCGGTGATTTAGGCATCGTGTTCTTCCTTGGGTTGGTAGTCCAATCCATTTTGCCATGCTTTCTTAACCAAGTAAGAACAGTCGAACGACCTTGTATGCCGTAAATTGATTGGGCTTGTTTATAGGTCATGTCGCCTTTTTCGATGGCGTCTACAACCTGCAATTTAAAGCCTAGTGTGTAATCACGCTGAGTGCGCTTAACGTAGTGTTTATTTGGAATGGTCATCATTAGTCCTCAATGTGTAAACACATTTCAGGACGGGACAGCCTCAATAGCATTAGGAAAGCAGACGATATCGATGCCTTCAATGAGCATGGCTTGTTCTACGGAGTCTCGGATTGCGGGTTCATCGTCGACAAAATAGAGTTTAGGCATAGAGTGCAAAAGTCGAGTCCTTAACAGTATGTGATTTGCTGTATGTCAGATTAGCAATATGTAACATTAGCAGTATGTAACATTCGTTTTCTAATCAACAATAACAACGGCACGTTAGCCCTTATCGTTATATAACGGGATGTTTAGCGAGAATACCATGCCTGAAGGCTCTAATCGGTTCGCGCTGATCGTGCCGTGATACGCCTCAATAATCCGTTTCGATATTGAGAGCCCTAGCCCTAAGCCTTCCGGTTTAGTGGTAAAAAACGGGTCGAACAATTTTTCTAATTTGTCGTCCTGCATGCCAATTCCGTTATCCCAAATGATCACCTGACAAGAGTCATGATGCAGTTGCCATTCGATGCCTATCTGGGGGCTAGCCTGTTGGTCTACGTTTTCCAGGTTTTGTTGCTCCTGCAAGACTTTCTGTTCAAGAACTTGTTGTTGAAGCGCTTGAGTCGCGTTGTGAATCAGGTTAACCAGTACTTGTTCCAGCTCGGTTGGGTGAATCGCAATGTTAATGTCGTCTGGCACTGTGCTTAACCTTAGCGTGATGCCTTGTTTGATCATTAGCGCACTAAGAATACTGGTCGCGTTGTTGATCGATTGATGCAGGTTTGCGACGTGATGTTCTTGCTTGGTGACCTTGCGAGTGAAGACTTTAAGACGCGCGATGATGTCGGTAATTGAGGTATTCAAAGCAATCATTTTATCGAGATTGCTTTTGACCAAGTCAGTCCGTTCCATTTCAAGCAGCTTTAAGCTGTTCTCACTGTATGTTCGTAGCGCTGCAAGTGGTTGGTTGATTTCGTGGTTAATGCTGGCTGACAGCTCACCGAGTACCGCTAATTTTGCGGTTTGTGTCAGCTCTTGTTCTGTCTGTTTCAACTTCGACTGCGACTCTTGGTATTGAAAAAGGGTTTGTTGCAGCTGTTGATTGGATTGCTTCAAGTAGTGAGTGCGTTTATCAACGGTTTGCTCTAGGTTTTGGTTGAGTCGGGTCAACGCCACTTTCGCGAGATAAGTCTGGCGCCACGACCAAGCGATGAGCACCACCAAGCTGTAAATCACCACGAAGATGACATCGATCTGCAAAACTTTTATAAGCTCAGCTCTGGTCTCTTTTAGGGCGACGACTTGGTACTGGTTGTTGCTGACCGTTGCAGGGTAAAGATTAAAAGCACCAAGCTTGAATAGCTGGTTAGCGGTGAGTTCTTTTCGGATTTCATTGGATTGAAGGTTCTTAGATTGATTGGCGTTGCTCGCTTCTGACTGAGAGCTTGAAGAACGAAAGGCTTCGATGATCGAAATTTCGCTTTGACCGTATTGGCGTTGAAGTGCGATATCCGTTTGTTGTTGCTGAGTTAATGGCAATAATGAATGGTAAAGCCATGGAGCTTGGCTTGATAGAAAGACTACTTGGTTTGAATCGAGTACCACGATCTCGAAGTCGTCGCTGGTTAGGATGTTTTCGAGGTTCTCTAAACTCACCTTTACGGTGATAACACCAACAATGTCATTCTCAACATACAGTGGTGAAGATAAAAAATAACCGCGTACATTCGAGCGAGCGCCTAGCGCGACATATTGTGTATTGTTGCCTTGAATGGCTGAAGCAAAGTAGGGACGAAACGAGAAGTTCTCACCCACAAAAGTACGAGGCTTTTGGTAATTGCTGGAAGCGACCACAGTGCCGCTCGGGTCATGAATATAGATGGTGTCGGCTTGGCTTTGGTTTGACCATTCAAACAGCAATTGATTGAGCTGCGCAGCGGAAATCTTGTCTGTTTGTGGTGATGAGTCAAAATAAGAGAGCAGACGCGGGTCATGGCTGAGTAAATCCGGGATCTGTTTGAACTTATCCAGTTCAGAATCGATTTGTAGATTGGCTTTATTAGCCGCTTCATTGAGTTGCTGAGTGACGATTTTTTCTTGGAATTGTACTGCCATAAAGTGGGTTGCAGTCAGCCCTGAAGCTCCCAGTAACAATGAGAATAAAACAAAGGGCGTCATTAGGTTAGGCAGTATCTTGGTCACTTGGATCTCAGCGTGTAATCGGTTTGTATAAAGATTATCAATATGATTGATTGAGTACCGAGATCTTGTTAACACCGAACACCTTCTGTGAGACAAAACCATGGCTTAGACTTGTGTTTCAAAGGATTACAGCGCAAAATCACAAAAAATTGAAAGGAGCAACGAAATGGAACTGACAGATATTCGTCGTGAATACGCTAAGGGTGGATTGAGACGTAAAGACTTAGCCGCAGACCCTATTGAGCAATTCAATCTATGGTTAGAACAAGCCATCGAAGCTAAGATGACTGACCCTACTGCCATGACAGTTGCCACGGTTGATGAAAATGGTCAGCCATTCCAACGAATTGTTTTGCTAAAGAATGTTGATAAAGACGGTTTCGTTTTTTACACCAACTTAGGTAGCCGTAAAGCGCACCAACTTGAGCACAACAGTAAGATAAGCCTGCATTTCCCTTGGCATCCTCTAGAGCGACAAGTTCACATTACTGGCACCGCTGAAAAGCTGACAGCAATGGAAAACATGAAGTACTTCTCGTCACGCCCAAAAGAGAGCCAATTGGCCGCGATTGCAAGTAAGCAGAGTAGCCGTATCTCAGCTCGTGGCATTTTAGAAGGTAAGTACCTAGAGCTTAAACAGAAGTTTGCTAAAGGAGAGATTCCGGTGCCTTCTTTCTGGGGTGGCTTCCGAGTTCGCGTGGATAGCATTGAGTTTTGGCAGGGTGGTGAACACCGCTTGCATGACCGTTTCTTGTTCTCACGACAAGACAACAGCTGGGATATTGATCGCCTAGCGCCTTAGGCTTACGGATCTTAAGTGGTCTACACCGAATAGAACATACAAAAATACCGCTGACTTAGTGATTAGAAACATCAAGCAGCGGTATTTTTTTATCTGTGCATTCCCAGATTCATCGACGAGTTGGTCATTCAACTCATTTATCACTGTGCAGCACAACGGAGATCTGTTTATTGAGCAGAGTTTCTGGGATCACGGAGCCTAAGCCCGAGTCCAGTGCATACTCAATTAATTGACTTTTGCTGCGCGCATCGAACTTCTGTTTCAATCTTGCGACATGACCTTCGACCGTTTTGATTGAAATGTCTAACGTAGACGCAATGTATTGAGGCTTCTTGCCGAAAAGCAGTAAGAACAACACCTCTGATTCTCGCGAAGTCAGCCGCTTTTGCAGCTTAGACACGCGCGGCTCTGATCCCGCAAGTGATGCTTGATTACCTTTCGCTCCTGTTGCCTGACAAACCCAGTGGCCGACTTCTAAGATCGCAGTATCAGTGAGCTCTTGCCCATAGAAGATAGTGCCTTGGACATTGTCGTTATCATCAAGCCAAGGGGTTTTGGTAAAGATATGGGCGTGCCAGCGTCCGTCTGGATAGGGGTGAATATCGAGGATTTTAAGGGTACTGCGTGTATCCATCACATGTTTGTCTTGAGCTCTGAAATCTTGCGCGCACTCAATGGTTTGACTGGGCATGTCGAAGTCGGTCAAACCAGTACAAGTCTCATCGGGTTTTAAGCCAATCAGTTTGTTGTAGGCAAGGTTTGCGTACACGAAGACCGAATCAGTATCTTTGCAGCCCCAGCAACCTGGAAGTTGTTCAAATAAAGAACGATGTATGGAGTTGAATGAATCTGGCAAGGTTTTATCTCGTAAGCAGAGGTATAGCAATAATATCAGTTTCTTATAGCGCTGCAATGGCAATTAGAGTTTGTACTCTGCTCGAAAATTAGGGCGGTGAATGACAGTTAAACGGATTGTTGATTAACTGCTTCAATCACGGGGAATAGGTGGTCAGAAAGGATGATAAACAGGCAAAAAAAAGCCAGCCTGAAGAGGGGCTGGCTAAAGACAAGATATGCCTTGTCGACATGTAGAAGATTTTCAGCTTAATTTACGAGGGTCAGGTAAATTAAACTGAGGCATCAATTTGATACCCAGAGTGACTTACTACTCTATCGACGAATCTACTCCTAGGAATGCTTATGCATAAGGGGGGAATTCCCCTATAAATGCTGCTCAATGTGATAATTGAGAACTTAGAGTAAATATTTGAGATGCTGAGTCAGTGATTGAAAGCCTACAGCTCTCGCACGACTCGGAATCCTAGATAGTTCGCTGCCGTTGAAGGCGGTACGTACAGTTCGTTAAACACTTTTGCCTCTTCTGGAGAGAAGCTCCACGCACCACCTTTCGCTAAACCTTTCTGAATGGTTGTCCATTCCCATACGTTACCCACCATGTCGTAGAAGCCTGTTGGTGTTGGCAGGAATGATTTAACTGGAGATGTGCTAACGTTTGACCAAGGCGTACCCGCCCAGCCAGTGTTGGCCTTACCTGAGCGGAACTCGTTACCCCACCAGAAGTTGGTGTCTTGACCTGCTCTTGCTGCAGCTTCCCACTCTTGTGGTGTAGGTAAACGGTAAGTGAAGCCTGTATTTTGAGATAACCAACGAGTATACGCTTTTGCATCATTTTGGCTGACACATACAACGGGTGAGTTATCTGCTTGTTCAAAGCCAGGGCTCTGCCAGTCATTGTCTGAAACGGTTGTGATCTCTGCATTCACGAACGTATCGCAGGTGTTCATCAGCTCAGCGTCTGTCTGGTAGCCTGTGCTTTTTACGAATGCTTTGAAGTCTTGAACACGGGTTGGTGTTGCGGCTAATGCAAACGGCTGTTTGATCGTCACTTGTTGTGCGTTGTTTTCACCGAGTAGGTAGCGACCTGAGCCGACAACAATCATTTCAGGGCTCTGAATGTTGTTTCCCATCGGGTCTGCAAACTTGGTACCGACATTCAATGAGTTCTGCTTGGCCTGTAATACGGCTCGTAGGTTGTGATCGCGGGCTATCTTCAGCTCTTGGTGGAAAGAAAGGTAACCCTCTTTCTCAATCGTGACCATGTGCTGGCCTGTTGGTAACATCACTTCAACGGGTGTGCTGCCATAGTTCACGCCGTTGATAGAAACCTTGTCGTTGTATTGATTTGAACGAACCACCAAGTTAACCCAAGCGACTTCTTTTTGCTGGTCGTTGGCTTGTTGCTCGCTTTGAATGAAACAGTTTGATGACTGAATACCAAGCAGACGACAAGGTGTGTTCTTATCTGGACGAGTTTCTAGGTTCGCCGCAATCACCGCTCGGTAACGGTTATCTTCAGAGAAGCCCGAGGATTTCACTTTGTGTTGCAGAACGTGAATATTCAATGAAGCAGACGCAAGGTGCTCTTTCACTGTTTTCGATTCGGTCGCGTTGTCTACAAGGCTATGCTGGAATTGTTTTACCGCTTTTTGAAGTGCCAAGGTCACCGTTTGCTCTGAACATTGCGCCAGTGTCATATCGCTGCTGCAACGGTTCGTAAAGCTAACGGTTTGCTCTTCCGTCTGAGTGATCTCGTTTCTGAGTCGCTCAGCTCTTGCTCTTAGCTTATTTTGGTTCAGATTAGCGATTGAAGCTTCTGCCGCTGCTTTCTCGGCTTGGATAGCCTCAAGCTCCATCACCAAGCCTTGTTGCTTCAGCTCTGAGTCTGAAATCGCAAGCTTGCCCTCTTTTACGGTTTTCCAAGCGTCTTGGAAGCGGTTTTGAGCAGGCGAGATATCGAAATCGGGCTCATCAATCATGCGCGAGTAATCTTGCTCTAGGCTGGCTTTTGCCTTTGCGAGTGTTTGCTCTGCTTGAGCCGATAACTCAGCTAGACGTGCCGTTTGCTGCGCCTGATTGTCGACTTCGTTTTGTTTGTCAGCCAATTTCTTCTCAACAGCCGTTAAGTCGGCATGCTTTTCGAAAAGTGAGCTTTCAATGTCGGTGACAGAAGACGCGATCGCTGGTGGTGTTGCCTCAGCAAAAACAGCTGGCGTCATTAAGCAGGGAGCAAGTGCAAATAATAGAGTAGGAAGACCTTGGCGCATGATGGGCTACTTCAATCGTAATTTAGGTTAATCGAATATTCTAAACGAAAACGCCATTTCGTCTGCAGCTACTGTTTATAACGATCATACAGTTTATAACTATCAACAAAATGGCGAGTTTTCATTCAGCTTTGTGAAATAGGCACGGCTATCTTAATTAGAGCGCTGAGCTATTCATACTGGACTTAGCTTTCCTTGCTAGGAAGAAGCTTAACCCAAATAGTGTCGCTACCGTTGATGGTAACTGTGCGGTTGTAAGACTCGTAACCTTGTTTTGAAATGGTTACTTGGTGACGACCACTTGGTAGCGCAACCTCAAGAGGGGTGCTGCCATACTTAATGCCGTTGATGGTCACTGAGTCATTGTACTGATCAGAACGTACCGTCACGTTAGCCCATTGTTTGTCACTCTTCTTAACGACTGCCGCGTCACTGCCCGTTAAACAGTAGCGCGTTGAAACGTTCAATAAGTTACATGCTGCAACCGCTTCAGGTTTTGCTTGAAGCTGAGCCTGCATCTGCATGAAGTAAGAGTTGTTACCAGAAAAGCCACTCTTGATCGCTTGGCTGTCTTGAACATGGATGTTCAGTTGAACACCTTGCAAGTTCTGTTTTGCTAATGAACTTTCCGTGAGCTGCTCAAGTAATTGGCTCTTGAACGTTTTCACCGCTTTTTGATTGGTCAGGTGTTTACCTTGAGCAGTACATTCACCCAATGTCATCGTTGATGAACATGTGGTGGTGTAGCTGGTTTCAAGAACGGCACTTTCGCGAAGTTCTGATGCAATACGTTTAACGCGAGCTTCAACTTTCGACTCTCTCAAGTTAGCTAGCTCATTATTCAGGCGAGCTTGCTTTTGCTTGATTTGAGAAAGGTGAATTTCGCTCTCGTTCATCGCTTGTTCGTTATCTAGCTGAGACGATTGATTCTCTTTAACCGCAGCCCAAGCGTCTTGGTAACTTTTCTGGAAAGAGACCAAATCCGTTTCTGGATCTTCAAGCAAGCGACTGTACTGTTTGTCGAGTACAGACTTGGCTCTGTTACGTTTTGCCTTAAGTTCTTCACCTTCGCGTAACAACTTGCTGTTCTTATTTTGAAGTTGTTTTAGGTTTTCAGTCGCCGATACTTTGGTTGCTGAAATACGCTCAATATCTGAGTTTTTCTCTGTTAGCTTTGCATCGATAGCTGAAACGGGATCGACTTGATTCAGTTCTTCAGCGGATACCGATGCAGATACCCAAAGTGGGGATAGCGCGAGTAAAAGCGCTGAAATTCGAAAGTTAGTCATAGGTCCCTGCAACTTGTAGATTGAAAATTGGCTCGTTAATAAAGTGTCTACTTCCTAGTTGTGAGTCACTAGTTATTAGCAATTAACACAGTACCCGTCTTTATACCGTTTTATTGCTATCCAATCTACTCAAAAGCCAAGTTTCGGTACTTCGGATACACTTTTTGCAGGTTTATCGCCAATTATTTGAGCTATATAAGAAAATTTATTCATTATGTTGGGGCGACAAAGTATTTATTGGTGGCATGGTTTGCTTGTCGGTGTGATTGCTTGTGAAGCCCCTAAACTCACCGGAACGATTGGTTTTACAATGCCCGTAGTTTGTGCACTCTTGATCATCTTTCCGGAGGCATGATCAAGACGATCTCGATAATGATCTTTTGTTTAAGGCGAGGAAATGACTCTCATGATCATTTACAAATTCATCTTATGCAGATTTCAGAGTATTATTCTTACTATGTCGACCTGAGTATTTTGATGTTATGCCTAAACCGTTACCCTTTCCGAACTTTGACTTGTCCCCGCTAAGCCTTACTGGCCCTCGCCCTGCGGAGATCATTACTTTGCCTTCGCATATGGATTGTCACGATCACCATTATTCGCAGGTAGTCATTGGTTTAAAAGGTCAGGCGGAATTTGAAGTGAGCGGTAAAGGTAATCTTGTCGGTCCAGGGCAAGGCTGTGTAGTCACGGCTCGCTCTGATCATGCTTTCGGTGGAGTGGTTGGTCAGTCGGATATTCTCGTACTCAACATGCCTATGCCAACCGATGATGACCCTCTGATGCTAGAGAAGATTAACCAGTTAGAATCCTCGAACGTCTACTTCCAATTAGATGCGCAAATTCAAAAGCTTATCCATATGTTGGTGCAAGAGATGCAGGCCAGTCCTGATGATCTGTTGTTGAGTCGAGCTTGTAATGACACGGTGATTGCGTTGATGCAAAGACACATCTCGGCATTTGAAACCTCGATTAAAGATTCGCGTTTCGATCTTGAGTCGTTGGATCGCTACATCGAACAACACTTGGCTAATAAGATCTCAGTCGCGCAGCTTGCAGGCAGTGTGTTCTTGGGCGAAAGCCAATTCCACATGCTATTCAAAGATCAAATGGGCATTACCCCTCACCAATATGTTTTAGGAAAGCGTATCGACCGCTCTCGACGCCTTATTGAACAAGGTAATCTAAGCCTTGGTCAGGTCGCAGAACTTGCTGGTTTTTCCGGTCAATCCTCCTTTACTCACACCTTTTCTCGCCTTCAAGGCATGTCACCATCTCAATACAAAAAGCAAATTTCTGTTAAATAAAAAAACAAAACGGCATATTATATTAAAGTTTCATATGTGACCTTGTGTTTGTTTTGTTAATAAAGCGAGTTTTTAGCAAAAAACTCGGAGTTTTTGACAAGTAATCCTTATATACTCTAAATACACTGCAGCCATTGTAGAGATCCCGAACTCTTTTCGGGTGTGAGATTAAGGAAAACGCATGTTTACAGCTACTGATGTGTTAAAGCCAGAATTCAACGAGCAGTCGCTTGCTGATCTTTGGACGCTTATCTCACCATTATATATGGTGGATGAAACCCAATGGCTAGAGCAACTTCTGCCGCTAGCTACCCCTTCTGAGTCTGAAAAGCAGCAAATCACAGACAAAACGACATCATTGATTGAAGCTATCCGCGCGGATAAGACTTCTATCCAGATGATCGATGCACTGTTGCTTGAATACAGTCTAGATACTCAAGAGGGCATCTTGCTGATGTGTCTGGCGGAAGCCTTGATGCGTATTCCTGATTCAGCAACCGCTGATGCACTGATTCGTGACAAACTCAGCGTTGCGGATTGGAAATCTCACCTAAAGAATTCTGACTCAGTGTTTGTTAACGCATCCACTTGGGGCCTAATGCTAACAGGCAAGGTTGTTGGACTTTCATCTAACGAGCAGAGTGCGGGTCAAGCCGTTAATCGCTTAGTGAACAAGCTTTCTGAGCCGGTGATTCGTAAAGCGATGCACCAAGCAATGAAGGTGATGGGTCACCAATTCGTTCTTGGCCGCAGCATTGCTGAAGCTCAAAAGAACGGTAAGTCTATGCGTGATAAAGGCTTTACCTACTCATACGACATGCTAGGTGAAGCGGCACTGACTACTGCAGACGCAAACAAATACTTCAAAGATTACCTAATGGCGATTGAAGCCGTAGGTCGAGACACATATGTCTCTTCAAAATCGAGCCCTGCGCCATCGGTATCTATCAAGCTTTCTGCGCTTCACCCACGTTATGAAGTGGCGAACGAAGACCGCGTATTGACGGAACTTTGCGACACGCTAGAGCAGCTATTGCGCCGTGCAGTAGAGCTCGATGTTGCAATTACGATTGATGCGGAAGAAGCGGATCGCCTAGAGCTTTCTCTTAAATTATTCGAAAAACTGTACCGCACTGACCTTGTAAAAGGTTGGGGTAAATTTGGTCTGGTTATTCAAGCATACTCAAAGCGTGCACTACCGGTTTTAGTATGGCTAAACCGCCTAGCGAAAGAGCAGGGTGATTTAATCCCGCTTCGCCTAGTGAAGGGCGCGTACTGGGACAGCGAAATCAAATGGTCACAGCAGGCTGGTTTCACTGATTACCCAGTTTACACTCGTAAAGAAGCGACTGACGTAGCTTACCTTGCTTGTGCGCGTTATCTATTGAGCCCAAGTGTTCGCGGCAATATCTTCCCGCAGTTTGCGAGCCACAATGCTCATACGGTTTCAGCTATTGCCGTAATGACAGAGCATAAAGACTTTGAATTCCAACGCTTACACGGCATGGGTGATTCTCTGTACAACCACGCGATGGAAGCTTACCAACAGTCGGTACGTATCTACGCACCGGTTGGTAGCCATAAAGACTTACTGCCATACCTAGTACGTCGCTTGCTAGAAAACGGCGCAAACAGCTCGTTTGTACACCGTTTAGTTGATGCTCGTTGCCCTGTGGAAGAGCTGACACAACACCCTGTCGATATGCTTCTTGCATTCGATACGCTGCACAACACTAAGATTCCTCTGCCTCCAGCGGTATTCCCTGAGCGTAAAAACTCTTACGGTGTGAACATCGATATTGAAAGTGAAGCGCATCAGTTTGAAGAGCAGGTTAAAGCTTTCCTTAACAATCAATGGACTGCGGGCCCTGTGATCAACGGTGAATCTCTTGCCGAAAGCATGATCAAGGCTGATCAGAATGTTGAGCAAGTGACTGCACCTTACGATCGTCGTATTAATGTCGGTCAGGTGGCTTTCGCTAACCTTGATCATGTTTCCGCAGCGATCACTGGCGCGGATGCTGCATTCGCTGATTGGAACGCAACCTCAGTTGAAACCAAAGCGGCGGCGCTTGATAAGTTGGCTGACCTGATGGAAGACAACCTTGCTGAGCTGGTGGCAATTTGTCATCAAGAAGCAGGTAAAACGATTCACGACAGCGTTGATGAAGTGCGTGAAGCGGTCGACTTCTGTCGTTACTACGCAAAACAAGCGGATAACCTACAAGGTTTCGAACTAAAAGGTTTTGATGGCCAAACACGAATCGCTTCACGACAAGGTCGTGGTGTGTTCGTTTGTATTAGCCCTTGGAACTTCCCTCTAGCTATCTTCCTTGGCCAAATTACAGCAGCTTTGGTTGCGGGTAACACGGTTGTGGCTAAGCCAGCCGAGCAAACAAGCTTGATTGCAGCTCGCGCAGTGGAACTGATGAATGAAGCGGGTTTCCCTGCTGGTACCATTCAGTTACTACCGGGTCGTGGCGCTGAGATCGGCAGTGCACTAACCAGCCATGATGCAATTGCTGGCGTTGCTTTTACGGGTTCAACACCAACGGCACAACGCATCAACGTTTCATTGGCAAGTCGTAACGCTAAGCCTGTTCCGTTTATTGCGGAAACAGGTGGCCAAAACGCGATGATCGTCGACAGTACCGCACTGCCTGAACAGGTAGTTCGTGATGTTATTCGTTCTGCATTCGCTTCAGCAGGTCAACGTTGTTCTGCGCTGCGTGTGCTTTACATTCAAGAAGACATCGCAGACCGCGTGGTTGCATTGATTCACGGTGCAATGGACGAATTGAGTGTGGGTATCCCACATCTTCATAAAACGGATGTTGGCCCTGTTATCGACCAAAATGCGAAACAGAAGTTGTTGGCGCACTTAGAAAACATGACCAATACCCAGAAGAAGGTGGCTCAACTTTCTCTAGGTACGGATTGTGAACATGGTGATTTTGTTCCACCAAGTGCTTTTGAAATTGATGACATCAGCTGCTTGAAAGAAGAACAGTTTGGCCCTGTGCTGCACATTGTTCGCTTCAAAGCGAGTGAGTTGGCGCAAGTGGTCGATCAAATTAACCAAACGGGCTTTGGCCTAACCATGGGTATCCACAGCCGTAACGAGACAACTTACCGTTGGATCGAAAAACACGTTCGTGTGGGTAACTGCTACATCAACCGTGACCAAGTGGGCGCCGTTGTTGGGGTTCAACCATTTGGTGGTCAAGGCTTGTCAGGTACTGGCCCTAAAGCGGGTGGTCCTCACTACCTATACCGTTTTACAGATGTTCATTTCTCTCAATCACAAGACAAGGCATAAGGAGCAGTATCATGGTTCATCAAGTGACAGGTTTTTCTGATGCTTTGCTAGCGTGGGAACAATGGAATCTTACCGACTTTGATTACAAGAGTGCTCAGGTACTTGCGCTGAAATCAGAGATCGAAAGTCAATCTGTGCCTTTGGCTGCAGTGGCAACTTATCATCTAGAGCAAGCGTCTGTGCTGCTTTCTGAACATCACTTAATGGCAGGTCCTACGGGCGAAACCAATGAGTTGTATGCCGCAGGCCGCGGTGTGGCTTTGGTGATTGTTGATGATTGCGAAGAGAAAGTGCCCGCACTGCAAACCGCAACAGCGATGATTACTGCAGCACTATTGGCAGGTAACAGCGTTCAATTGTGCAGTGATGACGTGCAGTTCAATACCTTAATTGCAGATGCCGCGAAACAAGCGAATCTACCAACCAACCTGGTGCAGGTTGCCTCGTACGACGCTGCTCAACAGTTGTTGTCTTGCGATGTGCGAAGCGCGGGTTACGTAGGTAATTCACAAACGGCACAAGCTATCAATTTACAGCTTGCTAAGCGTGACGGTGCAATCGTCGGTTTAGTAGCTGAAACGGATCTGGCGACAATGAATGTTGCCAATGATCCACACCTATCGCTGCGCTTCATTACCGAGCGTACGCGAACTATAAATATAACAGCCGTGGGCGGTAACGCGACCTTGCTCGAACTTGGAAGCGAAGCTCACTAACCTTCAGTAAAATTGGCTCTAAAGACTTTTGGTTTTCTCCATTTTTGGGTTTTCCCATTTTTGGTTTACTCCCTGAGTGCTTTGGAGCCTCAATACCTAACTCAATGCACTTGCTTGCCTTTACGGTGAGTACCTTGCATTGAATTAGGCATGGAAGGCTTTCTACAAAATGAGGACTATCAAATGATAGAAAACAGTTTTGCAATAACGACGACGTTCATTGCGTATCTAATTATGATGCTAGCGATCGGTGTTATTGCTTACAAACGTACATCTAACTCAACTGACTACTTCCTAGGTGGTCGTTCGTTAGGCCCATGGCCTGCTGCACTTTCTGCTGGTGCATCAGACATGAGTGGTTGGTTGCTACTTGGCCTGCCTGGTTACGCTTACGCTGCTGGCTTTGAAGCATTTTGGCTTGCTGGTGGCCTACTTGTTGGTACTTGGGCAAACTGGTTAATCAGTGCAAAACGTCTACGTACTTACAGCATTACGACTGAATCACTGACGCTGCCTGAATTCCTATCTCGTCGCTTCAACGATAATTCTAAGCTGATCCAAACAATTTCTGCTTTCTTTATCCTTTTATTCTTCCTTTTCTACACAAGTTCAGGCTTGGTAGCAGGTGGTAAATTGTTTGAAACGGTATTCGGCCTAGATTACACAACTGCGGTAATCATCGGCACGGTATGTGTGGTTTCGTACACCCTGTTTGGTGGCTTCCTAGCGGTATCTTGGACTGACTTAGTTCAAGGCCTGCTAATGTCTGCTGCGCTATTGATTGTACCAATCGCGGCAATGAACGGTGGCCTTGGTCAGCTATCTAGCGACCTGCACAACATCAACCCAGAACTTCTAACGCTATGGAATGATGCGAAAGGTGAACCACTGTCTGCTATTGCGATCATCTCGCTAGCGGCATGGGGCTTGGGTTACTTCGGTCAACCACACATCTTGGCTCGTTTTAAAGCAACTCGTTCAAACAAAGATCTTGTGACAGCACGCCGCATTGCGGTTATCTGGACTGCATTGTCTATGGTTGGTGCAATGCTAGTGGGTCTTGTTGGTCTAATCTACGTGACTAACTCTGGCGCGCCTAAACTAGACGATGGCGAGAAGATCTTCATGCTTCTTGTTAACGCAATGTTCCACCCAGTCATCGCCGGTATCCTACTTGCTGCAATCCTAGCGGCAATCATGAGTACTGCTGATTCACAACTTCTTGTTTCTTCATCTGCAATGGCAGAAGACTTGTACAAGCAAATTCTGAAGAAAGACGCAACGTCAGAAGAGATTGTTCGTGTTGGCCGTTTCGCGGTTATCCTAATTTCTCTGATTGCTCTTGTGCTAGCGATGACGCCGGACAGTTCAGTTCTTGGCCTTGTATCTTACGCATGGGCTGGTTTCGGTGCTGCGTTTGGTCCAGCTATCGTATTGAGCCTTTACTGGCCTCGTATGAACCGTAACGGCGCTCTAGCGGGTATCGTGGTTGGTGGTGTTACGATTGTTCTTTGGAAGCAGTTCACGGGCGGTTGGTTCGATGTGTACGAAATCGTACCGGGAATCATCCTATCGACTCTTTCTATCGTTATCGTGAGCCTAATTACTGGCGAGCCTGAAGACGAAGTTAAGAAGCAACACGCTGAGTTCGAGAAGAACCTAGTTGAGCTAGACTAATTTACATTGTAAAACATATGTGAATTAGCAAAGAACATTAGCTAAAAAGCAATTGTAAAAAGAAATTGAAAAATAAAAATAATAGAGTCACTTCGGTGGCTCTATTTTTTTGACTATACCCCAATGCTTTGACCTTTCGACCTTTGTTGCATCTGGCAAGTTGAGTGTATTGAGCATGTTTACCTTGTTGGTGACGCTGGCTAAGTCATACTTCTAGGCTCGGAACATTTCAGTTCCCACTGGGATACATTACTCTTGCTAAGCGCAGTTAAGTAAATGAATAGGAAGGTAGTAGTGCCTCAAGTAATCCCGAATATTGGCTTTAACCATGAAAAAACGGCGCAAGCTGAGCTGGAGTTGGTGCCCTTGTCTCGGCTCTATTCAGAAAGCAATATTAGTCACGACCCTCAACTGCCACATCGTGTCAGCTTCTTCCTGATTCTGTTTATCGAGCAAGGCTCAGGCACACACATGGTCGACTTTGAGGACTACCCTTTTAGCCAAGGGAGCGTGTTGTTCATTCAAAGAGAGCAGGTGCACGCCTTTGATTTTAGTAACAAGCCACAAGGCACTGCGGTTTTGTTTACTCAAGCGTTCTTAGACAGCATTCACGCTAACATGAAGTTGCCGAACTACACGCCTACTCATTTGAACAAGGCACATTCGGCACTGTTGTCACTAGACGAATCCCACCAAGATCGAACGCAGAGCCTGTTACAGCAAATTACGATGGAACTGAATCAACCCGAATCTGATCCCTTGATCGTGATGTATCTGTTCTCGGCATTGGCGCTGATTCTTCATCGTCTTCGACCTGAAGTGAAGCAGGATGCCTTGAGCTTGCAGCAGAATATCAAGTTTGCTCGTTACTTCGAGCCTCTTCAAAACAACTACCTGCGCGTGCGTGATGCAAACTGGTACGCCAATCAAATTAACACCACCTACAAGACGTTGAACCAAGCGTGCAAAGTCGCAACGGGGTTAACTGCCAAGCAGATCATCGATTCTTTTACCGTTTTAGAAATGAAGCGTCAGCTGGTGGTAACCAATATTACGTCTCAAAAAATGGCGTCGGATTTTGGTTTTGAAGACGCCAGTAATTTCGTTAAGTACTTTAAAAATCATACTCAAATGACGCCTAGCGAGTTTCAAAAGAAATATTCCAAGCCTTCCCTCTCTGAATAGTGAATGGGTCGGCATGAATCATCTAAGGTTCGATATCTACCATTTTTCTGCCTAAATCCACTCTGTCGTGAGCCTCTCTCGTTGACTAATATAGTTTCCAAGCCAACGAGAGGACTTAATAATGAAAACAATAACTAACACATTCAAATCAACACTACTCACGGCAAGCGTACTCGCAGCCTCTATGATTACCGGCACGGTTGCAGCACAAGAGCTGTCAATTCAAGAAAAAGCGGTAGCGGTTATTTCGAGCATTGAAACGGGCGACGCAAAAGCGGTGAGCTACATTAACCCTGAAAAGTACATTCAACATAACCTAGCAGTTGGCGATGGCTTAGCGGGCTTTGGTGAAGTGCTACAAATGCTGCCTGAAGGCTCGGCGAAAGCGCAAGTGACGCGCTCATTTCAAGATGGCGACTATGTTGTCACTCATACCGAATATAACTTCTTTGGCCCGAAAGTCGGCTTTGATGTGTTCCGCTTTGAAGATGGACAGATAGTTGAGCATTGGGACAACCTGCAAGAAATTGCCAAGCCAAACGCAAGTGGACGAACTCAATTAGATGGCACGACTAAAGTCGTAGATCTCGATCAAACGGACAAAAATAAGCAGTTGGTCAGTGGTTTCGTTAAAGACATCCTGATCGGCGGTGATATGGCGAAGATTAATAACTATATCGATAATGAAGACAGTGCTTACTTACAGCACAACCCAGGAGTAGCCGATGGTCTAAGCGGTTTGGGTGAAGCTTTGGGTGCGTTAGCGGAAGCGGGCATGCCAATGGTTTATACCGCTAGCCATAAGATCTTGGGTCAAGGTAACTTTGTGTTGTCGATCAGTGAAGGCCAGTTCATGAATAATCACGTTGCTTTTTATGATCTATTCCGTGTTGATAACGGAAAAATAGTAGAGCACTGGGATACCATTGAAACCATTCCTGCTCGTTCAGAGTGGAAAAATGCCAATGGTAAATTTGGCTTTTAAAATGTGAGCTAAATTTAACCAAACATGGTTTGCTTAAGCGGTACTTTCTCAGAGGAAGTGCCGTTTTTTTATCGATCAATTTGGTGGCTAAGACGGGGGAAGTACTGTCGTTATGGGGTTTTACAATGTAAATCGAAACCGCATGAACGAGGGAGGATAAATGGAAGAAGAAGGATCTTGATGGCGTTTGATGTCAAAAAACGAAAGAGAAAAATGGCTATTTTTTGAACTTGGCGCTCACTTTTGTGATTAGCTCGGTGAATAGTGCAACCAAATTCGACATGATGTGTCAATTGTCAGTAACCACTAAAGACCTATAGGACAAAGGTATGCCTGATCTCTATTGCAAAGGATGTAAAAAAACAACACTACATAAGTCTATAATGAAACGTTGTGAATCTGAGCCCGAGACAACCTCTGGCCGTATGATGCAATGGACGTCAAAGCTATTTAGTGGAAACTTGTATTACGATATGGAAACTCAGCACTTCTGTCGAACGTGTAATTGTCGTTGTGAAACAGGAAGTACAGTTCCCCAAGTTGGAATGGCTTAACTTATAGTAAGTGCTTACCAACCTAGATAAAAAAACCTCCTTTATGGAGGTTTTTTCGTTTCTATGCGGCTTTGAGTGCAAGTTTTGTGTCAATGGCGTTGCCATCAATCTTCACTTCCCATCCATAGTTCGAGTATTCACTTGCGAGTGCTTCAGCAACATCTTTTGATACTGTTACGTGTGTCCATGAGCCAATACCGTATGGTTTGTACGCGAGTTCTTGTGTCTTCATAATAGAGTTATCCTTTCTCTTTGATAATCCCATTATTCACTTTGGCCTATATCCTTTCTTTCGTTTCTGGCTCAACTTATTTGTTATCTGGGTCATTTCTATAATAATTTGTTAATAGTCAAAGATTGATTTATAAGGGGTCTTATCGTTCCATATTGATTTATATTTGATGTGAATGCTAAAGGCATATTTAGTTTTTTAAATGTGTGAGCGAGGTTTTCTTCGATTGTTCGTGGTATGGAATATACTGAGCGGAATTTAGAATGTTTAAGGAATGTTATGTCTCAGCATCAACTCGATCGTATCGATAAAGAGATACTAAGAATTCTGCATATGAAAGGGCGTTTGCCTGTTGTTGAGTTGGCAAAGCAGGTCAACCTAACGACGTCCCCTTGTTCTGATAGATTGAAGCGATTGGAGAAAGAAGGCTACATAACGGGCTACCATGCCGAGCTCTGTTCAGAAAAGCTGGGACTCGATGTCCAGGTCTTTATCCATATTCGTCTCGACCAGACCAGCTTTTCGATTTTCGATAAATTCGCCCAAGCGGTTGAAATGATGCCTGAGGTGGAAGAGTGTTATTCGCTGTCGGGTGATTTTGACACCATGATCAAGGTTCGAGTGAAAGACATGAAGGCATACCAAGCGTTTATGTCAACCAAGCTGGGTACACTGCCGGGCGTGATTCAGACTCGCAGCGAAGTGGTGATTGAAGAGCACAAGAAGGGCTTTGGTGTTAACCCTGAGTTGTTGGCCACCCTAAAATAGTGCCTGCTTTCGCCTTACCAAGGTTATTTAGATATAAAAAATGGAAGCCGATAAGCTTCCATTTTTTATTGAGTGCCCGAGAAAAGGTCAATCAGATTAAGTTAGATCAGTTAGAGTGAGAACAGATAAACCGCTTACAGCGTAATTGCCGCAGAAATTAAGCCAATCACACCACCGAATACTCCGCCCCAAACCACTAACCAACCAAGGTGCTTCTTGATCATGGCTTGAACCATCTCTTTAACCAGCTTTGGTGTCAGTTCATTCAAGCGCTGATCGATGATCGCTTCAATATTCTCTTTGATTTCATCCATCATTGCAGGCGATTCAAGTTCATCCTTGATGGCATTTTTTACAGAATCACTCTTGCTGATTTCAATCACAGACTCTTGCATCTTCTCCACGAATGGCGCTTTCATTGGCTGTAATGCTTCTGTGCCGCCAACCATCGCTAACATGCCACCAAATTGTGAGTTCTCGATAACATGCACCAGTGAATCGAATGCAGGGTTGAAGTCGATCTTCTTAATCACGGGTTCTAGGTTGAGCGACTTACCGCTCATCTCGCTGCTTAGGAAGCGGTCGATATTACCTTCGGTAAAGAATTGTTCCATCATCAGTTGTTTAATAGCCGCCTTGAACTCTTCGAAACGAGCTGGAATAACGCCAGAACCGTATAAGCCGGGTACTTTTTCGAACAACATGTGAATCGCAAGCCAGTTGGTGATGGCACCAGAAAAGGCGAATAGGCCTGCATAAAGTAAGTATTGGTTTGCTGTCGCATAGCCGCCAGCAAGCAGTGCTAACGCGATTACGTTAGTTAAGACACTTTTGTTCATGGTTGATCTCTAGAAAGAATACTGCGCGCATTTTAAGAAAAAAACGCCAAGAAAAAAACAAAAGGATCGATGAAGTTTATGGGGCAGACGAAAATAGATGAGAAAGGGGCGAAGAATAACAGGTATAAAAAAGGCTAGCCTCCCCCCGAAGTCTAGCCTTATTCCAGAACGCGCAAGCGAGGCGTCTTTGGTGTTAATGTCATTATATAATTACGACATAACATTCTGCCACGTGTAATTTACCATTAATTAACAAATTGGTGTGAATTACGCCGCACTTTTAAAGTAGCACATAAATTAAGCACTCGACGCTTGGTCAAGATTATCGGCAATGAAGCCTCCGGTCTGGTGATTCCACAATTGAGCATAGATGCCATTTTGTGTAATCAGCTCTTGGTGAGTGCCTTCTTCGACGATATTGCCTTGGTCGAGTACGATTAAGCGATCCATTGCTGCAATCGTCGATAAACGGTGTGCAATTGCAATAACCGTTTTACCTTCCATCAACTCTATTAAGCTTTCTTGAATTGCAGCTTCTACTTCTGAATCAAGTGCTGATGTTGCTTCATCCAGAACCAACAGCGGTGCATTCTTCAGAAGTACGCGTGAGATAGCAACACGTTGGCGCTGACCACCCGAAAGCTTAACGCCTCTCTCACCAACTTGAGCATCGTAACCAATGTTACCAAACGGGTCGGTGAGCGTTTCAATGAACTCGTGCGCGTGCGCTTGTTGGGTTGCGGCATACACTTCTTCATCTGTCGCGTCAGGTCGACCGTAAAGGATGTTCTCTTTGATTGAACGATGAAGCAGTGAGGTGTCTTGAGTCACCATGCCGATGTTGCTGCGCAGTGAGTCTTGGGTGACATCTGAGATCACTTGGTCATCAATCAGGATGCGGCCGCTTTCTACATCGTGGAAGCGCAGTAGCAAGTTAACCAAGGTTGATTTACCTGCACCTGAACGGCCAACCAAGCCGACTTTTTCACCCGGTTTGATGTTGAGGTTTAGGTTGTTAATTACACCCTTATTCTCGCCGTAGTTAAAGCTCACGTTATCGAAGTTGATGCCACCTTGTGGCACATCCAAAGGCTTAGCGTCTTTTTTGTCTTCAATAGCGATGGGCTTAGACAGCGTTTTAATGCCATCAATCACGGTGCCTAGGTTTTCAAACAAGCCACCAATTTCCCACATGATCCATTTCGACATACCGTTAATACGCAAAGCCAAGCTGACTGCGATGGCAATTGCACCAACAGTGATTGCGTTGTCTAGCCATAAGTAGATAGAGATGCCGGCAATACTGAACACCAACAAGTAGTTAGCGAACTCAACGCAGATGTTGAAGCCGGTCACTAAGCGCATTTGGCGATGGACGGTATCTAAGAAGCCTTCCATGCCTTCTTCGGCGTATTCTGTTTCTCTTTTGCTGTGTGAGAACAGTTTGACCGTTGCGATGTTGGTGTAGCTATCCACAATACGACCCGTCATCAACGAGCGAGCATCGGCTTGCTCAGAAGACACATCTTTGAGTTTCGGTACGAAGTGCAGCTGAATGCTGACGTAAATGAACAACCAAACCAGCATCGGAGCCATCAAGCGCCAATCTGATTCTGCGAGTATGAATAACATTGCCGTAAAGTAGACCGTCACATAGACGAATACATCGACCATTTTTGTCACGGTTTCACGTACTGCGAGCGAGGTTTGCATCACCTTGGTAGCGACACGTCCGGCAAAGTCATCTTGATAGAACGACAAGCTTTGCTTCAAAAGGTAGCGGTGCGCTAACCAACGAATCGACATTGGGTAGTTGCCTAGCAAAGTTTGGTGAAGCAATAGCGAGTAGACGCTGATCAAGATTGGCATCACGACCAACAGTAGAACGCCGAGCCCCATCAGTGTTGATTTATTATCAGCAAGGAAGGTTTCGGGATTGCTTGTTGATAGCCAGTCAACCAGTTGTCCCATGTAGCCGAACAGCGCGACTTCGATGATCGCAATGGTCATGCTCATCAACCCGAGCAAGATCAACGGCTTTTCGAAACCTCGAGTGTAATGGCGGCAGAATGCCAGTATTCCAGTAGGAGGTTGTATCGGCTCTCCCTTTGGAAAGGCTTCAGTAAAGCCTTCAAATTTCTTGTACATAGATTTCCCTTTATAAACTAGTGCATCTATAAGCGACTGCATCGTTGGTGCAGCTTTGTTTTTATAGTCTTGATTTGAAATTTTACCGTCTTAGTTTGAAATTATATAAGCGCCCATGGGTTCTTATAAGCATTGAGTCATTCGATGGGTGTTGTTCTAGCTCTTATCTAAGTACTTGGTTTAAGCGCTTAGCTTTAGCTACTTGGCTTTAATCACTTGGTTTTAACGTTAAATGCTTAGTTTCAACGTTAATGCTTAGTTTTAACGTTAATTACTTAGTTTAAGTGACGAAGGAAAGATCCAAAGAGTGTCTTTCATGACGCTTATTTTAGATTGAATTAGACAGGAAAAGTTAAGCTTATTTCAAACGTAATTGATGGTTATGCAACGATGATAATCCTAACGTTAAATGGATTGAATTGTAACCAAAACTCGTGGTGAGCGAGAAAATGAAATCGGAATATTTATCCATAAAGCGACTTAACGAATATGCATACAGTTGGTTCTTTCTGATGTGCTGTTATCTCGCAGTAAAAATTACCGATTAATCTAAGATCTGCAGTGATTGTTTGGGATAAATATTCAAATCATTATTATTTTCAGTGAATCTTGTCGTAACAAGTTGTTTACAATTCTGAGGTAAATAAAAGATAGGGACGGTTGAGATGTTAAACCTACACAAAAAATCACTTCATATTACTAATGTTCAAAACGCCAATTGCGTTGTTATGGTTCCGCCAAAAGAGTTTCGATTTAACGAAGAAACAGCACGTGATAACGAGTTTCAGCACAGAGTCAACCTGACCGAAGCTGAGGTGAAGCTAGAAACGATGGCCGAATTTAAGGCTATGGTGGCTTCGTTGCGTAAAGAAGGTGTGCAAGTTGTAGAGTTTGATTACCCAGAGTTGGGTGTCGAAACCCCTGACGCAGTGTTCCCAAACAACTGGTTCAGTACTTGTAGTGATGGAAGTTTATTCACTTTCCCTATGGCCTGTGAAAACCGTCAGCATGAAGTTAAGCCTACTGCTCTTATTGAAGTGTTGGAAGCGTCTGGTCGCATTGTTAACCACAGTGAGTCTATGGAGTCGTACGTTGCTCAAGGTTCTTATCTAGAGAGCACCGGTGTGATGGTTATCGATCACATCAATAAGACGATCTATGCGGCGCTTTCTCAGCGTTGCGACCGTGAAGTATTAGAAGATTATGCGAAGCGTATTGGTTATTCTCGCGTGGTTTCGTTCCAAACGGCATTACCGTCTGGTCAGCCGATTTATCACACCAATGTGATGATGGCGATTGGTGATAACTTCTGCGTGATCTGTGATGAAGTGATTCCTGAGTTTGAACGCCGCTTTGTGGTGAAATCTCTTGCCAAAGACAAGCAAGTTATCTCGATCTCGATCGATCAGATGAACCGATTCTGCGGCAACATTCTGCAATTGGAAACCGTGAATGGCGATAAGGTAATCGCGATGTCTCAGTCGGCTTACGATGCATTTTCTCCAGCTCAATTAGCTCAGCTTTCGACACACGGAAAGTTGCTGCCATTTAACGTGAAAACGATTGAAGACATTGGTGGTGGTTCGGTGCGATGCATGTTGGGTGAGGTGTTTTTACCAACGCGAGTGAATCGTCTGTAACAAGTATAGAAAGTATAACAAGCACTCACTTTAGCAATGAATCTTTGAATACCACTCTCATCGCAGAGTGGTATTTTTGTTTTTATCTATCTTTGTATCGGTCTACCAGAAGTAAGAAAACGGCAATAAGAGAACCAGAGCTAAATACACAAGCTAACGCGCACAAAAGTTAACGGAAAACAGCTAACGCGAAAGCTATGAAGCGTCCTTAAAAGCTCTGTGTTCGATGAATTGAGCTGACAGTGCCACGACTTCCTTGGAATAGACAAGCGCCGTGTGGTTGAGTTTGAGAGCGTAAGTATCCGTTGCCCCTCTCAGGTTTGCGTCTTCGAGTGTTACCGTGCCATCCCCCGGATTTTTTCCCAGTACAATACGTCCAACTCCGGCGTCGTAAGTGCCTGTAATCACGCCAATCGGCACATCAATGTCGTAGTCACCCAGGCCATCGCTTAAGATCATTTTGCTCGAACCAAATATAAATCCAAGTCCATGATTCGAAAGCGTTTTGGCGATGGTTGCCCCATTGTGCGGCGTACCTGCGGTAATGATGCAGGTGTCTGCAAAGTCGGGCTGGTAGAACTTAAAGTAGTGGCGAATCAGCAAGCCACCGAGTGAGTGACCGAAGAAATAGACCTCATCGTATTCATTAAAGCGAGCATTCACGAAGCGATTGAGGCGTTTGGCGGCCGAAGGGAAGCGCAGCGAGTTGTAGGCAAATTTGTGCGTTGTAAAGCCGCGTTTTTTAAAGTTTCTATCCAGATATTGCATGATCAACGCAGGCATATATAGACCATGAATTAAAACTATATGTTTGTTTTTATTATTCATTTTTGTCCCCCGTCTGATGATGTCCCCAGTATATTTAGTCGCAAATCTAAACTCAATAAAACTTGCTACTAATGGGACACAAAAGGCAGAGAGTGCTTGATGGGTAAAGGTAAAGGTAAAGGTAAAGGTAAAGGGTGGGTTAGTCCGATCTCACTCCACCATAAACATCAATAGTTAAACCGCCTTGTTTAGCGTAAGTATTGGGTGTTAGACCGATGGTTTTCTTTAGGTAACGAATCAGGTGCGGTTGGTCGCTAAACCCAAATTGAAAGGCGACGTCCATCCAGTCGATGTCATCCAAACTTCGCTTATACAAGTATTCCAGTATCGCTTCGAGTTTGTTCATCGATTGGCACTGTTTTAATGTCAGCCCAGTTACCTTGTTGAAGCTTCTTTCCAGTGTTCTTTGCGAGCAAAACAGCTTGTCGCCAAGCTCTGCAATCGGTGTCGAACCAAGCACACCCAACACCTTACGTGTCAGTTCGCTGTGCCTATCCGTTTTAGCTGTCGATAGCCAAGGAAGTAGCAAATCATCTAACTGCTGAGAGCAGGCCTCAACATCGGTTTGAGCGAGCTTGAGCAGTAGCGTTGCATCGGCGTTTGGATTGTTTAGCAAACCTGCGAGATTGACTGGACTAACCCTGTCCAAGCTAGGGTGAGGGCAATCTGGGATAACCAGTGAATACAAGGCACCGACATGGAATTTAATGCCCAAGTGAACAAAGGGCTTCGAGTGATCCAATTCGATGGCTTTATGGTGTGGTAACAGCAGATGGCTGCCAACGCCTTGATCGACCTGTTGCTCAATCGTGTAGTGATATACCTGCTCGCTTGGCGATAAGATCAGGTGCGCCGATGGATCGGGATTGAGTATCGGAAATTGATGAGTTTGAGCGTCGGGCGTCTTTTCAATCAGCCAGTAGCAATCAATGAACTGAGCAACTACAGGGGATTTTGGAGACTGTAACCAATTGATCATTAGACCTTCTATTTCAGATGATTGTCATCTCCAACTATATGTGGATATCGTTGGAGGTGACAGTTTTTATCAGTATCAATTGTTAGAACTTAGTCTTGATGTTTGTTAATCCGAATCAAGGCTAATCAGTTTCCTTTAATTCGCTAAAATCAAACTGCAAGATACGATGCTTTGATGATAATCCAGCGCGTGTGATGGCCTTTTGTGCGCCAATATTACTGCTTTCTGTAGAGCACATAGCTTCTAACCCTTGGCTATTAGCGTGTTGCTTTAGAAAGTGAATAACACGCGTCGCTAAGCCTTTACCGCGTTCTTGTTGTGCGACAATCATACCTAGGTCGGCAAACTGTGTTTGATGCTCATCGAACTTACGACACTCTCCGGTTGCTAGAACATGGTTATTTTCCATGTAGCCCCATAGCTCTTGGCGAGCAATTAAGTTGCTGTAGTAACCGGTGAGCCACTCTTTTGGCGCGCCAATCGCTGATGAAGCAAACTCAACGAACTGCTCCAGTTGTTCTTCTGTCGCGAGGCTCATCTCTACCTCTTCAATGCGGTCTGAATCACAATCAGATCTGGCTTGAGAGTTTTGGCGGTACATCATCGTATTCACTTTAAATGATTCTGAGTTGTCGACACACAGTGATAAATATTGTGGTTCAGCGGTGCTCACGAATGCGCCTTTCACCTCACCAATCACAGAGCTGTTGTTCTCTACGATTAAGGGGAACAAGTGTTCAATATGAGTGCTGGCTGTTGGTGCTAGATAGAACTGAAGTAAGTAGCCTTCGCCATTTAATACGCAATAACCGACAAGATTACCGTTTTCGTAAAAACCAAAATGGTCAGACATTGGCACAAAGCCAAAGTGCCACATGCCATCAAGTGGCGCTGTTGACTCAGCAAAGTAAGCCGTTTTAAGTTCGCTTAAGTCACTAAGTGTTGAGATTTTCTTGATGTCTAACATCGCTTGAATTCCTGCTGTTTTGATTCGGTAGAGTGCGTGGTCGTCATCTTGTTCTCAGGTACGTCAATTGACGATGAGGTAATTGATTAGCTGAGCCACGTTTCAATAACAGCAATTGTAGGCGACGGCTTGAGGCCGGTATTGAATAAAAACGACAGTTTTGAAAGGTACAAAAAAGGGACTCATAAATGAGCCCCTTTGGTTGGAATATTTGCGAGTCGGCCTTTGAAGCTACCGACACGCAGCAAAAATGTCTTGGTTTTCTCGGTATTCTTTGGTTTGTACATCCATTAGGCCGAGTAAAGAGTCGAACAGGTTATCTTGGGAGAAGCTCTGTTCTTTGCCTGCCTTTCTTAAGCAGGTCTGGTTTATCCCTTTCTGCTCGGCGAAACCATCAGACATCCACATGATCATAGGCACATGGGTTTGCTCTTTCGGTGCCAATGAATAAGGCATGCCGTGTAAGTAGACGCCATTTTCTCCCAATGATTCTCCGTGATCGGAAATGTACATCAGCGCGACATTGTACTTATCGGTGAGTTTCTCTAGCTTCTGAATAGCCTGTGATAGAAAGAAATCTGTGTACAAGATGGTGTTGTCGTAGGTGTTGACCACTTGCTCTTTGGTGCAGTTTTCGATATCAGAACGTGGGCAGTCTGGCACAAACTTCTTATGATCTTCTGGGTATCGCTCAAAGTAAGTTGGGCCGTGAGATCCGGAGATATGATAGAAAATGATGCTATCTTGTTTAAGATCTTGAGTATCTTGTTCGAAGTTCTCTAGCATGGCTGTGTCATAGCACACATCTTTATTACACAGCGGGTCGCTGTCTTTGGCGACGAGAGTCATCTCTTTGATTCGATGTGCGACCGCCTTGTCTCCACCATCGTGCTCTCGCCAGATAGAGTGAATGCCCGCGCGGTTCATAATGTCGACCACGTTATCTTGGTTGTAGGCTTTGTCGCGATCGTAGTTGCTTCGGTTCATGTTAGAAAACATACACGGCACAGAAACCGCAGTGGCTGTTCCGCATGACTGAACATCAGAGAAAAAGATCGGATTATAGGGTTTGGTATGAGCATTGGTTTCTTTCTCATAGCCATAATATTGGTAGTTATATACACGTGCTGTTTCACCAAGAACAAACACCAATAAGGTTGGTTTTTCAGCTTGTTTAGCTTCTGGTTTTAGCTGCGCATCTAAGCCGATTTCTTGGTAAGGAATCGGTTCTTTGATGTAAGTATTGTTGATGTATTTTGCGGTTGAAGCGACGTATTCGGTCGGAATGATCATCTTTTTAAGATGAGAGTTATTACGACCAATCGACACATAATCTTTGTAAAACAGTCCAGCAATAATCGCTATGACAATCAGCGAAGAGAGCAATCCAATCGCCTTCCAAATAGCAAAATCTTTCCACGATTCTCTTTCAAGATCCGTAAATAAAAGCAGCAGTGACGGGACTCCTCCCATCAGAACAAACCATAAAATAGAATAGCTGCTTAGGTAGCTAGCAGCCTCTCCGCTGTTGGTTTCGAAGACGTTTTCTATCATTCCATAGTCTACAAAAATGCCGTAGTTGAACATGCTGTAGCTGACTAAAGAGGAAGTAAGTAGTAACAAGATAAAAAAAGCTTTGGCGAATATCGGCCAGTTGAATACTTGAAAGATAAAGTTGAATGCGGCGAGAAAGAAAAATGGGATCGAGATGATAAACCCAATGCTTTCGGCTTGTGAGGCACTAAGAATATTGAACAGTTCGCGTGAGATAGGCAAGTTAATGACAAGCAGGTAATACACTGCCAAAACGAAAGGGAGTTTGTTTATCGACATGTTTAAGCGTGGTAGATTCATAGGTCTTGTCTTCCTGTGTCACTTATCCCTTTATTTTAGTCTCGCTACCAAGAAAGCTCTAATATCAATGCATAAAGCTCAAATAGAAGGCGCTGAGCGATAAACTGGCTAAAGTGAAATGACGCTAAAGTGTGTAGATACAAAAAATTCACTTTACTGAGAGACCTTCATGACAAGGTGGAACAGCAAAGTGAATTAGTATGTTCAGCTTATTTTATTTGGTTCAATCACATTAGAAGTTGTATGAGCCACCGAAGCTAATGCTGCTGAATGCTAGTGTTTTGTCTTCTTTCTTAGATCCGTAATCGTTCTCTACGCTTACTGCATCTGCTTGCGAAATCAGACGCAATGTTAGGTGTTCGATTGGCGTGTATTCTACACCAACACCAAAGTGGAAACCCGTACCGCTATCGTCTGCATACTGAGCTGCGGTATTTGCGTTTAGGTCAACAGAGCTTAAACCAGCCAAAACGAATGGGCGGATTGTGTTGTCGAATGTGTAACCAAGATTTGCTGACAAAGAAACAGACGTTGGAGACAGTTTTTCAGTCCCTTTTTTGTAGTCTGCGTAATCGTTGTAGCCAAGTTCAACACCTACGATGCGGTTGAATTGATAGCCGCCATATAAGTTGTAGCCCATACCGTCTGAATCTAAACTGCCTTGACCATCGGTGTCAGAATCTTGGTATATGCCAAGACCGCCACCAATGTACGCACCGCCGTCAGTACCTGCTGCTAAAGCAGGAAGAGAAACTGCGCTGATTAAACCCAGTGCTAATGCTGATTTTGTTAACTTGTTCATCTTTGTTACTCACTCTGTCATGTCTTCAAATGTGATTGTCGGTCACTGTCGATTTTTAATCGTTGTTGGTTTTTGGCCTCTCGACCGTTGTTGACAATTATCCCTGAGTCTTTTGCTCATTACTGTATGGCTTTGTAAGCTGAATCGTTACATAGATACAAAAATTCACTTTACTGTGCTGCCTTATCACAGGGCAGAGTAGCAAAGTGAATTTGAGCTACTTACTTACTTACGATTTAGTCGTTTGGGGTGAATATTAGAAGTCGTATGAACCACCGAAGCTAACACTGTTAAACGCTAGTGTGTGGTCGTCGGTTTTGAATGAACTATTATTTCCAATGTAGTAATCATCTACACTAACCGCATCAGCTTGCGAAATTAGGCGAAGTGTTAAGTGCTCAACTGGTGTGTATTCAACACCAACACCAAAGTGGAAGCCGGTGCCGCTATCATCATTGTATCCAGCGCCGCTGTTTGCATTGAGGTCTACGGAACTCAAACCAGCAAGTACAAATGGACGAATGGTGTTGTCGAACGTATAACCGACATTTGCTGATACAGAGATAGACGTTGGTGAAAGTTTGTCTGTGCTGTTCTTGTAGTCTGCATAGTCGTTGTAGCCAAGTTCCACGCCAACGATACGGTTGAATTGGTAACCGCCGTATAGGTTGTAGCCCATTCCGTCTGAATCCAGACTTGGTGCTCCATCCGTATCGGAACCTTGATAGGCACTAAGTCCGCCACCTACGTATGCGCCACCATCGATACCTGCTGCAAAAGTTGGAAGTGAAACTAAACCGATTAAGCCGAGTGCTAATGCTGATTTTTTCATGATAATACCTTGTTTACTCATCCTGTGATGCAAATCACGGTATCGCTGATGATTGATTTATAAAACCCTCACAAATGAAACCTATTTTTTCATTGATAACGTGATTACCTGCGCCCCTTGATTTATCAAGAGCTAACGAAATATTTGTTGGTTATATTGTTTATAAATAAAATTCATATATTGACAAATGGTTAAATTTGCTAAATAAAACGATGTTTTTTAAAATTGAAGTGAAATTGGTTTTATCTAACTGATTGAAAAATAAAACATAATAAATATTGCATTTGTTCTATTGTAGTATTTATTTCGGTATTTATTGAGAGCAAAGCAGTACGCTGATTCTAATCATGACAAGGAGAGTTGGATGTTAAACCGAGCAAATACAGGTTTGGTGGTTGTGGACGTACAAGGCAAGCTCGCACGCCTTGTTGATGAGAGCGATACGCTGATTGCTAATTGCGGAAAGTTAGCTCAAGGAGCGCAGGTTTTGGGTCTGCCAATTGTTAGCTTGGAGCAGAACCCTGAGAAGTTAGGTGCTACGGTCGACGAGCTGAATGACCTGCTGAGCGATGCTAAGCCGATACCAAAATTTACGTTCAACGCGTGTAACGAGCCTAAGTTTGTTGAGGCGGTGCAAGCCAAGGACGTGGATACTTGGTTAGTGTGTGGTATTGAGGCTCACATTTGTGTTTATCAAACCACAATGGGGTTGTTGGAACTTGGGTACAAGGTTCAGGTAGTTGGTGACTGTATTAGCTCACGAACGGCACTCAACAAAGATCTGGCAATCCGTCGACTAATGGATGCTGGTATCGAAATCACAGGATTGGAAATGAGCTTATACGAACTGGTAAAGGACTGCCGCGCGCGTGAATTTAAGCTCATTCTATCCTTGATTCGTTAATCACCGAGAGGCTGTCGGTCGCCACCGCCTCGGTAAGAATCGAGCGCAACTTTCAAGCGACGCAGTTTGTCGCGCGAACGGTTCTTGTGATTGACTGCGATTCCCATCGAAAGCACATCTACTAGTGCCAACATTGCGTAACGAGAAGCCGATGGTTTGTAGATGAAATCGGTTTCCATATGCTTGATGGGTAACAAGATATCCGCAATATTTGCTAACGGCGTGTCTTGTGGCGTAATCGCGATGATCTTAAGTCCGTACTGCTTGGCTAATTCGGCGGTTTCGGTGATCACTGGCGTAAAGCCTGTCGCTGAAATCATCACCATCACGTCATTGGCATCTGCCGTGGCGGCTACCATACGTGACATCAAGCCATCGTTGTACGACACCACTGGGTAGCCTAAACGAAACAGTCGATGTTGCAGCTCTTGAGAAGCAATGGTTGAACCGCCACCCATGCCGATAGCAATGATCTGCCTGGCGTTATGCAGCCAACTGACTGCGGTTTCAACGTCTTGCTCTTTGAACAGAGTGCGGTTGATGTCTAGGCTCTGCTTGATCGATTCGTAGATACCTTGATAGCCAGTTTGGTCAACAGGTTCGAGGATAAAGCGCTGGCCAACGGTTAGTGTCTGAGCCAACTTAATCTTCATATCACGCACGTTGTTACAGCCGATCGCTTTAGCAAAACGTGTGATGGTGGCTTCACTGACTTGAGCACCCTCAGCAAGTTCTGTAATGCTGGCATTGGCAGCAAAATCAATGTCGTCCATGATCAACTTGGCGACTTTCTTTTCTGCATCACGAAGAACAGGGAAACGCTCTGTTATCTGTGAAATGATATCTACTTCTAAACTCAAGAATCCTGATCCTTTGTTGATGGGGCTATTTGCTAATACCTAGTCATTGGTCGCTAAAGCTTAGCCCCGTTAGTATATCTTATTGTTTCGTTGATTCTAGCTTATTGAAAAATCGACCTAGAAACAGGTTTCCACCCAGTTTGTTACCTGATGGTCGTCATCGGTGATGGCAATGTAGCGCCATTTGTCGAAGGTTAAACACGGATGTGAGGTGGAGAAAGCAATCATGTCGCCCACTTCAATCTCAGAAGAACCGTCGGTTTCCACAAAGGTATGTTGATCCATCACCGCAGTAGAGGTTAAGCCTTTCACTGATATAGCTTTGCCATTGCGATAGCCGCGCTCGGCAATCGGTAAACCCGCATCAAAGGCCACATCACGCTTGCCTAGCCCAACCACTAACTTCGTTGGTTCCGGACGAGAGATTACATAAGCCCACACCTCAAGTGCCGATTCTAAATCGCCACCCAATTCACACGCGTAACCTTGGTTTACTTGGGCGCGTTGCAACACCTTGCTTTGAGCGTCTAGGTAAATACCTGTGTCGTGAATGGCATAACAGCCCGGGCGGATGATCGCCAAGTAATCAGTTAGGTTCGCCAAACATTCTGCAACCACGTCATACCAAGCAGAACCAGCGCCCGTGATGATAGGTTGCCCTGCAATTAGGCCATCTGACGCGAGGCTTTCGACCGAGGTGAGCGCGTGATTTAAGAAGGTACGAATGTCTTGTTCTGCATTGTCACCGTGAATCACACCTTCATATACCTCAATACCTGCCAGCGAAAGGGCAGGTGTGTCTTGTATGGTTTGAGCCAGTTCTAGAACTTCTTGTGGTGAACGACAACCACAGCGACCGCCCGGTACACCAAATTCGATCAGTACTTTTAGTGTCTGTTTTGTATTAGAGAAATATTGGTTAAGTTGCTGCACGTTTACCGAAGAATCCACACAACAGTAAAAGTCGATATCAAACTCACTGATCAGCTGTTCAACGATCGCCATGTTGGTTTTACCCACCAATTGGTTGGCCATGATGATTCGTTTCGCACCCGCCATTGCGGCAACTTCTGCCTGTGCAGGCGTGGCTACTGTTATGCCCCAAGCGCCATTTTCTAGCTGTTGGCGGAAAAAAGCAGGTGTCATGGAGGTTTTGCCATGTGGCGACAATTTAACCTGATGGTGATCGGCGAATGATTGCATCCAATTCAGGTTATTGGTTAAGGCGGATTGTTTGATAATTGCTACCGGGAGCGAAATATCTTCATCAACCAGTCGGTAAATACCGTTCTCAGATTGTGATATTGCTCTCCCTTTTTGGCCTTTTTCAGTCAAGATAAAACTATCTTTTTGATACTTTATAACATCTTTATGTGCAGGGTTATGTTTCATTGCTGATTCCTAACATGATTTAAGTCATTGTTATTTAATGTCTAAATATATCCACAATCTGTTTTGTGGTAGAAACTATCACACAAATTAAAATATTATGTGTGTTTTGTCACTGAAAATAATCGGCTGAATTTCTAATATAGCTCCATCAACACAGTGGATTGAGAGAGTGAAAAATGTTGTTCGATACGATAATTAAAAATGTAGAGGTGTTTGATGGCACCGGCGAACAATCGTTTTGTGCCGATGTAGCAATCCGAGATGGAAAAATAGCCGAAATTGGTCAAATCGATCACGAAGATTGTGGCCAGTTGGTTGAGGGAGCAGGCTTAGCATTGGCTCCTGGATTTATCGATGTACACACACATGACGATACCAATGTAATTCGTTACCCAGACTGCCTGCCTAAGATCAGCCAAGGTGTCACAACCGTGATTGTTGGTAACTGTGGTATCAGCGCATCACCAACCGTTTTGGCTGGCGATCCACCTGACCCAATGAATCTTTTAGGCGCTCAGGCTGATTTCAAATACCCAACTTTCGCCGCGTATGCACAAGCGGTGGAGCAAGCTCAACCTGCAGTAAACGTTGCAGCGTTAGTCGGCCATACCACATTGCGCAACCAAGTGATGGACGACCTGCAGCGCACTGCAAGCGAAGACGAAATCGCAGCGATGCAAACCAACCTTGATTTGGCGATGGAACAAGGCGCATTAGGTTTGAGCTCGGGTTTGGCTTACGCAAGCGCTAAACAAGCGAATGCCAACGAAGTGATGCAGTTAGCGAAAGTGCTTTCTGGTCACGGCGGCATCTATACCACGCATATGCGTACCGAATTTGAAGAGATCTTAAGCGCGATGGAAGAGGCGTTTGAGACAGGACAATACGCGAAAGTGCCTGTTGTTATCTCCCACCTTAAATGTGCAGGTGCGGGGAACTGGGGTAGAACCGTTGAAGTACTCGACTTAATGGACAAGGTTTCTGAGCACCAAGATGTGTCTTGCGACTGCTACCCATACTCAGCGAGCTCTTCAACATTAGATTTGAAACAAGTGACTGACGATTTCGACATCTTCATCACTTGGTCTGAAGCAAAACCAGAACATGCAGGCAAAACGCTTAAGCAGATTGCTGATGAAATGAATCTCCCCCTGATGGACGCAGCAAAAGCGCTTCAACCAGCGGGCGCGGTTTATCACTGCATGGATGAGAACGACGTAAAGCGCGTATTGAAATACAAACTGACCATGGTCGGTTCAGACGGTTTACCTAATGACCCGCATCCACACCCAAGATTGTGGGGCACCTTCCCGAAAGTGCTAGGTCACTATTGCCGAGACGAAAAACTGTTCTCGTTGCCAGAAGCGATTCACAAGATGACTGGAATGTCGGCTCAGCGTTACAACTTAGCGGGCCGAGGCGAAGTTCGCTGTGGTGCCTGTGCCGATTTAGTTTTATTTGATCCAAAGAATATTAAAGACACAGCAACATTTGAAAATCCTATTTCAGTTGCTGAAGGAATAGAAAGTGTATTTGTAAATGGTGAGTTAACTTACCAGCAAGGAAAAGTAAGAAATAATCGTTCCGGCGTTTTTATTTACCGAAACTAGAGTTTAAATTTTTTATTAAATTCAGGTAATTATAAAGACGGCGAATTAATTTAAATATATTGGAATAGAAACTGTTTTATCTATAAAGCCAATGTTATCTATAAACCCAATATTATCTATAAATAAGTGGAGTTAAAAAATGACTATTAAACGTTACGGTGTTGAAGGCGGTACAGGTACAGGCGGACAACATTTACCATTTGCACGTGCAACTGAAGCAGGTGGTTTCCTATACGTTTCTGGCCAGACACCGATGACAGATGGTGAAGTGGTTGAGGGTGGCATTGTTGACCAGTCTCGCCTAGCGATCCAAAACTGTGTCGATATCATGACTGAAGCGGGCTACGGCCTAGAAGACGTAATGCACGTAAAGGTTGTGCTAACGGATTCTCGTTACTTCCAATCTTTTAATAAGGTATTCAAAGAGTTCTTCGGTGCTAACCCACCGGCTCGAATCTGCATGGTCTGCGACTTAGTTGTAGACGTGAAGGTTGAAGTAGATGTGACTTGCTACCGCGCCGATCGCGGATAGTAATAACCTAATCACAATTACCTACTTAGAGAGTATTAGGGGTTAGTCATCCCTGTTATTATCCTTTAATACTCTCACCCTACATTTATAAAAATTACTTTAATTAAAAAGATAAAATCAATAAAGTAATTATATGAAATATAAAATGAATGAATCATAAATAAAGTTCAGGAATGAACTCAATATTTCACTGAGAGGTGTCAAATGAACAGCACACTTTTTCTTACAGGCTTCGGCGTGTACGTATTATTTTTAATTTGGTTAGGCTGGTTTGTCTCGCGTAATCAAAAATCTGGCGAAGATTTCTTATTAGGTGGCCGTGGCCTACCTATGTTCTTAGTACTTGGCACAACAGTAGCGACGATGGTCGGTACGGGTTCAAGTATGGGGGCGGTTGGCTTCGGCTACGCAAATGGCTGGGCAGGTGCTCTGTACGGCATTGGTGGTGCGATAGGCATCCTATTACTTGCACTTTGGTTTGCTCCGGTTCGTAAATTGAACTTCATGACCATGAGTGAAGAGCTGGCTTACTATGTTGGCGCTAACCGCATCGTGAAAAACGTTGTAGGTGTACTGATCTTTGTCGCTTCAATTGGTTGGTTAGGCGCCCACATTCTAGGTGGCGGCATGTACTTAGCATGGATTGCAGACATCGATCTCAACCTAGCGAAAATCATTATTGCTGCAGCATTCACTATTTACGTGGTGATCGGTGGTTACACCGCGGTTGTGTGGACCGATACCATTCAAGCGATCATTCTTTTTGCTGGCTTCATCTTGATGGCAGTAATGTCAGTCGATTACATCGGCGGCATGGATAACCTTTACGCTGCGATGGACCCTGCTGCTACAAGCTTTTTAGCAATCGATAAACTGGGCCTTCTGCCTGCTGTGTCTCTGGCTGTAGTTATCGGTGTGGGTGTTCTTGCGACGCCTTCATTCCGTCAACGTATCTACTCGGGTAAAGACGTATCAACCGTTCGTCGCTCATTTGTTGCATCGGGTGTGTTGTACCTTTTCTTCTCCATCATCCCTGCAATCATTGGTATGGCAGCACATGCCATTGACCCAACATTGGATAATGCGAACTACTCGTTCCCTTATGTTGCTGCAACGGTTCTTCCGGTTGGCGTTGGCATGATTGTTCTTATCGCGGGTCTTTCTGCAACGATGTCGAGCGCAAGTTCAGATGCGATAGCCGGTGTTTCTATCCTACTTCGTGATGTTTACGTGATGTTCACTGGCCGCGTACCAAACAAAGAGTCAATGGTGAACTATTCTCGCTTGGCACTGATTGTGGTGATTGGTTTTGCACTGTTGTTCGCACTAACGTCAAACGACATCATTGGCTACATCACGAAAATGATTTCAACCGTAATGTCGGGCATGTTTGTGTGCGGTATGTTGGGTCGATTCTGGAAACGTTACAACTGGCAGGGTGCGCTTGCTACGCTAGCGGGTGCATCTGTGGCTTCATTTGTTGTAATGCTAAACGCAGACTACACTGCTTTCTGGGGTAACCCTGTGATTCCTTCTTGTCTAGTGGCTCTAACGGCTGGTGTGCTGGTAAGCCTATGTACTCCGGCTAACCAAGTGACACCTGAAATGGCAAAAGCAATTCTTGATGACGAGCGCGCTCTGATGGAAATGGAATTGTCAGACTCTGGTGTGCTTGAAGAAGAAGCGTCTTCTCAACGTCCTGCTAATCAAACAAGCTAATCTAAAACGCTCCACAGCTAGTTAGTACAACAAATTCAGTACAACAAGTTGTGGAGTGATTTAGCTAGCTCAGGCTCTGCTTCTCGGTAGGGCCTTCTTCCCCATTTATCTCTCTATTTTAGGATCGGCTATGCCTGCATCTTCTAACTTCAATATTGCGTTCTTTGGCGAGTGCATGGTCGAAATCAGCGGCTCTCCATTAACCAAAAAATTCGGCGGTGACACGCTCAATACCGCACTTTACCTTTCACGCTTAACCCAGCATCAAAACCTCTCTGTGCACTATGCGACGGGCCTTGGTAGCGATGAACTGTCTCAAAATATGATTGATAGCTGGCAGTTAGAAGGTATTCAAACCAATTTCGTCGAACGAATCCCAAACAAGCTACCCGGTTTGTACATGGTCGAAACCGACGAGACAGGCGAGCGACATTTTCACTATTGGCGCAACGATGCGGCAGTAAAATCTTACTTTCAAATCGATAACTTAAACAAGCAAGCTGATGACCTGAATAAGCTTGAAATCGCTCTGACAGAGAAGCAAGTCGACGCGGTTTACATTAGCGGTATCAGTATCGCGATCTTGGATGATGCCTCTCGCGAGCGTTTATTCAAAGCCATGAGCGTGTTCTCAAACCAAGGCGGTAAGGTGATTTTTGATAACAACTATCGCCCGCAACTTTGGAGCACTGAGCAAGCTCGACATTGGTACGCCAAGTTACTGCCATTGGTAGACATCGCCTTGATTACCGAAGACGACGACCTGCTTGTATGGGGGAACTCCGAGAGTGTTCAACAACGCTGCCTTCGTTTGGGTTGCCAAGAGATCGTTATCAAACGTGGCTGCGAGCCATGCAAGATTGTTCAAGTTGAACAGGGCAACATTGTTGAGAATTATGTCTCAGCGACTCGTGTTTCTAACGTGGTTGATACCTGCGCTGCGGGCGACTCATTCGCTGCGGGTTATTTAGCCGCGCGCCTTACAGGTGAGATCGGCACCGACGCAGCCGAACTTGGCCACCAACTGGCCTCCATCGTTATTCAATACTCTGGCGCAATCATCCCCGTGAGCGCTATGAGTCAACTGATTAAAAAATAAAATAAAAGCGGAATTATTATGTCTCAAGAAATGATCAACAAACTTAAGCAATTCAAAGTTATCCCTGTTATCCAAATCAACAAGGTTGAACACGCGATTCCACTGGCAAAAGTGTTGGTAGAAAACGGCCTGCCAGTTGCTGAAGTAACATTCCGTACTGAAGCGGCAGCAGACGCGATTCGTGCGATGCGCGATGCGTACCCAGAGATGTGTATCGGTGCTGGCACAGTATTAACGCCAGCGCAGATCGACCTTGCGAAAGAGTCGGGCAGCGAATTCATCGTAGCTCCGGGCCTGAATCCAAACACCGTAAAACGTTGCCAAGAAATCGGCATGCCGATCGTTCCGGGCGTAAACAACCCAAGCCAAGTAGAGCAAGCGCTAGAGCTTGGCCTTAACTTCTTGAAGTTCTTCCCTGCAGAAGCGTCTGGTGGCATCAACATGGTGAAGTCTCTGCTAGCGCCATACGTTGATGTGTCTTTAATGCCAACAGGCGGTATCGGTAAACACAACGTCAATGACTACTTAGCAGTGGATCGCGTGGTGTGCTGTGGTGGTACTTGGATGGTTTCTCCAAAGATGATCGAGAACGAACAGTGGGACGAGATCGCGGAGTTAGTTCGAGAAGCGGTCGCTCTTGTGAACTAACGAGAAGCGTTTGGAATAAAGATAAACAACAGCAGTGGTTGATGGTTCTGTTTTGTGAATTGCCTCCGATAAACAAAACAGAACGCCCGTTATATAGGAAAACTAATAATGAAAAAAACTATATTATCCCTATTGATTTCAGGTTCAGTAGTGTCCCCAATGGCGTTAGCAATGGCTCCAAATACCGATCTAAATTTAATGCCGTACCCACAAACGGTCGAGCTGCAAGCTGGGCAAGTGAAGGTCGACGGTAACTTCAAGGTTTACATCAAAGGCTTTAATTCTGATCGCGTTGAGTACACGGCGAAACGTTTTATTGATCGCCTTGAGCGTCAGACGGGTGTACCGATTCTAAATTGGCAGGTGGATAGTGCAGACCAAGCGAACCTGATCATTGATATCGACGCGGCGCCAAAGTCTGAAGTACAGAACATCGACTCTGTAGAGTCCTACAAAATTACCACTCAGGGTGAACAAATCACGCTGAGTTCTCCAAGCCCATACGGCACTATTCACGGCATCGAAACCCTTTTACAGCTCGTTGAAACCACGGCGACTGGCTACCATATCGCTGCCGTAACCATTGTCGATGAGCCTCGCTTCCGCTGGCGTGGTGTTTCTTACGATACTTCACGTCACTTCATTGAATTCGATGTGCTGATTCGTCAGTTAGATGCGATGGCGTCGGCGAAGATGAATGTGTTCCATTGGCACTTCTGGGACGACCAAGGCATTCGTATTCAAACCGAATCATGGCCACGTCTGTGGTCTGAAACCGCTGATGGTAATTACTACACCAAAGACCAAGTTCGCTACTTAGTTGAATATGCCCGTAACCTTGGTATTCGTGTGATTCCAGAGGTGTCTCTTCCGGGTCACTCTTCTGCGGTTGCTCACGCTTACCCACGCTTGATGTCTGGCGGTGAAGGGCAAAACTACGAGCAAGAAAGAGGGTGGGGTGTGTTTGAACCGCTCATGGATCCACTGAACCCAGAAGTCTATGAGATGCTTGGTGATGTGTTTGATGAAGTGACCGAGCTGTTCCCTGATGAGTACTTCCACATTGGTGGCGATGAGCCGAATTATGCACAGTGGAAAAACAGTGAAAAGCACCAACAGTTCATTGAAGAAAACAATATCGATGGCGAGCGTGGTCTGCAGTCTTACCTCAATGTAAAAGTTGAGAAGATGCTCGAAGAGCGCGGTAAGAAGATGACCGGTTGGGATGAGATTTGGCATAAAGACCTACCGACTTCAATCGTGATTCAAAGCTGGCAAGGGCACGACAGCATTGGTCGCGCGGCGAAAGAGGGCTACCCAGGTATTCTTTCTACGGGTTATTACCTAGACCAGCCTCAGCCGACTAGCTACCACTATCGCAATGACCCAATGCCAACTGGCATCACAGTTGACGATAAGCTGCACAGTGGCGAAAAGTTTGTCACTTATCAATGGCAGAAGCCTCGTTCAAAAGGTGGCCCGCGTAAGGGAACACTGACTATCATTGAAGCTAAAGACGGCACTTTCCGTGCATTCAGTGATTACAACGGTAAGTCTCGTGAAGAGATCTTCATCCTTGATTACGTGCCGGGCAAAACCTTTGTCGGCCACTTCGATAACTTCATGTCGTACACCGAATTCAACCTAAACCTAAATCCAAAGGGTTTTGCAGAAGGCAGTTACCAACTGGTGGGTAACGTGCGTTGGCCAACCACAGGTAAAGTGATTGCGAGCAGCGATGTTGAAGGCAGTGTGATTCCAGAACCGAATGGCGGTTACCCAGCAGAATTAACCGACAAAGAAAAAGAACTTATCCTAGGTGGCGAAATCACTATGTGGCTAGAAAATAAAGACAGCCACACCGTTGAAAACTATCTATGGCCACGCAGCTATGCGATTGCAGAGCGTTTTTGGTCTGATGCTGAATTGACTGACGAGCGCAGCATGTACAAGCGTATGAAAGCGATGGATATATGGTCTGAAGTGTCGGTTGGCCTACGTCATCATGCGGATGCGGACATGCTGTTAAAACGTATTGCGAAAGGACAAGATATCCACGACCTACGCGTGCTTGCTAAATACACTGAGCCAGCACAGTACTACGCGCGTAACTGGGAGAAGTGGAACTCTACTGAACCTAAGGGCACTTTATACAGCCAATATGAGCGCTTAAACCGCTTTGTTGATGCACTACCAGTCGAAAGCTACGCCGTGTATGAGATGCAAGATTTGGTCAACGAAGTTGCGACGGGTAATCAACAAGCGCTTGAGCAACTCGCTCAGCATTATCAACAAGCAAAAGCGGCTGCACTCGCTGCTGAGACTGTCTTCGCAGGTAATGTGTCTTCGGTAGAGACTGTGGTTGTCGCAGAGAAAACCGCGGAAGTCGCAGACTTGGCGTTAACCTTGATTGCTAAAGCACAAGCGGGTGAAAAAGTTCGAGCATCAGATGCAAACGCCTATCAAGCGATACTGTCTGATTCAGCGAAGATCTACGACGAATCGATCATCGCGATTGTTCGCCCGACAGAGCTCTTGTTGAAGCAGTGGCGGAGTAAGCCGTTAACGGATTAGCGAATAAGTCACACGCCAATAAGTGAATCAAAACCGCCCTCTGTGGGCGGTTTTTTAGTTTTAGCTTCTCAATAGAGTGTGTTTTCTAAACTCTATGTAAGCGATTACTCACTATCATTACTCTGTAGTGTTAACGTGAATGTCATACCTTGGTCTGGGTTGTTCTTGGCTATCAAGGTACCTTGCATATCCCGTACATTGTTTGCTGTGATGGCCAAGCCGAGACCCAAACCTTCGCCCATTTTTTTGTTGGTATGGAAGGGTTCAAAAATGGTTTCGAGTTGGTCTTCTGACACGCCACAGCCATTATCTTGCACCTTGATGATCACACGTTGTTGATCGGTATGTGCGCTGATAACAATGGTCGCGGGTGTTTGATTTTGAGTCGCATCTACGGCGTTTCTGATTAGGTTGCCAAGCACTTGGCGAAGTCGTGCTTCTTCTCCCATCACCATCGAAATATTAGAGGCGACACGCACGCGAATATCGACGTTGTCTAATTCGGCTTGGTGAATTCGTAGGGTTTCTTGCAGTGCCTCGGTGAGTGAAACTGGATAGGGCTTCTCAAGCCTTTTAAAGGCGAAGGACTTCAATTGACTGGTCATGTTGGCCATTCTGTCGATGAGGCTCATGACTAAGTCCATGTTCGCTTTCAACATCTTGGTCTCGCCTCTTTCCATCAGCAATTGATTACTTGAAAGCAGGGTTTTTAGACCAGTAAGCGGTTGATTGAGCTCATGAGTGATCGCACTCGACATACGCCCTAATGCGGCAAGTTTACTTGATTCCACCAGTTCTTGCTGCGCGTCTTTGAGATCTTGTGTTCGCTCTTCTACCCGAAGTTGCAGTGTTTTATTGGCGTTTTGTACCGCAATTTCCGCTTTCTTACGCTTGCTGATGTCGATCACTGTACATAGGTAATAAGGCGTTGCATGCCAAGGGAACGAGCTAATAGAGAACAAAACAGGGAAGTAACTGCCATCACTGCGCCTTGCCATGGTTTCGACGCTGGTTATCTCGGCCAGTTCCTGGTGCTGTTCTAAGTTCTTAAGAAGCTGCAAGGTAGTCGAATTAGGGTTACCTGCTTCAAATAGCTGCCACGCCTTGATATTGCTGATCATTGAATCAGATAGAGAAAAGTAGTTCTTCGCCATCAGGTTGATGTCGTGGATGCGACCGTGTTCATCGATCAGTATTAACCCAACATGGGTTTTATTGATCATTCCAGACAGTCGTTTTTCTGACTCTTCGATGAGCTTTTGGATTCGTAGATTACTGAGCTTTTTCTGACGTCTTTGATAAAGAATAACCAGCAACAGCAGAATGAAAAGACAGCCAACCGCCACACTCCAGCTGATCCAGCTAGTGGTTTGGTTGAGGCTGGTTAATGGTGTTAGATAGGTTAAACGCCAATTGAGGTCATCTAACTTTATGGATTGGATAAGGTAGTCTTTATCCTGGAGTCGCCACACGCGAATATGGGTTTGGTCGTACAGCTCGCGTTTTGTTGTGCTTGGTTGTGAGTTGAAGGTGTCGTTGAACCAGTCTGCGCTCAGTCGTTTATCACTCGACAGAAAAAACTGATCGCGAGGGTTCTGGAACAGGACCGCTTCACCATCAGCAAACCATTGATCGGTTAACAATGACAAATCGATTTGCACCGCGACAATACCGACCACATCGGAGGCTCGATAAACGGGCGCGGCAATAAAGTAATCGGGTGTCACGCCTTTATTTTTGGTCACTACCGAAATCGCACCGCCTTGCTGGTGGATCTTAGAGACAATCGTGCTGGCGTTCTTTTTGCTCAGTTTGCTTCTTTCAACACTCGATACCAACAAATCACCTTCGCCAGAAAGCAGATACCAACCTTTGGTATTAGCGGCTTTATCCAATTGAATCAGCTGTTTCTTAATGCGTTTTTCTAGGCGGGCTTCACCATCAATGAAACGAACACTGGTTTCATCGTTCGTCACTAGGTAGGGCAGATAATAGAAGCGTTTCAGGGTTCGCCTTGCTTCAGCAATGTATCCGAGGAAGCGCTGTTCTGCATAGCGTTGGGCTTGTTCGAGCTTCCATTGGCTTATGCCACTTTTGGTGGTTACCTGAACCAAGCCAATTAATAAACAGGCACATAGGAACAACCAATATCGATTGTTATTCATCATTGCTGATCAAATCCTTTTAAAACTAGTGACTTGAGAAGGTTTTATGTTTGCTTTTTAAGCGAATGGAGAGTGAGACAAGTTGAAGCTAACAAACATTATAAAACTGTTAAAGGAGTGTTATTCAAAGTGGGAGCTAGCTCCTTTTCGTCTGCGGATTTTTTACATACCGTGGGCGATATTATTCTGATGTAAGTGGCGGAACCAAACTATGCAGCGTATAGCTTTGATTGAAGATGATGCAATTGTGCGTCAAGCAACCAGCCAGTGGTTACAATTAGCGGGCTTCGATGTCACCGCATTTGAGGTTGGGCAAGATGCGTTAAACGCGGTAGAGCAGGGTGACTTCCAAACCATCATTAGTGATGTGCGTTTACCAGATATTGATGGTGTTAAACTGCTAGGGCGCTTTAAACATCTTGTGCCAGACGTGCCTGTCATCTTGATCACGGGTCATGGTGATGTCGATATGGCGGTGAAAGCGTTACAGCAAGGCGCGTATGATTTCATTGAAAAGCCATTCGACCCAGAACGTTTGTCTCAAACGGTATCGGAAGCGGTCGACAAACATCAAAGTGGCCAAGACAGAAACAGTCGTCAGAACTATCTGGATAACCTGAAAGGCATTGAGCAGGTGCTGATTGGGCGCAGTAAAGTGATGTGTGAATTGCGAGAGCAAATACAAAAAGTCGCCTCGATTGATACTAATGTGATCATTTATGGTGAAACCGGCTGCGGTAAAGAGCTGGTCGCTTCTTGTTTGCACGAGTTTAGCTTGCGTAAAACCCATCCGTTTGTACCGCTAAACTGTGGCGCGATTCCAGAAAATCTCTTTGAAAGCGAACTGTTTGGACACGAAGCAGGTGCGTTTACTGGTGCCGCCAAGCGACGTATTGGTAAGCTTGAATTTGCCGACAAAGGCACGGTGTTTCTCGATGAAATAGAGAGCATGCCACTGTCGATGCAGGTCAAAGTGCTGCGTACCTTGCAAGATAATGTCGTCGAACGCGTAGGGGGTAATCAGCAACAACATGTTGATCTACGAGTGGTCTCTGCCTCGAAAAGCGATCTACTGAATCACCCCGATTTTCGCCAAGACCTTTTCTATCGCTTGAACGTTGCCCAACTGCATTTACCTCCCCTTAATGAACGAGAAGACGATGCTTTGATCCTTTTTGAACACTTCACTCAAGAAGCGAACAATGAAACCCGAGTTGCCAGTGAGGCCGATCGTTATGCGTTGTTGTCGTATGCATGGCCGGGCAATGTGCGTGAACTGCGCAATGTCGCGATTCGTTTCGCACTGGATGAAAGCCTGACTGTTGGCGATATCTTGGCGTGTCGCCCCAACTCTGTCACAGAGTCCACAACGGCAGGCATCCCGTTGGCGGTTCAAGTGCAGAGCTTTGAGCGGAAAGTGATTCATGATGCGCTAGTGCGTTATCAGGGGCGCATCAATGATGTTATGCAAGATTTGGATTTACCTCGTCGAACATTAAACCAAAAGATGGTGCGTTATGCGTTGAACCGAAGCGATTATGTCGATTCGTAATTGATGATGAGATTAGAAGTGTTGTCTGGAATCAATGAGCAAAAAATGGCTCATTAGATATTTATCATTTTATAAACATTGATCACGCAAATGTAACACAGTGTGACTTGGCTACCTTTAAACCGATGTTATTCGCGGTTTGGGATAAGCAAAAAATAGCTCATTGATTCGTAGTCAAATAAGCAAGAAATGGCTTACTTTAGGTGGATTTTGAAATAAATATCAATAAAAACAGTCATTTAAAAATTGGCATTGTGCTTGCTATCTAGCAATTGTTGTTAACAAAAATATAACGTGAATAACTCTACATGGAGAGTAATAATGAAATACAACAAGCTAGTTAAAACTTTAGCAATCGCAATGGCCTCTATTGGCCTTATCAGTAACGCCTCAGCTCAAGAAGACCGCAGCTACATTTTAGCGACGGCCTCAACGGGTGGGACTTACTATCCGGTAGGTGTTGCTCTAGCGACATTGAGTAAAGTTAAGCTTGCGCCAAAGCAGCACTTTTCTTTGGCGGCTATCAGCTCTGCAGGATCGGGCGAGAACGTGAAACTTCTCAATGAGAACGAAGCACAGTTTGCCATTCTGCAAGGTTTGTATGGCGCGTGGGCGTGGCAAGGGCTTGGTCCATATGAGAAGTCAGGCAGTCAAAAACAACTGCGTTCAGTCTCTATGCTATGGCAAAACGTTGAACACTTTATTGTGCGCTCTGATCTGACAGAAACGGGCACCATGAGTGATTTAGAAAATCTAAACGGCAAAAAATTCTCTATCGGTAAGAAGAACTCAGGTACAGAGAATTCAGGACGCCAGATCATGCAAGGCCTGTCGGTTGACCCAGAACAATTTAAACTCGCCTTTATGGGTTACGGCGGCAGTGCCAGCGCACTACAAAATGGCACTATCGATGGCATGAATACGCCCGCTGGCGTGCCTGTTGGTGCGGTAACTCAAGCCTTTGCAGCCTTGGGTGAAGACATTCAAATCCTGTCGTTTACTGATGCGCAGATCAAACAAGCGAACGGCGATTACAATATCTGGACTAAATATGAGATCCCTGCAAACACTTATCCAGGTGTTGATAAGCCGATCACCACTATCGCTCAACCCAACTTCCTAGCGGTTCGTGAAGACATTTCTGAAGAAGACGTGTATCAGCTGACCAAAGCTATCTATGAAAACCTACCTTTCCTACAAGGTATCCACAAAGCAACCAAAGCAATGGCTCTCGAGAAAGGGATCGCAGGTCTGCCTGTTCCACTTCACCCGGGCGCTGCACGTTACTACCAAGAAGTGGGCATCGATGTTCCTTCTGAGTTGATCGTTAACTAGCTTATCTGTTGTCAGGTGACTATTGGTTCGTGAGCTAATGATTTGTCGCTAACTAATTATTGGTTCGTGAACTAACTATTGGTCTGTGAACTAACTGTTTGTTGCCATCAACTAACCCCTTCGTGACTTAATTGCTTGGTGCACGTTCGCTCAAGAATGTGTTCGTGCACCTCCTCACTTTATGGATTTTCTCTTCGTGTTTGCTGCGGAGAGCAGGAGTTTTCTATGAGCGATTCGCTGCAGCAGGAACTGAAAAAATTTGAACTGCCGACCCGAACGGATTTTCCGTGGGTAGGCAAAGCGATAACGACAATGGGAGTGATCCTCTCGTTGTTACACATTTGGTTTAACACCTTATCAACTTTGCCAGAGCTTTGGATCTCGGCGACCCACTTTGCTGGCTTTGCGATCATTTGTGCGCTTTGGTATCCCGCTCATATTTCGCTGAAAAAGAGCAAGATAGCGCTGGCGGTCGATATTGGGATCGCCTTGGCAGCGCTGGCTTGTCTTATCTACATTCCCTTTGCGGAAGATGCTTTGTATGAGCGAGGCGTGAAGTTTATCGCCAGTGATTGGTTCTTCTCTATCTTGGCGATTGCCATCGTTATTGAGCTGATTCGCCGCACCATGGGCTGGTTTATTCCGGTGCTTATCTTGGTGTGTTTGAGCTATGTGGTGCTGTGGGGGCAATGGACTAGCGGCATCTTCCACTTCCCGGGTCTAAGCCTTGAAACACTGCTTTATCGAAGCTTTTACTCATCAGAAGGGATGTTCGGTTCTATCTCAAGAATCAGCTGGACCTTCGTGTTCATGTTCATCCTATTTGGCGCATTCTTAGTGCGTTCGGGTGTCGGTGATTACATCATTGATGTGTCTCGCGCAGCGGCTGGCAAAGTTATTGGTGGCCCGGGCTTCATCGCGGTAATTGGCTCAGGCTTGATGGGCTCGGTGTCCGGTTCGAGCGTAGCAAACACCGTATCGACGGGCGTGATCAGTATTCCTTTGATGCAAAAGGCCGGCTTCCCTTCGCGTTTCGCGGCCGGTGTTGAAGCGGCCGCATCGACGGGCGGGCAGTTGATGCCACCAGTGATGGGTGCAGGTGCGTTTATCATGGCGTCTTACACGCAGATCCCTTATGTCGACATCATTGCAGTATCCTTCTTACCTGCGCTTATCTACTTTTTGTCGGTGGCCTTTTTTGTGCGTATTGAAGCAAAACGCAGTGGCGTGCAAAAAGTCACTTCTGGCTGTGAACCTCTATTGAAGGTCTTGCTGTCGGGCTGGCATAACTTGATCCCATTAGCGGTGTTGGTGACTTTGTTGGTGAAGGGCTTCACACCGACTTACGCAGCGGGTATCTCGATTCTGTCTGTCGTCGTGGCTTCATGGTTCTCTAAAAATCACAAAATGGGTCCAAAGGCGATCATCGAAGCGCTTTCTCAAGGCGCGAAAAACATGGCGACCACGGCGGTGTTGTTGGTGGGCATTGGCCTCGTTATCAACGTGATCAGCACGACGGGTATTGGTAACACCTTCTCATTGATGATCAACAGCTGGGCGAACGGTGATTTGTTGGTGATGATAGCCTTAATCGCACTGGCATCTTTGATTCTGGGTATGGGCTTACCGGTAACCGCGGCTTACATCGTGTTGGGTACTCTGTCGGCTCCTGCCTTATACAAACTGATTGCTGAAAGCCAGTTGCTAGACTTGTTGGTTTCGGGTCAGTTACCTGAACAGGCGAAAGCTATCTTCATGTTGGCGGCGCCAGAAAAATTAGATTTACTGAATGCGCCAATGGCACTCGAAACCGCCAAAGAGATGATTGCGTTAGTCCCTGCTGATTTTGTCGAAACTCTGCTTGAGCAAAGCTTGGGCTTAGAAGCGATCAGCCTTGCACTGCTTTCTGCACACTTGATCATTTTCTGGCTATCGCAAGACAGCAACGTAACCCCGCCAGTTTGCTTAACCGCATTTGCTGCCGCGACCATTGCTAAAACGCCACCAATGAGAACCGGTTTAATGGCATGGAAGATCGCAAAAGGCTTGTACTTAGTGCCATTGTTGATTGCCTACACCAACTTAGTAAGTTGGGATGTGACCTCCGTTTTGGTCACGGGTGGTTTTGCTATTATTGGTACTTACGCGTTTGTTGCTGCGATTGAAGGCTATCTAGAAAATAAAATTAATCTGCTGACTCGTGCTGTGTTAATCGTGCTGGGTGTGGCATTAGTTTGGCCTGATATTTCAGTCGTGATTCGCCTAGTGTGCGTTGCACTTTTCGTTGGTCTCTTTATTCACACGGCTCGTCAATACGATGCTAATCAAGTGAAGAAGGAATCGGAAGATGAGCAAGAATCTTTGCCTCAAACCGAACCTGACACTGTCGCGTCTTCCCTATAATTAAAAGGATTGAATGTAGGAATATTATGAACTCAACATACGACTATATTATCGTTGGTGGTGGCATTGTTGGTGTGTCGACGGCATGGCAATTACAGCAAGCTCACCCTGATAAAAGTATCCTTTTAGTCGAAAAGGAGCGTGGCTTCGCGCAGCACCAAACGGGCCATAACAGTGGTGTGATTCACGCTGGCGTTTACTACGCTCCGGGCAGTTTAAAGGCGGATTTTTGTAAGCGTGGCGTAGAGCGCACCATCGCCTTTTGCAGTCAGCACGATATCCCTGTCGAAAACTGTGGCAAGCTGTTGGTCGCGACCAATGAGCAGGAAGTGGAGCGCATGAACAAGCTCTATCAACGTTGTCATGATAACGACATTGATGTCGACCTCTTAGATCAAGCGCAGCTGAAACTTGCCGAGCCGAACATTACGGGCTTGGGCGCGATTTATGTCAAAACCACCAGTATCGTCGACTACAAAAAAGTCACCGAAGTGATGGCCCAAGAGTTTGTTGAAGCGGGTGGCAAACTTAGCCTTGGTACTGAGGTGATTATGGCAGATGAGCAAGAAGATGAGGTGCAGTTAACGTGCAAAGTAGATGGTCAAACTCTACAACTGAACAGCCGATTCTTGATCACTTGCTCTGGTTTGATGGCCGACAGAATGACCAGCATGCTTGGCATTGAAACCGACTTCCAAATCGTCCCATATCGCGGTGAATATTATCAGTTGGATGCTAAACACAACCAAGTGGTGAATCATCTTATCTATCCTATCCCTGACCCAGAACTGCCTTTCTTGGGCGTGCATTTAACACGCATGATTGATGGCTCCGTAACAGTAGGGCCAAATGCAGTTCAAGGCTGGAAGCGAGAAGGTTATGGCAAGCTTAACTTTAGTTTCAAAGACACTTGGCAGATGCTGAGCTTTGCGGGCTTTTGGAAAGTGACTGCGAATAATCTAAAAACCGGTTTGGTCGAGTTTAAAAACTCGTGGTGGAAGCCGGGCTATCTAAAGTTGGTTAATAAGTACTGCCCAAGCATTACGGTGTCAGATTTCAAACCTTACCCAGCAGGCATTCGTGCCCAAGCGGTACTCAAAGATGGCACCTTGGTGCATGATTTTCTGTTTGCCGAAAGCCCAAGAAGCTTGCATGTATGTAACGCGCCATCGCCAGCAGCGACTTCGGCAATGCCGATTGGTGAGTATATTTGTGGCAAGGTGATGCGTAAAACCGCCAGTTAATAGCGCTAGATTAGCGAATCTCAGTAATAAAAAAGACCATCATAATGATGGTCTTTTTGTATTTAATCGTTCATTAAGAACATAACCTGAGAAGACGGTGCATCACACTACAGGCAATAGAGGGAACTGCGATTTCGAAGGGAGACTTCTTCACCATTAAAGCTGTCGTATATATGGATATCGGGTTCAGCCTTCAGATAACGACTAGGGTTTTTTACCTCTCTCATCTTGATGTAGTTTCTGTGTGGCGATATTTTTTCAATCGCTTCTACTCGATAGTAAGTGTTGGGCTTAGCGAGTATTTCAGCTTCATCCGGTTTGAACGTGTAAGCATTGATCGCTCGACCTGCTGACTTTAACTCAATTTTGAATTGAGCTGCAGAGGCGCCTTCGTAAACGCCAGCAGACGAAAAGTTCTTGGCAACACTCGGTAATGTCGAAGTCGATAAAAACGCTTTCTCGTGCAGAATGTCACCGATGTTGAGCTTTTCCAGTAGCGAGTTCTTGATTGATGAACCTCGATAAACGGTACCCTTGTAGTTGGGTAATTTATTCATCACATTCCGCATATGAAAGACTCGCGACTTTAATGTACGACCAAACATTTCTGACAAATACCCTTCAGGTTCTCCCGCCCTCATGTATTCATTGACCACGTCGTGATCCACTCGGCCATAGTTTTTGATTGCGGAATACTCTTCTGGCACCATCTTTTTTTCTGCTTTTACATGGTGCGTCGTTGCCCAATCCATCAAGTCATCCGCAATTTGTTGTTGCGCCTGATAGGAGAGTGAACGCCCTTTAAACTCAGGAAACTCCTCACTTTGTGCCGAAAAACTTGTCATTAAAGAGAGACAAAGCACTCCAATAAATTTTTTCATTGCTTGATCCTTAGTTTATGTGCAAACGAGAGAGTGCCAAAATGATGCTTCTACTTCTTCGCCTGAATAGAGGTTATATTTCTGAGTATTTTTGACGGCAGACGCCTTCACTGTCTCAACGCCGATGTAGGTATGGTTAGAAGTTCGCTCTATCTGGGTGATTCGAAAGTGTGCATTTGGCGCAAATAGAACCTCTGCTTCTTTGCTGTATTCCGAAAGCCCTGCAATGGTGTGACCCCCTTGATTGATCTTTACTTCAAACAGCACTCGCTTGAGCCTTTGTGGGGAGTTGGGATGCACTACCGAAAAGCGCTTAGCGACTTCTGGGAGAGTAGAGGTTGAAGTAAATGCTGGCTCGACCAACACGTCCCCCTCTTCGAGCTTGTTAAGCAGAGATAGTTTTACCCAAGTCCCTCGATAGGCGGTCCCTTTGTATTTTGGCAGCTTGTTGAGAGCCGATTTAACCGTGCGAATGTACTGCCTCGCATCCGCCCCCGCGACACCCCATGTTGAGGTGTCAGTTGCTCTTAGGTAATCATTAGCGGTCTGATAGCCGGAAATTGAAAAGTCTTCCACAGCTTCCTTTTCATTGGCAGTTATGAAGGAGTAGCGCCAACCATTGGAAGCCTTTGACCAGTCGTTGAAGTCTTCTGCTAGCTGGGTGACCTCTTCCTCTGAACGGTTTGGCTGTTTGATCGCATCAAACGGTTGAGAGAAGGCAGTAAAGCTCAGACAACAGAGCAGTAATAAAAAACGAGTATTCATAGTGTCCGCCCTTTATTGGTATTGGTAGCTGTTAGGGCTTAAATCACATGGAATGCCGAAAGTGTTCTGATTGATCACGGCATACTTCAGAGCACCAAACATATTGAGTTGTTGTCGAGTGACTGCGTCGTACCATTCTGAGATAGGTGAAATCCAATACAGGTCATCATCAGCCGCAACATCAAGCAGTGCACTCTTAAGGTATGGGTAGTAAATTATGCAGCTGCGACCCGGTTTATCGGTAAAGTTTTCGTTGGTGTTACTTAATTTATCGAGCTGTTGATTGAGTTCAGACGTTGGGTTAAAGATGGCGTCAATAGAGCGCTCGATACGGGCATCGTAGCTATCAGGGATGATGTCTGAAATCAGGTAGCGCATCAGGTGCGCAGGCAGCATCTCTGAAAACAGAGCGGTGACTTCACCTTCCCCAGAGGCGTAGTGCCCAGTAGAGATATGTTGAGAGTGGATGATCGACGTATAGCGCTGGAATTGGGCCACTTGTGAATGTAGCCACTCAACACCGTTGCTGTCTGAGACACTGATCGCTTCAGCAAGACGAGTTTTTACGATTCCTTTCGCGAGTTGCAGCGTGTTGCCTTCCAGATGAGCAAGATCCAGTGAGGATGATTTCAGTGCGGAATAAATCAGTGGTGCATTTTTTTGAAGATCAATGCTACCTGGGTAAGTGAAGCTATAAAATTCGACAGCTCTCTTAGCTTGCCATTCGCTTTCTAGCGCAGCGGTAATCAAGCCACCAAGCTTTTGATAGCGCTTTGAGTGCACATAGGCGCCTTTGCCTGAGTAGTTTGCGTGCCAATTGTTGATGTAATGCAGCGACGCTTGTCGTGAAAGATTCTCTTTTTGAAGGTAAGACAAGCTCCACCCAGCACATGCGCTACCGCCACCACATTCACCTTCAAGCATTGCGCTTGAGTCCAGTAACCAGTGATAAACCTGTTGTTTATCGAATTCGGCTTGTTGTTTTAGGCGCTGCTGTGCAGAAAAATTCAAGATCTGTTGCTCTAACCAATGCTCCTCGTCTTCTGAGTTCCAGCCATCGGCAATTAAGGTGCTTAACGTATCGAAAAGAACTCGCTTCACCGCTTCTTTATTCGGCGGGTAGATTTGCGCAATAACCGTATCTTCAGACGGATTAAACGGGCGAGTTTCCGCTGGTATCCAAGCATATTCGACACAGCCACGAAAATTCGGGTCTCCTCCGAGAATACCAATACGAACGCACTTTCTGTAGCCGCTTTGGAGAATAATCTCTTTGTTGCGTATTTCTTGTGTGGTCGCAGGACGGCCAAGAATACTGCGTGTCATTTCGTCAATGGCATTGCGCTCGGCTTGTCCCTTGAAGAAATTATGCATGGTCTCTACAGAGCCTGAGCGGAATAGTCGTTCAACGGCGATTTCACCTTGTGTGAACATCTCTTTTTGCAACTTACTCTTGAGCAAATTGACATGGTTGTCCGCGGTTTCAATGATCTGGGTTTTGGCTGCAAGTGTGCGTGTATAAAGCTGTTGAACTGCAGCTTGGTCAAGTCCTTCAATTTGACCTGTTCGTAACTCATTCAGTTTGGCAATTGCTTGATCTAGAAGATTCTGCTGACAATGCTGAAGTTTGGCCAGTGCGCGGTTCGCTTGGCGTTTTGAAGGTAATGCTGGTGGTAGGGAATTACTCTCTTCAGCATCATGCTCAGGATAAAGGTCTGCCAGCACTCGAGTTTCCTCGTTACAGCTAGCGGCAATATCTGATGCAAACAGACGAGAGTCTTTATGGTCGAGAGCCAGTTGGCTAAAGATGGCTTTGCGTAGCTCGTGGTCGACCGCGGTGATGAGCTCTTCCGCCATAATGGTCTGAGCCTTTACCACTTCTTGATAATGCTGCTGGTATTTGAGGGCAAGATCGGTGGCAAAGCCGCGTGCTACGGCGTTCCACATTGCTTGCTGGTCTGAGGCGAGTTCGGCCCAATAAATTTTGTCTCTTAAATCTTGCTGGGTGACGAGATCCTCATGAACGTGATAACTGTAATGGTTACCTGCTGCAATTCTATCCCAGCGACTACTCAAAATTTGGCGGTCGATCTCCCTCGCGGGAAGTTTTAAAACGCCAAACCAATCGACGAGCCCCATTACTGTGGCAAATCGATCGTAAGAGGTACGTGATTCATCTTGGAAGCTAGTTGCGACCTCATTTGCCCAAAGTCCAACGGCAACTGCGTCGCCAATCGGTCCCAGAGCTTCTAATGCTCCTTGCGCTAGCCCTGTCGTTGAACGGCCCAAGGTGTCCATCAGCCTTGCTGCTTCCTCAGGTGCTAGCGTAACAGCTGAGGCGGGTCCTGTTTCTAGCAATGTGGCAGTTTCTGGGAAAACATCACTGGCTTCAGAGAGAGAGGGTTTTAAGTCGACAATGTGCTCTGGCGATGATGGAAACAGGTTTTCAGGAGTAATGCCTTCACCGAAGGCATCATAGTTTTTCTGTCGGATCTGATGAAAGCTTTCGCTGTCCAAGACGTTATATTCGTCTCCGATGTTACAGACCTGAAAGGCATTGACGTTTGATGAAATCATAGCAGTAATGAGTGCTAATCTTTTTAACTTCATAGGTTTATCCTTATTGTTAGCGAAGTTATATGCTTAATTTAGAAAGCAAAAAGCCTCTCCTTGCCGAGATGGAAAAGAGATAACTAGAGGTTGTTGTGTGGGGTACTTCGAAAAATCGTTTACTCAAATCACCCAGGTGGTGATTTGAGGTTTAGCTATGGTGTTGTGATTAGGGGAGCCGTTTCCCCTAATCAGTCTTTATTGAATCTTGCTGAGATTAATGGTTTAGCTTAAAGGTACTGACTGCTTGCGTGAGCTTCTCAGACAGTGCAATAAGCTCCGACGCTTTCTCTTGGTTCGATGCAGACAAGCTGTGTGTCTCACGGGCTTTGTCATTGACGTCAACGATACTCTGGTTGATTTCGCCTGCGACAAGGGTTTGCTCTTCAGTCGCTGTGGCTATCTGTGTATTCATGTCTTCAATGACGGTGATAGAGCTCGAGATTTCATTGAGTGAAGCCTGCGCTCGTTTCGCATTCTCCATGGTGACATTTGATGCTTCTCGGTTCATCTGCATCATATCGATAGAGCTATTGGCTTCATGCTGCAATGAAGTAATCACCTCTTGAATCTCATTGGTGCTCTGTTGAGTGCGGTTGGCTAGGTTACGAACCTCGTCAGCAACAACCGCGAAACCTCGGCCTTGCTCACCTGCTCGTGCAGCTTCAATGGCAGCGTTAAGGGCAAGCAGGTTGGTTTGGTCTGCAATGTCTTTGATCACGTCCAATACGGTGCCAATACTTGAGGTTTTCTCACCTACGGTGTTGATGACGTCGGAAACTTCTTGAATCCCTTGAGAGAGGCTCACAATACTGATATTCACAGTATCGAAGGTTTGGTTGCCCGATTGTGCCTCTTGAGCAGCTTGCATCGCAGCTTCTGAAGCTCGGTGAGCGTTCTGTGCAACTTCATCGACGGCGACCGACATTTCATTCATTGCCGTTGAGGTTTGTTCCAATTGCTCCATTTGGGAAGCGGAACTCGAATTCACACTGTCTGCGGCGGTCGTGATGCCTTCTGCAAACTTAAACAAGTCGTTTGATGAACTACGAATCATGTCGATCGTGGTGCTCAGCTCATTGACCATATCGTTAACTGCGGCATTGATACCTATCGCTTTCCCTTGTTGCTGGTTAATCGCGGTAAAATCACCTGAAGCCACCTTGGCAACCGTTGCTTCTATCTCGCTTGGCTCTCCCCCTAATGGGCGGTAAACCAATACTTCGACAACGTAGTAAACGCAGCCTGCGCAAATAAGCAATAGCGTCAAAGAGGTGATCAGCGTTTCAGTGAGGTTATCTTGTGAGTCTTGATTAACATTGGTCTCTTTATCCCACGCCCATACACTCCAACCAAGGCCTTTGATGTTAGCGGCTGATGCCAAGAACTCAGTGTTTTGATAAACATATTCAAAGCTTTCTTCACGAGAGGTATCTCGATTTTTGAAAGATGGAATTTCGTTGAAGATGTTTTTGCCTACCACGGATGAGCTTTGTGCCGCTAAGATAAAACCATCTTCACGAGTGACAAAGATTTTGTTGTTCGTGGTGAGGTGTTCTGTGAACTTGCTGAGATCTTCAACCAAGATGTTAAGCGCGACAACACCCACAATTTTGCCTTGTTTGTAGATCGGCATGGCGAGGGACATCACCTGATCACCTGTTGTCGCTAGATAAGGGCGAGTAATGATCTTGTCTTGGCCGCTCATACCTTTCAAAAACCATTCACGTTGTTTGGTTTTGGCATTAAAGTTTTCGATGATGCCATTGGTTTTTGATGAGTAAGAGGTTCCGTCTACTAATGAAAAGTAGACGTTGATGACATTTGTTGAGTGCATTGCGCTTTGGAGTGTTCTGACTGCACGCGAAGTATCGACTTGACCATCCTCAGTGAACGAAAGTTCATTGCTTACCAAAGTTAGAACATCAAAGTAACGATTGATTTTCTGTCCAATAGTGTCTGCGATAAGTTGAGACTTGTACCCTAACTGTTTTTTGTAACTTATCGTCGATGATGTTTCGAAGTTCTTCCAGCTTAAGAAACTTGTCGTCATGATCAAAATGACAGTCAGCCCCATAATAGAAAGCATTATTTTTAGTTTAGCACTCATAACTAGTTCCAATATAAGCAGTGTTTGATTATTTTTATAATTCAGGGTTATTCCTGAATGTGAATAATATAACACTTATAAAATGCACATATAAGTTTGGATTATTTATAGATAATATACATCTAGTTAATATATGCAATATTTATTAAATGCATTGAGGTCCTATTTATTTAGCGTATGTAGTGCCTATGTTAATTGAACCGGTGTCTCGTAATTAAACTGGTCTTACTTGTTGTTTTTATTGGTTATTTATTTGTTGTCTTGAGTTCACTTCTTGGTTTTACCCTTATTTATAATAGGTGTATAGCGTTGACTTACTTTAAATAAATCATTAAATGAAAGTTTGTGTAATTATATTTAAATTGTTTATAGACTTAGGTGGTGGGTATTATATTCTCGTGGTTAGAGAGCAATAGAATAAGCATTAACTAATTAAGTGATCGCTTTATTATTCGTGTTGGTTATTTATAGAATTGAATATAAGGTGGGCGTATTGGGGTAAGGTGGTCAAATTACTTAATTAAAATATAATCTCTTATTTATATTCATGGATGCTTAATTAGCTTTTGGTGAAGTAACTATTTTCATCTACATATACACTTACGTTATCACTGAAAAAAACGCAGCCAGTTAAGCTGCGTTATGTTTTTTGCCTAAGTGGTTAGCCAATTGGTTGGCCGAGTAAACCTAGTGGATGCTCAATTGAAACCTACCACCAAGGCTCGTTGGGTTGCCAGTTGCTAGTGATTAGTTACTGCAAACCCGGCACAAAGTTAGCGACGATGGTGACATCGTTAAAGTTACGGTAGCCGCGCACCATGATGTTGAATTCCCCCGCAGGCATGTCTAATACACACTGTTCGTTGCTGCTGTTCTGATATGGACGGCAATCGTAGCTCGCTTTCGATACGGTGCCGTTGTGTTTCACGTAAAGATCGGCATCGCCACTACGAGGGCCTGTTAATGTTACCGTTAACTGACCTGCACTTTCCGTTGTAAATGTGAAGAACTGCTCTTCACCATATCCTGCAGTAAGTCCTTCAACAGGCACGTCATTTTGCAGCTCTTTAGGGCCTGCAACCGGTGAGTCAAGGCTGGTTTCGACAAGGTAAGCAATCGCCAGTTTGGCGAACTTGGTCGCGTGTGTCGCCGTTGGATCGGAATTCTCAAGCGTGTCGTGTTCTGTATGAATACTTGGGTTGTAATCATTGAACATGCTCTCGAATGGCATGGCTGCTGGGTAGCCAACATTGTGCCAAGAGGCGTGATCAGAACAGGCATAACCACAATCATCAAAGCCGTAACTGATCTCACTAGCGTAAGTGTCGATCAGCTCGCTTAAGTAGGCGGTGAGGTTACTGTCGGTATAGTCTGTGATGAAGGTGATATCGTGCGCCGAACCGTTGTAGTTGGTCATGTCTAATTGCAATACCGACACAACGTTGGCTTGCTCATCTCTTAAAGCGTTAGCGACATCTTGAGAACCACGTAGGCCCACTTCTTCTGCCGCATAACCATAAAACTTGATGGTCTTGTCTGGCTGAATGCCACTGGCGATCATCAGGCGAAGCGACTCAGTTACGGTCGCAATACCAGACGCATCATCATCGGCTCCCGGTGAGATGGTGCCTTCGCTTGTCCAAGATCCAACGGTCGAATCAAGGTGTCCACCAACAACGACGATCTCTTCAGGATATTTAGCGCCAAGCAGTGTCACTTCAACGGATTTTTGCGGATATTCGGCATGCGTGATCTGGCGTGCAGACGCATAAGGCACATCTTTAATTTCCGTCTCCCAACGTTCTAAAAGCCAATCTGAAGCAGCGACACCAGTAGAAGTAGTATAAAAACGGTTGGTGAAGTTGGTTAGATTTTCGATGGTCGTGACCATGTTGTTCGGCTCGACCTGAGCGAGTAGGTCGTTCACTGTGTCTTGATGGCTGATCACCGGCTTTTCGAAGGTGCTCATTGTCAGTGGCATCGCTGCGGCTTTGAGTGCGCTTACTTTGTCTTCGTGCACCATGTAGCCGCCACAACGGTGGGTTTCTTCGTGCATGTGGCTAGAGAGTTTCGCCAGCTCTTTCTGGTTGATTTTCGCGACGATGGAATGCTTGTTTCCAGTCACGCTTGGATAAACCGTTGCGCCATGCTGAGTCATTATATGCTGTGCGTCAGCATCGGTGGTGATCCAAACTTCTTCGTTCGCTGGTGGTGTGATGCCTAGTGATGCGTAAGCCGAAGTACTGTTGATTAAGGCTAAAGAACCTCCGAGTACAGCCAAAGCTAGCATGCTTTTTTGAATAGCCATTTGTCGTCCTTTTTATGGTGAGTCTTGTTATGTTGATGGGGGTGATTTTTGTGTAATACGTGGTTTTTTCATGTAGGCGTTTCATTAGCTCATTAGCCAAGTAGCTCAATCGCGAAAAGGGCTCCCATAAGGAGCCCTGAATCTACTTTCGATTATTGAGTTTTAATGAAACGGTAGTGCTTGGTTTCTGAACAGATATCGCTTGAGGTACACACTTGGTACTCAACATCTACTGTGCCGTTGTGACGGAACTTGTCGACGTATGAGTTAAAGTCTGTAGCACCAACATTCTTGCCATTACGCTTAATCACGAAGTAGTCATTGGTGTCGTAATCCCATGCCAGCTTAACGCGAGCTTTGCCATTCGGGTTTTTGTTACCAAACTTCAGTTTTAATGGGAAGCCTTCCGCTGAGTCCCCTTCAATCGTAATCGACTTGCTTGTTGATGTTGCAACGCCTGCATCGTCTGTCACGGTTAGAGTAACCACGTAGTCGCCAGCTTCAGCGTAGGTATAGCGAGTCACTTCACCTGTTTGTGTGTTGCCATCGCCTAGGTTCCATTGGTAAGAAACGATCTGACCATCGCTGTCCGAACTTGTGCTGCGCAGTTCTACTTCTTTGCCGACAATGGTGTGTTCGAAAGAAGAGACTGGCGGTACGTTAGCGTTGCCTGATTCGTATGATGCTTTTAGGTTTGCACCTGCGTAATCTGAGTAACCCAGAATGTTCACCGTGTAGCGACCAGCTGTTGGGTTTTCAATTACACATACTTCATCGGTTACGCTTTCACTCTTACAGATATTCTCTTGAGAGCTTGGCGCATAATCTAGACCGACATACATATCCGGATCACCAGTAGAGACAGCAAGATCAATCGTTAGCTTGTCTTGGCCTTCTGGTACTTCGATATCGAAGTAAGTTTTTGAGCCTGTTTCACCAGCAACTGCGGCTTCAACACCGTTTTCAAGGCGTTGATATTCCGGTTCTGGCGGCAGTGGTGGCTCTGCACATGGGGTAACACCCACAAGACCGAACGCAGAAACAACGTCATCGGCATTGTAGCCAAGGTCGGTTGCCGAGTTTTTCACGCCACAAGCACCTTGCCAGAAGTCACTGTTTTCTGACCAGTAGATTTGGTTGGATAGCACGAAAAGCTCGAACGCTTTTTTAGTATCCCAGCCTTGCGTGGTTGCAAGATGGTAGAAGGCCTTGTTAAACACACCAGAGCTGTAGTGCACGTTCAAGCCATCGTAGTATTCAGATGCGTTGTTGATTGAAGAACCATCACGTGATGGATCGTCCATGTAACGTAGAGCTCCGTCGCCTTTAAAGATATTACGGCCGACCATCCAGTCGTTGGTGCCTTTCATGTAGTATTCTGCCGCTTCACCTGCCATATCAGAGAAAGCTTCGTTCATACCACCGGATTGGTTTGCGTAAACCAAACCTGAGTTTTGCTCAGTGAAACCGTGGCTCACTTCATGCGCTGATACGTCTAGGCTAACAAGTGGATAGAAGAAGCTTTCACCATCGCCGAATGTCATTGCCTTGCCATCCCAGAATGCATTCTCGTAGTTGTTACCGTAGTGAACACGCATCATGAGTTTGAAAGAGAGTGGCGCAGTGTCGAACCAGTTCTTATACATGTCGAATACGATGTTACCGAAGTAGTGCGCATCGTTGAGTGGTGAGAATGCGCCGTTGACTTCTTTGTACTCGTTACGAGGACATTCGTAGCTGTAAGTGGTGTCGCCGTCTGTCGCACCATTCAGGTCAACGGTAACGACATTTTCAGACTCCATCACGCACTCTGTGCCATTTTCTACCACATCAAGGTAGTGGTAGTCGGTGCCGTATTCGTACATGCCTGTTTTTTCGTTGCCACCGGGGCCTGTACCGATCTGTGCGTGAGCAATACCTTCCCAGCGGTCGATGACTTCGCCGGTGTGCGCGTCTAGCATGGTGAATGGTCGAGTCGGCTGTTCGCTGCCTTCGACAAGATAAGAGATAACGTACACTAGGCGTGTTTTATCTGCACCTTGTGAGCCAATGCCTTGTTTATCAGCTCCTTGCTTAGATGCGCCCTGATAAATAAACAGCTGATGTTGTACGTTGTCTAAAGATTTGCTGGTTAAGCCCTGAACTTTGAGATCTTTACTAGCAAGCTCAACCGCTTGAGAGCTGTTAATCGATGGCTTAACAAAAGATCGCTCTAGGGTTGTCGTTTTAAGGTAGCTGCCTTGAACAGACTTAAGTGCGCCACCTTGTACACTTTGGGTGGCATTTAGGTAATGCCCCCAAACGGGTGTTCCCCAGATGTTCTGTTGGATCTTAACTTTGTAGATACCACGCTTTTTGAGGTTAACTTCCTTTACCATCTTAAAGCTAGAGGCGTTACTGACACCTAACTGAGAGTTCAACCCAGAAAAGCTAGTAAAGTTGATCGGTTGATCGATGTTAACGGATTCACTTGCATGTACTGATAAAGACATAGCACTCGCTATAGCAACGGCAACTAAACGCTTTTTCATTTTCATTGTTATTTTCTCTTTCCATGTAAAATCCATGAAAAAGTAACAAAATTATCACAACGAATTTACATCATTCGATCTGATTAATTAGTAGCATGGCAATGATCTCTTTTATTCATGAAACTTATATTTCTCGTATTTACAGATAGTTATCGTTTCTGTTTATTTTTGAACGCACTCATAGGTTTTATTTATAAAATCATGACAATTTTATTAGGTGTTATTTTTTATTGGAAATTAAGATTTCTAGGTAAATTGATCTGTGCCTCAATTAGCGGGCTCTGGGTTGATAGAAGGATCAACGATTTGGAAGTGTCAGTTTGAGCGAAAGACTATTAAGCGAGTTTAAAGGCAATTTTGATAATAAATTGACGATTTTGGGGCTTATTTTCTGAATTGTTAGTTACAAGAGAGTTAGCCAAATGGGGCTTTATTTGGCACAGAGCACAAAAACGGCTGGATGAAAAAAGCCAGCGACGGGTCACTGGCTTAGATTAACTTAGTTTGTGCAGGCTACTGATTAAAGGTACGTAACTAATACACTTAGCTATGGTTTGCGACTAAAGCGAATTACTGCTTTTTACCGCCAACTTGAACATATTCAATACCAATAATACGGTTGATAACACCCAAAACAGAGGTCGTATCAGAATTTGTTGATGTAACGGTATCGACGGTTGCGCCTTCAGGAACCAATTCCATTGCACGATCTTGAGTGTTGCCCGGAACTTGGAAGCCTACAATGTTGAAGCTCTCAGCGTGCGCTGTGTAAACTTCTTCATTGTGGTTAATACCTGAACAACCGGCTAGAGAAACAATGCCTAAAACAACTAATAACTTTTTCATAAAAATACCTTAAGAATGATTGGAATCGAGATGGCAAGCCATAAAGGCAGTGTCGTGATTATCTAGATTCAATAAGTTCATGGGAGACAGCATCTCCCGACCGATGTTGAACATTATTCCAGAGGTGTTTTGTAGTTACTGTATGGGTTTGTCAGTTGAATCATTACACAGCTGAATGGTAATGGTGAATACCGCACCCTTTAAGGCTTGGCTCTGACCTACCTCCACGGTTGCGTTGTGTTGAGCACAGATCTTCTCGACGATAGAAAGCCCTAAACCATGGCCGCTTTTGGCTTTGTTACGCGCTTTGTCGCCAACGTAAAACGGTTCAAACAGGCGAGCTTGATGCTCCTTTGCCACACCATCACCATCATCGTGTACCGCGATTTGTAGCTGATCTTGATGCACGGTCGCTGCAATCGACACTTGTGAGCGTGCGAATTTCATTGCGTTACGCACTAGGTTATCTAGTGCTCGGTTAAGTAGCGTTTCATCCGCCATTATTGAGCTAGGTTGCTCTGGTAGCGATAGGTCGATGTTGAGCTGAGTGTCTTTGTTCCAACGCGCCATTGCGTGGTCGAGAAAATCTCGAATCTCTAATGGTTTTTGTAAGTTTTCTAGGTCAGTGCTATCGAGTTTGGCGTAATACAATAGCTCATCAACCATTTTTTCCATTTCTTCTGTGTCTTCGACAATACTCTCAATCGTTCTCTCTTGATCTTCGTTTAGCTGGGTGTCTTTGAGCATTTCAGCTTGCCATTGAATACGGAATATTGGCGTGCGCAGTTCATGGGCGACGGCATTAGTGAGTGAACGATTACTTTCGATTAAGCGGTGAATTCGGTCGGCCATTAGGTTGAAGGATTTGTTGAGTGAACCAATCGCAATGCCGCTTGAAGTCTCGGCTCGCGAGGAGAGATCCCCTTCAGCAAAACGCAGAGTGGCAGATTCAAGTTTTTTAACTCGGCGGAAGATAATTAACAGGTGGCATAAGCCGTACAAGATAAAGCTTGCTAAAAAGAACAACCAAATGAGGTCATCCTCTAGCTCTATCTTTTGCCTAACGAACGCTTCACTGTTGGGTAGGTAGTGATAGGTATCGTCACTGCTGGCTAATCGAAACCATAGGTCACGTTCATCATCGTGAAAGATAAAGGTATTTGGGTTGGTACTGAAAAATTCTGAAACTGGGTCTGGTATTTCATCGTCTGGGCTGAATGTGACCAGTTTATTTCGTGTGGTTTCTACAAACTGGTTTATCGCTTGATGAGCGGCTTCAAGACCTTGATTCTTAGCGATGTTTTCTATCAGTTGCTGGTGGGCCGTCGCTTCGTAATCTTGCAGTACATATTCGTAGTCGGTGTTGAGCTGATAGACACAGATCTCGTAGGCGACAAGGCCGGTCATAAAGCAAACTAATAGCCCTAACAAGGACTCCAAATAGATACGTCGCATAATTGATCTCTTTCATTACGCTCGTATTGAGCGAGGTTAGTGCCAGGCGGTTGAAACAAATAAATAGCCTTTACCGCGAATGGTCTGAATTTTTTCTGCTGGTGTGTGGTCGTCGCCCAGTATTTTTCTTAGACGCACGACTTTGTTGTCTATCGTCCGATCGATCCCGTCGTACTCAATGCCACGTAATGTTTGCGTCAAATAGTCACGTGATAACGGCGTATCAGGGTTGCTCGCTAACAACCAAAGTAGGTCAAATTCACTGTCGGTGAGTGACAAAACTGCACCTGAAAGTTCACACTTCTTATAGGTGTTTTTCAGAACGAGTTGATCGAACTGAAGGTTTTCTGAGTCATCGACTGAAGCTGTGTTGGCGTCTTGGCGGCGTAATAGCGAACGAACTCTGGCCAGCAGAACTCTTGGTTTGATTGGCTTGGTGACATAGTCATCAGCCCCTGTCTCTAAACCAGCGACGTGATCAAAGTCGTCATCGCTAGCGGTGAGCATCAAGATTTTACCTTTATAGTGCGTACGCGTCTGTCGGCAGATTGTAAGCCCATCAGTTACAGGAAGCATCAAATCCAATAGCACGATGTCAGGTTGCTCCGCGAGGATGGTCTGTGCGGCATCGCTGCCATCGTCCAATACGGTGACATCAAAATCTTGCGCGACAAAGTAGTCTTGCAGCATTTTCTGAAGTTTCAAATCGTCTTCCACGATGATCATTTTAGGTTTTGTCATTCCATTATCAGCCTTGTCGTGCGTTTCATTTATTGAGATTACGTGAGGGAGCCTTACCTAGTGGTTAGCTATTGTGGCATCTCTAAATTGCATGCTTTACGTAAAATACCTGACATGAATGATTAAACACTTTCCACGCCAGTTCAATGATGATTTTGAATTTGTGCGAAAATAAAAAACAATGTTCAAAAAGACATACATTCTCATACATTCGCACGACAGATGTTTTCTTCTTTAAATAATAGAATTTTCCCATCAAACATTTTTGGGAATTACCATATGAATAGCTATAGAAAAACGTTATTGGCATTACCTTTGATTCTTTTAGCTGGCTGTAACTCAAGCTCCAACTCGGGTAAATCGGCAGGTAACGCTGCCACTAAAGCGCAAGTGAAACCTAAGGCGGATTATGTATTCTCATCAGTGAAATTAGGCAAGTTGTATCAAGAGCGAGAAGAGCTTCAAGAGTCAATGAAGCTTGATTACGATGGTGTGCAATATGAAACAATTCTGTTTGCTGAAGAGCTCAGTGATGAGCAAAAGGTGGTTAGGCTAGCAAGTCGCTTAGGTCAGAGTGTTGATCTGTATCTTCCTGATGCAGGCGTCGATGACTGCGGTATTTACAGCGAAGGCAATTACTATGATTCGTTTGATTGTGGTACGGCTCAACGTTCAATTGGCAATGATACGACGTTAATCCAAGCGACAACGAATGGTAGAAAGCTTGCTGTTAAGCTTGAATACCAAAATGAGTTGTCGCAATACGTGACGAGCCTAGGTTCGACGATTCTGAGTAAATCCAAAAATGGTAATAAAGTCACCATCACCACATCGTTTGCCTTCAACGTTTTTTACCGCGATGTGCTCAACGAGACTGGCGCTGTTGAGCGCATTACTTCCACTCTAGGCGCATCAACCTATTCTCAGCTTTTTGATATCGTGAAGTTATACCGAGGCAGTGAGATGACGTTGAAGTTCACTAACCATATCGGTGGCAGTGCTGATGATGAAATCAACATGTACACCGGGCGCATGATTAAGAACAACAAGATGACGACAATCGTGACTCCAACGGGCTCGGTTTTCTCGGGTGGTACGGATCTATTTGCTGCTGGTAATCCACGTATCTTACAGCGCTCTAACACCAAGCAGGCCATTGAATTAAACAAACAAATCGGCGTGCACAGTTGGGGGACGGGCGATAAGACCGCAAAAGATTTCCCGTATACTGAGGAGAGCCACCGTAAGCAAGCGACGTATTTTAAGAAGGTGATGGGAGATACAGGGATTGATTTTTACATCTTCACTTTAGACTCTGCGCCATCTGATGGTGAACACTGGGTGACTAAGACCGACTCAGATAAATACGGCTTCATCACTCGCATTGAGTAGCTTAAGCTCGGATTAAAATTAGAAACGACTTGAAAGGGTTGGTGATGACGTTGTTGTCACCAACCCTTTGAGCATCTGTTGTTTAGTGTACTGGCATATTGAGTCGTCGAGTACCGATGTTCGTTGGTGAATAAATTCTTCATTTAACACTCATGTAACAATTAATTCCCGCAGATCGTGTGATAAGAATGTGTAATCACGGCACTTTTTTATCGATAGAATTTATTATCCGCAGCCTTACGGGCCGTTAGGTTTCTATAATCTAACGATGTAAGGAGCATGTGAATGACTAATAAGGACGATCATTTATGCAGTTACTGGCAGGCACTCTGACCCACTACGCTAACCCTCAAGCACGCCCTGAATTGGAATACTCGAGTGGGCAGCGTGACATTTTAAGTGTCGCGAACTCTCAACAGGCGATTAAAGATATCTCTCAATGGCCAGGCTACTCTGTTACTCCTCTACACGAGCTGAATGCAATCTCTGCTGAGATCGGCGTAAACAAGTTTTGGTACAAAGATGAATCGCAACGTTTTGGCCTGAAGAGTTTTAAAGCACTGGGCGGCGCTTATGCCGTTGCTCGTCAGCTTCAGATTGAAATCGCCAATCGCTATGGGAAGAACCCTACCATCAGTGAGCTGCTCAACGGGGAGTGGAAATCAGAAGTTGCTGAAATCGTTGTCAGCTGTGCGACAGACGGAAATCATGGTCGCTCCGTCGCATGGGGCGCACAAATGTTTGGTTGTGGTTGTGTTATCTACATTCACCGTGACGTCTCGGAAGGCCGCAAGCAAGCGATGGAAGCGTTCGGTGCAGAAGTAGTACGCATTACTGGTAACTACGATGAATCCGTTCGTTTGGCCGACTCAGAAGCTAAAGCGCAAAATCGCGTGATTGTTTCGGACACCTCTTACGAAGGCTACATGGAAATCCCTAAAGACGTTGCTCTAGGCTATACCGTGATGTTGGCTGAAATTGTAGAGCAATTGAATGGCGAGATTCCAACCCATGTCTTTGTACAAGGGGGAGTGGGTGGTTTGGCATCTGCTGTCTGTGGTTACTTCTGGGATCTATGGGGCGTCGATCGTCCACGTTTTGTAATCATAGAACCTGAGCAGGCTAACTGCTTACAGAAGAGTGCTCAAGCTGGAAAACCTATCGTGGTTACGGGCGACTTAGAGACGCTGATGGCCGGTTTGGCATGTGGTGAAGTTTCAAGCTTAGCGTGGACGATTCTACAAAATGGTGCTGATGACTTTATGACGTTGAGCGAAGAAGCCATTCCGCAAGCGATGCGCATGTTGGCAAGTGGCGAACAAACGGAAGTAGCGATAGAGGGCGGGGAATCTGCAGTTCCTGGATTTGCCGCAGCGATCATCGCCAAGCAAGATCCGAACTTCGCTGAAAAATTGAATTTGACTCAAGACAGTCGAGTGCTAGTGATTGGTACTGAAGGGGCAACCGACCCGGATCTCTACCAACAGATCATCGACAACAAAATCTAATAGCGAAAAGTACATAGTTAGCAGTTAGCAGTTAATAGTTAATAGCTAATCGCGAACAACGAATAATAAAGTAAGCCCCAAGGTTGGCGGTATGTAAGGTTTCTTCATACCGTCTTTTTTCCTCTCTTTTCTGACTTCATTTCACGACACGCCTTGCTTTCTAATCGCGCTGGTCATCAATCACGCTGCTCATCAATTGGAATCGTCAGCCCAACCTTGACGTTATCCATCACCACATTGGTTTGAAAGCTCTTGATATTGGCATTGTCGAAGAAGGCTTCACGAGTAAAGTTGTCGTAACCCTCCATATCCGCTGCTGTGACAATCATGATGAAATCTGAACTGCCGGTTACGTAATAGCATTGCTGTACTGAGCGGTTTGAACTCATCTCTTTTTTGAAATTGTGCATCAAATCCACACGCTCACGCTCTAGCGTTACCTGAACGATAAACGTCATTCCGTGGCCGACTGCCTTTGGGTTGATAACGGAGACATCAGCTTGAATGACACCTTGCGCTCTCATGCGTTTTAAACGGCGCTGAACAGCAGCAGGAGAGAGCCCGACCTTTTCTGCAATCTTGTCTGAGGTAGCTCTGTTTGAGTCTTGTACGATGTTGAGGATCTTCTTGTCGAAACTGTCGACCACCAATGCAGGTTGCTGTGTCATACCCATACTTCCCAATATCTGTTTGTAAATTAATTGTTTCTTTTGAACCAGTGTGTGATCGAGTTAAAGGTATTTAGCCTTAACATTTAGACCTCAATGAACGAGAACAAAAAACCACTATAACGCAGAAAAAATGCGGAATTTCTGCACAACAAGGTAATTATTTAATGATAATCCTTAAAGTTATCGGTGCATTATTAATCTTGTGAACGAAATGTAAAGATCAAATTGACAGGGTTTGAAAATTATATGAAACATGTTGTTAACATCCTTTGGGCGATGTTAACTCTCGCTCAAGGAGTTGGAAAGTATGAAATCTGCAACCGCTACTTTACAGTTTGAATTAGAAAAATTGGCACCAGCAGGACGCGTCGGTGTGATTGCGTTAGCGACAGATTTCAATATTGAGCGTGATTTAAACGCCCTGTATCCAAACGATGTGCAATCGTTCACCAGCCGCCTAAGAAACTACAATCCATTGACGATAGAAAACCTGCGTAAGATGGAACCGGGAATCGCCGCTTGTGCCGATACCATCCTACCGGGCACTGAATTGGATGTGGTGATTTACGCTTGCACCTCCGGCACTGTGGCGATTGGCAGCGAGCGCATTACGCAGCTCATTCATCAGTCTCGCCCAAACGCTGCGGTTACGAATCCGGTGACCGCTGCCTTGGCGGCTTTCGACAGTTTTAAAGCTAAGCGCATCTCGGTATTAACGCCTTATACCGAAGCCGTGAATAAAGATGTCGCGGCATTTTTTGAATCACAAGGCATTGAGGTGTTGAGCATCGCAGGCTTTGGTTTTGAAGATGACACTGCGATGACGTTTATTTCTCCAATGGACATCAAACAAGCCGCGATACAAGTCTGTGACCCTGAAGCGGATCTTCTGTTTATCTCTTGCACTGCGTTGCGAGCAGCATCGGTGATTGAATCCATTGAAGCGGAATTAGATAAGCCCGTTGTCAGCAGCAATCAGGTGTTGGCTTGGCACTCGCTTCAGTTGATGAACTACCCCATACCCATTAAAGGGTTTGGTGCACTGCTAGAGCACCATCTCCAACCATCCTCAGATAATTGCCGAAGGTCGCAGTCGTTGTAACGACCTTTGATTAAAGCTGCTCGCTTTGCGTTTAACTTCAGCAGCCAAGCTAACTCTACATTTAACGTTAATACAAAGAATTACACTTTGGGATCACTACTATGCCGTCTACTTTCTCGATCAAACCAGACCAACTGTCTTCGCAGCTTATTCAAAGCATGACGGAGTGGCGTCAACACTTACACCGTTTCCCTGAGTGTGGCTTTGACGTCAACCTCACCTCTGATTTCATCGCCAGTAAGCTTGAGAGCTTTGGCATTGAAGTGGTGCGTAACATCGGTAAAACAGGATTAGTAGGGATACTTCGTTCCGGATCAAGTGAGGCAAGTATTGGCCTAAGAGCTGACATGGATGCTTTGCACATTCATGAACAAAACAGCTTTGCGCATTGCTCACAACACGACGGAAAGATGCACGCTTGTGGCCACGATGGGCACTCTGCAATGCTGCTTGGTGCGGCAAGTTATCTAGCCGAGAACCCAACTTTTGATGGCACGGTGTATTTCATTTTTCAACCCGATGAAGAGCACGGTTGTGGCGCGCAAGCGATGATAGACGATGGCTTGTTTGAGCGATTCTCGATTGATGAGGTGTATGGGGTTCACAACTTCCCCGGTCTAGCGGAAGGTGAATTGATGGTTCGCCCCGGATCATTAATGGCCAGTGAGAGTAGCTTTGAGATCACCATCAATGGTGTGGGTGGACATGCTGCTCTGCCGCATCAAGGGGTCGATCCTCTCGTCGTTGGCTCGCAAGTCATTCTTGGTCTGCAAACCATCGTGTCTCGTAATCTCAGTGCGATTCACGACACGGCTGTAGTCTCTGCCACCGAATTTATTACCGATGGCACGGTCAACGTCATCCCGACTCAAGTAGTCATTAAAGGCGATTGTCGCTGCTTCACTGAATCTTCCCTCGATCGAATCAAGCAAAGCATGGAGCGAATCGTGGCGGGCATTTGTCAGGCAGCAGGCGCGACTTACGACTTCGAGTTTATCAATACCTTCTACCCAACCATCAACAGCGAGCAACAAACCCAATATTCGGTTGCCGCCGCGCAGAAGGTGCTTGGTGTAGAGAACGTTAATGAGGCCTGTGACCCACTGACAATTTCGGAAGATTTCTCAAGCATGTTGCGCGTTAAACCGGGCTGCTATGTGCTGTTGGGTAATGGCACGGAATCGGTCGGTGGTTGCGCACTGCATAACCCGAAATACGACTTTAATGACGGCATCTTAAATCTCGGTGCGAGTTACTGGATTCAGTTGGTGAACGATCGTTTAGCAAGGCCAATTTAGAAATTCTTATTTAGAAACAATGAATTAGAAGTAAATCAATGAGAAGTAACAACTCAATTAGAAGCAATAACTCAATTTGAAGTAACAAGTATAGAAACAGATTCAGCAGTGACGTATTTGGCACTGCAAGATGGCTGACTTTAAACGGAGTTTATTGTCGACACAGCCAAAACTGAAGCGCGTGAAGTGACCAAGGTCATCAGCGTGTAATTAGGATAATAAAAGGAAAGACAGGATGAAACGATTAGGCGTAGCACTGCTAAGTTTGAGCATGGTTTTTGGCGTTCATGCCGAAACATGGAAGTTTGCTTCAGAAGAGGACAAAACAGACGTTCAAGACATCTATGCGCAAAAATTTGCGGAAGTAATCAAGAAGGAATCTGATGGCGACATCCGTGTTCGCATCTATTACTACGGTCAACTGGGTACAGAAAACGACATCGTAGAGCTGGCTGCTAAGGGCACGATTCAATTTGTGTCGGTAGGCGCGGGTCACTTAGGGTCTTACGTACCTGAAGTTCAAGCGGTGAGCTTACCGTATGTTCTTGGTACTAACGAAGCGATCACGCATAAGGTCTTAACGGAAAGTCCAACCATCTACAACAAGCTGGCACCTAAGTTTGAGAGCGTAAACTTAAAGCTGTTGTCGATGATGTCTGAAGGCGAAATGGTTTGGGGCGGCAATAAACCTATCCGTACACCTGAAGATTTTGCGAACCAGAAAATCCGTACTTTCACTTCAACCATTCCTGTTGAAACCTACAAAGCGTTTGGTGCAACACCTACTCCTCTTTCTTGGGGTGAAGTGTACGGTTCATTACAACTTAAGACCATCGATAGCATGGTTAACCCGATTTACTTCATCTACAACGCGAAGTGGCATGAGGTTCAAGACTACCTAATGTTCCCAGGTCAGCAACCCTATGTGAGCACGGTTTCGACCAATAGCAAGTGGTACAACGGCCTGTCGAAAGAGAAGCAAGCGATGGTCGACAAAGCAATTACAGCGGCAGACCAAGCGGCTTACGACTATCAGGTACGCATCAACAAAGAGAACATGGACAAGATCTTAAAAGAGCGTCCAGACATGCAAGTGGTTGTGTTAACTGAGGAAGAGCGTGAACGCTTCAAGGTCCTCAGTCAAAAGCTGCACACGACTTACTATGACGTGGTAGCAAATGCCTACCCTGCCGGTGAGCAAAGTGAAGCGCGTGAGGGTGCGAAAACCATTCTCGAAGAAATCCTAGATGAAGTGAAGGCTGCTTCAGCGACGCAATAGAAAGCGTTGTCAGGATGAATGCTATCCGCTGTTTATTGGCAGCGGTTAGCTTATCCCCACCTTCTCCAAATTGTGGCAATGGACCCCTGTCACTGAACGAAGTATGGAGCACTGCCTGTTATGAAAAAACTGCTACATAAAATAAGCGTCGCGACAGAAAAGCTAGAACGCTTTTTGATCACAGCCGCTATTCTCGCGATGATGATCAACTCCACCGCCAATGCGATTGGGCGATATGCCTTCAATAAAAGCCTGTTCTTCTCAGAAGAGCTTAACCAATTTGTTATTGTCTCAGTGACCTTTATTGGCTTCGCCTATGCCGTCCGCCAAGGTCGAAATATCCGCATGACTGCGGTGTACGATTCACTGAGTTTCAAAGCCCAGAAGGTGCTCACCACCGTGATTGCATTGTTGACTGGGATGTTGATGTTTTACCTCGCTTATCACGCCTTCCTGTATGTCCAAGAGTTGAAGTCAATCAACCGACTTAGCCCAGCGCTGCAGTTTCCGGTGTATTGGGTCTACTCCATTATTCCAATCGGCTTTGCCATAGCAGGGCTGCAATACAGCATGAGTTTTTTGATGAACTTGCTGCATAAAGAAATCTACGTGTCATTCGATGTCATAGAGAATAAACATAACAACGTGGGTGAATTCGAATGAGTGATATTGCACAATTTTTCTCGGACATTATTGCCGGCGAACTTGATATTTATGTCATCACTTTTACTTTGGTCTCTGTGATGGTGATTCTGCTCTTTTTGAGCTTCCCAATGATCGTGCCGTTAGCGGTTGGCGCGTTAATCGGCTTGATTCATTTCTCTCAGGTTGAGCCGGGAGTGCTGATTCAGCAAATGGTGACAGGCATTTCGCCGAACGCCTTGATTGCGGTGCCGATGTTCATCTTAGCTGCGGATATTATGACGCGTGGTCACACGGCCTATAACTTGCTGGGTCTGATTCAAGCGTTTGTCGGACATCTGCGTGGTGGATTACCGATTACTACGTGTATCAGCTGTACTTTATTCGGTTCTGTTTCCGGTTCGACTCAGGCGACCGTGGTGTCGGTTGGCCAAATCATGCGCCCGAAGTTGCTGCAAGCAGGGTACAAAGACAGCTTTGTGATGGCGCTGATCATCAATGCCAGTGACATCGCGTTTCTTATTCCGCCAAGTATTGGTTTGATTCTTTATGGCACCTTAGCCAACGCCAGTGTGGGCGAATTGTTCATTGCTGGTATTGGCCCAGGTTTAGTGCTCGCGAGCTTGTTCTCGTTATACAGCTATGCCTACAGCGTCAAACACAGCGATACCATCACTTTGGTTGAAAAAGCCAACACCGCAGAACGCATTGAAGCGATCAAGAAAGCGATTCTTCCTCTCGGTTTCCCTGCTTTAATTATCGGCGGTATCTACTCTGGGGTCGTGACGCCAACAGAAGCCGCTTCGTTTGCGGTGCTGTATGCGATCATAGTTGAGTGCATTTTCTATCGCAAACTTGGCGTTAAAGACATCTGCGATGCGGCGTTAAATACTGGCTTGATTACCGCAGTTGTATTTGTGCTGGTGGGTGTTGGTCAGGCTTTTTCTTGGTACATCTCTTTCGAACAAATCCCTCAAGAACTATTAGCACCTTTGGACTTAGAGAGTGCCTCTCCAGAGTACATATTGTTTGTCATCGCACTGACTTTCTTTGTCGGCTGTATGTTTGTGGATTCGTTAGTGGTCTTGCTGATCTTGACGCCGATTTTCATGCCGATTGTTGATGCAGCAGGCATCGACCCGATATTGGTGGGTGTGATGGTGACATTGCAAATGGCCATTGGCTCAGCGACACCACCTTTTGGGTGCGACATCTTTACTGCTATCGCCATCTTTGAAAAGCCTTATATGGAAGTGATTCGCGGGACGCTGCCGTTCTTCCTGATCTTGGTGCTGATGTCTGCGTTGCTGATTTTCTTCCCAAGCATCGCTCTGTTGCCAAGAGACATCTTATTCAATTAACCCGTCGAGTTACCCTTATTCAATCAAGGATAGAGATATGAGTATATTGCCGTTAACACCTCCGCAGAGAGGGTTTGAATCAGCAGAACTCGAGCAACGTACTGTCGAGTTGCAACAACGTCTTCGCGCGCAAAACATCGATGCTGCGTTTTTTACGACCGAACCAGAATTTCGGTATTTCAGTGGCTTCAAATCGCAGTTTTGGGAAAGCCCAACGCGTCCGTGGTTTTTGGTGGTGCCAGCGGTTGGTAAGCCCATAGCGGTAGTACCAGAGATCGGTGTGGCTGGTTTCGACGATACATGGATTGAAGATGTGCGCAGTTGGCCGTCGCCAAGGCCAGAAGATGACGGTATCTCTTTGTTAGCTTCTACGCTATCTGAAGTCTCTAAAGGTTCTCGCAGAATCGGTTCGATGATTGGCCCGGAAACACACCTACGTATGCCTGCCACTAACTATGCGTTGTTACAGCAGAAGTTGAGCCAACATAGTGTGGTTGATGTGTCATTCATGGTTCGCGATCTGCGCAGTGTTAAGTCTCAAGCGGAGATCGATAAAGTACGCTTCGCTTGCCAAGTGACAGCGGCGGGCTTTGAGTATCTTCGTCATAACCTCGCGATAGGGATGACGGAACGACAGGCGTGTAAAGCCATGCATTTGGAGATGCTGCGTTTGGGCGCCGATGCGTGTCCTTATCTGATTTCGGCATCCGGCCAAGGTGGCTATGACAACATCATCATGGGGCCAACCGATCGTATGCTCTCTGAAGGAGATGTACTGATCATCGATACGGGGGCTAACTTTGATGGCTATTTCAGTGATTTTGACCGGAACTATGCGTTTGGGCATGCGCAGCCAGATACGATAGCGGCTTATGACGCAGTATATCAATCGACAGAAGCGGGGCTCGCGATGGCAGAGCCGGGACGAACAACCGGAGACGTGTGGCAAGCCATGTGGTCGGTGCTCGAAAAGAACGGCGCGCTTGGCAACGATGTGGGTCGTATGGGGCATGGATTAGGCATGCAGCTAACAGAGTGGCCATCACATGTACCAAATGGTGACGTGATATTAAAACCCGGCATGGTGTTAACGTTAGAGCCCGGTATGGCGTTTGCGAAAAACCGCATGATGGTACACGAGGAAAACATCGTCATCACCGAATCTGGCTGCGAAATGCTGCATCAAAGATCTTGGCAGTTGATGCCGATTATTGGCTAATTGCGCTTAGAATCTAGTCATAATTTTGAATCCTGGTAGAGGAGGGCGTTCAAGCACTTTGTTGGACGCTCGGTTTTCTTTTTCACTTCGCTATACCTCGTCATCTTTTACACTTAAATACCTCTAATTTCCGAATGCCTCTTTGTTTCAAGAATCTCTCTTTCTGTTCAAATATTGTCCTTGTTGAGCAAAAACATTTGACCAATAACTATCACACCTCAAATCTTTAATTGTTTTCGTTAGTGCTCTAAATGATATTTAATTCATTGTTTTATAATAGTTTTTGTTGTTTTGAATGCTGTATTGTTACGAGTTTGTTTTAAATAATCATTTGAACCCTAACTAAATTTCTGTCATTTTATATTTAACTGAACGTTCAATATAAAATAAAAGGACTAAGAAATGCCGAAGGTTGGGATGCCTGATATACGTAAACCACAGCTTGTTCAAGCCACCATGACGGTGATTGATCGAGTGGGTTTGCATGCCGCGAGTATTGCGTTGATCAGCAAAGAAGCGGGAGTCTCCACTGGCATTATTAATCACTATTTTGGTGGAAAGCATGGGCTGCTCGAAGAGACCATGCGTGAAATCCTTCGCCAACTTTCCAATACCATCACCACGTCACTAAAAGCACTTCCTGTTGATGCTCACCAACAGAGAATTAACGCGATCATCGATGGCAACTTCGAAGGTTATCAAGCAGAAAATAAGGTCGCGAAGGCGTGGTTGGCATTTTGGTCATATTCAATGCATGACGAGCAGCTGAAAAGACTGCAACGTGTGAATGAAAAACGTTTGATTTCACACTTACGTCTTGAGTTGAAAGGTATTTTGAATCATGAACAAGCGGATCTCGTTGCTCACGGGATTGCGTCTCTGATTGATGGTTTGTGGCTGAGAGGCACATTAAACCCAGATGGTATCGATGCTCAAAAGGCGCGTGCCATCATCAATGATTATCTAGATAAACAACTTACGTTCTACTCGTGTCACAGCAAATAGATCGCAGTGGTAGCGTTAGACCTAGACCTAGACCTAAACCTAGAGCAAGAGCTAGAACGACCACTATTCGCACCCAATACTCACATATAGACCAGTAGAGTCTAATAACAATAATTAAGTCAGAATCTCAAATGGAAATGAACTCGTTATACATCGATGGCGCAGCGGTTAAAGCAACCTCTGGTGAAACCTTTGATAGCATTAACCCTGCGAACGGTGAACCTATCGCGACGTTAGGCCAAGCATCTTCAGCGGATGTCGACAGTGCTATTGAATCTGCGAAACGCGGATTTGCGGTATGGTCTGCAATGACCGCTGTGGAACGCAGCCGTATTCTTTTGAAGGCAGTGGAAATACTTAGAGCTCGAAATGATGACCTTGCAAACCTTGAGGTTGTTGATACAGGCAAGCCGCTGCAAGAAGCGATTGAAGTGGATGTGGCGTCTGGCGCTGATGTTATTGAATACTTTGCAGGCTTGGCTCCAACGCTACAAGGCGACCAACAACCGCTGAGCGAATCTCAGTTCTTCTACACTCGCCGCGAGCCGCTAGGCATTTGTGCGGGCATTGGCGCGTGGAACTACCCAATTCAAATCGCGATGTGGAAATCGGCTCCGGCATTAGCCGCGGGTAACGCGATGATTTTCAAACCTTCAGAAGAAACGCCGCTAACGGCGCTCAAGCTTGCAGAAATCTTTACTGAAGCTGGTCTTCCTGATGGCGTGTTTAACGTGGTTCAGGGCGATTACCGTGTTGGTCAGATGCTAACGGCGCACCCAGACATCGCGAAAGTGTCGTTCACGGGCGAAACCGGTACCGGTAAAGCGGTAATGGCAGACAGCGCTAAGACGCTGAAATCAGTCACCATGGAACTTGGCGGCAAGTCACCGATGATCGTGTTTGATGATGCGAAATTGGATGATGCAGTTTCCGCTTCGATGGTTGCTAACTTCTACACCCAAGGCGAAGTGTGTACTAACGGTACCCGTGTTTATGTACACGAAAACATCTACAACGCATTCATCGACCAACTTAAAATACGCACTGAGAAACTGATCATTGGTAACCCAATGGACATGGAGACTCAGATCGGCGCGTTGATTTCTAAAGAACACCTTTCAAAAGTTCTCGAAGCGATTGAGCTGGCAAAACAGTCAGGGGCAACTCTGCTGACTGGCGGCTATCGAGTGACAGACAACGGCTTAGCGAACGGCAACTTTGTTATCCCAACCGTGTTTGTGGATTGCGAAGACAACATGCCTCACGTTCAACAAGAGATCTTCGGCCCTGTAATGTCAGTGTTGAAGTTTACGGACGAAGACGATGTGATTCGCCGCGCTAACGACACCAAATATGGCCTAGCGGCTGGCGTGTTCACGCAAAACCTTTCTCGTGCTCACCGTGTTATTCATCAAATGCAGGCAGGTATTTGTTGGGTGAACACGTGGGGCGACTCACCGGCAGAAATGCCTGTTGGTGGTTACAAGCTTTCAGGTATTGGCCGTGAAAATGGACCAGAAACCCTACTTCACTATACGCAGACTAAGAGCATTCTTATTGAACTTGGCGACTACGCCAGCCCTTATGCCTAACGCGTAACACTCAATTTTATGGGTTAGCTTAACAGAGCTAGCCCTACTGACTCATCTCAGGGAAATCAAAACATGGAACAACGCTACGATTATATTATCGTCGGCGCGGGTTCGGCCGGCTGTGTGTTAGCGGATAGGCTAACGGAAAGCGGTGAACATAGCGTTTTATTACTGGAAGCTGGTGGCACGGACAAGAGTATTTTTATCCAAATGCCAACCGCGCTTTCTTACCCAATGAATACTGAAAAGTACGCTTGGCAATTTGAAACAGAGAAAGAACCGGGCCTTGATGGACGTGAACTGCACTGCCCACGTGGCAAAGTTTTAGGCGGCAGCTCATCAATTAACGGCATGGTTTATGTTCGTGGCCACGCGTGTGATTTTGACCAATGGGAAGAAGAGGGCGCTGCGGGTTGGAACTACCAAGCATGTCTGCCTTATTTCCGCCGCGCTGAATCATGGAACAAAGGCGGTGATGAATACCGTGGTGACAATGGTCCTGTCGGCACTTGTAACGGTAACGATATGGAGCTTAACCCGCTTTACCAAGCGTTCATCGATGCAGGTAAAGACGCCGGTTACCCAGAAACACAAGATTACAACGGCTACCAGCAAGAAGGCTTCGGCACCATGCATATGACGGTAGACAAGGGTGTTAGAGCCTCAACCTCTAACGCTTATCTACGTCGAGCATTGAAGCGTTCAAACCTAACCTTGAAGAAAGGTATCGTGGCGCGTCGTTTCTTACTTGAAGCACTCGACGTAAAAGACCAGTCATCAAAAGGTCAATCAGGCTTGAAAGCCGTCGGTGTCGAGTTTGAAAAGTCAGGCAATACTCAAGTGGCTGTGGCGAACAAAGAAGTGATCTCTTCTGCGGGTTCTATCGGTTCTGTTCAACTGCTTCAGCTTTCTGGTATCGGCCCGAAAGCCGTGCTTGAAAAGGCAGGCGTTGAGCTTAAACACGAGCTGAATGGCGTAGGTGAAAACCTTCAAGATCACCTAGAAGTGTACTTCCAATATCACTGCAACGAACCCATCACGCTCAACAGCAAGCTTGGTTTAGTCAGCAAAGGCATGATTGGTGCAGAATGGATTTTGACTCGTAAAGGCCTTGGTGCCACTAACCACTTTGAATCGTGCGCGTTTATTCGTTCTCGCAAAGGATTGAAGTGGCCAAACATTCAATATCACTTCCTACCAGCAGCGATGCGTTACGACGGACAAGCGGCCTTTGATGGTCACGGTTTCCAAGTACACGTTGGGCCTAACAAGCCAGAGAGTCGCGGTACGGTTGCGATCACTTCTGCTGATCCGCATGCCAAGCCAGAGATCATTTTCAACTACATCTCGACTGAACAAGATCGCCAAGATTGGCGCGATTGTATTCGTCTGACGCGTGAGATTTTGTCTCAACCTGCGATGGATGTGTATCGAGGAAAAGAGATTCAGCCGGGTCTAAATATTACTTCCGATGAAGCAATTGATGAATGGGTTAAGCAGAACGTTGAAAGTGCTTATCACCCTTCATGTGGCTGCAAAATGGGTTCAGATGATGATCCAATGGCAGTGCTTGATGAAGAGTGTCGCGTTCGCGGTGTCGATAATTTACGTGTTGTCGACTCATCGGTTTTCCCAACCATTCCAAACGGTAATTTGAACGCCCCGACCATTATGGTTGCTGAGCGTGCTTCCGATTTGATTTTAGGTAAGCCGATGCTCAAAGAGCAGGGCGTTTCAGTGTGGATTGCACCTGAGTGGCAAGAGAAGCAAAGAATAAATAAACCAGTAAGAGAAGCGTAAGCCTCTGTTATTAGTTAAAAAATAGAAAATATTTCAAAAATAGAAAAAGCAAAAAGTAACAACAAAAATTAGTCAAAAGTCAGAAGAACTGCTCTCTATCGGTGTTGATATCGAGCAGAAAAAGGAAAGATAAAAAGGAACCATTATGACGACTCTAAATATTCAGAACGTGACGACAAAAACGTTAACAGCACTAGCCATTAGTTCATTTGCATTTGGTGCTAACGCTTCTATTGAACCACAGCAATGTGAAAACGTTCGCTTCGCTGATGTAGGCTGGACTGACATTACCGCAACAACCGCCGTTACTTCTGAACTATTAAAAGGCCTTGGTTACAAAACCAAAACCGACCTACTTTCAGTACCGGTGACTTACTCTTCAATGGCGAACGGCGATATTGATGTATTCCTAGGTAACTGGATGCCAACCATGGAAGGCGATATTGCTAAGTACCGTGAAGCGGGCACGGTTGAAACCGTTCGTGCCAACCTTGAAGGCGCAAAATACACGCTAGCCGTACCAAAATACGTGTACGACTCTGGCGTAAAAAGCTTCGCAGACCTAGCAAAACATGCCGACAAATTTAAAGACCGCATCTACGGCATCGAGCCGGGTAACGACGGTAACCGCTTAATCCAATCAATGATTGATTCTGACGCGTTTGGCTTGAAAGATTTCAGCCTAGTGGAATCAAGTGAAGCGGGCATGGTATCGCAAGTATCTCGCGCTGCTCGTCGTAGCCAGTGGATCGTTTACCTTGGTTGGGCTCTGCACCCAATGAACAGCAATGTTGAAATGGAATACCTATCAGGTGGTGACGACTTCTTTGGCCCTAACTACGGTGGCGCGAATGTTTACACTAACGTTCGTTCAAACTACCTGTCTGAGTGTGCAAATGTCGGTCAACTTCTACAAAACCTAGAATTCACTCTAGAGATGGAAAACCAGTTGATGGAAGAGATTCTTAACCAAAAAGTGAAGCCAGAAAAAGCGGCTCAACAATGGTTGAACAAGAACCCTCAACAAGTGGAAGCTTGGTTAGACAATGTAAAAACGCATAAAGGTGAATCAGCGACTCAAGCCGTTACTGAATACCTAAAGCAAGTTAAAGCTTAGTTCTACCTATCTCAACAGCTACATAAATAATAAAGGTGGGCTTGCCAATTTATCGATTGGTTTGAAGTAGCCCACCCATAATAAAAGGCAATATTGTGAATTTTATTACGGAAAACAAAATCCCTGTCGGACAATGGATGGAAGCGGGTGTTGATTGGCTAACAATCAATGCAGCAGGATTCTTTGACGCTATTTCGATTTTTCTAGAAACCGTCATTATGTTTTTAGTCGATGTATTTAAGTGGATGCCGCCTGCACTGCCAATCGTGATGACTGCTGCGATTGCATGGTACTTACACCGTAAACCTTCGCTAGTGATCTTTGTGGTCGCGGCACTGCTGACTATTCTTAACCTCGGCTACTGGCAAGAAATGCTGGAAACCTTTGTTCTCGTCTTTGCGGCGACAACGATTTCCGTATTAATTGGCGTACCGGTTGGCATCATGGCTGCTCACCGTCCTTGGCTCTATACAGTTTTGCGTCCAATCCTTGATTTGATGCAGACAGTCCCAACTTTCGTTTATCTGATTCCAACTCTGGTTCTATTCGGCTTGGGTATTGTTCCTGGCTTAATCTCGACCATTATTTTCGCGATAGCTGCACCGATTCGTTTAACCTACTTAGGCGTCACTAAAGTGCCGGAAGAGTTGATTGAAGCGGGTAAAGCGTTTGGTGCCAGCCGCATGAAATTGCTGATGAAGGTCGAATTACCGGCGGCTCTACCAAGTATCATGGCGGGTGTAACCCAATGTATTATGTTGTCGCTTTCGATGGTGGTTATCGCCGCTCTTGTCGGTGCTGACGGACTTGGTAAACCTGTTGTTCGTGCATTGAACACAGTGAACATCTCACAAGGTTTTGAAGCTGGATTAGCGATTGTATTAGTCGCAATCATCCTTGACCGCTTGTGCAAAACACCAAACCAGAAGGAAGCTTAATCATGTCTAACTCTCAGGAAAAAAAGACAATGGACGCGATTACCATTAAGAATCTCGATGTTGTGTTTGGTAATAAATCGAAACAAGCGCTTGAGCTACTCGACCAAGGTAAAACTCGCCAAGAGATCATTGATGAAACTGGTCAAGTTGTCGGCGTAGACAATGTGTCGCTGACCGTTGAAGAAGGCGAGATTTGTGTGCTGATGGGGTTGTCTGGTTCTGGTAAATCATCTTTGCTTCGCGCAGTTAACGGCCTGAATGAGATCAGCCGTGGCTCATTGGCGATCAAAGATGGAGACAAGCAGGTTGATTTAGGTGAACAGTGCGACGAAGCGACCTTGCGTCATCTTCGTACTCACCGCGTTTCTATGGTGTTCCAAAAATTTGCCCTAATGCCTTGGTTAAACGTGTTAGATAACGTGGCGTTTGGTCTAGAAATGCAAGGCGTAGCCAAAGATGTTCGTCGTGCTAAAGCGCGTGAACAACTTGAAATGGTGGGTTTGGCAGAGTGGGAAACCAAGTATCCGCATGAGCTTTCTGGCGGTATGCAGCAACGTGTTGGTCTAGCGCGTGCCTTTGCGATGGATACCGACATTCTTCTTATGGATGAACCGTTTTCAGCGCTTGATCCGCTGATTCGTGCGCAGTTGCAAGATGAGCTAATTTTATTGCAAAACAAGCTTAACAAAACGATTTTGTTCGTGAGTCATGATTTAGACGAAGCGCTGAAGATTGGTAATAACATTGCGATCATGGAGTCAGGCAAACTGATTCAACACGGTAAGCCTGAAGAGATCGTACTGACGCCAAAAACCGAATACGTAAAAGACTTCGTTGCTCACACCAATCCATTGAATGTGCTTAAAGGTCGTTCTTTAATGCAGCCTCTTGATTCACTGACGCAAGAGAATGAAAGCTGGAAGATCTGCGATTCTAAAGATCTCTGGATTGAACAGAATGAAGGTGCTTTATCGGTGAAAGGTGAATCTACCTTGGCGCTTGTTGAGTGGAGCGAGTCTGACGACCTAACCGCGATTAACGCGTCTAGTGTGGTAGTGACAAGCCCGGAGATTGGTATGCGTGATGCGATTAAGCTTAAGCAGATCAGTAACCACCCAATTCTGTTGGTTGAAAATAATCAATTGGTAGGGATTTTGGATAACAGCGAGTTTTACAACGCGCTAACGGGTAACTTTCAGATGAATACCGCTGCGTAAAATTTCGTTTTTCAGCTTAGCTATTGAGGCTGGTTTTTTATTGGGTGGAGAGGATTAAATCTCTCTACCTCTATGATTATTAAAATATATTATTCTTTGAGTTTGTATTCTCTGGTTCATTATTTTTGTCTTCATTGAAGCTTTCATTCCCCCTTCATTAAGCAAAAGTGCCGTACCACGCAAGTTTAGTGGTATAGAAAAGATTGAGAATAGTATGAACATCAGTACAATGCGGAAAAATCAATGAAGTAATTTATCAATTTACAGTGTAATTCGAGCGCGCGTGACGTAATCACTCGAGACATTTCATCGCTTCGACGCTGTAAAACCATTCACAGTATATTAGTACAAAGGTCTGCATCTTGGACAAACATGACGAAATCCTGGTCGCTATTCGCCAAATTATTCGCGCTATCGATTTACACTCGAAGAAGCTGAGTAAAGAGTATGGTTTGACTGGCCCTCAATTAATCTTAATGAGAGCAATCCAAGAAATGGGTAATGTGACAATCAAAGAATTGTCTAATCAGACCAATGTAAGCCAAGCAACGACGACGACGATCATCGACCGTCTAGAGTTAAATGGCTATGTACAACGAGTACGCAGTTCATCGGACCGTCGCAAAGTACACGCGAACCTGACTGAAAAAGGTCAAGAGTTGCTAAACAATGCGCCACCGCCGCTGCAAGATAACTTCGTGAAAAAATTCCAAAACCTAGAGACGTGGGAGCAAAGCTTACTGCTTTCTTCGATGCAGCGTGTATCAGCAATGATGAACGCAGAAGACATCGACGCTGCTCCAGTGCTTCAGCTTGAAGGCATTGCAAACGTAGCCAAAAGCTAACGTTATTTTTAAATTATCTATTTAAAACAAAAATTTAAAGAGTTATTAAATGGTCGCATTAAGCGGCCATTTTTGATCTCACCATGTGAGATTTCTCGTTATACCGCCTGTTCGTTACGCCCTTTTATTTTAAATCTCCCTGGGTTTTAACCCTACGTTGTAATCACCCTATTTATTTGTATTCAAAAATGCATTGACGATTCTCTGACAATAAAGATGTAGACCGACCGGTCTGATTTGTATTATTGTGTGCTCATCTTAACCACGAGGTGATGTATGAAATACGAATTGACGCCAACACAAATGACCATGACGTTGAACAACATGCAGGGAGCTTTTGCACAGAACCCGATGCCAGCGGTATCGGTGAGAATTGAGCAGTTGCTTGCACTTAAATCTGCGCTTATCGATTACACAGATCGTTTGTGTTCAGCCGTGAGTGAGGACTATGGTCACCGCAGCCGACAAGACACTTTGATGGCCGACATATTGCCTTGTATCGGAAATATTGATCACAGCATTGAGTGTTTACCTCATTGGTCGACATCTTCGATTCGTCATTCCGGCCCTTTGCTTTCAACCTCTCGTGTTGAAGTGGTTTATCAACCCAAAGGCGTTGTCGGGATCATTGCTCCGTGGAACTTTCCGATTATGTTATCCGTCGGCCCGCTTATTTCGGCGTTGGCTGCGGGCAATCGCGCCATGATCAAGATGAGTGAATTTACCCCAGCGACGAACCAAGTATTAAGAGCGCTATTGGCGGAAGTCTTTCAATCCGATGAGGTGTGCTTGGTCGAAGGTGAGGTAGAAATCGCAGCCGCATTTTCGGCGTTGCCGTTTGATCATCTTCTGTTTACGGGGTCAACCCAAGTGGGTCGCCAAGTGATGAGGTCAGCGGCTGACACGCTAACTCCAGTCACGCTAGAGCTAGGCGGTAAGTCACCGGTTATCGTTGCAGAAGACATGCCAATTGATATCGCGGTTGAGCGAATCATTTATGGTAAGAGCCTCAATAACGGGCAGGTGTGTGTGGCTCCTGACTATGTATTGCTACCTGAAGGGAAAGTTGAATCTTTCATTCAAGAGTATAAAAAACAGTACCAATTGCTGTTCGATGAAGGGGTGTATTCCGAGAGTTTGACGTCCCTAATCAATCCTCGTCAATGCGACCGCATAGTTGGTTTGTTGAATGAAGAACGACAAGCTGGAACGCGAACAGTGGCCTGCCATGACGAAGCGATGGACTTAGATTGCCAACGACTGGTGACACATCTGATTGTTGAACCAAGCCTGTCATCCAAGGTGATGAACGAAGAGATTTTCGGCCCACTATTACCCTTGATTACGTATCGCAATATCGAAGAGGCGTTCCAAGTCATCAATAGCAAACCAAGGCCGTTAGCGCTTTATCTAATGAGCTTTGATTTGAGCTTACAAGCTCAGGTTAAACACCAAGTTCATTCCGGCGGAATGTGTATCAATGACTGTGTTTTCCATTTAGCGGTTGATGACGCACCGTTTGGTGGCATTGGTGAATCAGGGCAGGGCAATTATCACGGTAAAGAAGGTTTCCTTACTTTCTCCCATGCCAAAACCGTCTTGGAAACGGGCTTAGATCATCGAGTTAAGCATCTGTTTTCAAAAGAAGACAACGAATTAAAGACCGCAGTGATGAGCATGCTTGGCAAGTAAATCATTTCTGTCATTACCCAATTTATCTACAAGAAGTTATTTATAAGAAATTATTTTTACGACGTTATTTTAAGAGGTTATTTTTATGTTGGAACGATTTTTTGAACGAACGATGAAAGCGTATTTGATGGTTACAGGATTCTTAACCGCAACCGCTTTCTCTACTTTCCTTGCGCCTGATTGGAGTATGCAAACGCTGTTCTCGTACAACGATACGATGATGGTGAACAAAGAGTATCTTATGGGTACCTATCAACACTGGGGAGTCATGGTTGGCTGTATTGGTGTGTTGTTGATGTTCTCGGCGAAGTACAAATCGCTGCGTACTTCGACCATGATTTACAGTGCATTTGAGAAGTCGATGTTTGTGGGCATATTCTTATACAACGTGTGTATCAACGATTATGAGTGGTTTTATGGTTGGAGCGGTGTGTTTGCGCTCGATGGATTTGTGACTGTCTACTCTTTAGTTTACCTGTATTACTACCTCACTAGAGACAAAAGCAAGGTGCCAGCTCATCTTCGTTAATAGTTAATAGTTAATAGTTAATAGTTAATAAGTTGCTCATGGTGACTCAATGACACTTATTCAATGATCACTCACTTATTACTACAGCCCGCATTTGCGGGCTTTTTCGTTTTGGGGCAATGATCCATAAAGATCTTAATTGACATATCTTTGACATTAACACTCTAGACCGACCGGTTTGTATTGGTTATTGTTTAGTCATCAACTAGAAATGAGGTAAATACCATGACAACCAATAATTTTAACTTTCAACTTAAAACCATTGTTCATGCTCAAGAGAATGGCATTGAAAATATCCCTTCTCTTTTTGGTCGCTTAGGTGCGCAAAGAGTCGTGCTCTTTTCTGATAAAGGCTTGGAGTCTCTTGGCTTTGTTGAGCAGTTCTCGGCGTTGTTTGTAAACGAAAAGGTGAACCAGCCAGGCAATGAACAAGCGGTTCAGCTTGTTGGTGTGTACACCGATATCGCGCCAGACGCGACTTGCGACAACATCAACGCAGCAATTGAGTTTGCAAACAGCGTCAATGCTGATGCGATCTTGTCTGTTGGCGGCGGCAGCGTAATTGATGCTTCTAAAGGTGTGAAATACGCATTTCATAAGAAGCTAGATGACATTCGCACCGTGATTGCGGGTGGCGGTCATATGGATGTGTGGCCAAACAATGAAGATATTCGAGTGCCCCACATTGCGGTTCCGACAACGGCTGGTACGGGCGCAGAAGCCTCTCCGATTGCTGTTTTTTACAATGAACATGAAAACATCAAAGCAAGTCTAGTCGCGTCTGGATTGGAAGCCGATATCGCGATCCTTGATCCAACGGTGACCACTAAGCTGCCAGCTCACCTTACTCGTTCTACAGCCATGGATGCGTTAACACACGCTGTTGAAGCGATTGTGTCACCGATGAGTAATGCATTCACTGACGCTTACGGCATTCAGGCAGCAAAACTGATTATTGAAAACTTACCCTTGGCATTGAAAGAGCCAGAAAACCTAACCGCACGTGGCAATCTTCTTCAAGCAAGCACCATGGCGATCTCTGCATTTTATTCGTCTTTGGGCGGTATTCCGATTCACAACTGTGCTCATGCCTTTGGTGCGATTAGCCACATTCCACATGGCGATGCCAACACGGTGCTGATGCCGGTTGTGATTGAAGCGCTGCCTGAATTCTATATGCCGAATGCGGGGAAGTTAGCTCAAGCTTTCTCTGTCGACACTACGGGAACCGATGAGATGGTTTACCAGAGAGTGTTGGATTTCTTAAACAACTTCCAAACCAGTGTCGGTGCGATGAAGCGTTTCAGCAGCTGGGACTTTGATGCGCAAGAGAAGAGCAACATTGCAGAAGCGATTGAAAAAGACATCTGTTTTCAGTTCTACCCAATCTCGAAACAGACGATTGAAACCATCATAGAGAAAGCGATTTAAGTCTCTGTCTTAATCGACTGAATCTTATGACCATTTAATTCAGTCGATGATTCAGTCCCTGATTCACTCAACAATCATTACTCGAGAGCCAATTATGAAAATCGAAAACGTATTGCTATCAAGCTTGTGCATCATCGCGCCATTCCTACTTTTCACCTAATTCATTCAACAGGGACGTCGAGACCTTTATTCCCGAGGAGGAAATAAATGCTCAATAAACGTTTAACTACCGTGATTTTGGCGGGTGTTTTGGTTGTTCTGTTTTTTGCCAAGGCAAGCTTTGGAAGCGAGAGCTTTGAGAATGAAGCCACCATGGATCAATCGCAGCAGCATCAAGACGTCGTGCAACTGTTGGATGAAGCTTATCAAGGGCAATTGGATGCCCAGCTCTCTGTCGCTTACTTATATCTGAGCGGAGAGGGCGTAGAACAGGATGATGAAAAAGCCGCGGAGTGGTTCGTCACCGCAGCCAATAACGGTAGCCCTGAAGCTCAAACACAGCTTGGGTTGATGTATATCTCTGGAAGTGGCGTTCAAGCCAGCCAAGCGGAGGCTGTCACCTGGATTGGCATGGCAGCAGCTCAAGAGTATGACCCTGCGCTCGACTTATTACATTGGATGTCGCAAGCCGCGCATTAATTCAAATCCTAACTCAGGTTAATCACAGAAAGGTTAACCTCAGAAAAAGTTATTCGCAGAAAAGTTACTCGCAGAAAAGTTAATTACTGAAACAAGTTAATCACAGAAATTGGAGAACGTCTTATGCAGACATTCAAGAAATCTTTAGTCTTCACTGCAATGGCTGCGGCAAGCAGTGCTGCTCTGGCGGCTGAATCAGAAAAACCGAATATTGTTGTTATTGTTGGCGATGATGTTGGCTTTGCCGATACTCAGCCTTATGGCTCAGAAGCCAATACACCAAACCTAATGGCGCTGGCTGAAGAGGGGGTTAAGTTTACTAATTTTCACGCGTCACCAACTTCATCGGTAACGCGCTCTATGATGTTAACCGGAGCAAATAGCCACGAGGTTGGGCTAGGCACCTTCGACTATGCTGTCTATCCGGGTGCGATTGGCAAGCCGGGTTATGAAGGTTACCTCACCAAGAAAGGTGTTACGGTCGCCACGCTGCTTGAAGAGAGCGGCTATAACACTTACCTCTCTGGTAAATGGCACTTGGGGCACGACGATGGCTTCTTACCTGACGATCGAGGTTTTGGTGAGAGTTACGGTATATTAGCGGGCGGCTCTAATCACTTTAATCGAGATATGATGTTCCCGGCCAAAAATGCCGCGACAGCGGATGCGCTGCAAAAAGGGGATATTCCCGGCGTCGAAGTTGAGCCAACTTACCGCAACGGCGAGGTGGTTGAGGATAAATACAAAGGCGAGTACTCAGACCAAGTTTACACCAACGAGATCATCAAGATGATCGACAGCAAAAAAGACGACGGCAAGCCTTTCTTCGCCTACGTCCCATTCACCGGTATTCACCTGCCACTGCAAGCGCCTGAGTCTGCCTATCAAGATAAAGTCGATTACTACGTTGAGCATGGTTGGGACTCGGTTCGAGAAGGCCGTTTCGAACGCATGAAAGAGATGGGTGTGATTCCAAAAGACGCCGATATTTCAGAACGTAACTCATTAAGCCGACCTTGGGACTCGCTCTCTGAGAAAGAACAAAAGTGGTACGGAAAGAAAATGGCTGTCGCGATGGGCATGATGGAAATGCAGGACCAACAAGTCGGTCAGATAGTCGATTACCTGAAAGAAATCGGGGAATACGATAATACTTACATCATGTACCTAGCGGATAACGGCCCAGAAGCGGCGGATATTACCGGTGAAAATATCAGTGATTTGATCCGAACGTGGACTGCTCATCATTTCGATAATTCGACTGAAAATTTGGGTAAGGCGAACTCCAGTGTGTCACTTGGTCCTGAGTGGGCAAGCGCTTCAACTGGCGGCCTATCTTGGTACAAAGCTTATACAGCAGAGGGCGGTATCCGTGTGCCGTTTATCGTTAAGCCAGTCAAAGCGCTTTTAGACGGTGAAGATGCGTTGCAACCGGGAACTCAGACAGACGACTTATCCCAAGTGAAGGACATTGCAGCCACGATTCTTGAGATTGCAGAGGTCGAGCATCCAGGAACGGAATATCAAGGTCGAGAAGTAGCGCCGATGAGTGGTGTGAGCTTGTTGCCTTACTTCAAAGGGGAAACGGCAGACGTGCACAGTGCCAACAATGCGATTCCATTTGAATTGTTTGGTAGCGGAATTCTGCTTAAAGGTGATCATAAGATTATCCGAATTTCTACGGGAATGGGCGGCGACAGTGAGTGGCATTTATACAACACCAAGAAAGATCCAGCTGAGCAACATGACTTGAGAAATGAAATGCCAGATCTGTTCCTTGAAATGGTCGCTGAATATCAAGAATACGAAAAAGCGCAAAATATCGTCCCGGTTGACGAAGCGTGGAACCCGTTTGAAAACGTGAAATAGAGGAAAAACCACTCGGCCAACCTAATGCCATCAAGCTTGGTTGGCCGATGAACACCGTGTAAAGGAATTACGAATTGTTTTAGCTAATACAATAACTTTTACATCGAGGCACTCTTCATGACGACATTATCGCTATCAAATTTGAGTTCAGTTCCGCAGTTCAATGGCAAAGCACACAGCAAACTTCAGGCGTTAGCAAAACCGATTGGTGCGGTGTGTAATATCAGTTGCACCTACTGTTATTACTTAGAAAAACAACAGCTGCTTGAATACCCAAAAGGCTCTCAATATACGATGGATGAAGCTCTGTTAGAGCGTTATATCAAGCAATATATAGAAGGGCAGAATACACCTGAAATCATCTTTTCTTGGCATGGTGGAGAGCCTACCTTGTTGGGGATTGAGTACTTTCAAAAGGTCGTCGCCCTGCAGAAAAAATATTGCCCTAGCCACAGTAAGATCAGCAATGACCTTCAAACCAATGGCACTTTATTGAATGATGCGTGGTGTGAGTTCTTCAAGAACAATGACTTTATCATTGGCGTGAGTATTGATGGACCAGAGCACTTACATAATCACTACCGAACCAACCGTGCAGGCAAAGGCACTTTTTCTCAAACAATGCGTGGCATTCGCTACTTGAAGCAACATAACGTCGAGTTCGCGACCCTAAGCTGCGTGAATGATGTGACAGGTAAATATCCACTAGAGGTTTATCGCTTTCTACGCGATGAAGTGGGTTCGAAGCAGTTGCAGTTTATTCCTGTGGTTGATAAGCGCGAAGCTCACACCAACAATAAATGGTTGAGCAACCAACAAGCGATCATTCCCGTATCAGGCGAGGTTGAAGCTTGGAGTGTCGATTCAGTGCAATGGGGAGAATTCCTCACTACCATTTTTGACGAGTGGTTCGAACATGATTTTGGACAAATATTAGTGCCGTACTTTGAAAATTTTGTCGGAGTGTGGATGGGCAGAGAAAGCACCATGTGCACCTTGAGTGAGATCTGCGGCAAAGGGTTAGCGGTTGAGCCCAATGGCGATGTGTATTCATGTGACCATTATGTCTTTCCTGAATTTCAGCTGGGTAATATTCAGGGACAAGCACTTTCAACTTTAGCCTTTTCGTCAAAGCAGCAGAGTTTTGGCTTCGCCAAACAGAAGTCTCTGCCGAAACAATGCCAAGCCTGTGAGTTTAAATTCGCATGCCATGGGGAGTGCCCCAAAAACCGCATCATCAAAAGCCGCGATGGTGAGGCAGGGTTAAATTATCTCTGTGAAGGATGGCTGAGCTTCTTCAAGCATATCGACCCGGTTATTAAGGGCTTACTCAAAGCCAATAATATTGCGTCTCGTCTGGGGTAGCGGAGTAGGCGTGAATGAATTCAATCAAGATTTACAATAAGTAGAAGGCTCGCTAAATTATGCGAGCCTTTTGGTTTTTGGTTTTTGGTTTCTGGTAACGGGTATATCTAGTCAGCCGATTCTTGGGCTGGGCTCATGGCAAGAATGGTTTCATCCATGGCATTGTTTAGAATCGAACGGTTACGCTGCATAGCGGCCATGAGCGTTGAGCCTAGCCATAGGCCATAAAGCATTCGAGACAGCGATTCGGGCTCTGCGATCGTGAAGTCACCGGTCTCATTGCCTTCTTCAAATAGCTTCGCCATACGCAGGATGATCTTTTCTGCGCCTACTGCCATTGTGGACTGTAACGGGTTAGCAGACCCAGATACTTCTCCCGCCAGTTTTACGACAAGACATTGGATATTGAAGTCTTCAGTCAGTTTCGATGCACACCAAAACTCGAAATAGGCTTTTACGCGGTCACGACGAGAAAGCGACTCATCACTTAAAAAGTCGTCTAGCTTAGCGAGATGCTCATCAAAGTAGTTAGTAAGAAGGATCTCACCAAAGTGTTCTTTGGATTTGAAGTAATGGTAAAAAGAACCCTTCGTGCCTTCCGCTTGGTTGATGATTTTCATCAGGCCAACACCAGCAAACCCGTGTTCATTGATAAGGCTAAACCCTGCATCGAGCATAGCTTGTCGCATGTCTTTCATTGTTCTTACTCTTTATGCTGAGAATGAGGAATAGTGTAACGAGCAACATACCAACCGTCCAGTCTAGCGCGTTAGGACGCGGTCAATAATTGACTCGTTTCGTCAAAGTAACTTTTTCTCTTATTGGTACTTCTAAGCGACAAAACTTTTTTCAAGATAAGCACATCCTATAAATCGAAAATAACAACCTTAAAGGGCTTGTTTGGTGCCTTAAAATGGCTAAATTAGGGTGTTTTAAGTTGCTGTTTTTGTTGGTTTTTAATTTGGTGTTTTCTTAAGATCGCAATGGTAGTCTTAGCTTAATTTCTTTAGGGGGCTAAATGGACACCAATAACAGCACTTATCATCACCACAGTTTTGCTCAGCAAGACTTATCAGAGCTTACATTTACAGCCTGCACGTTTATCCGTTGTGATTTCAGACGTTCGAACTTGCGTGATGCGACGTTTATTAACTGTAAGTTCATCGAACAAGGCGATATTGAGGGATGCCACTTTGATATTGCCGACTTACGAGATGCAAGCTTCCAGAATTGCCAGTTGGCGATGGCGAATTTTAGTAACGCGAATTGCTATGGTATTGAGCTACGTGAATGCGATTTGAAAGGGGCGAACTTCACTCGTGCGAATTTTGCCAATCAGGTAAGCAATCGCATGTATTTTTGTTCGGCATACATCACGGGTTGCAACCTGTCTTACGCTAATTTTGAACAAGCTTGTTTAGAGAAGTGCGAGCTGTTTGAGAACCGTTGGATAGGCACTTACCTTGGCGGCGCGTCTCTGAAAGAGTCTGATCTCAGCCGAGGAGTGTTCTCGGAAGACGTATGGGGGCAATTCAGTATGCAAGGTGCTAATTTATGCCATGCTGAATTAGAAGGGTTAGACCCTCGCAAGGTAGACACGTCGGGGATTAAAATTGTCGCTTGGCAACAAGAGCAACTGCTTGAAACCATGGGTATTGTGGTCATGCCTGATTGATAGGGCTAGCGAAGCGAGTAAATGGTATAGAGAATGCGGTTGTATTGTTTTTCTAACCATTGATAAACTACTGGCTCGCGGCTGCACATGTTTATATTCAGTTTAATCTAGAGAAAATTATGACTATAGAAAATGTGCTTCCTGAAGATTATGCAGAAATGCTTAAGGTTTGGGAGAATTCGGTCCGAGCAACTCATGACTTTATTACAGAAGAAGATATTGAGTTTTTTAAACCTATCATCATGGAACATGCGTTCCCTGCGGTTTCTTTGAAATGCGTTAAAAATGAAAGAGGTTCGATTGTTGGCTTCGTGGGTGTCCATGATGCAAAAGTAGAGATGCTTTTCGTTTTAAATGAAGTTCGAGGGCAAGGCGTAGGTACGGTGTTGTTGCAACATGCCATTAAGCAGTTAGCAGCCACTAAAGTTGACGTTAATGAGCAAAACCCACAAGCGGTAGGTTTCTATCAGCACATGGGGTTCAAAATTGAATCACGATCTCCAATTGATGACATGGGAAAACCATTTCCAATTATGCATCTGACGCTGTAAGACTCGGTTGTCGTATCACTCGGTTGTAATCAACCACAGTCGCTAGAAGAAAAGCCCAAAGCTAATAACTTTGGGCTTTTCCGTATTTGGAGTTTCGTCTGACTTTTTATGCAGGTCGTTTGTATGTCGTGAGGCTGGATGAGTGAGTTAGCAGCTTGTCATGTCGTAAAATTTCAGTTGAATGGTGCTTGGATTTCATACGCGATCTCGGTCACTGATTTTAGCGTGTTACATGCCTTGCTTTACGAATGCAAACATAACCATTATCACAATTAATTTATGGTCAACTGGCCAAATTGAACTCACATCTCATTTTGTTGTTTTAAATTAATTTTAGTTATTGAGTTCAATGTCAAACTTAAACTATTGACTTGTTTTTAATTATAAATTTGTTATTTAGTTACAGGTTAAATTTGAGGGGTAACGCAGAAATATCCGATTGACAGTTATTTATAGGTGACTAAAGTCACGTTTCTTTGCCATTTCTCTATTCGGCAACTTCCATTGATAATAATCCCAACAACAACGAACAAGAATAACTGGGATATATTATGCTTTATGACCTTATTGACCACGACTTAATTGATGTCATTAACCACTCTGAATATAAGTGGGAAGATGCAGTTAAAGAAACAACTCGTTATTTGCAAGATAAAGGTTACGTTACCAATAACTACGCAGACGCGATCATTCAGTCAACGCATGATAATGGACCTTATTATGTTCTTTGTCCAGGTATTGCTATGCCTCATGCCCGTCCAGAAGCAGGTGTACTAAAGACTGGGTTGGGTATCCACGTTTTTTCAACCCCAGTTGATTTCGGTTCAGAAATGGGACCAGCGAATGTTTTATTAACATTAGCTGCAAAGGATTCAGATACACACATCGAGGTTATTCAAGCACTTAGTGAAATGTTAGTTGATGAAGAAAATATTGCCAAGCTGGCGGCTTCATCTTCAAAAGCTGACGTACTTGAAATTATTAAAAGCTACTAAGAATAACCTTTGAAAATAAGGAATATACAGTGTCTACAAATATAAGAGCAAGAGTGCAATCTTTTGGTGGTCATCTGACCGCGATGGTATTGCCAAATATTGGAGCCTTCATTGCATGGGGCTTTATTACTGCATTATTTATTCCAACAGGTTGGATGCCTAACGAATATTTTGGTGAATTAGTTGGTCCGATGATCACTTATTTACTTCCTCTGCTTATTGGTTATACCGGTGGACAAATTGTCGGGGATAAGCGTGGTGCAGTTGCTGGTGCGATAGGTACTATGGGTGTTATCGCTGGCGCTGAGATTCCAATGTTTGTTGGCGCAATGATCATGGGTCCATTGAGTGGCTGGGTGATCGTTCAAATCGATAAACGCTTACAAGACAAGATCCCTTCAGGTTTTGAGATGGTGGTAAACAACTTCTCGCTAGGCATTTTCGGCATGTTGATGTGTCTATTTGCTTACGCGATTGTTGGTCCTGCTGTGACTGCTGCGAACCTATTCGTTAAGTCGGGTATCGAAGCGCTTGTGGCAACTGGTTTTCTTCCGTTACTTGCCATTATTAATGAACCCGCAAAAGTACTGTTCCTAAACAACGCTATCGACCAAGGTATTTACTACCCACTAGGTCTACAAGCGGCGGCGGAAACGGGCAAATCGATCTTCTTTATGGTGGCGTCAAACCCAGGTCCTGGTCTAGGTATGCTTTTGGCTTACGCGAAATTTGGTCAAGGTCTAAGTAAGAAATCAGCACCAAGTGCAATCATCATTCACTTTTTCGGTGGTATCCATGAGCTGTACTTCCCATACGTGCTAATGAAGCCAATCATGATTGTTGCGATGATTGCTGGTGCAGCGACAGGTATTGCAACGTTCAACTTACTTGATGGTGGTCTGGTTGCTGGCCCTAGTCCGGGTTCGATTTTCTCTTACTTAGCACTCACACCAAAAGGAAGCTTCTTCGCAACCATCGCAGGTGTGGCTTCAGCAACGGTTGTGTCTTTCCTTGTCGCAAGTGCAATCCTGAAAGTGAGCAAGAAAGAACAATCAGAAGACGAGTTTGAACAGTCGATAACCGACATGAAAGATATGAAAGCAGAAGGTGTGGTAGCAAAAGCATCAGCTCAGGCTTCAACAGAACAGCCAAAAGAAGTAAAGAACATCAAATTTATTGCCTTTGCATGTGATGCGGGAATGGGCTCAAGCGCTATGGGAGCATCGACTTTCAAACGCAAACTAGAAAAAGCCGGTTACGATGTTCAAGTTAAAAACTTTGCTATCGAAAAAGTCCCAACTGATGCCGATGTGGTGGTGACTCACGAGAGCCTAGAGAATAGAGCGATTAAAGCAACGGGTTTACCTGTGGTCACTATCAAGAACTTCTTACATGACCCTGCATTAGACAACCTAATGAACACCATAGGTCAACAAGCTTAATTTAAATTTTGGGGGTCACTAAGTGGTCCCAGTTTCGGAGAGAAAATCATGACTCAAACAACTGCTGCTGTTATCCGTGGTGAAAAAGATGTTCAACTTAGAACGTTCGATCTTCCAAAAATTTCTGATGATGAACTATTAGTTAAAAATATCTCAAACAGCATCTGTCTTTCTACTTACAAAGCAGCACTGTTAGGCAGCAACCATAAACGTGTACCGGGAAATATTGCTGAAGTACCTGTAATGACAGGCCATGAATACGCAGGTGTAATTGTAGAAGTAGGTGCTAACTTACAAGACCGTTTTAAGCCGGGCGAACCATTTGTACTGCAGCCAGCAATGGGTTTGCCAACAGGCTACTCAGCAGGCTACAGCTATGAAACGTTCGGAGGCAATGCGACGTACTCAATTATCCCTAAAGTAGCAATCGACTTGGACTGTGTATTGCCTTACAAGAGTTCGTACTACGCTAATGCCTCTTTAGCTGAACCTATGTCATGCATCATTGGTGCGTTCCACGCAAGCTACCATACAACGCCTTATGTATATGAACATCAAATGGGCATCAAAGAGGGCGGCTCTCTTGCATTGTTAGCATGTGCAGGTCCTATGGGAATTGGTGCAATTGACTACGCGATTAATGGTCCAGTCAAACCAAGTCGAATCGTTGTCACCGATATTGACGAAGCGCGCCTAGAGCGAGCTGAGAGCCTAATTTCTGTATCAAAAGCAGCAGAAAACGGTATCGAACTGTTCTATGTGAATACCGCTAAGTTAGAAGATCCTGTCTCACACCTTAAGCAGTTGAATGATGGTAAGGGGTATGATGATGTCATGGTGTATGCCGCGGTTGCACAAGTGCTTGAGCAAGCGGATGAGTTGCTAGGCAATGATGGTTGCTTAAATTTCTTTGCTGGCCCAACGGACAAGCAGTTCAAAGTACCATTCAACTTCTATAACGTTCACTACGAAGCGACTCACATTGTTGGCACTTCTGGTGGCTCTACGGGTGATATGGTCGAGTCTATTGAGCTTTCAGAAGCGAATAGAATCAACCCTTCATTTATGCTGACACACGTTGGTGGTCTAGAAGCGGTACCGCATACTATTCTCAATCAGTTAGATATTCCGGGTGGCAAGAAATTGATTTACCCACATATCGACTTACCGCTGACAGCGATTGACCAATTCCATACACTGGCAGAGCAGTCTCCATTCTTTCTGGAGCTTGATGAAATTTTGAAAGCCAATAATTACGTTTGGAATGAATTGGCAGAAAAAGCGCTACTTGAATGTTATGATGTGAGCTTAACCGTTTAATATGGTTCATTATTGTGGTGGCGAGTCAGCCACCACTGCTTCATGAGGTAATTGATATTTTGTTGCAAGATGAATTATTGGATGCATTGGAACAGTGTGATTCCGCGACGAGTTTGATCGAAGCGTCTAATAAGTTAATAAACCAAAAACTGAAAAAGCTATTACCGAACGTGTTTGTTCAAGATGCTTTGGTGATGGAGTACGCCGTCGTACCTCTTTTAAAAGAAGATGGGCCTCTTGTGACAACCGACGTCGCCTCTAAATTGATGTTTGCGATGGGTAAGATCTCTTTGGAAACCTACGCAGATATTGGCTTATTCGACCAAATGTATGAATACACTAGTAAGCAATCGCAAGTACTGACATTTGGCGATGACATGGTTTACGACTTCATCAGTAATCAATCAAACCTCTCGAAAGGCAAAGATAGCTTCTACTTAGATTCAATTAACCAATTAAAATTCTCGTCATTCGATTCATTCACTCAAACACGTTACGAGTCGCTGATTAAAACAGTGCTGAAACTCTGTTGCGAGAACTTGTTGGGAAGTATTGAGAAAGAGATATTAGGATAAGGTTGAACATGAAAGTTTCCTTAAATGTGAGTGGCTTTGAAACCGAAGCGACATTCCCTGATAAAGATATTGAACAGATTCATAAACCACTGGTTGAAAAATTTACGCGACTTTTTGAGCAGAAAAAAGAACGTACGATAATCTTTTTGTGTGCCCCTCCTGGCAGTGGTAAATCGACGTTAGCCGCGTTTTGGGAGCATTTGTCCCATCTACAGACCAACGTTGAGCCACTTCAGGTATTGCCATTTGACGGTTTTCATTACCCCAATGAGATATTGGACTCAAACTACATCGTTCGTGATAAAGAGAAAATTAAACTCCGTACCATTAAAGGCTCTCACGAAACGTTCAATTTAACCTCGTTGATCGATAAGTTGAAACAGCTGAAAGTAAAAAATCCTACGTGGCCGTACTACGATAGAAATCTTCATGATCCTGTGGATGACGCAATCTCGGTAGACAAGAACATTGTCGTGATTGAAGGCAACTGGTTGTTACTGAATGAGCCTGTTTGGAATGGATTACATGAGTTGGCTGATTTCACCATCTTCATAGACACTGACGCTAAGTTCCTCGAAGAGCGCTTAGTAAACCGCAAAGTGCGAGGAGGTAGCTCATTAGAAGAGGCGGTCGAGTTCTATAAAAATTCAGACTCAAAGAACGTCGATAAAGTGTTAGACCATTCTATCCCTGCTGACCTAACACTCTTCATGAATCAAGACGGTTCGTTTCAAATCAATTAAACAATTTAGGAGGTCATAATGGAGATTGTTGTCGACAGCCATACTCATACATTGGCAAGTGGCCATGCCTATAGCACCATTATCGAAAATGCACTGGCATCGAAAAATAAGGGGCTAAAACTCCTTTGTACAACGGATCATGCTCCTGAAATGCCGGGAGCCCCCCACTACTGGTTTTTCAATAACCAAAGGATTTTGCCCCGCTTTCTGCACGATGTAGGTATCTTGCGTGGTGTGGAAGCCAACACACTGAACACTGCTGGGGAGTTGGATCTTCCTCCGTCTTCTTACCAACACTTAGACTGGGTGATTGCGAGCTTGCATGAGCCAGTTTTCAAGCCATCGACGGAACAAGAGCATACACAGGCGTTAATCAACGTCATTAGGAGTGGCAAAGTCGATGTGCTAGGGCACTTAGGGAACCCAAACTACAAGTTCGATATGGAAGCGGTTCTGTTGTGTGCAAAGGAGCACAATGTTGCGATTGAAGTGAACAATACGTCATTGACAGGCAAGAGCCGAAAAGGAAGCGATGTGCGATGCTCAAAAATTGTCGAGATCGGCAAGCGAGTTGGCGTTTACTTTTCTACAGGTTCTGATGCGCATTTCTGTGAAGAGATTGCTCTTCTGGGTCTTGTAAAAGCATTACTTGAAAAGCACGGTGTGGAAGAAGACAAAATAATCACTACCTCAACATCCCGCTTTTTGAATTTTTTATTATTGCGCGGTAAGAGTCGAATCGAAGAATTTGCACACTTATATTAAGTGCGTTGTTGAGTTAATGATTACTGGTATCAAAAGCCCAAAGCTAATAACTTTGGGCTTTTCCGTATCTGGTAACCAGCATTTTATAATGAATTTTTAAAAAGAGAATGCTTGGTGGTAGAGAACTGATTGGCTGATTAATGCATGCCTGAGCGCATTTTGTCGGCGAGCGCAAAGAAGACAAAAACGACGAAACAGACTAGGGCAACACACAGTGAAGCTAAGATCGTTGTGGCGTCTTTTGATATCAATGGAATGGTAATAGAAGCTAGCGCTATCAACATAACAAGGATATGTACGATTCGACCCGGAATAGGATTTTTATGACAGAATGAAGCCCAAAGGTAACGCATTTTTAACACCAGTACAAAATTAGTGGTTTTATTCTATTTGCTTAGTGAGTGTTTTGTAAATAACTATATCACTATTGATGACTGTAAATTTGATCAAAGTCGTCTTAGTATAAAACTGGTTAAATAACATGGGTTTATTGTTGTTTTAAGCAGTGATTCTTATCTAAATGATAATCATAGTATTCCGTATTCTTTGGAATGCTAAGTCAAATATGATTAGATTTTTTGTTTTTTGACTTAAGATCTCATTTACTGAGTGTTTTATTAAGAGACCGTTTGCTTATAGGTGTTGGTGTCGTAACTATCAATCGAATTAGAGTCATTCTAGAGCCTGTTATTCGTTTTATGTTATTTATCAAAGCGACGCCTCAAATTGAGACCGAAGTAATCTTGTGAGTTTTTCGGTTTGATATACTCAGTATTCACTCGATAAAGATGATGGAGATGATATGTCGAAAACCGCGAAGATCATTAATGAAGATAAGCTGGTAAAAAAAGCAGTTGAAGTCGGTTTTAAGATGGCAAAACTACAAGGTTTTGATTTGCCACATTCATCCCAACCGATAAAGGTTAAAGCGGTGTACTTGTTCCTTGTTGAAGTTAATCAGATCACACCGTTACCTGACGATAAGCTTGATGGCGCAAATATCAAAAAGCGTTTAGCACTCTGGCTTCATAAGGCACTACCGGACAATGACCCGCTAAAATAGAGAAGTTGTAAATACTGGTGCAGTTCACCTGATTTGAACTGATGATTGGCAATCTTTCCCCTTATCTCACTTATTGTTTTAATGTACGAAAGCCTAGCGATTACTCGCTAGGCTTTTTAGTTTCCGGGATTTTTTGCATCGATGATGTGCTGATTGTTTTGATTTTAGTTTTCTGTTCCCAGTTTCTTTGACTTATTACTTGGGTCTAAATTGCTTGTACTGGTTTGGTTGGCTTCGAAGCTTCTCCTGTATTTGAGCCATCGTTGGTGATGTGGTCATACTTTTCAGTGAGGTGATCTTGAATTTTTTGGTGATAAGCACCGTTCAGCTTGTAGAAGCGGAAGTAGATGATTAACGCAATGGCAAAGAAGAAAGCAGGTAGGCCGACCATGATGCATTGCATGCCAAATACGGTTTCAGGGCTTTGCACTACGTTAGGCACATAGTCGACGGCAGTGAGCGAGATGCCGATGAAGAAAGCGGCAAATGCAGAGCCTGCTTTTACGACCAAAGTTTGCACCGAGTAAGCGATACTTTCACAACGAGCACCTAGTTTAAACTCACCGTAATCGACCGTGTCGGCAACCATGATCACGTTGAGTACCCAGAACAGGGCAGTACCGATTTGTAGGAACACACCCGCCGTTGAAATCAACAGAATGCTTTGTTTGTCGTACATGCCAACATAGATCAGAACAGCACTACCTAAAATAGGGAAAGTGGAAGCACAAGCCCATAGGGTGCGGCGTGAGAACATTTTTGCGAGTTTAGGAAACAGCACCAGTGTGATGAGGTTTGCGATGCCTGCATAAGCCATGTAGTAAGGGAACAACTCTTCGTTACCTACAACATAGGTGAAGTAGTAAACCGCGAAGGCTGTGATGATGTTGGTCGCTAAGTTGTAAGACAGTGCCATGCATAGAACGCTGGTCAATTGATCGTTTTTGTAGATAAGTGACAGTAGCTTTTTCAGTGATACTTTTTCTTCAGGCTGTGTGGCGTCCAGGTTTGCGGTTGAATAGCGTTCTTTGACATTACGCAGTGTGATAAACGTAGAGACTAAGAAACAGGCAATCAACAGTAGCGTAAATATTTGAAACCCAAACCCCTTGTCGTCACCACCTACATAGTTGACGAAAGGCATTGCAATGGCAGCGGTTACTATCCACGCGAGGCTCGCAAAGAAGCGAGGATATGGGACTAACTCTTCGCGTTCGCGTTTATCTAAGGTGAGTGTTGGGACTAACGACCAAAAAGGAATATCCATTAGTGTATAAGTCATGCCCCACAAAATATAAGTGACAGCGGCGTAGGCGATGAGCCAAGGACCTTCGATGTAGTGTGCACTAAACACCATGAGTAGAACGATAGAGTTGGCGAGCGTGCCAATTAAAATCCAAGGTTTGAATTTGCCCCAACGGGTGCGCGTATTGTTGACCAACCAGCCCATAATTGGGTCGTTGACCGCGTCCCAAATACGGGCGACGAGGAAGATGGTGCCGACGGTAGCGGCAGAAATACCGACTACATCCGTGTAGTAAAACATTAGGTACATATAGACGATGGTGATTGCGAAGTCTTTACCAAACGCCCCAAAGCCATAACTTAGCTTGGTATTCATAGAGATACTCATTACCACTCCTTACGCCTCCTCTGTGAGAAGGCGCTAATATTCACGTTATTGTATTTTTTTATTAGTATGAAATTACTTGTTAACCCACTCTGGTAACCAACCCTCATGAGCCTCAATCAAGTCGTCAACCAGCGCGTATATCTCTTCTATTCCAAGTACAGCGGCTGTATGTGGGTCCAGCATTGCAGCATGATAAATACGGTCGCGGTTTTCAGTGAGGATGGCTTCCGTTAATAGAGTTTGAACATTGATGTTGGTCTGCATTAATGCGGCCAAGTGGTTAGGTAGGCGACCAGCTTTGATCGGTTGCACACCATTCGCATCAACTAAACAAGCGACCTCAACACAGCAGCCTTGCGGTAAGTTGTCGATCAAGGCTTCATTTTTCACATTGCCGTAAATGACGCTCGGAGTACCTGTCCAGATAGAATTCATGATGGTGCTGGCGTATTCATGAGACTCATCAACGGTAATTTTGTCAGCTGTTTTAAATTCTTGAAGGTCGCGTTTCCAATCGGCAATTTGCTCGACACAGCGCTTCGGGTACTCATCAAGTGGCACTTTATAACGTTCAATTAAATCTGGGCGATTCGGCTTGATAAAGTAGGGGGTGTATTCCGAAAAATGTTCAGAAGACTCAGTCACAAAGTAGCCCAATTTTTTGAACATCTCGTAGCGAACCAAATTTGTGCAGCGACCATTGTGATAAATACCCGGTTTAGACGCTTGACCACTCTCAAAGGCTTCAAGTAGATCCGGATAAATATCGATGTACTCACCACTTGCTGTTTTCTTTTCAAGAGTGAGGTAGTAAGCCATGTGGTTGATGCCAGCGCACGTATAGCGAAGGTCTGAATAATCTAAGTCCAAGTCACGCGCTAATTCTTCTGCTGTGCCTTGTACTGAGTGGCATAAACCGACTTGTTTGATGTGTGGGTATTTCTCGTACATCGCCCACGTGTTCATCGCCATAGGGTTGACGTAGTTGAGCATAGTGGCGTTCGGACAAACCTCGGTCATATCTTCACACACGCTCCAAAGGTGAGGGACTGTGCGTAACGAACGCATAATACCGCCTGGGCCGAGTGTGTCTGCGATGGTTTGTTCCAGGCCATGGCGTTTACACACCTCGAAATCAGTGACCGTACAAGGTTCATAACCGCCGATTTGAAAAGCGATGACAACGAAGTCTGCATCTTGTAGTGCCTCTTTTTGATTTAAGTGACACGAAATAGAGCCAGTAGCACCAGATGATTCCATGAGTTTACTGACGACTAGGTGTGACTCTTCTAATCGGGTCTCATCAATATCCATCAGGGCGACATGAGCGTTTTGTAGTGCAGAACGATGGAAAACGTCACCAAGAATGTTCTTAACAAAAATGGTTGATCCTGCACCGATGAATGTGATTTTAGGGTTTTGCATAGTGGAATCCTTTATCTCTCTGAGTTCTTTGTTGATACAGACAAATTACACCTAGAACCCACGTCGATTCGTCTCAGATAATCAAATAGCTCTCCCGTTTTCTAATATTTTAAAATCATTGAATGGAAATCTTAGGAAATGGGATAACTTGCTGGCTTTTGAGGAGAGGGGCTGTGCAATGAAGCGAGTTTTGCACTTAAGAGACTGACTCTAATCACATTGTATTGATCTTATGAAATGGGGTATTTCGGCACTATGATCGCCTTCAGAGTTTTATTATCGAGGAACTGCTAAAAGTCATTTATACGATTTCCTAAGGAACGAGATATGCCGCAATCAACCCCTGATACGCTGAGAATTATCACTTTAGATAAGTACTCATCCGAGACCGTGTCGGTAAGCCCGCTTTCTCTTTATTCTTCCTATGAGCAAATCGATATCGAACTTAGAGCTCCTCACTCCATGCCCGGCTATCATTGGCATGGTCAAATTGAGGTGAATATTCCTTTTGGGGACGATGTGGAATACATCATTAACGGCAGCCCAATCGTGGTTAAGAGCGGATCGATTGGCTTGTTTTGGGCATCGGTACCTCATCGACTCACCAATCCCGGCCAAAGCCATAATATGGGGATCATCAACATACCGATTCATCATTTTATGTCGTGGACTCTCAGTAGAGATTTAGTCAATCAGATAACTCACGGCAGTGTGTTGCAATCGAATTCTTGTTCGTTAGTGAGTGAATTTGAAATTGCCCGATGGGTAGAAGAGATCAAGCATTCGTCAGAAAGTCGCCAGCAGTTGGCCATCGATGAAATTGGCTTGATGCTTAAGCGAATCTGCCTTGATGGTTGGCAACAACTGCTCGTAAATCGACAGGACAAATCGACCTCAAAAGGGGTGTCGAAACACTCTCAATTCTATGTAAGCCAAATGTTGGAATACATCGCCACGCATCACAACCAGCCATTAACCGTGAAAGATATCGCAGAACATATTGGATTACATGCCAACTATGCAATGAACGTATTTCAACGAACGATGCAGATGACCATCAAGCAGTACATTACTGCGATGCGCATCAATCATGCTCGCGCTTTACTGAGTGATACTGACAGAACCATTCTCGATATCTCACTCACGGTGGGCTTCAATTCGAGTAGCCGATTCTATGAAACCTTCCAAACGTACATTGGCGTCACGCCGACGCAATATCGAAAAATAGCGAGGGAAGATCACCGGTGGAGTAGTCATGGAGCCAGTCCCGTCTACGACCTTGAGAAAGGCGCGTGTGATGGTAAAAGGCCGCTAACGGTCACCGAGAACTTAAAGGAAAAGTGGTAAGTGTTTATTGCGTTGCGTAAAGATGGCTAATACATTGAACACTTAACTAGGGGTTAATAAAACAGAAATAGCCCTTGATACCCCCCAAGCTTAACTTCATTTACATAGTCGCCAATATTGCCATTCACATCGACGGGCCTCATTGGCTTGTTTAATGGAATACTGAGTTTCGGTGCCGAATAGAAGTCACGATTTTTACCATAGAAATCGGTTCGATAAAGTACGCGACCTTGCTCAAACTCTCTTGCGAGCACCATCTCTTCTGAGCCGCCTTCTACGATGTTTGTTTCCGAACGATAAAGAAAATAGGTATAGGTTGGTAACAGCTGAACCTTACCGTTTGGCAGATCAGCATGCACAACTTGATGCTTGGTTGAATCGCCGACAATGGTGTAGTCACTGGGTGTTGAGTGTGTGGTCGAAAGCATCAACGGAATGGGCTCTAATGCATTCGGAATCCGGTTGGCTGGAAAGCCTAGGTCGACCTTGAGCAGTTGTGTCGGTCGGTAAGCTATGTTTTTCGGCACACCACTCTTCCAAAAATTCTCTTCGGAAGTATTGCCGCTGCCATACACATAACTGTTATTCCACTGGTTAAAATAACTATGCTGTGGCTGGTAACTGAGGTAATAAATAGCGAGGGTTGAATACTGATCTTGTTGCCAGTTATCTTGGCTGTTACCTAGGTATTGAACGCGCCCATAGCGAGTAGTGGCTTGGAATATAACGTTTGAATCAGTGTTAGCTAACGCTGAGCTATCCCAAAACTTAGACAATCCGGCATAACCACTAAAGCCTGTAGAGGGGAATAAGTAGTGCTCCCTAAAGTACAGGTTTCCTGAGTCAATTAAGTGTGATTGCCCGTTTCGGCCATAAAGGTTGGCCGTTCCAATATTAAGGCCAATTGAAAGAGTGTCGTCGTTAGCTGATAACCGTTTGAGAAAGGCTGCGAATTGCGTTTTGTATTGCTTATCCGCTTCATTAGACCCTACGACAAGACCAAGCTCTTGAATGGTTCCTCCTGAATAAACCTCAAATTGGTTGCCGCCTAAAAGCTTATTGGTATCGTCGTTGTAGGCGCCATTGAGCCCTTGTTGCCCCCAATGTTTGGAATAGTAGTTTCGCATCAACATCAGTAGATCTGGGTTAGCAAGGTTGGTCAATGACCATGATGAGTTTTGGTTCCACATTCGGCCGAAAGGAATGACGCGAGACTCCCAACGAAATCGAGCAGTAGCCAATTTGTTGTTCCTATTTTTATATTCAACAGGTGATAAATAGTTGTCTTGGTCGAGATCGGCTGATTGGTCAAAACCACGGATCTTGCGCCAATACTTGGTTTCGTTTGGTGGTTGTGAATCTGTCTTTGAAGTCTGCAGATCTTTGAGTACGATTCTCGGGAAATAGTCCTTCAATTGAACTTGATTTAAGCGAGGGCGGATATCATTTTGGCTCCCTTGCCAGCGTACTCTAACAATGTATAAACGCCCGCCATCTCGAATAAACGTAGAACCAAAATACTGACCCCCACCATAACTCTGGCCACTTCCATCATGAGTATTTGCTCTTACCCAGTTAGATGGGACTCGCCAGTTTACGGCTTGGTTTCGGGTCATGTTGCTTGTGTTATCTTCCGTTATAACGACGTTAGACCATGCCGTGACTTTGCCCTCAATATTCATCGATGATGGATACTCAATCTGAAACTCTCCGCCCTGTGCAAAGTGTGAAAATTCAAATGCTAAGTGATTGAATTTCTCAGAGTGATAAACGTAGAGAGCGCCACCTTTGTCGAAATATTCAAACACATCAGCATCCCAAGGTGGTGGTTGATAAAGAGAAAAGCCCGCGTGCTTTTCATCAGCGGTATAGCCGATAATCATAGGTTTGCGATTTAAAGTGGTATTGGCACCGTGACTCGTATCAGGCTCTGCCAGAATCGTGTCTTCTGAAAAATGTAGGAAAAAATCTTCGTAATCAATGCCATTTCGCTCTGCGGCATTTCTAATTTCGTTTTCTAATTCTCCTGAATTCAGATCCAATTTTTGGTTGTACATATAACCAATCGCGCTGACGCTTTCGTTATCATTTTTATCGGCGTAAGCCCCAAACACTAAGTCACTATTGTTGACCTCCCAATCGATCACCTCTCTGGCTGATAAGGGGGAGCCATGTAAATTGAACCCATTCTCATGTTGGCTTGGTAGCACAATGGTATAGCTTGCCAAGCTGGTGTTTGAAGACACAAGGCATGTGAAGGGAAGGGCCAAGAGTTGTCGAGTACGGTGTTTTTTCATCAAGCTTCCTAGTCACAATGGGAGCGATTTAATATCAGCCAAATTAAGCATCTCACGCTATGTCAGTGTAGCAAAGCACGGTATTGGGGTTCGGTGTACATCGGGAGGTTAGCTCGAATAGATATCAGCATATAGCTTCTAACTTGACAGTTTGGAGGTTACTAACAACTATTAAGTTGATGATTTTAAATCCGTAATCCATTGGTTCACCTAAGGTGAATGACTAAGGAAGTAGGTGCGGGTGTTTTATGATGTTCAATATGACTGAACTCGATAAATAAGGAGGGGATGCCCCTTATGATGTCTTTACTGTTTTTGTTATTACTTGTAGCGATGATATGTGCTTTTTTTGGTACAAAGACCGCTGCGTATGGCTTTTTCGCTAGCTCAGTGATCCTTGGTTTGTATTGGTTCAATCATCATGCGACTGATCCACTCTCGATCTTATTGTAAGGAGCTAGCATGAATCGAAATCAGTTAACTCTCTTGAATACGCTTGGCCTGCTAGGCATGACAGCCGTTTTATTGATCGGCTTTGTTCTGCAGTTCGTGTTAAATGAACTTCCTTGTCCTTTGTGTTTGTTGCAGCGCATTGGTTTTGTGATGGTGGCGTTTGGCTTCATGCTGAATGTGGTTTATGGGCCTCAATCTCGTCACTATGGTGTCATTCTGATTGGTGCTTTGTATGGTGTGGCCACATCGCTAAGACAAGTCTCTTTGCACGTAATTCCCGGAACACCGGGCTACGGCAGTCCTATTTTGGGAATGCACTATTACACATGGGCATTTGTACTGTTTGTGGCGACGATTCTTGCTGTGTCGGTTATTTTGATGCTGACCAATAAGACCGAATCTCATGAACCTTACAAGATGGGCAATTTCGGGCGGATTGTGTGTCTACTGGCAATCGCGGTGGTGGCATTGAATGCTATTGCTACGTTTGTGGAGTGTGGGCCATATCAGTGTCCGGATAACCCGGTGAGCTATTGGTTACTCAATCAAGGTGCGAGTTAGAAAAATGGTGCTTTGAGAGAGCGATTAAAGAACAACTGGCAAAAGAAAAGCCACAGCGTTCGCTGTGGCTTTGTCGTTAGTGTTGTGGAGTTTATTACCGTCAGCAATTAGCTAGAGTGGTGCAATCCATTCCAAACGATGTCGCGGTAACGTGTTTGGTTGGTGTCGCCTTCCGTGCTGAAGAGCATGATGGTTGCGTCTTCATTTAAGCCTAGAGTGTCACGCGTTGCTTGGTCTGCGCCCTCTCGGCAAAGTTGGTAAAGAAGACCTAGTGTAATCGCACCTGACTCACCGCTGATGATTTGGCTGTCACCTTGTAGTGGGTTACCTAGAACACGCATCCCGTTTGCTGAAATACTGTCATCAACCGAGATAAAGTAGTTACTGCAATCACGCAATACTGGCCATGTCACTGGGTTTGGTTCACCACACGCAAGGCCCGCCATTATTGAGTTCAACTCACCAGTTACGTTGACCATTTCGCCTTTCTCGCCTGAGCGGAAAATACAATCTGCGGCTGCTGGCTCTGCAATGATGGTTTCAAATGTATCTGCGCCTAGCTTGTCTGCAAGGTAGCCTAATATGCCGCCTGCCATTGCACCTACGCCAGCTTGTAAGAATACGTGAGTTGGAGCGCTAAATTCTTGCTCTTGAACTTGCTCGACGGCTTCGTCTGCCATGGTCATGTAACCTTGAGAGATCCATGTTGGGATCTCTTCATAGCCATCCCATGCTGTGTCTTGAACTAGCATCCAACCGTTGTCTTGAGCGGTTTGGTTCGCCATGCGTACCGTGTCGTCGTAGTTAACTTCCGTCACGATACACTCTGCACCTAAACCTTGAATGCGGTTAACACTGGCTTGAGACGAGCCTTTTGGCATATAAACCACAGCTTTTTGGCCCATTTCACGAGCCGCCCACGCGACACCAGTGCCATGGTTACCCGCTGTTGCTGTCGTAAATACAAGTGGCTTATCCAGTTTTGAAGCAACGGTTTTAAGGTTGATCTCAGAAATATCAATGCCAAGGTGTTTTGCCAATTGGCGACCCAGAGCGTAAGAACCGCCGAGTACCTTGAACGCATTCAAACCGAAGCGTTTTGATTCGTCTTTTACTAGGATCGCTTTAACACCAAGGTGATTAGCAAGATTAGGAAGAGAGACAAGTGGCGTTGGTTGGTAACCTTCGATCTGACGGTGAAACTCACGCGCTTGTTGCGCTTGAGATGCAGTGAATAGCTCGCAAACTTGTCCAGTGTAGAATGAATTTTTTGATAGTTTTAACATAGGGCACACTTAGATACAGGCAGAGGAATTAAAGGCCATCAAGCGATGTTCAATGACCTTACTTTGTCGTTAATAACATTACATAGTTATTTTTTGCTATACGCAGTCACTAAAAGCAATACGTGATTACTTGATGTAAGCGATCGCTTCAACTTCGACTAGTGCGTCTTTTGGCAAACGAGCGGCTTCAACACAAGAGCGTGCTGGCGCGTTCTCTGTACCAAATACTTCCGTGTACACCTCGTTAAATGCAACGAAGTTTTCCATATCAGATAGGAAACATGTGGTTTTAATAACGGTATCCAGTGAGCCACCACTTTGTTCCAAAACTGCTTTTAGATTTTCTAGTGACATACGAGCTTGCTCTTTGATGCCACCTTCAACAAATGCCATTGTTTTTGCATCAAGCGGTAATTGACCTGAAGTGAAGATTAGGTCTTTGAATGCCATACCTTGAGAGTAAGGGCCGATTGCTGCTGGTGCTAGATCTGTATGGATTTTTGTTTTCATTTCGTTTCTCTTTATATGATTTCTATGCTCTAAACTCGCGGATGTATTTGTAAATAGCGTGGCGAGTAATACCAAGACGCTCAGATACGAATGCTGTCGCCTCTTTTAATTCGAAAATACCGTTCTCAAGCAACTGCTTGGTAATGGCTTTGTTTCGACCTTTTAAGTTGACTGACTCATCGTTGTCGACTTCAAAAATAGCGTGCTCAAGCGCTTGCTCAATCACTTCTGTTGTTGAAGCTCCAAAGTTCTCATGCACACCCACAGGGGCATGAGCCATGTCTGGCATTAAAGTTTTTATGATCTCAGGAAACGGGTGAGACAAGTTCATATTGATACAGAACAGCCCAATTGGTTTGCCACTTTCTCCAGCTAGTACACAGGTCGTAGACTTAAGTAACGATCCATCTTTGCTGGTGGTGAAGTAACTCTTTGGCGTGACCTCACCAGTGCTCTCAAACACACTCAGCATCTTCAGCCCCAGATCGGTGATAGGTGACCCTACTTCTCGACCCGTGTGGTGTCCGTTCACTATCTTCACTACCGACTTTTCAAAGCTCTCGAATGAATGAATCACAACCTCACAGTGCGGACCAATAAAGTCGGCAATGGTTTCGGCTAAGCGAAAGTTCAGTGCGAGATGCTCTCTGTCATTGTCGGTGAATTCTACGTTAAACGATTTATATGCTGATGCGTTCATTTTAGACCACTGTTGTTAACTTTAATTGCCTTTCATTATCTTTGGTTACTCGATGTATTTCAAGTTGCCAATTAACTTTATGTAACTATAAGACTATATATCCGCTTCCTACACAAGCCTAAAGTTACAAATAAGTACCTAAAATTGATCGTAATCAACAACATTTCCAGTTTTAGATGCTTTCTGGTCACTATAGTTAACCCTAAGATCTTGGTCACATTATTTAACTTAAATGTCAGTAAGATGCTCACCGTAACGTAAACAAAATTGAACTATAGGGTTGGTTACTGGTTGTGAAGAGCAGCAGAAGTGCCTACCTAAATACAATAATTAGAGGTTCCAATGACTAACTACCTAAACCGCGGCTTTGAACAAGCTGAGTTTGAACACAGAACATCACGCGCTCAAAAAGTCATGTATGAGATGAATCTGGATGCGATGATTTTCACAACCGAACCCAACGTTCGCTACTTCACTGGCTTCCACACTCAGTTTTGGCACAGCCCAACTCGTCCATGGTTTGTCATCGTTCCTGCAGAAGGAAAGCCGATTGCGATTGTTCCTGAAATAGGAGCAAGTGGTATGGCGGGAACATGGGTCGATAACATTATTACTTGGCCTTCTCCTCGTCCTGAAGATGATGGCATTAGTTTAGTAGCTAGCGCATTGAACTCTCTGCCTTGTCGTCATGGCCGAGTAGGCGCAACGCTGGGCATTGAATCTCACCTACGTATGCCTGTGAACAATTACTTGAAATTAACCACCATGGTTAAGAAAGACTTTGTTGATGTGTCTTTAGCAATGCATGAACTTCGTCAGATCAAGTCACAAGCTGAAATCGAGAAAACACGTGAAATCTGCCGCATTACCAATGTTGGGTTTAGCAAGATCCCTCAATACGCAAAAGCCGGCATGACCGAGCGTGAAATCTGTAAACAGTTCCGTATCGATATGTTGTTAGAAGGTGCGGACGAATGCCCTTACATCATCGCAGGCTCAGGGCCAGATGGTTATGACAGCATCATCATGGGTCCTACCGATCGCATCATTGAACCGGGAGATGTGTTGATCATCGATACGGGTGCTGTACGCGATGGTTATTTCTCTGATTTCGACCGTAACTGGGCATTTGGTCATGCAAGTGAGCAAACCAAAGCGGCATACCGCGCTACTTACGAAGCGACCACGAAAGGCTTTGAGGCTGCGAAACCGGGCGCAACCACGACTGACATCTACAACGCGATGTGGGGAGTATTAGAAGCCAATGGTGCATTGGGCAACGACGTTGGTCGTCTTGGTCATGGTTTAGGTATGGAGCTGACAGAGCGCCCGTCTAACACGGCTACCGACAACACAGTACTTAAGCCGGGTATGGTGATGACATTAGAACCGGGCATGGTTTACGCACCGGGTAAGTCAATGGTTCACGAAGAGAATATCGTGATTACTGAAGACGGCGCTGAATGGTTAAGCAAACGCGCAGAGCCAGAACTGATCATTATTTAGCTCAAAACTTAACACCTTACAAATTTAACACCCTACAAAAGCTGGCTCTGGACTCCAGAGTCAGCACATAAAAATTATAAAAATACGAGTTTCTCATGCAAACAATAGAACAGTTTCGTCAATTTGAAATCCCATTACAGCACGTTCAGGCCCCAAGAATTGGTCGAGTTCATATCGGTTTAGTACAACTAAGTACTGACCACTCTTTAGAGATGGACTGGGCAAAGTTACTGGGTACACAAGCGGGTGTGTTTAGCTCCCGCGTTTATTACAGCAGCGAGATGACACCAGAAGCGCTCGACCAAATTGCGGTTGGAATCAGTGAAGCATCAGATTTGATTGCGACTGGCTTACCGATGGATGTTATGGCGTTTGGTTGCACTTCAGCTTCTATCATTATTGGTGAAGAAAAAGTAGCAAACCTTCTTACACAAAATCGCGGTGATATTCCCGCAACGAATCCATGGACAGCTGCTCAAGCTGCATTTAAGCACTTGGGTGCAAAGAAAGTTGCCGTGTTTTCCCCTTATCCAACAGAAGTGAATTTCCCTCTTTATCAACAACTGACTGCCGCTGGCTTTGAAGTTCCTGTTTTAGGTTCACTTGGTATTGAGAAAGACACTGACATTACCACGGTTTCAAAGGAATCAATGATGGAAGCATTAAGCGAAATGCTGCCTGATTCTAGTGCCGATGTTGTATTTATGTCTTGCACCAACCTTCGTGTTCTTGACCACATTCAAGAGATTGAAGATCGATTTGGTATCCCTGTCGTGTGCAGCAACTCTGCGATGTTCTGGCATTGCATGCACCTAGTCGGCAAGACAGCTCAGTGTCCAGGTTACGGACAATTGCTAAATCAATAGCAACCAATGAAAGGAATTTAAAGATGAGTAATACAGTAAAAGGTTGGATCGCGGCCATTTTCATTGGCCTGCTATGGGGTATTCCATGGATCGTTGGAACACCAATTCTAGAAGTAATGGATGCACAGGTCTTGGTATGGGTTCGCTATACCGTAGCCTTCATTACCTTATTTGTGATTATCCAAGTCAGCAATGCGATGGGTAAACCACAGAAAAAAGTCGACTTTAAGCTTAATTGGGCAAATCGACACGACATTTTCTGGGCAGCATGTTGCGGCATTATTGGTCAAGGCGCTTTCAGTTTTTTATCGTTCCTGTCTCTTGACTACATCACTGCTTCAGAAAACGGCGTAATCCAAGGGCTTATTCCAATCATTATCTTGTGTGTTGGTTTCCTTCGTCATGGTGAACGTTTTACTCCAATGCAAATTTTGGCGGCGGTTGGTGCGTTCGCTGGTGTCGCTATCTTGGTAATGGATCCATCTGTTGAAGGCAGTGGTTTCAACATTGGTCACTTGATCTGTCTTGGTAGCGCGGCGAGTTTCTCTACGATGGCTTACGCTCGTGCGAAACTTGCTGAGAAATATGGCTCAGTGGCGACGATGTACCACCAGTTCATTTTTGCGGCAATCGGTTTTGGTCTTTATCTACTCGTTGTGGGGGCGGACTTCTCTTCAGCACTCGGTATTTTCAGTTCTCCACTTCGTATGGCTTGTATTGCAATTCTGGGTGTGGGTATTTCAGGTATCAGCTACCTAATCTACATCTATGCAATGGAACGAGTCGGCGTAGACGGAACGGGTATGGCACTTAACTTGATGCCTCTGTCTTCTTTCGTACTGGCTGTATTTGCCCTCGGTGAAGCGGTAACGCCAATGCGACTATTAGCGATTGCGGTCGTTATTGGCTCAATGATGCTGTTCATGAAGTTTGGTAAGGCGAAGAAAAAAGCGCCTCAGATGAAAACGGCGACAAACGCTAACTAACCGTCAACCACGATACAAATTACAAGTAATAAGGCGGTGTGCCGCACCGCCATTATCGAAAAATTATGGAAGATAGAAAGATGAACACAACAAACAGAGACACATTTTTAGGATGGACTGCCGCCATTGCCGTTGCCTGTATCTGGGGCGTAACAGGGGTGGTCTCTAAGCCGCTTTCTATGGCTGTTGATCCGATGACATTGGTATTTTCCCGCTACGTTACCGCGGTAATTGGCCTATCAATCATTTTCTTTTTTACATCACGTAGCAAAAACTTAAGTGCAGACTTAGGGTCTTCATTAAAGATCGATACCAAAGATATTGGACGTATTGCGCTTTGTGGCATCGTGGGACAAGGGGTTTTCTCACTTTTTAATTTCCTTTCTCTTTCTCATATTGGTGCGACTGAAAACGGTGTTATCCAAGGTATGCAGCCGTTCGCGACAGTCTTCTTCGGTATGATGTTTATGAACTTCCGTATGAACAAGATTCAGTGGGGCGCTTTCATCGCATCTGCAGTTTGTATTTACGCAATGAGTGTCGGGCCAACAAACACCATTGAAGGCGGTACTCCGCTGCTGGGTTATGTTTACGTGACATGCTCGATGCTGGCTTTAGCGTGGACGGCACATTTACGTGCTAGCTTAGCGGACAAATACGGCTCAGTGGTTTCCATGCTGTACCAATACATTTCGGTTGCTGTGATGGGCATTATCGTTGTGTTGACCATGGGCTTGGACTTGTCTCAGATTTACATTATTTTCTCTAGCCCGCTGTTGATTGCACTGCTTATTTTCTTAGGTACAGGCATTTCTGGTGGTAGCTACTTGATTCAATTGTATTCTTTCAAGCGTATCGGTGTAGAAAAGGCAACGATGGCATTAAACCTAATGCCTTTGGTTGGCTACTTAGTGGCAGTTGTGACACTTGGTGAGCAGATGGCCATGGGGAAAACCATTGTCGTTTCATTGATTGTCGTAGCACTTTACGTGTTCACTAAGTTTGAAACGAAGCAAGAAGAACAGACAGCAGAAAACTTAGCTTGCGATAAGAAAGCAACGCCAGAAGCGAGCTAAGTGATGAAATCAGTGACTAAAGGTTGGATTGCAGCAATTAGCGTTGGTTTGCTATGGGGCTCTGAGGCTGCTTTAGCTACCTTGCCACTGCAAACCATTGATGCGCAATTGTTAGTGTGGCTGCGCTACATGATGGCATTCTCGGTTTTATCTTTAGTCCTGATTTTTGGAGCAATACGTCAAACCAATACTCAAACTAAACCGAAACTGTCGTTCAGTTGGGCTAATCGAAGCGATTTATTTAAGTTATTAGTGTGTGGTGTAGTAGGCCAAGGTTTATTTAGCTTCTTGTCATTTCTATCACTCGATTATATTTCGCTATCGGAAAACGGAGTCATTCAAGGTCTTGTACCGATTGCAATCTTGGCTATTGGGCAAGTTTTCTATGGTGCACGCTTTACGCGTATGCAAATTGCCTCAAGTGGGATTGCTTTGATTGGAGTGAGCATATTGGTTCTTGCTCCGCCGTTTACTTCGGAAGATAGCGGTGTGAACATTGGCCATCTGATTTGCTTATTGAGTGTGTTGAGCTTTGCATCTGTCACCCACTTACGGGCTCATCTGGCAGAGAAATACGGTGCAACTCGCACCATGCATTATCAGTTTGGTTTCGCAGCTGTTGGTTTTTTCATTTATTTATTGGTGTCAGGTATAGATGTACCTAGCCTGCTACTGGTGATGCGCCCTTCTTGGTCACTTCTATGCATTATGGTGTTAGGAGGTTTTGTATCAGGTCTGGGCTATATCGCGTATATCTATGGCATAGAACGTGTGGGAGTTGAAGGCAGCAGCATGGCTTTAAACCTCATCCCTATGTCAGCATTTTTCATTGCTGTTTTGGTGTTCGGAGAGCCTATCACCCCCTTGAGGGCGATGGCGGTTGGCTTAATCATCGTTGCTATGATGCTATTTGCAACCTCCAACAAATCTCGCGAAATGACATCCAAAACAGTATCAACAAATTAATTTTAAGTATTTTATTTATTGGAGTTTCCATGACTAACACTGCCACTGTCACAGAATGGCGTCGCCATCTACATCAGTACCCTGAATTTGGTACTGAAGAGTTCAAAACCTCTGAATTTGTTGCGAATAAACTCGAAGAGTTCGGCATTGAAGTTCACCGTGGTATTGGTGGAACCGGTGTTCTGGGAATTTTAAAAAATGGTACAAGCGATCGCTCGATTGGGTTGCGTGCTGACATGGATGCCCTGCGTATTCATGAAGAGAATACGTTTTGTCATGTTTCTAAACATGATGGCGCGATGCATGCTTGTGGTCATGACGGGCATACAGCTATGTTGTTGGGTGCCGCGCAAGAGCTAGCAAACAGCAAGCAATTTGATGGCACCGTTTACTTCATTTTCCAACCCGATGAAGAGCGTGGTACAGGCGCCAAAGCGATGATCGAAGACGGCCTGTTTACTCGTTGGAATATGGATGCGATTTACGCAATGCATAACCTTCCGGGTATTCCTGAAGGTAAGTTTGTGACTCGCCCCAATTCATTAATGGCGAGTGAAAGTAGCTTTGAAATTATTATCAAGGCGACGGGTGGTCATGCCGCTATGCCACACATGGGAACTGACCCGATTGTAGTTGGAGCTCAGGTTGTGACCGCCTTACAAACCATTGTTTCACGTAATTTGAGTGCAATTGATGAGACGGCGGTTATCTCAGTGACTAACTTTGTTACCAATGGCACCGTTAACGTGATTCCTTCGCAAGTGACCATTTCAGGTGACACTCGTAGCTTCACGGATCAAGCGTTACACAAGATTGAGAAAGCGATCGAGCGTGTCGTTGCGGGTCAGTGCATGTCAGCAGGCGTTGATTATCAATATCATTTTAACAATAGCTTTCTATCAACAATCAACACGCCGGAAGAGACTGCTCACGCAATCAAAGCAGCACAAGCGGTTGTTGGTGAAGAGAATGTGAATGGAGCTTGTGAACGCTTCACTATCAGTGAGGATTTCTCGTTCATGTTACGTGAAGTGAAAGGGTGCTATGTGCTAGTTGGGAATGGTGTTGGTGAATGTGGAGGCACTGCGCTTCATAACCCACACTACGATTTCAACGACAATATTCTGGAACATGGCGTTGGGTTCTGGAACACGCTTGTAGAGCAACAATTGTCACAATAGATAGATGAAAAAAGAGCGAGAGGCAAGCTTCTCGCTCTTTTTGTATGCGTTGTATTCTCAAATCCCGCTAACGCTTTGGGCTAGCGACTGATCTGCTTAATGATTTACTTGCTCAACAATCTCTCGCGTTAGGCGGGCAATCTCATTCCACTCTCCGTTTTCAACCAGCTTTTTGTCCACCATCCACGTACCACCGCAGGCTAATACTTGAGGCACGGCTAAGTAGCTATCGATGTTTGATGGCGTGATACCGCCGGTAGGCATGAGTCTAATGTCGCCATAAGGTCCGACTAACGATTTCACCATACTGATACCGCCGGAAGCTTCTGCTGGGAAGAACTTCAAGGTTGTTAAGCCCATCTCTAATGCCGCTTCAACGGTGCTTGGATTGTTCACACCCGGAATGATATCGATACCGATCTCTTGGCATGCTTTAACTGTGTTTGGATTGAACCCCGGTGATACCACAAACGTTGCGCCCGCTTCTTTTGCTGCAAGTGCTTGCTCACGGTTCAAGATGGTGCCCGCGCCGATCAGCATGTCAGGCTGTGCTTGGCGAAGCAGTCGGATAGCTTCAACAGCGGCGTCTGAACGGAAGGTAATCTCAGCCGCGGGAAGCCCATTCTCAGCCAATACTTTGCCTAGAGGGATAATATCCTCTGCGTTATCAATGGCGATAACAGGGATAACTTTAAGTGCTTTTAGCTGTTCGTTAATTGTAGACATGTGTACTTCTTAATATCAGTTTGAAAGAGTGTCGGTGATGGATTTTGGGATGATTGAGCCATGATGTTGAATCACCAATCTGGCTAATGCATTACCTTGGTGGCAGGCTTCTTCAATAGAACCTCCAGCGAGATAGCAAGATAAGAAACCGCCGTTAAAAGAGTCGCCAGCTGAGGTGCTATCAACCACAGTCTCGACAGGTATCGTTGTGATTTTTACTGGCTCATTTGCGGGGTTATCGCTGATCAAGCAGCCTTCAGCACCCAGCTTGACAATAACGGTTTTGACACCGAGTGCATGCAGCCTTTTTATGGTGTCTTGTGGCGTTTGATCGCTCCACAACAGTTGTTCATCATCGAACGTGACTAGGGCTATATCGGTCGTTTTATAGCCCAATAGATAGCATTCTTTAGTTGCGGCCTCTGAGCTCCACAACTTTGGTCGATAGTTACTATCAAAGGCGATGGTAACGCCACGTTCACGCAGGCCTTCGATGATAGTGAGCAACTTTAGCTGATCGCTGTGTGGCAGTATCGCGAGGGAAATACCACTCAGAAACACCATATCAACATCACGAAGTTGGTTGGCTATCTTAACGAAATCGGGGTGCTGTACCATGTAGCGAGCCGCCGAATCGTTACGCCAGTATAGGAAGGTGCGCTCACCAACATCGTCGAGTTGAATGAGATAGAGCCCGGGTGAACGCTGTTCATCAATAAGCACGAACTCGGTTGATAGCCCTTCATCTTGCCATCGGTTAAGCATCTCTTGGCTGATAGCGTCTGAGCCTAGAGCCGTGACATAACTGGTACGAATCATAGGTGCACCTGTCGAACAGGAATAGCTTGTGGTACCTCGGTTCAAATAAACAGCGGCGTTGAGCGTATCTCCACCATAGGTTTGTTGCATGGTGCCGAATGGAGCGCCGTTCAGTTCAATCATACACTCGCCGATAATCGCAATGTGGCTCATAGTGTGCCCTTACAGAAAGATTGGTATTGCTAGGTATAAATGATGGAACGTGGCTACAAGGAAGGTAGCCACGTTGATTCTGTTCCCAATAGGTTGGGAGGAAGTGTTACTTGTTGTCTAGTTTTACGAACAATAGCGTTAGAACATAAGACAGTGCGAACACACCCACCACACCCATTAGTGCCTGAATGAAGTTTTGCGTACCGCCTGCAAGGTAAGCTGGCAAGCTGAATACAGAAGAAAGAATGTAGCTGGTTAAGTGAGTATCTATCGTGACAGAGATAGCACCGAACACACCTGCCGCCAAACTCGCGGTCATCATCGCTTTGGTGTATTTCGTGAGGACACCAAATAGAGCTGGCTCCGTGATGCCTAAGATAGCCGTAACACTTGAGCCCATCGTAATTGAAGATTGCTCTTTAGAAACTGTCTTGCGTTGCTTGTGCCAGATTGCCATTGTCGCACCAGCAATTGCCATGTTACCTAAGCACATGATCGGCATAAGTAAATCCTTACCATACAGTGCAAAGTTGTTCAGGCTGATTGGCGTCATGCTGTGGTGGATACCAAATACGATGGTAATCGGGCGAGTTAGACCAAACACAAAGCCCGTTAACGTGGGAGAGATTTCCAGTAGTGAACTCATTACCCAACCTGCACCATTACTTAGCCAGATACCAGCAGGGCCAACAAATGATAGCGTGATGGTAGAAGTCACAGTAAACGCAAGCAGTGGCGTAAATACTGGTTTCGCTGAAGAGGGTACCAGTCGGTCAACCATCGGCGTGACTTTAGACAACAACCAAATCGCCAAAATAGCAGGGACAATCGCGCCGCCGTAATTAAGCAGTTCAATAGGAACCACGCCTAGCACCGTCAGCTCAGGAGCCGCGCCAGCATCTTTTAGCATCACCGCTTTATCCACTAGCTTGGGTGCTAGCATTGCAGAGGAGACAGCAAGTGCGATGTACTCGTTTACTTTGAATACCTTAGCGGCAGAGAAAGAAACTAGCATAGGCAAGAAGAAGAACACAGCGACAGAAATTGAACGGAAGAAGTAAACCGTGTCTGAAGTTTCAGAGATAACATTGGTTGCAATAAGACCAGACAACAGGCCCATCAACATACCAGCGCCGGCAATCGCTGGAACTACTGGGCCGAAGATACCCGCGACAATGCGCATCACGCCTTGGAACAGTTTACCTTTCTCTAGTTCATCAGCAGGGTTAGCGTCAGCTTGTTGAGTGTTTGATAGCGCGTTAAACCAATTCTCTACTTCAACACCGATGATGACTTGAGTTTGACCTTGTTGAAGTACCACACCTTTCACATCTGCGATCTGCTTGATCGCTTCTTCGTTTACCAGCGATTCGTCGGCTAATTTGAATCTCAGCCTTGTCATACAGTGCGTGATACTCACGATATTGTCTTCACCACCAAGTGCAGTGATTAATAACTGTATATTTTCTTTGAAATTTTTATTTTTCGATGATGACTTCGAGTTATTAATAACGGCATCACTCTTTTCTACCATTTGCATACTACACCTGTTATTGGAATATATTTAACTCGAGCAATCATAACGACAATCAATTTAAATCCAACGCAGTAAAAAGAGATCTCAATCACACTTAAAATCCGAAAAATTATTTTTCCACCGTTTTTAGCCAATTGGTATGTTTTGTTTATCAAAAAAATACTCTTAACGTACCAATTATTTTTACGAAAAATTAGCGCTTGAAATGTGGTTTTTAAAGCGGTTAGATAATAGGAGTTGACTTAAGTTTAGGTTATTTAATTGTGAAAGAAACTATTATATCTGATATCCATTGTATTATTACTAAGCCAGACAGACACAATCTCATTACCGTGGTAGTTGAAACGAATGAAGGCGTGACTGGGTTTGGTTGTGCGACATTCCAACAAAGACCGCTTGCTGTAAAAACAATGGTCGATGAATATTTAAAACCTATTCTTATTGGTAAAAACGCCAATAATATTGAAGACTTATGGCAAATGATGATGGTCAACGCTTATTGGCGAAATGGCCCTGTTATCAATAATGCAATTTCCGGTGTTGATATGGCACTGTGGGATATCAAAGCTAAATTGGCGGGCATGCCGTTACACCAGTTATTTGGTGGTAAGTCTCGTGATGCTATTCCTGTATACACACACGCGACTAGCGACACGATGGAAGGTATTTATGAGCTGGTGGAGTCTTTCCTAGACAAAGGCTACAAGCACATTCGTTGTCAGCTTGGTTTCTATGGCGGTGTTCCAACCGATTTGCATACCACTCAAAACCCGACTGAAGGTTCGTACTACGACCAAGATCAGTACATGGACAATACTCTAACGATGTTTAAGTCGTTGAGAGAGAAATATGGTAACCAATTCCATATTCTTCATGATGTTCATGAGCGCCTATTCCCGAATCAAGCGATACAATTTGCCAAAGAAGTCGAGCAATATAAGCCTTACTTCATTGAAGATATTCTGCCGCCAAATCAAACGGAATGGTTGGATAATATTCGTAGCCAAAGCTCAGTTTCATTAGGTTTAGGGGAGTTATTTAATAACCCTGAAGAGTGGAAATCACTGATTGCTAACCGCCGCATTGATTTCATTCGTTGTCATGTTTCACAGATTGGTGGTATTACCCCAGCTCTGAAACTAGGCCACTTATGCCAGAACTTCGGTGTTCGTATTGCATGGCATTGCCCGCCAGATATGACGCCAATTGGTGCAGCGGTAAACACGCATTTGAATGTGCATTTACACAATGCCGCCATTCAAGAGCATGTCGAATACAACGAGAACACACACAAGGTATTCCCGAATGCTGCAGAGCCAATTAATGGCTACTTATACGCGTCAGAAATCGCAGGTATTGGTGTTGAAATCGACCGAGAGGTTGCAGCCGAGTTCCCTGTTATGTATCGCCCCCACGAGTGGACTCAAAGTCGCCTTCCTGATGGCGCGATTCACACTCCATAACTCATCGAGTTAATTAAAATGGCCGCAGATAGCGGCCATTTTTTTGACTAGTATTAATTACTCAATTAAATTTATCAAAGGTCTATAAGTTATTTTTAGTTAGCAAGATTATAACTAATAAATATTTGAGTACAGTTATTAACTTATAGGTTTTTGATTGTAAATACTTAACTGGGTTAGTTATTTAAATTAACTAGAATGGTGGGCACCTAAATAAGTTATTACTTCTTATCTCGGAAGCTCATGCTCTCACTGTTAAAAGGCGTGTGGTAGGTGCATTGGTAGTTGATGTCGATGATGTCGCTGACGATGAACAGTTCACCCGATGCTAAGAAACCTCGGTTGGTGATATTCATCGCCGCCGCATTTTTTTTGCAGCCGAGCAACTCCGCATCTTCTTTAGAAACATTGATCGCTTGATACGTCGTTAAGTAGCTATCGATCTGGAGGCCTTTCGCTAGCGCATGTTTCTGGATTGAGCTTTCAATGATCTCGGCATTCATCTCTGGGAAGACGCTGACAGGGATCTTGGCTTCTTCAATCTGAACTACTTTGTTGTTAATCAATCGAAGACGTCTAATTTTCCAAATGTAGTCATTGTCGTCTAAAGAAAAAATCTGCTGTTCGTGGTTATCGGGTAGCGCTTTATTTAGCTGGAGCTTTTTATAAGAGATCTCTTCAAAACTGTTTTCAGTGATGGAGTTGTACACCAGTGGTGTGCCAATGAGAGAAGTGTTGACGAAGTAACCAGAACCCACCTTAGATTTCACCATGCCAATAGCCTCTAGCTTGGCTAGTGCTTTACGAATCGTGAAACGAGATAATCCATATATTTCAGACAGTTCTCGTTCTGCAGGAAGCTTATGGCTGATACTGTTTTGGCAAATTTTGCTTACAATATCTTGAACAACTAATTCATATTTTTTCATTCTAAAAACTTAAAAAAGCACTCATGGTGATTAAATTATAGTTAACTAAATCAGATACTCAGCGCATTCCGAACTAGTCGATAATTCTAACATAGAAGGCCAATTAGATGATGGGAAATAGGGTGTTTTGGAGGGCGAATTCGAGGGTTACTTCTGGGGGTGTGACTTCATTCTCTTTCTTGACTAGATAAGCGAGAAGGCGAGGTCACCTGCAAGCAGATAATAAAAAAGCACGCCCAATAGGACGTGCTTCGAGTGTTTGAACTTTGTTAGTAGCGAGCTACATAGCTAAGTTTTCATTTCTTAATTTGGTGAGCACTTTTAGACGCTTTGTATACTCTTTTTGGAACTCGTCTGGGTCAGCACCTTCAGATACTTGAGCGTACACTCGCATCTTGTTGCCGCCGTAGATCTTAGCAAGATCATCGTTGCTGTAACCGCGTTTCCACAGTTCATCAGTAATCGCTGCTAGGATCTTCGACAGTTCACCATTACCGGTAGCGCCTTTGTTGAACGCCTCAATCATGTAGCCGCCATCGTCGTACATTTTCGCGTTTTTGGTTGCGAAATCCACAACCATTGCGGTAGAGAACATATCATCAGTTGCGATACCTACGTGGTCAACGCCTATCAATTTCACGTAGTAATCGATCATATCAGCAGCTTGAACAGGAGATATATCTTCAGGCCAAACGCCATCCATCATCCATTCAGTGAAGGTTGGGGCAACGTAGCCGCCTGATTTAGCCGCGCGTATCGCTTCATCGTCAGGAATAGCACGGTAGCAACCTTGTGGTGTTGCATTTGGCTCACTCTTATAAAGCCCTGCAGGCACTGAGTGAGTGTAAACAAATGGGGTTCCAGGATACTTCTCTTCCATGTACTCCATCGCGTCATTTGCTGTTTTTGAGCCTGTGTGGCTGAGATCGAGAATGACCTGATACTCGACCATCGAATCAATAACAGATTCTCCCCAAGGTGTTAAGCCTATATCTCTACCGTTAAATGCTGCTAATTGCCCTGAACCTGTTCTGAAAATGTCGTTATACGCCAAGATCATGCTTTTTAAGCCCATGTCTTTTAGAATCGCCATTTTTGTCACATCTTCTTCCAAGATAGTGGCAGTTTGACTGTTCCAAAGCACGGCAGTTTTGCCTTCGGTGTGCGCTTTCTCAATGTCATTATTGGAATGCGCGATGATGAAATTATCAGGTTGTTTTGCCATCGCAGAGCGGTGTTTATGATGGTGAAACAAGAAGTCATCAAAGTTGTGGTCAGCAGCGGTAATGGTGTATTCATGCCCTGTAATACCTGCATCACGAGCATCTTGGAAGTAATCCAACAGTTGTTGCTCGTCCTGCCAACCTGCACCGTAAGGGCTCGCGAGCATACCAATGACAATGGTGTCTTGGACAAATGTTTTAGCCTTGTCTGATGCAGGCCAGGTCTTACTCTCAACACTTGCCTGTGCAACACCAACACTCATTGCAATGCTTGCTGCTACTAACGTTATCTTTTTAAACATGAAAACCTCTCAATTACTGGCTTAAGTCCATTTATATTTATGCCTAGATTTAATAGTAGACCCTGACGGTATCGTCGAGTTATTTAAATTGATAACCCTGTCATACTTTGTAATCAAAGCGTTACGTCCTGAATTGTGATTTCGCCTTAATGCTAAAAACTTAAAGCGCCTCTTGTTAACTTGAGGTAATAGTAGCTAAGCTAGAAAAGTAAAATGTGCATTTTGTGCCACTGAACTTAGACTGGTATTGATGAAAAAATTGATGCTGATATTGAGTTGAATTGTGGATTTGACCTGTTTTGAACAAGACAAAGGAATTGTGAACTGATGCTTGAATTACCATTGATTGCGAAGAGTGTTGTGAGTCATTTTCAGCAGTGCGTGCGAGAAGATCAGTCATTAGTTCCATATCATGCCGCGATAGAAGCGCTCGCAGTTCAAGTGAGCATGCCATTCTCAATGGATACTTCAGTTGCTCAATATGTCTCGTTTAATGTGTTTACTCAGTTCTTACAGGGTTTGAGGAAGGCATTACCATCTGAGGTGTTTGTTTCTGCGTTATTAGGCAGTGCTCAACGAGCTGCTCTCGAACTCGATTTTCCCCACCTTTCAGCTCAAGATTTTCTGTCTCTTTTTCCGTTTGAACAATGGTCAGTCGAATCGTCTTCACAGTCATTAAAGCTTTCATTTCTAGTATCTAATAGCTCGCTCAATGGTATTGAAGCCGAGCTGTTTTTGATCGTTTATAGCCACGCTTATTTTAAATCTCAGCAGATTGATATTGATAAGCCAATTCGCTACGACTTAGTTTCAGTGTCGGCGAATGCGTTAAGTGAGTTAAGAATACAAACGGAAACGCCACAGTATTTAGGCCAAACTGAGACGTGCATTTCGTATAGCCCCATTGATCGAGATTGCTCAATCAAAGCGGTATCAACGGCTACTACTTCTACCTACAAGGTGACACAAGCATTGCTTCCTTATATCGGTCGAGTAGACGTAGATTTGGTGATGTTTGGTCAGATAAACCGAATTGGTAAGCGCACAATCCAAAGGGCGCTTAGTGAAGAGGGGACGACTTTTCGAACCATCAAAGAGGCTCTGTCTTTTGAATTCGCCAAGCGCGTTATGACTGAGCAAGATTATTCGATCTCAGATATTGCACTTCACTTGGGATACGCAGATGCCTCACAATTTATAAGAGCGTTTAAGCGAGTAAATGGGATTACACCTTATCAATGGAAGAAAGGCCATGTTGAGTGATAAACATGGCCTTTCTTAGATTGCTTCTGAACTAGTTGCTTTGTTGCTCAGTATTCAAATGCCGAATTAACTTGGCTGGCGTGCCACCGTATAAGCAGTCTGGTGGTACATCACTGTTAACCACTGAGTTTGCTGCGATAACAGAGCGAGCGCCAATCGTTACGCCTTGGTTGATGACCGAGTTACCGCCAACCCACACATCATCTTCGATTGTTATTGGTAAACAGAAGGTTTCCCATTTACGGCGGCTACGATAATCAAGGGAGTGTGATGGCGTATAGAATTGGGCACTTGGTCCAATTAAAACATTGTTACCGATCTTGATGTTTGCACCATCTAGCATTACTGCGTTCATATTAATGAAGGTGTCGTCGCCAATCTCTATGGTTTTGCCAAACTCACAATGAAAAGGGGGACGGACAACGCTGCTTCCTACTTTACCAAACAGATTAGCCTGAAGACTTGGTAGCTGAGTATCGTCTGAACATTGATTCAAGTCTGATAGCGCCTTGCTGGCGTGAGTGCGCATGTGGTCTATCTCATGGTCTGCGCCATCAAAAATCTCGCCGGACAGCATTTTCTCGAGTTCTGTTTTCGTTTTCATCGCTTGCACCTCACTAGTCAACATGGGTACTAGAATACGGATAATTGAACATAAAAAAAGAGAAAAGCCTCAGCCTTTCTCTTCCTGTTTTGTGCTTTAAGCACTAATGCTAAGTGAGCCCTGTTATTTCAGCAAAAGGCGCGCTTTGCCAAATTAGATTTGCTCAACGAAACCCATTAGGTGTTGTTTCACTTCGTCTGAAGCAAAAGCGCTCCCCACAGAGTATTTGTAGATCTCTGCGTAGTCTTCTTGTGTTAGACCGAACGTTTCACACACACGCTTCACTTCGTTAGTCATGGTTGTGTTCGACACAGTACGGTTGTCTGTGTTGATAGTAACAACGATGCCGTCTTTCTTGAATTCAGCAATTGGGTGGTCGCTGAATTTGTGAATACACTTAGTTTGCACGTTACTTGTTGGGCAAGTCTCAAGCGCAACCTGCTTCTCTTTAACGATGTTGTACGCGTCTTCGTTACCTTGGATGTGAACACCGTGGCCGATACGCTCAGCGTCAAGCAGTGTTACTGCATCGTAAACGTTTTGACCGTGCCATTGTTCACCAGCATGAACTGTAATGCGGTAGCCTTTTTCAAGTGCGTATTGTGTGTACTCAGGGAATTCAGCGCAGAAGCCCGGCTTTTCACCGCCAGCGATATCAAACGCAACCACGCCTTTACCTAGGTAAGGTTGGCCTGCGTCGATCACGTCTTTGATCGAATCTTTCGGGAACATACGAAGTACAGACATAATGTAGTTGCCCTTTATGTCGTATTTCTCTTCTGCACGCTTCATGCCTTTTACTGCACTTGCAATGATCGTATCAAGAGACAAGCCCTTGTTTACGTGCAGGATTGGTGCGAAACGAACTTCTAGGTACTTAACGTTTTCTAGTGCAGCGTCTTCGTAAAGCTCGAAAGAGATACGCTCAATCGCTTCTTCAGTCTGCATTACTTGTAGTGGCAGGCTGAAACAAGCCAGATACTCATCTAGGTTTTTACAATCTTCTGGCACCGTTAGAGATTGAACAACCGCGTCGCGATCTTCAGGTAGTTCGATATTGTACTGTTTTGCTAGGTCAATAATCGTATCTGGGCGAACACTTCCGTCTAGGTGGCAGTGTAAATCAATCTTTGGTAGTGCTAGAAAATCCATGAGTATTCCTTAATTCTATTATTATTTGAGCGTGTTAACTCACATGCGCTAAATTTACCAAGACCATGATATGATTTAAAGTGACAATTAATCATCATTAACCTGAATTTAGGGAATATCATGGTAGATGTTAAAAGCTTACTTAAATGCGACATGAATTTGCTGCTTTGCCTACACGTTCTTATTGAAGAACGAAGTGTGAGTAAAACAGCAGAGCGACTCTTTTTGAGCCAGTCTGCGGTAAGTAAACAGCTCACTAAGCTGAGAGCTTTGTTTGATGACCCGCTATTTGAGCGAGAATCCAAAGGGCTATTCCCCACACCCAAAGCACTCGCGTTAGCGCCTAAGATCCATCAAATCCTACTGCAAATCGAAAAGCTGACCGTTGCCGAAGTTTTCGACCCTAAAGACAGTGAGCGTACCTTCACTATAGACCTTGTCGAAACCGCCTACACGGCGATTTATCCGCACTTTATGCCGACTGCGCTCGCGGATGCGCCTCACATTACCGTTAACAGTTCAACGTGGAGCAGCGACAGCTTCAAGCGATTATTAAAGCGTGAAGTGGATTTTGGTATCGGTATTTTTGAGCTAGATGAGCGCGCTTCTACCCACGTGCAGTGTATTCCTGATGCACTTGACTACGTCGAGCTGTGCTTGGATTACTCGGTGTGTTTGATGCGTAATGACCATCCTGCTTTGCAAGAGGAGTGGAATCTCGACACCTTTTTGAAATATCGACATATACAGTTGGTGACAGGTGGTGCGGGTGACTGGCTATTGATGGAAGTGCTCAATTCTAAGCAATTGGAGATCAACAAGGCGGCTAACGTTTCAGATATCACCAGTGCCATCAAGCTGTGCAAGCAGAGCGACTTATTAATGTGTTATCCATACAACTCGGTACGCGATTACATTGATAGCGGAGAGTTGGTGATGAAGCCTGTTCCGGTCGATTTGGTACCAGGAGGTTTGTTCCTATTGTGGCATAAATACTTTGATTCAGAACCGAGCCACAAATGGTTGCGTGATTTGATCGTCAATAAGACCCAAGACACTCAGATGTGAGTCATTGACTGAAGTATTCAAAGAAGTGAAAGGTTTTTCGTCTTTTTAGAATGGGCATCGTCTTAGTAGAGCGCTTAATCCCAGTTAATAGTGAGAGACCAAAATGAATCCAATGCTCACGTCATTGATTCCGCAACAAATTATTAAAGACGCGTGTGAGTGGGCGATCATGCACGGTGTTGCGTTTCGCCAGTCAGATAATACCGCGAGACATTGCCCGTTCAGCATTGCACCTATGACTATGGAGCGCGAGGTGTATGAACACTTGTTGAAGGTAACGCCGCTGATCACCAAGTTAATCAGTAATGTTTCCGAAGATCATGATTTCTTGCAGTCATCACTGAGTGATATGGCCAAAGCTGATCCGTTTTTTGGCCGCTTGATGGAGTTACATCAACAAGCACATGGCAATACTGAAGAGTGTTTTAAGCCAGCTCGTCAACCATTGCTATTAATGCGCACTGATTTCATGGATGATCGCCAACATGGCGCGAAAGTGATCGAGTTTAATGGCATTGCTGCAGGTATGGCTCCGTTTGGGCAAAAAGCGACAGAGTTCCATGATTACATGCAAAATCAATGGCCTGATACTTACCAGAGCTGGCTTGAAGATAAATCTGCGACACCTGCTGAAAACCAAGGCTTAAAGCAACTGGCTTATGGTATTGCGACTTCAGCAAGAAAAGTGCGAGCTGACTTTAATGATTCAGATAAGCCAACATTCTTGATGGTAGTGCAAAAGAATGAAGACAATGTTTACGATCAACACCTACTCGAAATTGAACTGCAAAAGCAGGGTGTACGTACGGTTCGTCGTACCTTTGAACAATTGAGCTGTCAGCTTTCATCAGGTGATAATCAACGCTTGTTACTGAAAGATGTCGGCGCTGTCGATGTGGTGTACCTAAGAGCCGGCTATCAGTATTCAGATTACTGGGCTCCAGAGTTAAATGAATCGGTGTGTTGCCACACGCTAAGTCAGACTCGCTTGTTTATGGAACAACACCATGTCGCAATGAACGCGACCATCAGCCAGCAATTAGCGACCAGTAAAACCATGCAAATGCTGCTGACCATGATGCCAGCATCTGAATACGCACGTTGGGGTTTAACGTTAGAAGAAGCCGAACTGGTCAAGAGTGTTCTGGCTGATATGAAGCCTATCACCAGTGAATCGATTGAATGGTTTAACATCCAAGCTGATAAGCAAGAGTGGGTGTTAAAAAACCAAGGCGAGGGCGGTGGTCATTGTGTTTTTGGTGATGACATCAGCGAACAACTGAGCCAGCTTAAACCAGAAGAGTACGACGCGTGGGCATTGATGCAGCGCTTGTATCCACATGAACGTGACGTGCCGACCATTGCAGTGCGTGATACCCAACAAACGCTCGTGACAGACTTAGTCAGCGAAGTGGGTTTATTCACCGCTTACTTCAAAGGTGAACCAGTAACAGAGCTAGACGGCTACGCGGGTTATTTGATTCGCAGTAAACCCGCTAGCGAAAATGAAGGCGGAATCCACAGCGGCAAAGGGATTTTGGATTCTTTGGTATTGATTAACTCCTGATTCCGACAAATAGCAGATAAAACAAAGGCCAACGTGTGAACGTTGGCCTTTGTTTTATTTTCAAAATGTTCATTACTTGTGTTCTTCAAAATACGATGAATAAATTAGCTCTAGGCTTAAATCGTAGGTATTGTTTCAGAGAATATTACCTATTTTACCATTAACAATCTGCGCTGATGTAAACGATAGATAGTGACCATGTTGGTGGCAATAAAGGTGATTTCGACAAAGGAGCCGCCAATCGAACCAATCCAAATGTTATGGCTAGCCCAACAGAAGGAATTGAATAAGATCAATGACCTCAATGCGATGCCTTGTCTTGAAAAGAGTGCCCATGTCGCAACGGATGAACCAACAACCGTAATAAATTCAAAGAAATGATTCATGTTGGGTAAAGTCATACACCACATCAAGCCAATAAAGAACCACATCACTTTGCGCGATTGAGTTTTTATCGATACATAGCTGCGAATAGCATTAATAATTACGCCTATAGCCGCCACTATGGCACCCATGAATATGAAATGGATACTCATGACAAAACAAAAGATCATCATCTGGTAGCGAAAACGCATATCATCTTTTTGCCAAAAGGCCATTACACCGATACAAAAAGCCAGGCCGCCAACACCTTGTGTTATCCAGTTTTCCATATTTAGCCTATATTTTTAGATGCTATCGAGCACGAATAAATATTAACTTTGAGGGAATAATGCTCAACCATAAAATAACCCTCCAAAAGGAGGGCTAGATATAACGCTAAAGGTGCTATTGCATTAGGTTTAATTGACTAACTTAACAGCTTCACGAGTTAAATGAGCCAGTTCTTCCCAATTGCCTTCTTCAATCAGCTTCTTATCCACCATCCAAGTACCACCACATGCGAGTACTCGAGGTATCGCTAGGTAGTCTTTAATATTGTTTGGGTTAATGCCACCTGTCGGCATGATCTCAATATCCGTGTAAGGCGCAAGAAGTGACTTAACCATGTTGATGCCACCTGATGCCTCAGCTGGGAAGAACTTCAATGTGGTTAAGCCCATTTCTAGAGCGGCTTCTACTGTACTCGGGTTGTTGACCCCAGGAATGATATCAATACCAATCTCTTGGCAGGCTCTTACCGTGTTTGGGTTAAAGCCAGGAGAGACCACAAACGTTGCGCCCGCTTCTTTAGCCGCGATAGCTTGCTCACGATTGAGCACAGTGCCAGCGCCGATCAACATATCTGGTTGTGATTCACGAAGTAGACGAATAGCTTCGACGGCAGCCTCAGAACGGAACGTGATTTCTGCTGCAGGTAAACCATTTTCAGCTAACACTTTACCCAGAGGGATGATGTCTTCAGCGTTGTCGATAGCGATCACAGGGATAACTTTCAGTGTTTTCAGTTGTTGTTTGATGTTAGACATTGGTATTCCTTAAATGGCTGTGATGGCCGCTTGAGTTAGTTCTTTTGCAATAATGGCACCACGATGTTGGATAACGACGCCTGCCATGGTATTGCCGCGCTGGCATGACTTTGTTAAGTCTTCGCCCGCAAGGTAAGCAGATAAAAACCCGCCATTGAATGAGTCTCCTGCCGAGGTCGTATCAACGACATGTTCAACAGGTAGGGTCGGCACCGCCCGTGGAGCCGAAGCGGTACCAGAATTTAGATTTATGTCACTTTGAATTGTGGCATCTTGAATGAGACAGCCATCTGCACCCAGTTTGACGACGCATTGCTTAACACCTAGTGAAGTTAGACGTTCGATGGTTTGTTCTGGTGAAGTATCTCCCCAAATCAACTGTTCATCATCGAACGTGACTAAAGCTAAATCTGTCAGCGTATACATGGCTTGGTAGCTGTTCTTAACGGTTTGGTTTTCGTCCTGTGGCCAAAGCGCAGGGCGGAAGTTACTGTCGAAGGCGATCTCAACGCCTTGTGTCTTCAACTCAACCAAGATGTTCAATAGCTCGATACGATCTTGCTCAGGCAGAATCGCTAATGTGATACCGCTGAGAAAGACCATATCGACATTGCGCAGTGCCTGCTTTATCTGATTGAAATCAGGGTGCTGCAGTAGGTAGCGTGCAGCCGATTGATTTCTCCAATACAGAAAGGTACGTTCACCTGCGTCATCAAGCTGAATCAGGTATAGGCCTGGAGTACGTTGGCTGTCTTGTAGAACAAGGTCAGTCGATATCCCTTCTTGTTGCCAGCGTTCTAACATTCCCTTGCTAATCGGGTCTGCGCCCAAAGCCGTGACGTAGGACACTTTGATGTCATCTTGATTGAGGTTGGCCTCGCAGCCGCGGCTTAGATAGACCGCAGCATTGAGTGTGTCTCCGCCAAACGTTTGATGCATTGAGCCGAACGGTTTGCCGTTAAGCTCGATCATGCACTCACCAATAATGGCGATATGTTTCATGGGTTACGCCCTCTCTTCGAAGTAGCGTTTTGCGTTTCCAAAGCAGATGTCTTCGACCATAGGGCCAAGCCGTGACATGTCGTTTGGCACCTCGCCGTTTTCAGCCCAACGACCAAGCATGTCACACAGAATTCGGCGGAAGTATTCGTGGCGTGTGTACGACAAGAAGCTGCGGGAGTCAGTCAGCATGCCGACAAACTGGCTAAGCAGACCAAGCTGAGATAGCTGCTCCATTTGGCGTTGCATGCCGTCTTTCTGATCGTTGAACCACCAACCAGAACCAAACTGAACTTTGCCCGCGATGCCGCCACCTTGGAAGTTGCCAATCATGGTTGCCATCATCTCGTTATCGCGAGGGTTTAAGCAGTAAAGAATGGTGCGAGGCAGTTCGTTGCTTTGATCCATCTCGTCTAACAGGTGAGCCAATTCGAAGGCAAACGTCTTATCGCTGATCGAATCAAACCCTGCATCTGCGCCTAACAGTTGGAACATGCGCGTGTTGTTATTGCGCTGAGCACCAATGTGAAGCTGCATTACCCAACCCATTGCGGCGTAGCGCTTGCCTAACCACACCTGAACCGCTGTTGAAAACTGCGCACATTCTAGATCGGTGAGTGTTTCGCCATTGAGGCGTCGAGCTAACAGGGCATCCAAATCCGATTCAGATGGAATAGGTGCGTAGCGAACTACCTCAATACCGTGGTCTGCTGCACGGCAACCATGGTCGTTGAAATGCGCTAGGCGGCTGTCTAAAGCAGTCAATAGGTGATGGAAGCGAGTGATTTCAACGTCAGCAACCATGCCTAATTTTTGTAGGTAATCAGCAAAGCTATCAAGTTCAATTTTGAACGCTTTATCTGGGCGCCAGCTTGGTAGAACCTTCACATCGAATGTGTTGTCTTCAGCGATCGCTTTATGGTGTTCAAGAGAATCAATAGGGTCATCCGTCGTGCCGGCCATAACAACATTCATTTGCTGCATGATGCCGCGAGCACTAAATTCCGGTGTCGCTAATAGCTCGTTGCCTTCGTGCCAAATTTGGTCTGCGGTTTCTGGACCAAAGAGAGTGCCAGTAATACCAAATGGGCGGCGTAGTTCTAAATGAGTCCAGTGGTAAAGTGGGTTGCCCAAGGTTTGAGGGACGGTTCTAGCCCATGCCATGAACTTATCATAATCGCTTGCGCCTCCAGTAATCAGACGCTCATCAATCCCTGCTGAACGCATGCCTCGCCATTTGTAGTGGTCACCCTCAAGCCAAATCTTAGACATGTTTTCGAACTGACGATCTTGAGCCACTTCTGCCGGGTTTAGATGGCAGTGATAGTCATAAATCGGCTGGTGGCTTGCGTGTTCATGGTACAAACGACGTGCAGTCTCATTCGACAGTAAAAAGTCTTCGCATAAGAAATTTTTCATTGCTTGTACTCCTTATAACGCAGCCACGGTAGCAACGGCACCGTGTTCAATGAGTGATTGGTATGCTGAACTTACTGCATCGATGACTTGTGGGTTTTGGCCTAGCTCAGCAGGGAAAATCGCTTCAACAGCAAGCAATGCAGGAACCACAGAAACATTGAGTCCATGCTGGTCGCAGATTTGACGAAGTGTGTCTGCCATTGGATCGCGAACATCGATCTCATTACCTTGCTCATCAACGCCAGATACATAACGCATCCAGCCAGCGATGGCCGTTGCAAGCCATGAGAAGTCTGAGCCTTGCTCTAAATGGAATCGTAAGCTGCCACCCATACGCTGAGGGATCTTTTGGCTGCCATCCATCGCAATCTGCCACGTCTTATGTTTCAAACTTGGGTTCGTGAAGCGGTTGATAAGCAAGGTTGCGTAACCTTCCAAATCTGTCCCTTCAGGCATGGTTAACGAAGGTGCCTGTGATTTCATCATCATGTCAAAAGCGGCTTTACGGTAGCCTGCATCTGTCATGGTGTCGGAAATATGGTCGTAACCACCAAGGTATCCAAGGTAAGCAAGGAAAGAGTGACTGCCATTGAGCATGCGCAGTTTCATCTCTTCGTAAGGCACCACATCTTCGACGAACTCTGCGCCAGCGACATTCCAGTCTGGACGGCCTGCCACAAAGTTATCTTCAATCACCCATTGGCGGAAGGGTTCACAGGCGATACCACATGGGTCTTCACAACCAAGCAGTTCTGCAATTTCTGTCAGTGTCTCTTCGGTTGCTGCGGGTACGATGCGGTCAACCATGGTGCATGGGAAGGTGACATTGGTTTCAATCCAATCACGTAATTCTGGGTCGAGCAGTTGAACGAACTCAATGATCGCTGCTTTTGCTACATGACCGTTCTCTTGCACGTTATCGCAAGACATGACCGTGAATGGTGTTAAGCCACGTTCACGTCGAATTTTGAGGGCTTGGACAATGTAACCTAATGCTGATTTAGGTTCGCTTGGGTTAGCTAGGTCAGCGATGACTAATGGGTTATTTTTGTCGAGTTTACCTGTCGCTGGGTCAGCGCAGTAGCCTTTCTCTGTGATGGTCATAGAAACGATAGCCACTTGAGGCTCGGCCATTTTTTCTAATACGGATTCGATGCCATCTAGACTTGGGTGAAGAGATTCGGTTACTGAGCCGATCACTTTAACGTCTGTGGATTCAGCGCCTTTTTCAGCTACGGTGTAAAGGTGGTCTTGCGCGCGAAGTGATTCAATTAGGTCTTCGCCGCCGAATAGGTTTATCTCACAAATGCCCCAATCAGTGTTGGTTTTGCTGAGCATTTCATTGGTGAACAGCGCTTGGTGTGCTCGGTGAAATGCACCGAAGCCAAGGTGCACGATACGGCTTTGGAGTGCTGAACGGTCGTAGTCAGGTCGTAATACAGTGTTTGGCAGCGTAGAGTTAGCAACAGTCTTCATTATTCAGTTCCTTTTCCCGCCAGCGAACCAGCGGGATTTTATTATTTGATAAAGCGTTTGAGTGTTTAGCAGTCTTAGAATCTATCTGTGACCTAATTATGAACCGTAGCCCAGTACCAATTCAGGTAGGAACAAGCTCAGCTCAGGGATAAAAGTAACGGCCATTAGGGCTGCAATCAGTGCTGCATAGAATGGCAGCAAAGGTTTGATGACTTTGTCGATGGCAATGTTGGCAACCGAACAACCGATGAATAGAGCACTACCTACTGGCGGCGTACAGATACCGATAGCAAGGTTGAAGGTCATCATGATGCCGAAGTGCACAGGGTCGATGCCTAGGTCTAGCGCGATTGGTAGGAAGATTGGTGTGAAGATCAGTACCGCTGGTGTCATATCCATGAAGATACCCACAATCAGCAGAATCACGTTGATAATCAGTAGGATCATTAGCGGGTTATCAGAAACCGCCAGTAATGCATCAGCAATCATGTAAGGCACATCGGCGTTCGCCATTGCCCAAGACATCCCCATGGATGCGCCAACAAGTAATAGAACGATAGAAGTTGTTACTGCAGACTCAAGGATGATCTTTGGAATATCACGCCATTTTACTTCACGGTAGATAAGCACGGCTAAAACAAACGTGTATACCACGGCAATCGCAGAAGCTTCAGTTGCAGTAAAGATACCGCCAATGATGCCACCCATGATGATGCCGATCAGTGCCAGAGAAGGCGCTGCTTTTAGGAAAGTATCCCAAACCATTGATAGTGAAGGACGAGCTGCAACAGGGTAACCACGACGTTTTGCAATAATACCCGCCACAATCATGATACTTAGCCCCATGATGAGACCTGGGATATAGCCCGCTAAGAACAGCGCCGCGATTGAAGTACCACCAGAAACCAACGAGAAAACGATCAGCGTGTTACTTGGCGGAATCAATAGACCGGTAGGACACGATGTAATGTTTACCGCAGCAGAGAAGTTTTCGTCGTAGCCGTCTTTCTTTTGCAGAGGAGACATGGTGCCACCAACAGCAGCCGCCGATGCAACCGCTGAGCCTGAGATAGAACCAAACATCATGTTTGCCATCACGTTTACGTGTGCCAATGAACCCGGTAGACGACCACCCAACACTTTCGCGAAGTTGATCAAACGCAGCGCGATGCCGCCTTGGTTCATGATGTTGCCCGCCAAAATGAAGAACGGGATTGCCAATAGCGCAAAGTTATCAAGGCCTGCGGCCATACGTTGAGCTACTACAGCGATTGCAGGCTCAAGCGGTAAGCTCATTAAGATGGTTGCTAGTGACGATAAACCAATCGCAAAAGAGACCGGTACACCGATTGTAAGCAGTACAGCGAAACTACCGAATAATGTCAGTATTACTTGCCATTCCATTGTGAAATCCTTCTATCAATCAAGTTGTGAGTCGGTGATCAAATCGTCACCTGACATTAATTGTTTAACGCGTTCGTAGGTAAATACGACGGAGTAAAAAATCATCAAAGCGCCACTAATCGGTAAGCAGAAGTAGATGTAGCCCATTTCTAAACCTAGAGCGGGAGTCAGCTGTCCCATCGCAAGCGTTTTAGCAGCAAGTTGGCTTCCACCGTGCACCAGAACGATATAAGAGAAAGAAGCGATGGCTATTTGGATAACGATTTCGTTGATTAATTTGCGTTTGCCAGTCAGCTTCATCGTAAGCAGGTCGATGGCAAGGTGGCGTTTCAGCCCCGTAGTGTAAGCAGCACCAATTAAGGCTACCCACATAAAGAGATAACGCGCGAGCTCGTCGGTAACAGTACTTGGTTTGCCAATAACATAGCGGGATAAAACCTGCCATATCACACACAGCACTAAGAAAGACGATAGAGACACTGTAAAGGCGGCCAACCCTCTATTTATATAACTGACCAATTTATTCATGTTTATTTCCTTTCAACAAAATTGCGTATCTCATAACAATTGGTTTACCAATGTAAGAAATTGTTTCTATGTAGGGATGGTATGTTCAAAAATCTGGCTGAATCATAAGCTATTCATTTTTTGGTTGGCGTGAGCAACTTCACAAATGATTTTGGTTGACCAATTTATGGGTTTTTATTGTGATATTGGTCAATCAATTTTAATTTCAGCTTTGACGGTTCCTTTTTTGAGCCCCAATATGAGCCCATAACAAAAAACACCCTACATTTTGGATAACCAATCCACGGAGAATAAGAATGATGATGACGCGTAAAACTTTGATTAGTGCGGTTGTCGGTGCTGCTTTAACTTTTGGAGCAACAGCTTCTGCTTATGCAGCGACAACATTGAAACTGAGCCATAACCACCCTCGTGACCATGCAGTACATGAAGCGATGACGTTTATGGCGAAAGAAGTACGTGAATTGACTGATGGTGAGGTGCGTATTCGTATTTACCCTGATGCTCAATTGGGTACACAGCGTGAATCTATGGAGCTGATGCAGAACGGCGCTTTAGATATGGTGAAAAGTAATGCCGCTGAGCTAGAAGCTTTTTCTCCTGCTTATTCATCATTCAACATGCCTTACTTATTCCGCGATCAAGCGCACTACTACAGTGTGACTGATGGTGAAGTGGGCCGTGACATTCTTAACTCTTCTCGTGATAGCGGCTTTATTGGTGTGACGTATTACGACGCTGGTGCGCGTAGCTTCTATACCAATAAGCCAATTAACACACCAGAAGATCTGAAAGGTTTGAAAGTTCGTGTTCAACCAAGCCCATCAGCAATTGCGATGGTGAAAGCGTTAGGCGGTAACCCAACGCCACTAGCTTACGGTGAGTTGTACACAGCACTGCAGCAAGGTGTCGTAGATGCGGCTGAAAATAACATTCCTTCTTTCAGCTTGAGCCGTCACAGTGAAGTGTCTAAATACTTCAGCTTAGATGAGCATACGATGGTTCCGGATGTGTTGGTTATCTCAACCAAAGCATACGATAAACTGACTACAGAACAACAAGATGCGCTAATGAAGGCGGCAAGTGATTCATCTGAATTGATGAAAAAATTGTGGGCTGAATCGGAAGCAAAAGAGCGTGCTAAAGCCGAGAAAATGGGCGTTACTTTTGTGGAGCCAGACAAGGCTGCGTTCGCACTAGCGGTTCAACCTATGTACGACGCGCTAGATAAAGCGGACCCAGAATTGAGCGCATTGATTGACCGTATTCAGGCTGTTGAATAACGAGCAAATATAGAAAAAAGAGTAATACAAAAACAAGGTGTTACTGCATTTTAGGATATAGAGGTTGACCAATTATATTTGGTCATTATGATGGCGAGAGAAATACAATGGAAAGAAGTGACAATATCATCATGATGCCTTTCGAGCCGAAAAGACCTTATCAGGAGATAGGGTTAGTACTAAGAAAAGAACTGATTGAAGGCCTGTATAAGGTCGGAGATAGATTACCTCCAGAACGCGATATTGCTGATCGTCTAGATGTAAGCCGCACAGTGGTGCGTGAAGCGATCATCATGCTGGAGCTTGAAAACTTAGTTGAGGTGAAAAAAGGGTCGGGTGTTTATGTCCTGAACATTCCAACTCATTCTCGCGAGAATGTGGTCAGCGATGATGCTGGTCCATTCGAGATGCTGCAGGCCCGCCAATTACTGGAAAGTAATATCGCGGAGTTTGCGGCAACTCAGGTCACTCCGGGCGATATCATTAAGATGCGCTCTGCACTCGAACTCGAGCGCGAAGAGCTTGCAAGCGGCACCACCGATTGCAGCGGAGATGAAAGATTTCACATGTGTATTGCAGAGGCCACTCAAAACTCTGTTCTGGTAGATATGCTGAAACAATCCTGGGATCGACGCGAAAAGAGTCCAATGTGGAATAAACTCCACTCTCACATCAGTGGTCAAGATTACCGTGAAGAATGGTTAGATGATCACGCTCGTATCCTCGCCGCCTTACAGCGCAAAGATCCTGTCGCTGCTAAGAACGCAATGTGGCAACACCTTGAGAATGTTAAACAGCGTTTGTTAGCGCTGTCAGACATTGATGACCCAAACTTTGATGGCTACTTATTTAGTTCCAACCCAGTGGTGCTGCTTAGCACAGAAAGTTAGTTTTGAAAGCTAACGTTGAATTCAGCGACAAGGCTCCTCTTGAAAGTTGATTCATTCACTAGGTTGTAGATAGGTAATCGTCTTTAGACCGGCGTAGACCGGCGTATCTCGGGCAGCAATTGTCATTGCTGCCATTAAGAAGTCGTTATTGCATTTAGCTTGATTAATTCGAGCCGGCTAAGTGCGTCTTAAAGAAAGGTAAGTCTCATGGAACAAACGTGGCGTTGGTACGGCCCTAATGATCAAGTTTCGCTAGACGATATTCGTCAAGCGGGCGCAACTGGTATTGTGAATGCACTGCACCATATTCCAAATGGTGAAGTTTGGACAAAAGAAGAAATCCTTAAGCGTAAAGCCATTATCGAAGAGAAAGGTTTAACGTGGTCGGTAGTAGAAAGCGTGCCTGTGCACGAAGAGATCAAAACTCAAACTGGTAACTACCAGCTGTGGATTGATAACTATAAGCAAACTCTGTCTAACCTTGCTGAGTGTGGCATCGATACGGTTTGTTATAACTTCATGCCCGTGTTGGACTGGACGCGTACCGATTTAGAATTTGAAATGCCTGATGGCTCGCGCGCACTGCGCTTTGACCAAATCGCGTTTGCGGCATTTGAGCTGCATATCTTGAAGCGCCCAGGTGCAGAATCGGACTATTCAGAATCAGAGCAAGCGCAAGCGTTGGATTACTTCAACAACATGACGCCTGAGCAAATTCAGCAACTGACCAATAACATCATCGCTGGCCTGCCAGGCGCTGAAGAAGGTTACACACTAGAAGCGTTTCAAGCACAGCTAGATCGTTATGCGGGAATCGACAAAGATAAGCTACGTGAGCACATGTCTTACTTCCTCGCTGAGCTGATGCCTATCTGTGATGCGAATGGCTTGAAGATGGCGGTTCACCCAGACGATCCACCGCGTCCCATTCTAGGCTTGCCTCGTATCGTTTCAACGATCGAAGACATTGATTGGTTGACCGAGCATGTACCGAGCAAAATGAATGGCTTGACGATGTGTACGGGTTCATACGGTGTTCGTGGCGACAATGATCTGGTCAATATGATTAAAAAGCACGGTGACCGAATTTACTTTACGCACCTGCGCTCAACCAAGCGTGAAGAAAGCAACCCAATGACATTCCATGAAGCAGCGCACCTAGATGGTGATGTGGACATGTACAACGTTGTGATGGCTATCTTGGATGAAGAACACCGTCGTGCAGAAGTGGGTGACCATCGCTTAATTCCAATGCGTCCGGATCACGGCCATCAAATGTTAGATGACCTAAAGAAAACGACGAATCCAGGTTATTCAGCGATTGGTCGATTGAAAGGGTTAGCTGAAGTTCGCGGATTGGAAGTCGCACTCAAGCGTGCTTTTTACACTAAGTAACCATTCGAACATTAGCGACTAACGCTTACACATAAAAATCCTGCTCCTTGATAGAAGTGGGATTTTTTGTTTTATAGGACGACAAAAAGATCTCATTGACACGGGTAGAGTGATCGTTCTACTCTGTAGGTAGAGCAACCATTCTACCTGTTGTTATACCTATCACTGTTACTTACTACGATTGGTATTCAGTATTAAGAGAGCATTATGTTGAGAGAACAGATTGCAGCAAGCCTTGAAGTGGCGTTTAGCCAGCAAGGTTTTGCGGAACCGAGCGTTGCACAGCTGAAAACCGCGTGCAACGTGAGCCTGAGAACCTTGTATAAACACTTCCCTTCAAAAGAAGCGATGATCGTTGGGGCGTTAGAACATCGTCATCAGCGCTACTTGAGTCTGCTGTTGGAAGATTCCCCTCGCTCGGGCTACCAAGCGATTACTCATATCTTCAACAAGCTTCAACAGTGGATGGAAGAGTACGCGCCGCACGGTTGTTTATCGATGAACGCACTGGCTGCTTTTCCTGACAACGAACTGATTAACCAAGCCGTAATCGAGCATAAGAAAGAAGTTCAGGCGTTAATGGCTAAGCAAAGCCAAAGAGAAGACCTCGCTTCAGAGCTCTTTCTACTTCATGAAGGCGTATCAAGTGCGTGGCCAGTATTGGGCGAAGAAGCAGTGGCATCGGCACAGAATATGGTGACAAAATTACTCAAGGAAACAGTATGAATTTTGAAGTGCCAAAAACAATGAAAGGCGCAGAGATGCTAGGACACGGCGGGGCAGAAATGCTGGGTTACCGTGAAGATATCGCTGTTCCTCAAATTGAACCTAATGAAGTGCTGATCAAGGTGATGGCCGCAGGCGTGAACAACACCGACATCAACACACGAATTGGTTGGTATGCAAAAAGTGATGATTCAGACGATGCCAGTTGGTCTGGCGAAGCGTTGAAATTCCCTCGCATCCAAGGTGCTGATGTGTGCGGTTTTATCGTAGCCGTTGGTAACGAAGTCCCTGCTGATCGTATTGGTGAGCGTGTTCTGATTGAACCTTGTCTGACTGAAGTGTACGGGCGAGATCTACCACAGCCATGGTATTTCGGCTCTGAGTGCGATGGCGGTTTTGCTGAATACACCAAAGTAGCAGCTAAGCACGCTTACGCGGTGAACAGCACAATGTCGGATGTTGAGCTGGCGTCTTTCCCATGCTCTTACTCGACCGCAGAAAACATGCTGACTCGCTCGAATGTGATTGAGGGTGACCGCGTGCTTATCTCTGGTGCATCGGGCGGTGTGGGCTCTGCGGCTGTTCAGCTAGCAAAAGCTCGCGGCGCGTATGTGATTGCGATTACCAGCCCAAGCAAGAACCAACAGTTACTTGAACTTGGCGCTGATGAAGTGATTGCCCGTGATGCGGATTTGGTTAAAGCGTTAGGCGAAAGTAGCGTCAATGTGGTTATCGATTTGGTGGCAGGTGACAAGTGGCCTGAGTTCCTTGAAGTGCTGAAACCACACGGTCGTTATGCCGTATCTGGCGCAATTGGTGGCGCGATGGTTGAGCTTGATGTTCGCACTTTGTATCTCAAGGATCTCAGCTTTTTTGGTTGCACAGTTTTAGAACCACAGGTATTCCAGAATCTAGTCAACCGTATTGAGAAGCAGCAGATTGGCGCCATCGTCGCAGAGTCTTATCCGTTAGCCGATATTCATAAAGCGCAAGGTGAGTTCCTAAAGAAAAAACACGTTGGTAAGATCGTGTTGGAAGTCGCTCAGAGCTAACTTTAAACAGTGTCACGCATCTAATTTATGTAAGAGCGAGCCAGTGTCATGTGCTCGCTTTTTTGTTTCTGGTGAATACAGGAGGCCTAGTCTCGCAGGCTGTTGAGTAACCGGTCTTATACAGTTGAAAAGTTAATGATTCATTTAACACTGTGTGGTTTATTAATTAACTGTGCGATAATCACCGCCGTTATATATCCCTATCTATGTTGTATTCATCTAGGAGCCGTATTGATGTTTAAAAGGGTATTGCAGGCACTATTCTCGCCTTTTGTTGATTCAAAAAACAAACCCTCTGCAGAGCCTGTCCAAAAAGAGCAACAACAAACCGTTGCTACTGATTCTGTTCGGTCTTCAATCTTTGTTCCGCCTTCGTCAGCTCAACCATCATCATTAATCGTCGATAATACGCTTAGCCTTCACGATGGTGAGTTCCTTGATTATTTGTTTGGAGAGTCTCGCCTTCGAACGGAGTCAGACCCATTTAGTGATTTTGTTGCTTGTCAGATCGAACGTTTGATTCGCTCTCCAAAAGCTTTGCTTAATGAACTGCCAGTGATGCCAGCCTCTGTAACCACGTTAATGGCAGAATTACAGAGCGACGAGTTTGATGTTGACGCACTATTAACAGTGATTGAGCGCGAGCCGAGTATGGCTGCCGATGTGATTAAGTTGGCAAATAGCGCCTTTTACAAACGCAATGAAAAGCAGGTTACCGACCTAAAAACAGCATTCCTAAATATGGGTTCTCAAGGGCTTGTTGAAGGAGTTGTGAATAGTTACATGAAGAACTTCACGCCGGGCAACAATATTTACTGGCGTCACTTCGGTGAGAAAATTTGGAACCACAGTGTTCAGACCGCGTCTTTTTCTAAGGAGTTGATGAAAGACTCTTCATCTCAAGAAGATCAAGCGGCGGCATACTTTGTTGGGTTGATTCGCAACTTAGGCAAGATGATCATTTTCCAGATGATGGTAGAAGCCTTCAAGCATGTTGATCCTTCTGTTCCGCCTAACTCGTTAGCATTGAAGCGCCTGATGAACAGCTACTCTATTCGCCTGACTTACACCATTGCTAAGTTCTGGGAGCTGCCAGAATCAGTGTTGACCGCAATTGGCTACCAAGAGTCTAGCCGATACGAATGTACGCCACTTGGTCAAGCTGTGTTTGAAGCTAACTACTTGAGTGAGCTGTGCTATTTACTGGAAGAACAAACGATTGAAGTCGAGCAGTTTAAGCGCAGATGCAAAGAGACACTGATGTCTCCGGCGGCATACAAAGTGGCTAACCGGATTTATAAAGAGTCTGAATTGGCGCTAGTAGGATAATAACGGCTGGCGTTGGCTAGGTTGATTCTGAAGTCGTCATAAAGCGGTATTTTCTAAATGGTCTTACTAAGCAGTAAGACCATTTTTGTTTCAATTATCGATTAAGGGATCTTAGCCAGTTCTTGCTTTAATTTATCGATTTTACGCAGTTCTTTTTCGATCTTACCCTCATACTTTCGGATTTTATCCGCTCTATCGTCTCTTTTTGCTTCTTCTAGGTCAGCTTGGTATTCAGCTAAATCTTGTTCATTGGATTCAATCTTCTCACGGAGATCATCCTTCAAGCCTTCATTAGTGCAGTTCTCTTTCGCGGCTTTTAACGCCGTGGTTAATCGCTCCACTTTGTACTGATTATCGTACTGCTCCGCTTTCTTTATTTGATATTCGATCTCACAGAACTTCTTTTCACAACCAGTTAGTGCGTCGCATTGGGTGCTCGCCATGCTGTTAAAAGAGAATGCGCAAAGAAACAGTAATGAGCCTTTTAGGTGTCGAGTCATGGTTTACCTTCTTATTGGGTCTATTTAGTTTGTGCTTATATTTGTTGAGTTTCACTTCGAGAGTACATTAGCACTCCATTTCTTTGCTATTGGCAGGGGAGTGTTAAAGATAAGTCGCTGTGCCTAATGACTTATTTTTGAACATGGCTAGACTTACAAATGGCTAATCCACAGCTTGTCGAGCTCACACCAACCGAAACCATTTACTTGTGCGCCGTGTATCTTTTCAGAAACTTCCAAATTGAATGCCTCTTGTTTTAGCTCAACCACAACCCCAGAGTCATTCAACCAATGCTTGAGTTCCAACAGTGCATTCATCGCTAACTCAACGTTGGGCTGGTTTCTTATTGAAGCTAAGCCTTGTTCTACTGTTTTTGGCATCTCAGAGGGTAGAGCTAAATCCTCAAACGGGAAGCGAGTGAAAAAGCTTAACCACGAAGTGAAGGTGTCGTTCTCATCAATAATGCTACACAACACGACGTCTTTGGTAGTTAGGTAGTGGCCATATTCCACGTTGGTTTTGTGGTCGCCGGATACTGATAATTGATCGAAAAGGGTTTGGCATTCAGAGGTGTCTTCAACAGTGAATTCACGAACGGTTTTCGACAACATCGGGCTTTGAATCTTAAAGAAGGTTGAGCCCAAATCCGGTTTGGAAGCATGATTATCGCAACGCACAGTGATCGTTTTCTCGGGCAGTTTCACGCACACCTGATTTTGAGCGCAGGCTTTGCTCTGTGCCCATTCCGGGTAGACCCACAACTCGACTCGATTAAGAATCGGCGTGCTGTGTGAATACGCGCTATTGCGGCTCAATCTCAACATATTGCTTGAGAAGATGTCTAACGAGAACGCGCCAGAACCAATCAGCCTATCAGTCGGTGATGAGGGATCAAATACGGATGCTTCAGCTCTGGCAAGTAGGCGTGGTAAGTGCCAATCAGGTTGATTCAGTTTCACGACAACCACATTACCTGCCGCGATAGAGACCTCATCAATATGCTGATAACAGCGACGCCATATTTTGCTTTGGCAGAGCGAGTTAAGGTTGCGCGCTATGTCTTGAGGTTCGAGTGTTCTTCCGTTATGAAACTGAACACCATTACGAATCTGAAAGTGCCACTGTGTCGCATCTTGATTAGGCTGCCAATGATAAGCTAAATCGCCGCTGAGTTTGCCGTGCTGAACGGTGGTAAGGCGTTGGCAAACTTGCATCACTAGGAAGCGTTCGGTGCGTCTAAGTACTCGTTGAGGGTGAAGCGCTTCGAGTTCTCGGTGAAAGGGGATGTACGCGATATTCTGCGCCGACGGATTGGTATTGCTTAGAAAGACTTGCAACTCAGCGCCAGCATTGCGGCCATTGAAGCTCAAAGTGCTAAACACCTGTTCTATGTTGCCTGCGTCAGCTTGGGTTTGTGCGTATCGGTAACACGCCTCAATGGGCTCAACCAGACACGTCAGTTGTGCCTTCTTGCTGCGGCCTGAGCTAGCTTGCCACTCAATCCAACCTTGCGCTGTCATCGCTTTGAGTAAGGTCTGAACATGACGTTCACTTACGTGCAGCAGGGTGGCCAGTTGGTTGACCTGACAATGTGATACTCCAGGCCCAAAAGCCTGAAATATCTTTTCATACAATTCAAGCTTGCGCTTAAGGTTGCCCAATTTGCTTTTCCTAACGACGAGGTTGAGTTAAATGTGGATAGCCAGAGTCAATCAGTGCTTTTTCCATCGTGTCGAGAACTCGAGAGGTTATCTCTGAGCTTAGGATATTCGATTCAGTTTTGCCTTGAAGCACCAAATCTGAAAAATGGTCGATTTCAAATTCGAACCCATTGCCCGTCACTTGTTTGTTGATGGTCGACTTCTGCCCTTGATGTTCAATCTCAATAAAGGCCGGATTCCACCATTTTTCATGAATGGTGATCTTAGTATCAGGCCCACTCAAGTGCGCTGATCGGGGAAGGTTTTGCACTGTTGATGCCGATATCTTACCGTTCATATCACCAGAGAAGGTAAAGCACGCATCGGTATCCACATTTGCCCCCTCATAAAGACACGACATCTTTACCTGAGGTTTTGAAGGGTTCACACCCAGTGTTCGGCATAGATCGTAAAAGAACCAAAGTCCATAGACCCCAACATCGAGCGTTGATCCGCCTGACAAATCCGGATTGAAGATAAACAAATCGGGCTCATAGTCGTGATGGTTGCCAAAACTGGCTTCGATTGAATCTATCTGAATGTTGTTGTCGACCAAAAATGATTGAAGCTCACGATACGCGGGAAACACCACGGTTTTCATCGCTTCTAACAGCATCACGCCATTTTGTTTCGCGAGAGCTTTCATCTCAAGCCAGTCACCAAGGTTGGTGAAAGCCGGCTTCTCCACCAATACGTGCTTATTGTTCTTTAGAAACAGTTCTGCGAGTGGCTGATGGTATGGGTGAACGGTGGCGATGTAAACCGCTTCTACTGCTGGGTCATTCGCCATCTCTTCATAAGAGCCATAAGCCTTGTCGCAACCAAACTTGTTGGCGAATGAGGCTGCGCGTGAGTGATCTCTTGCGGCAACGGCATACAGCTCACCATGCAAACAGTGCTCTGTGACTGCAGTCGCGAATCGATTGGCGATATTGCCTAGACCTGCGATGCCCCATTTAATTTTGCGTTGCGTGTCGCTCATCAGTTGCTCCAAATCGTTGTTTTGTATCAGTGTACTCAGAGACGCCACATACAAATAGAGAACAGATTTCTCAACCTGTTCTCTATTTATTTTATTCTAGTTGAAGCTCAGGATTAGCTCTGTATTGAGTGTTTCCAATCGGCTAGAGCTTGAATGTGTTTTGGCCCGATGCCACAACAGCCACCGACGATATTCGCGCCCAGTGCGTGCCAACGTTTAGCGTAAGTTAAGTAACCTTGACCATCCAGCTCACGCATCTCCTGAAACATATCATTCGCTTCATGTTCGTTGCTGATAGGCGCAAAATTGTTGGCGTAGACACCAATTTCTAAATCACGGCCTAGCTCATCGATCACTTTCTTAGCATCGATAATGGCTTGATCCATCACTTCAGGCACTGAGCAGTTAAACATAATGCCTGTTGCGTTTGATTGGCAGGCAAGTTTGATCGCGTCTGTTACGCTCTCGCCTGAACGAATATTGGCAGAATCGCCCTTGGTGTCTTCCAAACTGAATGCGTAGTAACACGGCTTATCGGACTGCTTAAGAACCGCATGAATGGATTCAAATTCTTGCAGGCTACAAATCGTTTCCGCTATCCAAAGGTCGATGTTTGGATCTTGTGCATCGTAAAGCGTTTGGATGATTGGCGCGGCTTCTTCTACCTTAAACAAGTCTGGTCGGTAGCTGCCAAATGGCGGTGGAATCGCGCCCGCCACTTTCACTGTGTGGGTAGCATTGTCTGCAACTGCTTTAGCCAGCTCACCAGACAGTGCGGCTAGTTCAAAACCGCGTTGCTCGAATAGCTCTTTACCCAAGTGAAAGGGAACACACGCATAGCTGTTTGTTATCAGGATTTCAGCACCTGCATCGACAAAGTTTTTATGCGCTTGGCTGACAAAATCGGGTGCTTCAATCAGCGCTTGAGCACTCCAAAGCGGTTGAGAAAATGGCGCGCCAATTTCTTTGAGTTCTCGGCCCATGCCGCCATCAAGTATGGTTAGTGTTTTCATATTCAATACTATCTAAACAATTGCTGAAGTTCTGCCGCCACCATATCAGACAACCTTGTCAGACAGAAGCCATCAAGACTCTGTGTTGCCTAGAATGAAACATGGCTTAAACAACGGCGAGTTTTAACTATGGTTTGGCATGAATAGAACGATCAACCACTTTTAGAGAGTTAATAAATAGATAACTCAATGGGAAGTTCAGATTGATAACGAGCCTTTCGTAGGAGGTAATGTGTGTGTGAACAATTTCACATTTAAAGTTTAGAGTTTTCTATATTACTCAGTTGGTTATAGGCAATCTTTTTGATATGTTTAGCGAAAGAATTCGTGCTCGCACGATGTTCAAATATCGTAAATATGGTGATTCATGAAATCAGTAAATGTGAGCTCGATCCTTTTGCAAGAAAGTGATTTGGGTAAAGTTATCCATACTCAAATTCAAATAGAACACTTGATCAATGACTATCTAGCTAGTGCTCTGGAGTATCCTGAACATTTAAAACCAATCGGTTTAGATTACTCAGGGAAAGTACAGTTAGCACTCGCTATTGGGTTATCTAGTGAACTAAAGAAGCCTCTTGGAGTTCTAGGTAAAATAAGGAATGATTTTGCTCATAATTTGGATACCAAGATTGATACAAGCTACATGAATAACTTTTATGATTCTTTTCCAGCAGAGAGGAAGGAAGAGTTTATGAAAGTTGCTCGAGAGACAAATCAGTCATGGATTGTAGAGAGTGTTCCATGGAAAAAAGTCAAACCCGAACAAAAATTTCAACTCTTATGTATCACGCTTTATTACTGGTGCAAATTTCATGTTGAAAGCCTACAGCAAGAGCAAAAAATGAACAAGTTAGGGCGATTGGCTCTTAAACAGCTTGATGCTTCATCGAAATAATATTTAAAACAAAAACATCCAGATGACGCGTTACACTCGCGGTCTTGGTATGGAGATCGGTACGTTAGTCGTTATGTACTATTTCAAAATAAATCTATACGTACGACTACTTTTACGTCGTAAACTGAAGTTGATTAATAGCTTAGGTAACTGATATGGCATTCTCTGAAATCGAACAAAAACGATATGAAAAAGCAGTTGAGATCTATCTGGACTCTCGTCGACCACCTGTAGAAATTAGGGACCAGTTAGATTTAGGATATCGAGTGAATGGGCAAGCAATAGAAATATTCGAAGTTCGCCCGAAATGGAACGACCCAAGTGAAAAAATGGAAAGTCCTATAGCCAAAGTGAAGTACTACAAATCACGTAATGAGTGGGCAATCTATTGGATGAAATCTGATTTAAAATGGCACATTTACGAACCGACAGCAGAGGTGAAGAGCCTTGAGGCGTTTTTTGAGGTTCTAAATGCGGATGTGTACGGAAGTTTTTGGGGATAACTAGCCCTATCGTCCATCAACCATTTCAGAAAGTGAAATGGTAGGTCACCACAATCTGTAGAGGAAAGTGCATTGAAGTTAACGAATAAACTCGTACGTTACCCGCACATTGATGTTGATCGTGCGTTTGAAAAAGAAGCTGAATTATTGCAGCAGATACAGGCGGGTGAGATTGGGCAAGCCTTAATGCTGTGGCAAGCAAAAACGCCAACACTCGTTTTGCCCGCAGGTAAAAAGTGGCCAGTGACGGTGGAATCTAAAAAGCAACTTGCGGCACAAGGCTGGCAACTTACCTCGCGTAAAACAGGTGGCGCTCCCGTTCCTCAATTGCCGGGGATCATTAACTTATCGCACATTTACCATTGGCCTCGCGATGAAGCCTACAATATCCAAAAAGCGTATCGACATCTGTGCAATGTATTAACCCTGTTTTTCAAAGAATTGGGCATCGATGCGGATGTACACGCCACCCCCGGTTCTTATTGTGATGGTGACTACAACCTCAATATCAATAAACAAAAAATAGTGGGTACTGCGCAACGTGTATTGCTTAAACAAGGGGGCGGCCAAATTGTACTTTCGCAAGCTTGTATCTTGTTAGATGCCGACTTAGAGAACATCGTTGCGCCAGTGAATTTTTATAATCAAGTTTGCGGGAATCCAACCGTGGTGGATGCGCAGGTTCATACACTGTTGTCCGCACATTTGACGAGCCTTCCCAACGTAGACTCACTCTTTCAGCAGTTAAGCCAAGCTTTCATCAAGTATGCGTAATGCCTTCCTTTCGCTAACGCACAGCTCGCTTTTGGTTTAGGAAGGCCAACTTCTCGCTTATCCCTTCTCTTTATAGATCGCCGGCTTGATGTCCAACAGTGGTGTGTTGTTTAAGCAATCTAAGCCGCTTACGGTTACGGTGCCATTCTCGATTTTTTCAATCGGTAACACAGCTGCACCGATTGGGTTTGGTCTGTGCGGTGAACGCAGTGCAAAGGTGCCTTTGGTCGGCGTCTCTTCATCCCAGCTTTGTATCAACTCGTCTCGTTTTGCGCCTTCTAACCAATACAAGATCAAGATGTGGTCGCCACGGTTTAGTCCTAGCAAACCTTGCTGATAAACGTCATCTAACTTGATTTCACAGAGAGGGCCGTTGTCCGGTTGGATGTTATTCGGACACTCCGAAACCGAGTGATAAGGCGTGGCAATTCGGCCAATAAATTGCAGTTCTGCAGACATCTTCAACTCCTATTTAGTTCTTTATTAATCTCTTTATTAATCGATTTATTAGTCATCGTTTTTCATGGTCACTAAGGTGTAGATGAAGATCGTAATCAAGATCACCACACCGCCGACAATACTGGTCATTGGTGGGATCTCAGTGAAGAAGATAAACCCCCAAACTGGCGCTAACACGGTTTCTAACATCAGAGTCATTGATACTTCTGGCGCGGTAATGTGGCGCGTTGCGACCATAGATAACACTCGGCCAACAGGTGCCGTAAACAAGCCCATCATGCCCATGATTAACCACGTTTCAACGCTGTAGCTTGATGGCGTTGCGAAGAAAAACATCACAACCGCTAGCAACAAACCACCTAGGCCCACACTCGCCAATCGGCTGACGTCTTGATATTTACGCAGCAAGGTAAACATCATAGATAAACAGATCACTGCGAATACCGCTAAAGCATCACCCATCCAGTTCCCTGAAGAAAACGAACCTGAAACGACAATCGTAATACCAATCATCACCGCAACAATGGCAACCAAAGTCGATCGACTAGTGGCTTCTTTCAAGATCAGCCTGCTGAAAATAGCGGCAACAGCAGGGGCGGCACTCAGGATCACAAAGGTATTGGCAATCGAGGTCATCTTGATGCTGAACACCAAGCCTGAGGCACTGCCGAGCATAAGAATACCCGCTGCCAACAATGGCCAACCGCTCTGTACGACTGCTTTTCGGATTCCACGTTTGTCGTTGAACTTAAGCAAAATCGGCATCGAGATTGCGCTGAATAAGCCGAACAGAAAGGCAGTATCGAATCCGCTGACACCGGCATAACGAATGAAGATCGGATCAATACTCATTAATACGGCACCTGCGATCGCGAGGGTAAAGCCGAGGGTTCGTGTGTTTCTTGCTTCAGTTTTAGGGAGGTTCATTGTCGTCATTTCTCTATCCAATTATCTACTATCAATAAATCATACTGGTGAGTGTGATTTTAAAAATTGGTTGAGTCAACACAAATCATACTTTAAAGTATGATCTCTGTTTTGGGGTGGATGAAGTAATGAGCAAGATTGAGCAGAACAAAGAGAAGAAACGACTCGCGATTTTAAAAGCGGCGAAGGAGATATTCCTCGCGGAAGGCTACGTGCAAACCAGCATGGACCGAGTCGCTAGTGAAGCGAAAATGACGAAGCAAACGCTTTATCGTTACTTCTCTTCTAAAGATGTGTTGTTTGAAGCGACGTTAAGACAAATGGGTAGCCAGACAGACGATAAGTTGGTGGTGCATTTGCAACACACCGATACTCGACAAGCGCTATTGGGCTTCGCAAAAGACTTCGTTTTGTTTCACCTTTCGAGCGAGCATATTGCGACCTTTAAGCTGTTGATCGCAGAAGGCAGCAAGTCTCCAGAATTGGTCAGCCGTTTTATGGACGTTGGCCCAGATGATACCGATCGTGTGCTTGCTCAGTTTTTCAATGAACGATTCGATATTGAAGAACCACAAACCAAAATTAAGCTTTGGCTTGGTATGGTGATGAGTGTCAGAGAGGGTGTGTTGATGGGAATGCCTGCACCCACAGAACAAGAGATTGCAGCTCACGTGGAAGCGAGTACTGACTTGTTGTTAGCGGCTTTGGCTTAGGTAGGGCTGTGAATCTGAAAAAGTAAGGTATACGTTAGGCGCTGCTGGACTTTGATTATTCCATAATTTGGAGCTGCAACGCCTGTCGTTTGGTCTGTTTACGTTTACTGTTTACGAATTAAATCGAGCTATTACCAAGCGAAGGTTTTAATGACGTTTTGCTTAGTGATTGGGTTGTGAGCGATGTCTTGATTGATCTTATCAAGAAACGGCTTGCGAGCCTGAGGCAACATGCCACGCATTGGTGAGATGTTATTGCCGTGGTCGCCCCAGTAGTAGCAATCGAAATCTTCTAGGTTTTCGAGTAAGTATTTTTCTTCTTCCAGAATCTGCAATGGCGTTGGTAAAACAAACTCGCCACGGTTTACTTTTTTTTCCAACCCCGATCCCGGTTGAACGGCTAAAGCCATTGGTGCAATCGCATCCGGCTGCATGATGTTCAGCAAGCTGGTGGTATTAATCGCATGCTCTATAGAACGCTCTTTGCCGCCAAGGCCAAAGATGAAAGAAGCCAGCACCTTGATATCTGCTTCACGGGCTAAGTTCATACTTTCAATTGCATGCTCACGCGTCATGCGCTTTTGAATGCGTTCAAGCACAATTGGGTCACCGGACTCCAAGCCTGAATAGGCCATGCTTAAACCTGCCGACTTAATCTCTTTTAATTCAGACAAGCTCTTGCGACGGAAGTCGTTGAAGCCTGAATACAAAGAGATATTCTTGATTTCAGGGAAGGTGATCTTGATGTAATCCAGAATCGAAATCAGCATTTCGGTTCTAATCGCCATCACATTACCATCGACCAAAAAGATAGATTCAACATGCGGGTAAATCTTTCTCGCCGCGTCAATATCTTCAAAGATGTCTTTGATATCTCTTACTTTGAAACGCTTATCATCAAACATCGTGCAGAAGGTACATTGGTTATTACTGCACCCCAATGTTGTCTGGATGAGTACGCTCTCTGCTTCCATCCAAGGACGATAAACTTCACCTTCAAAACGCATAAATGCTCCTCGGCCGTAGCCTGTGTTGTTTCGATGAGGGCAAGTTTAGCAATCTGCATCTTGGGTGATAATTGGGCAAAGCGGGGAATCAGTATTAAAGAAATTTTAATAATCGAAAGAGCGCGCAGTTCTTTGTCTGTATGGATAGAACTGCGGCTCGGATTGTGTGTGGGGAGTGTTAGTGGTCGTTTTTTACTAATGAATGCTCAGTGCGCAACGCACAGCTTTTCTTCGAGCAATTGATCAAGCACGGTCACCAGCTTGTGGTTCTTAGTGTTGTCTAATGCGTCGGCGTGCGGGTCCTTGAACAACCCAGAATCATTATCAAAATATTGACCAGAAGCGTTGGCAAACTCATCACTGAGCGCAGCACGACAAAGAATATCGGCACCAATCGCTAGGTCGTTACCATCAACGCCATAAGCATCTTTCACCAGTTTACTACCAAGGAAAGAGGCTGGGTTTACAGGGATAATTGCGGTGCCTTTGTCTAAAAGAGTATAGGCTAATTCGATGGACCACATCGTTAGTGCGAGCTTACTTTGCGCGTAAACCGGACCATCAAGTTCACCCGCATTGGGGCTAATTAATGCCTCTAAATCTACGGATGCTTGGGCTGCTGAAGATAGGTTGACGATACGACTAGTCGCATCAAAAAGAGGAAGCAGCTTTTTTGTCAGTAGATACGGCGCAATGGTGTTTACGACAAAACGCACATCAAGATTGTCTGGAGTGGTGATGTCCGACACTTTATACACACCTGCGTTGTTAATGAGTATATCGAGTCGTTTGTGATCGCTTTTTATTTGGGTTGCGAGCGCCTCAACTTCAGAGAGCGTCGATAGGTCTGCGATGTAGCTTTCGATGATTGCATTCTTAGACAGGCGAGACAGAGCGGTCACGACTTTATTGACCTTAGCTGCGTTGCGGCCATGAATCAGAACATGGTGCCCTTGCTGCGTCAGTGCTTTTGCGGTCTCTAAACCGATGCCATCCGTGGCCCCTGTGATCAGAATTATTTTTTGCATGTTCCTTCCTTAAAACAGAATCCTAGCCACTTTTATAACAAAGTTTAACTACGCAAAGTTTCTAGTGGTTCACAGGATCAACGCAAGAAGTGCCCTCATTATTGATAAATTTGAAATAAACAGGCTGTCTTGTTGGTTTGTTATCAGCCATTTTTCAATTCAGAGTTTAATTAGGTCGATGTGATTACCGAGGGAGGTTGACGGTCTAAATACCGAAGGATTCTGTCGCTGCTCTATTCATAGTAGTCCACTATTGCAGATTAGTTTCTATTCGATAATTGATTCCTCGGCACGTGCCTCCCGTAACTCTCTTGTATTCAGCTTTTCTTCAAGCCAGATGTTCCTTACTGTTGAGTGACTAATCGAGATGTTAAAACGCTTTCTCATCTCACCACTTATCCTAATAGAGGTTAGGTGAGGCGATTTGAGTGTTAATGAGATGACGATATTTCGAGTCTTTTCATCGATGCGATTATTGTTGTGTGATTGACCATACAGACGTTTCAAAGCAAGTGGGCCATGGGCTTCAAGCAATTGACGGTTGTTGTGAATGCTTTTGACAGAACAACCGCTTTGTCGGGCCGCTTCTCTAACATTCCCTAACTCATTGGCAAGCTCTATAGCCTCGATCTTTTTCTGAACCTCTTCTCCGTATTCTTTCCTAGAGCTAGGCTCAGTAAGCTCTTTAATCGATAACTCTCGGTCAGCAAAGTAAGCCGTAAAACCACCATCAAGTTGCTTACGTAATTCGACTTGTTGACTCACGATAGAGTGCCGTAATGGGGAGGTGATTTGATACATTGCGTTGGCGTAACTGAAGGTATGATCTCGACGGATTTTTCGATATTCTTTTTGAATACATATCGCGTCAATGTTGAGGTACTTCGGAACGGGTGTATGCTCAGAGCGCATTAATTTGGCGTTGACTGTGAGGGTCGTTGCCCAATACTCAGGGATGAAGGTATTTTGTAGGTAGTTATTTGCACTGATCATATCAGTAACCCCAGCCAGCCTTAACTCAGGGACTAGACGATCTTGGAACGTATCAAAGGCACGTTCGATGCGACCCTTGCCTTGAGGCGAATTGGCAAAAATAATTTCTATACCCAGCTCTTCACAGGCTCGTTGCATCTGGGAGAAGTGGCAACGTTTTGGTCCACCGAAGATGCCAGCTCTATCGACATACAGAGTCTTAAAAAGACCTTTTTTCTTGATATAAGTTTTCATTACTTTGAGGCATCCTTCGGTGGTTTCTGAAGGAAAAAACTCCGCATGAACCTCACTGGTTGCATCATCAATCATGGCGATAAGACAGGATTTTTTATCACCGAACCAAAGGTGCGGACTGCCGTCCATTTGCAGCATTAAGCCTTCGGCTTCCATACGCTCACGTCGTCTTCTTACCTTAGAACGTCGATGTTTGGCTCGTTTTACATGATGGATTTCATGTGCCCAGGTACGAAGCGTCTCCCGTTTTACTTTGATACCTTCAAATACCTCTAACATATCGGCGAGATGAAGCATGTTAAAGTCGTAATACTTGGTCTTTATAAGAGCTTGAACTTGTTGCTTTAAGGTAATGGGGATTTTATTAGCGGGTGCCCTTCCTGTGTTGCCATGAACCACAAATCGGATACCATCAGAGCGATATCGCCTGAGATAACGTTCGATGGTTCTGCGAGACTTCTTGAGGAGCTTAGAGGCATTAGTAATTGAGATTTTACCGAGAGCAACTTTTGCGATGATATCCACGGTAAGCTGAGATTGAGTATCCATAACGATCATCCTATACACCCCTGACTAATTCGTAGCACTAGTCAAAGGATTACGTAAAAATAGAGACCGTCAATTTCCCTCGGTAATTAAGCGAATGACAAAGTCGCTTGGTAGTTACGATACGACAGAATCGCTTGGTGATCACAGAGTTTAATTAGGTCGACCTAACTCATTTATGCCCCTTTTCTTGTTAGAGCTATTGCTCACTCACATCCTGTTCATAGCGATTTTCCATATCTAATTTATCTGTCACTTGGCATAGCGAATGGCCATAAGCGAATATATAACGGCTTATTATTTTGGTTAGAAAACAGATGTTTTTGTTTGGCGCCACTTTGGCTAGACCATTCATACCATCAAGAGCAGGGGACCACGACTACTCGCTGGTTGGCAAACGCGTGACGAAAGGTGAGACCAAGGTGCCGCAATCACCCAATACATGTAGCGTGGCTTTGTTTACCAGCGTTGAATCAACTTAACACTTTAAGTGCTACTTTTTTAATGATGGATGTGATAACGCGTTGGGTTCGGTTTTGTTCGTGAGTAAAGGCATGAAATAGAACCAGAGAGTTGGGAAAGTTATGGAGGATTTCTTCTAAATCTAACTCTATGATTTGTCCTGCATTGACATAGACTTGGGCATTAGCTTTGTTAAAAACCGCCCATCCTCGAAACTCTAACAGCTGAACGAGTACTTCTTTACTGGTTACGAAGTGTTGCTGGTTGGAAAGGCTGCCAAAAGGAGAGCTGCCGCGGGATGCGACGTCACAAATCAGTTGGGTGTTACCAGATAGGTCTCCGATGGTTACCGTTGGCAATTTGGCCAGTGGTGAATTTATTCCCGCATAAATACCAAGATTTAATTGCCCTAAGTTTGTGTATCCGACCCCATCGCTTGGATAGATCTTTCCTAAAGATGGCATAAACGCAAAGTGAGCAGTACCTTTTTCCAAGGCTTTCATGCTGCCTTCTCGACCTTGTTGTATCCAATGCACAGTCAAGTGGGGAAATGTTTCAAAGAGACATTGATCTATGGTTGCTATCAGCTTTGTTGGTATCAGGGCATCGTGGTAGAAAACAACCTCCATTAAGTCGTGTTCTTTTACTGATAAGGCAATTAATTCAAACTCTTCTGCTTGCCTGACGATATTGGTTGCTCGACGATATAGGTGCAGCGCAAGTATGGTGGGTTCTGCCTTTTTTCCTTTGATATTAAATAGGTTCTCACCTAATTGTTCTTCAAGTCCAAGGATCCTATCTCTTACGGAAGTGCGGCTCTTATTGAGATATTTTGCGGCTAAACTGTAGCTACCAGTTTCATAAACGGCCTGAAAATTCTGTATCTGTTCTAAAGTAAACATGGAGTAACACCTATTGTGCGTGTTTTACGTACATTTTGGGTGTATTGGTTGTCTTAATCAAATGTCATGATTGGAGTTGTGATTAAAACAACTGTGTATCATTACATTAAAGGTTTTGAAATGAAGAAAAAACTATTGCTCAGTACGCTTGTTGCTCTTGGATTTAGTTCTGTTGCTGTTGCGAAGTCAATGGTTGCCATGGATACGGTACCTGCATCAGCGCAAGCTCAGGTAACACAAATGAACTACACGCTTCAGCCCTACAATAAATGGGGGTTTCGCAATACGGGTATATTGCCAAGCCTTATGGTGCCTAGAGACGGCCAAATAGTTCAGTTTCCAATGGCGAGTAACTCAGCTATTGCCGATATCGATTTTAAGGTGGATGGCACTGACTATACGGTTCGTAGTGCATTGATTGGCGATGATACTGATGGTGTTGTAGTGATCAAAAATGGCACCATAGTATATGAAGAATATTTTGGTGATTTTGGTCCACGCGATCATCACCTTTGGGCATCGAGTACTAAGTCACTGGTTGGTCAGGCCATGGGAATTCTGGTTGAACAGGGCAAAGTAGATCCTGCGGTAAAAGTAGAAAATTATGTATCCGAATTAAAAGGGAGCTATTTTGGCTCACGCACTGTACGCGATATTCTAAATATGGTCTCAGCTCTCGATTACTCTGAAGACTACGTAAATATGACGGCGGGGGCGGTGCACACAGAATATTTTCGTCGTATCGGCCTAACGCCAGCGTTTGATTTGATGGGCACTGATCCCACCAAAAGCGATGTACCACGCGGTGTGATGGCTTTCATGCCGATGTTTGGCCAAGCTGAGGGCTTAGAGCCGAGCCATAAATTTGAGTACCATTCTCCTAATGTAGATGTAGCTGGATGGATCATCGCTCGCGTATCTGGTAAACCGTTGCAAACCTTTATATCAGACGAGATCTGGAGCAAGCTTGGCACGGAGCATGACGCGTTTATGTTTACCGATCCAGAGTATACGCCAGTAGCGACAGGCGGTATGAACACCACCTTGCGTGATTTTGCTCGCGTTGGTGTCGCGATGGCAAATAACGGTCAATATAATGGTAAGCAGGTATTTAGTGAAAAATGGGTAAAAGACACCTTTGCCCTGACTGAAGAGGAGCGCAAGCACACTCAACGTAGTGCTTACAAAGACTCAGATGGTAATATTTATGATACTCAGTTAGAGGGGTATAAAAACTACCTTTGGGTGCATGATAGCGAGAAAGGCGTTGGCACTTTCCGCGGTGTGTTTGGGCAGGTGATGTATATCGATCAATCTCAGGATCTGGTTGTAGCTACTTTCTCTTCGGCTGCGAGTGCATCAAACGCTGCTCGCGCTGAAAACAAACCCCGCATGTTTGCTTTTGATGCGATTACAGACTATTACCAAAATAAATAACCAGCGTTAACTGGCAGTTTATTTCATAGCCACTGATAAGGAGCGCTAACGCTCCTTATCTGGTAACGATACCTCACGCTTGGTGTACAACCTAACAATGCATCGTGAAGAGAATATGTCTGTTGGAATGTTGGTTGCGAGTAACCAAGGTTCCATTGCTGACTTTTTATGGACGGCCTGAGCAAGAAAATGCTCTCGGCCTTGTGGTCGGTATTTACGCTTTGTTAAACAGAAGCTTAATATGTTGCCACTGTTTTTTGACTAATACGTTAACGTCACCCCTGACGCGTCCTAGATAACACCAACCCATATCATTAACTTGTCTAAATCAGGAATTATGAAAGCCAGCATCCGTTACGAATATCGGCCCAATCAACCAGGACAATAGGTTGCGGATTGACTGAGCATATTTGATGAAATTGCCACCGGTAAATATCGAGTCGGTCACGGTGTAAATGGCCGTTACTCAATAAACGGTCAACGCGCTTAATACAGTGTTTGGTTTTAGCTTTAGAAGGCAGCGAGCGCCCGAGCAAAGTAAGAGTGAGAGTATCATTGTTGAGCAAAGCTTTAACTGAGTCCATCAGTGAGTTGAGTCGCTTTTTGTGAATGTTAGGGCATTGATTTTCCAGCGACTCATGTAGTATTCGAATATCACACGACGAGAAACAAACTTAATTCAGACTAAACAGAGAAGGTGGCCATATGACCAAACCAAAAACACCCGGGGTCCTAGTTGCAAGCATGCTTTTAACAGCCGTTTCTTTTAGCTCAAGCGTATATGCAGGTCATGGCTTTAAGATGAGTGAAAAAGTTGTATATGGTCAAGGCCAAGTGACGGTTGACGAAAAGGTAATATCCAGAGACTTGTGGATGAACGTATTTGAACCAGCTAGCAAGTCTGAAGCAGCAAAAACGGCAATTGTCATGACATTTGGTGGTGCGTTTCATCGGGGCGCACCAGACCATAGCTATAACATTGATGGTGCGCAAGACACTTCAATGAATGACTATTGTCAGAAGTTCGTAAAGCAAGACTATGTTTGTTTTGCTATCGATTATCGCGTCGCTACCGAAAAACCGCTGCCCACAGGCAGAGGCTACAAGAGTGAGGATCTCGACCTTGGCAGCATTAATGCCACGGCGCAGCAAATTAATATTATCCGACCACACTTAGGTTTATCGCCAATTGATTTCGATAACCCGGAAGAAAAGGTGTTAATAGATAATGCCGTGTTATCTGCGGCCGAAGACCTACGTGATGCAGTTGACCATATTAAGGACAACGCTAAGCACTATGGGGTTAATCCCGATAAAATTATATTGGGAGGACAATCTGCTGGGGCAATTAGTAGTTTAAACGTAGCCCATGGCATGAATATTTCCGTAGCGGGTACCTTTCTCCTTTCGGGTGGGCCCTCTGGATTTGATATTGCTAAACAAATTTCGAAAACAAATAAGCCAAGTCCAATTTTACTCTTCCAGGGTCAATATGACTTGCCAGCGCTATTTGAAATAAACCCAACCTTGCTCAAGCACTACGATAAAGAAGGTGTGAAATATACGTTTTCCTGGGTACCTGGCTTCGGTCATTTTTATCCTGCAGAAGCGATTAGCTTATCTGGTGACGGTATTCGAATGTCTATAGAGCAAAGAATTATGAATTTCGTTAAAGAGATTGATGATAGCGAAAAATAACTGATGGATTGGGTGTAGTGGCACGGATAATTTGGCCGCTTTGTTAGAGGTGGCCGGTGCTTTTAATACTTAAATTAATTCGTTTTTCACCGAATTAAGTCAATGCTCTAACTTGGTTATGTCCAAAATCTTGATATGTTGAATTTGTATTCCGCCACGATATTAAGCTCTAGCTCGTCCGGGTGTTTACTATCAGCTAGTTATTACGCAGCAGAGACACCGAGAATTCGGGTGAACTCATATCCCTCCTCAACTACGATTTAGGTATCACTCAAACGGTCGATTTCTTGGTGCCTAAACCTATGCGAGCACCCCAAGCCGTTGCCGCTGGAGTTACTAGACTGCCGCTGTAACTAGTATTGTTAATGATAGCTTCGCCATTGGCGATAGGCTTTTATATTGATGTTAAAAATTCGAGCGCGCGCTGCTCATTAGCCCTGCATTCGCTAGTGACCATCGTGCCGTGTTTTAGCTTGATTAAAGTTTCAGCACTTACCCTTTTAAATATCTGTTCATGGTCATACTGGCTTTCAACCAATGTGGAAAGGTCAGCGTAAGAGGCTGGCGTGCTTTCTATTTGCTCGAACAATACGCATGCCTGCATTACTCCCATCATCTCTGATATGTCATCCTGATCGTTGCTAAACCAGCCTGCTGAGGCTGTGAATGATGTTGTTGTGATTAATGCTGTTAGTGCCAGTTTTTTCATTGTTCAGTCTTCCATTGTATTAATCGGCTTTTGCCATATTTAAGCGGTTATGTCCGCTTTGTGGTAAGTACCTAGTGTACGTACTATAAAAAGTATGGGAACGGAGGTTTTACCATTTTGTGCCATGTTGTAATTAATGCTGTTGGAAGAGTGGTTGGTCACTTTGAACGAAATAAGCCTCAACCAATCGAATCGGTTGAGGCTTTATCGTTAATAGCCATCTTGCCTTTTTAGGCTTTGTTTGACGCTGTTATAGTTTTTATCGCTTTATCGCTTTATCGCTTTATCGCTTTATCGCTTGAGCGTTTAATGCGCGTGTACCGCTGAATCTTGGTATAGCTCGGCATCAACTTCTTCGCCTTTGTTTGGACGCGGTACAATCTCAAAAGAGGTGTCAGCTTCTGTTAGTGAAGACAGCAGTTTGTTAAGCGATGTCTTATCACCTTTCACGCCTGCTTGTCCGTCTTCTAACAGTTTTCCAAGGCTTGTTTTCTTAAGCACGATATCAGACACGTCAGACTTATTGATGATCAGTGTCGTATCCGCATCTTGCAGCTCTGATACTTGGATGTTGTTCAGGTTGCCGTTAGACATCTCAACGTAGTAGAACTCTTTCACATCAGGCAGCTGAATATTCAGCGTAAATGGTGTTCCTTGCGCCTTTAGCGAATCCACTTTAACTGCTAAGTAATCCAACAAGTTCTCGATAGTCATGTTAGCCAATACATCCGGAGATGCAGTTTTTGGTGCGCCCGGTTGTGTGCCAATACGAAGCTCTTGAGCGCCGGTTAGATAGATGTTTCTCCAACCTGCACCTTCTGATTGATAACCCAATTGCTCGTAAGTATCTGCCAATAAGCCACGTGCAACTTTGTTCTCTGGCTCAGCTTGAATCACCTTATTCAGTGCTGTTGCAACGAAGCGGTATTCACCTTCTTGGAAATCTTGCTGCGCTTTTTCAATCACAGCGTCGCTGCCGCCCATGTACTCAACAAACTTCACCGATTCTGGCTCGATTGGTAATGGATTAAGGTTAGCCGGGTTCATGTCGAAGTAACCAAGGTACATGTTGTACACAGCGCGAGCGTTGTGAGAGTAGGTACCGTGGTAACCATTGGTGTGCCAAGACTGTTGAATGCTGTCTGGCATTACCTTGTAAATCTCGTCACCGATGTCTTGTAGAACCACACCGTTATTGGCTAAACGAAGCGTTTGGTTATGAGTAAAACCGTAAGCATCACGCTGCATTTTTAGGTAATCAGAAATCTCTTGTTCACCCCAGATTGGGGCTGAGTGAGACGCAAACAGTACCTCTGTTTCTTCGCCCCAAGTGACTAACATTTCGTTGATCTTCTTAGACCATTTCAAGCCGTCACGTACTTTAGCGCCACGCAGCGTGTACAGGTTGTGCATGCCTTGGTAGGTCAGTTCGCCAGTCCAAAGTGCTTTCATGCTGGGAATATACGTCACCATTTCTGATGCCGCTTCGGTACCTGAAGCATCCATGAATTGCATTTCTAGGCCGTCGATAACCAGAGTTTCAATCTCTTCGTTATGGTTCAGCTCGTAGTCCGGCAGGACGTAAGTAATGCTACCGGTTGATAGACCTTTCGACAGTGCCGCATCCACAATACCGTGTTCGTGTCGGTTCAGGGTTGCGCCATATTGATAGGCGGTACGACGAGACATTGCGTTACCCGCCAGTACGTTTTCGTCGACGATTTCTTTGGTGATGTTTTTCGAACCGTACACTTTTACATCTGGATACGCGTCTTTGATTGCTCTTGCGCCACCAAAGTGATCAGCGTGCGAGTGAGAGTAAATCATTGCAACGACGGGCAGTTCACCGCCATCAGGCACATTGTTCTTGAAGAATTCGAGTGATTTGGCGGCTGATTCTTTGGTCAGAAGAACGTCGTAGGCGATCCAACCGTTGTCACTACGAATGAAAGAGATAGACGCTAAATCTGCACCTCGAACTTGGTAAACTTTACCCGGAACAACTTCATATAAACCTTCCGCCGCTTGGTTCAATACCGCTTGGCGCCACAGTGAAGGGTTTACTGAATCTGGTGCTTGGTCTGCATTCGTCACACTTGGATCGATGAAGTTAAAGCTATTACGAATGATGTCGCCCGTCTCTTGATCAAAGCTAGCAACAAGACCTTTATTGTTATTGTCGAAAGCGCGAGTGTCGGCAAAGTTCAGTGTTTTTGCGAACTCTTGGTTTGCTTTAGTGGTCATCTCGGTTGCGCTTTTGCCACCTTGGTCGCCAATTTCGCTGAAGTGTGCGTGATCATGGTTAGCTGCAATCGCAGGGAATGCCAGCGAGATAGCTAGGAACAGTGATGCATTTTTGAACGTGCGAGAAGTTGTCATAAGAGCCTCTTCATTTCAGAATTTTGTTTCGTTGAGGCGATTATAGGAATAAGACATATAGCAAAAAATAAAGTAAGCTTTATTTAATACATCACGATTGGCTATGTATTGAGTCATGCAATGGTTGGGGAACGAAGACGAATCCTGACCTATGATTGATTAAGACCACATTGACAGGGAGAGTAACGGTGAGCGACGTGGAAAAGTTGGATTTAAATCTATTGAGCGTGTTCTTAGAAGTGTATCGATTAAAGTCGATCACGCTTGCATCAGAATCGCTTGGTATGACTCAGCCCGGGGTGAGTGGAGCCTTGAAGCGACTCCAATCTCAGCTTGATACTGATCTGTTTATTCGTGAAGGGCGAGGGATCATTCCAACCAATGCTGCGGTGCAACTAGCAAGCCGAGTGGAACCTGCACTCGAAGGAATCACCAGCGCTGTCAGTACCTTGAAGCAATTCGATAATCAGCAGCATCATGTATTCCGACTTCTGGTTAATGAGATAGGTTTAACCAAGCTTCAGCCGCTTGTCGAGCAAGATGAAACGCTGGGAAATATCTCAATCGAATTCAATATGGTGCCGAATAACGAAGAAGAACTCCTGCAGAGTTTGAGCATGCAGCAAGCGGATCTCGCCATCGATATTCACTACCCGCAGGTCAATGGTTATATGAACCAGCAAGTGCTTGAGGATAAGTTGGTATTGATTGCTCGTAAAGGGCACCCAAGAATTGATGGCGTCGTGACCGAAGAGCAGTATTACGATGAAAAGCACATCACTTTTAGAATGCGTCGTTCTCGTCTTTATACGGCCGATTATTTCGCTAAGAAGGCCATCAAACAAAGAAAAGTGAGCTCAGAATGTGACTCATTGATGATGATGTGTGTATTAGTCTCTGGCTCTGATTGTGTCGGCAGTACTTCTCGTAGTTTTGCTAATCAATTTGCCGAGCGATTCCAGCTTCAAGTTCTTGATCAGCCGTTTGAGGTGTTGCCTGTGCAGCAATACATGATTTGGCATAAGAGAACGGAACCGAACCCTGCTCATCAGTGGTTGAGAAACAAGATTCAGCAATACATGGCCGATTAATGGTTTCTATTAGTTAACCGTCAGCGGGCTAGCTCTCCAACGTCATTCCAACATGCATTGCTGAGATTCTAAGTGCTCATTGGCATCTGATTAGCGAGCTACTCTTGCCGCTCGTTTCTGTTTTGCGCTCTCTATCATCCTAGAAGGTGTCATACCTGTCACTAACATGGTGCCGGTAATCACAAGAACCGAACCGAAAATGGTGTTAAGGCCAATCGCTTCGTCTAAGAACAGGTTGCCCCACAAGATGCCAAAAACAGGAATCAAGAAGGTGACAGACAGAGCCGAAGGCGCCCCCAATTCTGAAACGAGATTGAAGTAAAGCAGGTAAGCGAGGCCAGTACAAACGGCACCCAGCAAGAGAACTGATGTGGTGATGGTGAGATCTGGAGCCTCTCTCATCGGCATAAAGAAGACAAACGGCAACACGATTAATACCGCAGCCCACATGCTGCCATGAGCGTTATTGAATGCCTCAACTTTGGGTGCTTGTTTGGTATAGTTTGACGCTATTCCGTAGCTAAAGGCCGCCATCACCGCTGCAAAAATAGGAAGTATGGCTTCACGGCCAATGTTCATCGCGTCCCAGCCAACTAACACGCCAACTCCCGTTACGCCAATCCCAAGCCCTAATAGAACACGCGCCTCGAGTGTTGTTTTTGTCCATATCGCACCAATGATCGCCGCCCATATTGGCGCGGTAGAGTTCAAGATAGCGAGTGTCGAGGCGTTCAGTGTCTGCGCTGCATAAGCGAAAAACAAAAAGGGAAGTGCGGTATTAAACAAGCCAAGAATGAAAAAGTGTTTCGCATGGGCATTAAAAGAAAGCTTCCTTTTCAGATAAAAAGAAACCAAAAATAGAGTGACGGCAGCGCAGAGAACTCGCGCTTCGATCAGCACCGCAGGGCCCAGCGGATTAGCGGCAATTCTCATGAACAGAAACGAACCGCCCCATATCGCAGCGAGAGTTATTAGTTTTATAAAGTTCACGGCTTATATCTCAGAATGTGTAAAACACCGACTATGTAGGAAAGATAACTATTACACAAACATAGATACCAATACTGTGCAGTTATGGACATAAGATCGCGTCCATTAAATAGGAACGGTTTTGATTGATTTCGTTCTGTTTATTGTTCCTTATTTGATGAGTAATCTAGCGTTAGACATCAAACTTAGGTGAACAAAATGAAGATTGAACACATCGCTATTTGGACAAAACAACTCGACGTGTTGAAGCAGTTTTATGAAAACTATTTCGGCGCAACATCCAACGTAAAATATCACAACCCAACCAAAGGGTTTTCTTCATACTTCCTCTCTTTCGAAACAGGGAGCCGTTTAGAGATCATGGAAATGGACTCGGTGCCTGAATCGAAAGATGACATCTATGATCAATTTACGGGCTTCATTCATATGGCGATTTCATTAGGCTCGGAACAAGCGGTTGATGAACTTACAAGTCGCTTGGTCGAAGACGGCTATGAGCGCTTAGATGGCCCAAGAAGAACAGGCGATGGCTATTATGAGAGCTGTGTACTCGATCCGGATGGTAATCGCTTAGAACTTACCGTTTAATGGAGGGAGCTTGAATAGCTTTTAACTCACTAACGGAACTGAGGTATTACAATGATGAAGCGTGCTTTGACTTTCCTTTTTAGTCTTGGGCTGATGGGATGTGCTACCTCGGAACCGGTATATGAACCAGAGGCTGACTCGAAGCCTGAACCATCCCAACCCGTTGGATACCTTGGCTTCAAAGCGCATCAAGAGTGGGCCATTCAATTTAACGATTGCACGGTCTACGATTTAATCGGCGCACAACCTTACCAGTGGTTTGATCGCACTTTAGCCTCTGTGAGCTGTTATACATTTAAGCCCAACGATGCCATCGAGCCATTATCAGTCTATGCTGACGCAGATTTTGCCAGCAATAAGCTAACGCCGATCGACCGCTTTCAAGAGCTGCAGGTGTCAGAGTCAGGCTGGGGCAATTTTCCTGCCGTCTATAAGACCAACGGCACCAATTGGCTGAAAGTCAAAGAGGGTTGGATTCACCTCACACTAGCCGACCAGACGCTGGTTCAGTTCTACCCAGGAACTCAAGACCAATCTGGCAAATCACAACACGACCAGTATTTTGAGCAGCATTGATGTTGGGGTGCCATTCGTCCCTATCGAATTGGTCGGGGCAAATGGAACCGTGAATTATTGACCTTTCTTGAGCTTGATTACAAAAGGCATAATGGCACTGAAAACAATCACCGCTATGGTGTTTGGCAACTCTGCATACAACAGTAACCAAGAATCGTGAGTAGATTCTCTGTGAGAACTCAACATTCGAAACCATGTTCCCATGTTCGCTTCTCCCCATTTGTAAGCGGTGACACCAAACCATTGGCCGATAGAAGAAATAACACCGACCAACACTAACAGCACCAACTCATACCACGTCGGCCATTGCCACTCGATAAGCGGCGGAATCAGCGCAACACCCCCCACGAATATGGCTTGATGAGCTAGCACTACGACCTTCTATTCCACATTCGCCATTTTCCTTACGCAGATAGCGGCAATCGTTGCGCCTAACGTGCCACTAAGCCGAGTTCCAACGTAGAACAGAGATTCGCTTTCTAGAGTGTTAAGTCTACCCTGGTAGAGGGGCAAACAGGTTTTTCAAAATATTGAGAGAGAGCATTAATAAGAACTCATTAACTTTTCATTAATTATATTAATAGAAATTAGATAAAGGCATATAAATTATCATCTTGTCGGTTAATAATTGAACACAGTGGTAATTTTATGGTGGTTTTTATATTTTGACGTAATTAACGAATGCGATAGATATCTTAGGATATCAGCTGAAGAATGAATATTACCATTTTATTGGTAAGGGTAATTATCTCGAATAGTTCTTCTTAATATAAAAACAATGTAAAAGCGCTGATAGTATTAACAGTAAGGTGGTATAACGATGCGAGTCACAACAAATAAATGGGCTGATTTTTATAAAAAGTAATTCTCTCTCGATTCTGAGTGTGGCTATTGCATGAATGAATTTGAAATAATGTTACAAATTTAATCTTAAGTTGTTGTTTTTTATTGGTATAGTTTTTCATTGGGTTTTGTGAATTGGCTAGGGCTAAGAAGACTTTGAAATTTTACATTGATGAATTGATTAATTAAATTAGTGCTGTCTGTTTAATCAATTAAATGACGTGTAAGCAATGGTTATTAGAATGGATAATGGCACTTGTAATCGTTGATAGTGTGGATTTAAAAATAGGGTAAAGACCCAAGGGTTAATTTAACTATCAACAAAGTTGTTATATCCAGAGATATCATTGTCTTTTCTTTAATTTCTTACCTAATAATATGTAGAGTTAATACTATGAAGTTGTCGATGAATAAATCATTGTTACTAGCAATGTCAGCGTGTTTTTTTTCTAGTGCAAGTTTTGCAGGAATTAATAGTGATTATCATGTGGTGGCCGATGACTTAACGGCTGATCATAATGAAAGCAACGGTGTACCCATGCCTTTTTATGGCAATGGAAGAATGCAGTCCAAACTTAGTGTGTCAGTTTCCTTCGCTGATAGTTACGGCAGACCAGTGACAGTACCTAAGAGTGACTTAGAAGGTGCGATATCTTTTTACCTTAAGAATAGTGAACAAGAGTTAGGCAAAAATAAAGACTGTACCTACGGAAGAGATTGCTGGGGGTATACATTGAACCCAAATGACTATTCTCACCAAATGGGGAACAGTTATGGATACTCTAAGGGTCTACCAACCTCTCGGGTTGCAGCATCTGATACCAAATTAACCGCTTGGGTTTATAGCAACGAGGTAGCTCAGCATCGTGAAGTTTGTATGAAAGTTAAATTCAATACTGGTAGCCAATATGACAATAACTACTACGACAGCTGCGCTTATCCAAATGAATCAAGTGCCTTCTATCAAAGCGTACAGCCTAAGTCCTATAGTGCCGCCGACTTTTCAGAGATTGGAGAAGGTGAACAGGTATGGGAAGAAACTAACACTGACGATTTCTATTTCGAAAAAGCTGAGATGTATAACTTCTATGTGACGCCCAAAGATACTTCAGTGAAACTGGTCGAGGTTGCTATGGATAACTTCGACGAGTCGGACAGCGATAAGGTGTTCCTAAACGATGAGTGGTTAGGTTGTTATTCAGATTGCACTAATGGCTTTCGTTCAGTGAAAGGTTATGTGTTCGCTCCAGGTTCAGAGCGTAATGTATCTGATGAATATGTTTGGAATAGCGCCGCTGGCGAAGGTCGCACGGCGGTATGGCGAGTTAACCAGCAACTAAGATCAGTGACTCTGAGCCAATTGCTTTATTCAAATAGCGGGACATCGAACAATGATTCTCAAAAAGAGTATCGATTTACTGTATTTGACCAATACGGAAATAAAGGACCACTAAAGCTTATTTATCCTCAAAGTGAATTTACTGGTGGCGGCCAGAAATGGGATTACACCCATTGGAATCTCGTTAGCCAATAACATCCAGATAAATCAGAGTTAGCTCACCCACTTTGAGCTAACTCATTCACTTTAAGGTAAATTTATGTCTAATTGGACTTCAAACGCTTTTAACTTTGATAGCTTTTGTTCGGGCGGCGTAGACCAAAGAACCAGAAGCTATTCATATCAAATCTTATTTGGCTCTCTTATTGGTAACTGGCTTAAGGGACCAAACCTCGATATATCCATTCAATTCTCACCTTACTCGACGGACAACCTTGGTTTCGGTAAAGGCTGGAAATTGAATCTCCCAAGATACGACATCGAGAACCAACAGCTCTATCTTGCAAATGGGCAATCCTACCGTGCTGAATTAAACGCCAATATAGAGATGAGTATTCGTTACAAGAAACTGCTCGATTTTTCGGTATCGTCTAGCGCGAATGGTTATGAAATCACGTATAAAAATGGACGTACTGATCTTTTAGATAAAGATGGCGACATCATTAAGATCACCCAAAGCAATGGTCATGCTCTCTACTTTTCTTGGCTCAACGTGGGACAAAATAAGCGCTTAGATAAAGTTTGGGATGACAGAACAACCAAACAGACCGCACTTTTATGGGTTGAGTATATCTCGGTAGGGCGCGTTAATATTTTTACTAATATTGGCAGTACCCATGAAGCTTACTTCAGTCTTACTCTTAGCAATAACAAGCTCGTCAAATGCAATTTACCAGAACAAGCAGGTAGCTATAGTTTCGGTTATGAAAGCATTGGTTCATATACGTTAATCAATGAGGTAAACCATCCTTGTGGCTTGACCGAGCGTTTGAGATATAAGGCTGATGGTATTCGCGTCAACTCAATGACTTACTTACCAGCCGTTACTGCACACGATGTTCTTACCCTTAATTCGCCAGTTATTACCACAACCTACGACAGTGTTGGTACAGATAGCCGCAATTTCATGGGTTACGGTGTACGTGGCGGTGAATTAAGTGAAGGGCTTGATAACTTACTTGAGCGTGGTTACGAATATACTTATCGCGTCCAAAAGATCGAAAATGGCTCTATTGTAACAGCGCAAACATACAATCAATTTCATCTACTCGTTGAAGAAGCCCGGCAGGTAAACGGAAACCTTGTTCATTTGAAAAGGCTGGAATACCCAGCGATTGATAATCAACAGTTTTCCGCTCAACCCGCTCAGTATTCATTGATCAGTAAAGAGGAACAAGTCTGGTTTTCTGGATCGGATAGCCAAGCTCAAAGTCGATTATGGGATTATGACGAATATGGCAACATGCTTAAGTTCGTTGATGAGAATGACATCGCAGAACGTTACGAATACTACGCTAAACATGGTGAGGCAGGTTGTCCCGCATCGCCAACGGGTATGGTGAATTTCGTCAAATCTCGTACGCTCAACAATGGATCAGAACAGAGAGTGATCTCTTATCAATATGCTTCTCTTGAGGGGCTGAATGGCCATCGTGATGTGGTTCTGAGTTTGGAAGAAGACGTCCAACGCTATAGAAGTCATTACGCTTATCAAACTGATACTGGTGAGACTTACTCTTTCGGCCGATTGGCTTCAGTCCAAAATGACATTCTTCATCCTAACGGCACGTATTCTGCTATTTCTCACTATCGTTATGAGTTGGATAGCTATGTCCTTGAAGAACACGAAGAGCTGACCTGTCACGACAATACGAAAACCAATCTTGCGGTTGGGCACTACCTTGATATTGGAGAACTCGCGCGTCATGTCGATTCAGACGGAGTTAGCTGTGCATTTACTTATGATTCGCTTCGTAGAACTACTGAAGAACGGATTGAAGGAAGCGCTGCTCGTTCGTATCAATACATTGTTGATACTGGTATGAGTCGACAAACCCTGTTGTTAACGGATTGCAAAGGCAACTTGTGTGAACAAAGCTGGGATGGTCAAGGGCGCGAGCTAGAGGCTAAAGTTGGTAGCTCGATCGTATGGACAAAAATGTACGATGCGTTGGGTAGACTCCAAAGTAAGAGTACCTACGATGTGCTGCCTGATCGCCATTCTAGATCTGCGCCTGTGGTGTTAACAGAAAGCTATGAATACGATGAGTGGGATCAGATTAAAGCGACTCTGTTAGCGAATGGAAAACGTCGTGTCGAGTTCAATAATCTTGCCTCACGTAAGAAAACCCAAGGTATTGAAGGTTTGACCATGACGGTCAGTTCTCTGAATAGCTGGGGGCTAGAAGAGAAAAAAGAGCAAGGCATCAACAGTTGGAATTATGAGTACGACTCATGGGGAAGGTTGATTAAAGAAACGAATCCTCTCGCTCGATCTAAGCATTACCATTACGACCGTTTTGATCGTGTTATTCGCATGACTCAAGCGAACGGTGTCGATCAAGATATCACTTACGCTGAACATACCGATCAGTCACAAGTTGTAGATCTGAAAATTGGTGGGGTGACTTTAGGGCAACGCGATATTGATGGATTGGGACGTCCGCAATCCTTGCGCAGAGGATCGAGTCTCCAAGCTTCATTGGCGTGGACTTACGCGGATAGCAGCAATATCCCAGAAACTGAAACCAGCATGGCAGCCCCAACAAGGCTATTTGCTCGCGATAGCCAATTGGGAGTGCTAAGTGCTAAGTCGTCTGATGGGCAGGCTTCTAGTTACAGTCATGACCCAATATCCGGCTTACCGACAGGGAGTCAGGACAGTGAAGGCAATCAAAGTACCATTACCTACTCGACTAAAGGTTTGCCTGAAGCCGAGGTGAATGATGGTCAGTCTCGTTACTACAGCTACTCCGATGGTGGGGTTATCGCTGCAATTGATAGTGACACGGACACTCGCCAGTATGGTTACGACGAACTCGGACGATTAGTGAAATTGAGTTCAAATTCAACAACGGTTTACTACGAATATGATGAGTTTGATCGAGTGATATTAGAAACACTGATATCGGGTAGTCAAACCCAAGTCACTGAACTCGAATGGGATGAATATAGTCGCGAAGTCAACCGAGCTATAGCCTTGAACGATAATTATATCTTTGAGCAATCACAAGAATATAACGCGTTAGGGCTGCTTAATTCTCGTAAAAAGGAGTGTGTAACTTTAGGTAATCTGACGGAAATCTATACCTATGATGACCTTTCTCAGTTGACTAAAGTCGAGTTCTTCGGCGCGGGCCCACTGAGCGATTGGTCTCAGCCTATGACGTCTATTGATTGGAGCTATGATGAGCTAGGTAACATGCTGACGCAACGCACAGCGACTACTGAATCTGAGGATTTCGCTCGTTACTTTTATGAGTCGGATGACCCTTGCCAGTTGACTCGTATTACTCATTCCCATCCACAACTCGACGGTCAGGTAACAGTGAAATACGACTTGAATGGCAACATGATTCAAGATGCGGATGGTCGAATTCTTGAATATGACCATTTCGACCGATTACAGCGTGTGTTAGCTGATAATACCGAATGGCTCTATCAATATGACAGCAACGACCGACTGTCTACACAACAGTCCGTTTCTGAATCTCGTCACTTTAACTATCTATGGGGTGACCTCGCTTCGATCGAGGGAAATGGCAAACTCACTCAGTATATCTATCACGAAGGAGTGCCTAAATGGTCAGAGATGGACTCGGAAACTACGTTATTGGCAACGGATCAAAATGGTTCGGTAATCGCGTCAAATACGTCGGGCAAAACAGGGTCGATGTACCGTTACTCTCCATATGGGCAACGTGATCAAGCGGGGAATGCAAATGAACAATAAAGACTCGGTATTTATTACCCCACTTAATCGCCGTGAGTTCCTGATTAAAATTGGTCAAACTGCGGCGGTGGCTGGTGGTATCTCACTGCTTCCTACTTCGGTTCGTTTAGCGATGGCGCAGTCGATGACTATCTCTCATTCGGAGATTGGCTTTAATGGCGAGTGGTTGGACCCTGTGTTGCAAGGCTATCACTTAGGTCAAGGTTATCGTGTCTACCAACCTAAGCTGATGCGCTTCAATGCTCCGGACAGTTTGGCGCCTTTCAATGAGGGTGTTCACAATGCTTATGTGTACTGCCATAACGACCCGATTAACTTCACCGATCCAAGTGGCCACCTGAATATCAGTAAGATCTTATTCGGTGCTTTTGGGGTTATCGCGGGGATTGTTGGTATTGCCTTGGCTGCGCCAACGGGGGGCTCTAGCTTAGTACTGGCTGCAGGTATTATCGGCGGTATTGCTGGGATGACCAGTGGTGCGCTGCAAATTGCTTCGGGTGTTATCGATGATGGCGATATTTCTCGCAAACTCGATATAGCGACGATTCCGTTCGATATTATTGGTGTAGTGAGTGGCGGATATTCTGCTTATAAGTCGGTTCAGAACTTACGCTGGGTAAGAGCCGGCGGTGCATTGGAAGATGTCACTCAGCCAGGCCTTGGTTCTCGCTTAATGAACAAGATTAGGCCTTCTAGTGAGTACAATGTTGCATGGGCCAATAAAACGAACCCGGCTATGCGAATAGGCAGCTCAGAGGGGCAGGTGATTGCGACCAGAATGACGCAGGGCGGTAAGACGATGACGTACACACCTCCTCCCATTCATGGTGGATTTACCAAGATTCTACTCGGACAAGTCAAAGTGGGCGCCCGAGGCTATACCATTTATCAAGGCATAATGACGGCGCGCTCGATTGGTGGTTTAGGTTGGTCATCGGTTAAAACAATACCTGGGCGATTAGATGAAGAAAAGTCTTCAGCGGATACCATGGTGACGGAAGGTAGAAGTGCCAATCCTGCAGCCAAGAAGACGCAGATGTACGCATTAGAAGAGACACGACAACGAATTAAATATGGTAATGAGGTTCAGCAGATGATCCGTCAGCTGCCATTGTCGTAGTCTGTTTTATTGGTTTACTTTAACTACTAATATAAAGCCAGTTCAACACTCGTTGAACTGGCTTTTTTGCATTCTGTGTAGGCGTTCTCGAACGTTACCCACCAACCATGAGTACTTTCCTTAGATCTCACTTCGTGATCAAAAAAAGATCAAAAAGGTATTGTTGAAACCGGTTTCAGTCTGTATCTTTACTTTTATTGAAATCGGTTTCAGAGTTGCGATTGCTTCTCTAATCCCGATCTTTTTCACGAATAACTTGTAGCGGGTAATGGTATGAACAACGAATTTCCGAACGATTTTTTATGGGGTGGTGCAGTAGCAGCGCATCAGCTAGAAGGCGGCTGGGATGCGAATGGTAAAGGTGTGAGTGTCGTTGACGTATTAACGGCAGGTGCTCATGGTGTACAACGTCGAATCACCGATGGTGTGATTGATGGTGAAAACTACCCAAACCAAGTGGCTGTTGATTTCTACCACCGCTACAAAGAAGACATTAAGTTATTTGCTGAGATGGGCTTTAAGTGTTTCCGTACCAGTATCGCTTGGACGCGTATTTTCCCAAATGGCGATGAAGCTGAGCCGTGTGAAGCGGGTTTAGCATTTTACGATGATCTGTTTGATGAGCTGCTGAAATACGACATTCAACCTGTGGTAACACTGAGCCACTTTGAAATGCCTTACCATCTAGCCAAAGAATACGGGGGCTGGATGAACCGTAAAGTGATCGATTTCTTTGTTAAGTATTCAACCACAGTGATGGAACGCTACCAGCACAAGGTTAAGTACTGGATGACGTTCAATGAGATAAATAACCAGATGAATACTTCAGCAGATATCTTTGGTTGGTTATGTTCTGGCGTGAAGTTTCCACAATGTGAAAAGCCGCAAGAAGCCATGTATCAAGCGGTTCACCATCAGTTTGTTGCCAGTGCTTTGGTGGTTAAGAAAGGTCACGAGATCAATCCAGATCTTCAAATCGGCGCAATGTGTGCGATGGTGCCTTTCTATCCTCATTCTTCAAAGCCAGAAGATATTATGGTGGCACAGCAAGCGATGCGTGATCGTTATTTCTTCTCGGACGTGATGGTGCGTGGCCACTACCCAAATTACGCTAAGCGTGACTGGGCAATCAAAGGCTTCAATATTGAGATGCAGCCCGAAGATGAGCAAATCTTGAAAGAAGGTAAAGCGGATTACCTTGGCTTTAGCTACTACATGTCTAATACCTTGGATTCTTCTTCTCATCAATCGACTGAAGAAGCGATGGACGGCGGTCATGAGAACTCGGTCGATAACCCGTTCATCCAGTCTAGCGATTGGGGCTGGCCAATTGATCCAACGGGTTTGCGTTTCTGTTTAGCATCTCTGTATGAGCGCTATGAAGTGCCATTGTTCATCGTCGAGAATGGCTTCGGTGCTGTCGACACCATAGAAGAAGATGGCAGCATTAATGACGACTACCGCATCGCTTACCTTGGCGACCACATCAAAGAGATGAAAAAATCCGTTGCGATTGATGGTGTTGACTTGATGGGTTATACCCCTTGGGGCTGTATCGACTTAGTGTCGTTCACCACCGGTGAGATGAAAAAACGCTACGGATTCATTTACGTAGATAAGCACAACGATCAATCTGGCTCACTAGAACGCAAACGCAAGAAGTCGTTCGAGTGGTATAAAGGCGTGATTGCATCTAACGGTGCCACTATTTAGAATGCATTTCCCAGCGCAGTTATGTGAACTGTGAGCTGTCATTTTGCAATGAATTAGTCGGCCTATGTCGGCTAATTTTTTATAAAGGAAAAGAAGCGAATGGTAACCATGCTTGACGTCGCAAACCGCGCAGGTGTATCTAAATCGACTGTTTCTCGTGTCTTAAATGGCAAGAACATCGTGCGCCCAGATGTGGTGAAAAAGGTATTCGATGCGATTCAAGAAACAGGTTATCGACCGAACTTGTTGGCCCAGCAATTGGCGACCAAGAAGACCAATTTCATCGGCTTTGTAATCACTAATGAGTTGTTCAATGGCCCTTACTTTTCTTCCTTGATGTATCACGCGGCTTCTTATAGCGAAAAGTCGAATCACCAATTGGTGATCACCGATGGCAAACACAGTGCTGAAGACGAAGTAAAGGCGATCAACTTCCTGCTGGATATGAAGTGCGCGGGCATCATCATCTATCCGCAATGCTTAACCGAAAGCGAGATTGCAAAGATCATCGACAGCACTGACACACCTATTCTGGTACTCAACCGAGAAATGCCGTCGAAGCCCAATCATGCTATCACCACCGACCACTATCAGAGCGCTTGTTTGATGGTTGAACACATCATCGAGCAAGGCCATACAGACATTGCAGTGATTCGAGGAAAAGCCGGTTCTTCGACTGATGAGTTGCGTTACCAAGCTTATCAAGATGTCTTAACTAAACAGGGTATTACATTGGATGAGTCCAAGGTTGTTCGAGGTGATTGGACGATGGAGAGCGGTTATCACACGGCTCAGGCTCTGGTAAAAAGCAAAACCACGTTCACTGCTATCTTGTCTGAAAACGATGATATGGCGATTGGTGCGATTAAGGCGTTAACTGAACTTGGGTACTCATTGCCTCAAGATGTTTCTATTGTCGGCTTTGATAACAGCAAAGTGGGCGCGTTTTTAACGCCAAGCTTAACGTCTGTGAGTGTGCCATTAGAGCAAATGACGCAAAAGGCGATCCTGCAAATTGTCGGTGAAACAGAGCAAGCGACCACCATCAATACCACTGGCAGTTTGGTGTTACGTGATTCGATAGCGAAGCTAAATTAGCACCGTTCGAATTTCATATTTCACCTACAAAAAGTGACGAGCTGCGCATCTCTTCAACCAAGCTCAAACACTCCTTATTCACTGTTATTTAGATGTGCGATATTGCGTTTTTGGTCGATGAATTGACCAGCATTAGTTAAGTAATGTGAAAACGGTAAGTAATGTGAAACTAGCTAAGTGATGTGAGAATAGGTAAGTAACGTGAAAACAGAAAAACAAAAAATGCTAGCAGGCGAACCTTATCAGGCTTGGGATAAAGAGCTTTATGCCGCTCGTATCGAATGTCGTAAGGTGCTTCAAAAACTTAATAACAGTATTCCTGACACACCCGAATGGGAAGCAGCAACGCAAGAGCTGATTCCGGGCTGTGAAAATGCGCATTTAGAACCTCCATTTCGTTGTGATTACGGCTCGAATATCAAGCTGGGCAAGAACTTCTACGCTAACTTTAACTGCGTGATTTTGGATGTGGCTGAAGTGACCATTGGTGACAATGTGCTGCTTGGCCCGAATGTTCAAATCCTTACCGCAGGTCATCCACTCGATGTGAAAGGCCGTGTAGAAGAAGGCGTTGAGTTTGGCACACCGATTAACGTCGGCGACAATGTTTGGCTTGGCGGTGGTGTAATCATTTGCCCCGGTGTCACTATTGGCGAAAACAGCGTGATTGGCGCAGGCAGTGTGGTAACTAAAGACATCCCAGCCAATGTGGTTGCAGTCGGTAACCCATGTAAAGTGCTGAAATTGATCGATAACGGACAATAATCAGATTTAAATGACAAAGCCCGAACCTAGGTTCGGGCTTTGTTTTTTCTATCCTTGCTAGATGCTAGATGCTAGATGCTAGATGCTAGATGCTAGATGCTAGATGCTAGATGGAACAGCTTGTTGTGCTTGCTTCTTATCTAACGCACCACTGAATCGAGTCAGAACAAGAGCGATCAAAACGATCACAGCACCTACCCAAGGGGTGTTCATTAATCCAGATTTCGCGACAATCAAACCACCACCCCACGAGCCCAATGCAATACCGACGTTGAAGGCTGCAATGTTCAACCCAGAAGCGACATCGACTGCGTCTGGTGTGTATTTCTCAGCCAGTTTCACAACATACACTTGTAGCCCCGGAACGTTACCGAATGCAAATGCACCCCAAACCAAAATAGTCGCAACGGCTGCATAAGGGTTTACAGCGGTAAAGTTGAATACCACCAGTACTGCGGCTAAACCAGAGAAGATAACGGTCAGCGCTTTAATTGGGCCCATCTTGTCGGCCATTTTACCGCCCCAGATGTTACCTACCGCCACTGACACACCGTAAACCAACATGATTAAACTGATTGAGCTCGAATCAAACCCTGATACGTTTTCCAGTATTGGAGCAAGGAAGGTAAAGGCTGTGAATGTGCCGCCATAACCAAGCGCCGTGATGGCGTAAACCAACAGCAAGCGTGGTTGAGTCAGAACCTTTAGTTGTGCCGAAATCTTCGCCGCTGGTGGTTGCTTAAGGTTGCTTGGAACCAAGATAGCGCTACCGATAAGAGCAATCAGACCAAGCAGAGCAACGATCAAGAAGGTCGCTTGCCAGCCAAAGGTTTGGCCGATATAAGTGCCCAGTGGTACGCCGGTTACCAATGCAACCGTTAAACCCGTAAACATGATCGCAATGGCACTGGCTGCTTTATCTTTTGAAACCAAACCTGTCGCGATGGTCGATCCAATCGAGAAGAACACACCATGGGCAAGGCCAGTCAAAATTCGTGCGGCGATCAGCGTGTTATAGCCTGGAGCTTGCCACGCCAATAAGTTACCAATGACAAACAATGCCATCACGGTTAGCAATACCGCTTTACGATTCCATTTGCCGGTTAATGCCGTTAATACTGGTGCGCCAATAGCAACGCCAAGCGCGTATATACTGACTAATAGGCCTGCCGATGGCAGAGATACATTCAAGTCGCTCGCCATGGTAGGAATCAAGCCTACGATGACAAACTCTGTGGTTCCGATGGCAAAGGCGCTGAGCGTCAATGCAAGTAATGCTAGTGGCATAATCATCTCTCTTACTGTTCTTTGTTAAATACCGAGCGCGATAAAATGGGGCAGCTTGTGACTGCAATAGGAGCGCTTCGTTTGATGGCGAGGATTATCTAGCAATATATATTTGTGATAAATGACGTTATTAACAAATAACCTTTGTTAAATTTGCAATAATTGAAGAGTTAGCCGATCATTGGATTAAGCTGATGAGATCGAAAAGACATAGATGATTTGAGCTGTGATGAGCACAAGCGAGATGACATTAAACAAAATGAAGATAGCGAAGGAGCCTTATGTTAACCCGTTCAGATGATTTAGAAATGGTACTCACCGTTGTCGATGCTGGTGGTTTTTCTGCGGCGGCAGAGGCGTTGGATATGCAGGTCGCCAAGGTGTCTCGTTCGGTGAGTAAGGTTGAGTCGCAACTCGGCGTCTCAATATTCAACCGAACAACGAGACGCGTGGAATTGACGGAGGAAGGGCGGCAGTTTGTCGATTCAGTCAGGGTGGGATTACAGATGATCCAGAGCGCGGAAGAAGAAATCGTGTCGCGCGGTGAGTTGCCAAAAGGTCGTTTAAGAGTCGATGCCGCCAGTCCATTCGTATTCCATCAGCTAGTGCCGTTGGTGCAGTCATTCAAAGAGGCTTACCCAGACATTGAGTTGGAACTCACTTCCAACGAAGGCTTTGTTGATCTTCTAGAAAAGAGAACCGATGTTGCGATTCGAATCGGTAAGTTGTCCGATTCAACACTGCACGCTCGCCCTTTAGGAAAAAGTTTACTCCATATTGTGGCGTCACCTGATTATCTCGCTAAGCGTGGGCTACCCACCAAACCTGAAGATTTGAGCTCGCATCAAATTGTGGGATTTGCGGGTAACAAAGTGCTTAACCATTGGCCTTTACCAAACCAAAGTGATGTCCCGCCTACCGTGACAGCCAGTAATGGTGAAACCGTGCGTCAACTAGCACTAGCTGGAAATGGGATTGCTTGTCTGTCGGGGTTTATGGTGCAGGAAGATATGGCAGCAGGGCGTCTAATCCCTATTTTGGAACAAGACAAACTTGCCAACACAGACCGAGAGCGAGTGAATGCGGTTTACTACAAGTCGTCATCGGTCTCTAAACGTATCTCGGCGTTTATCGATTTTATACAGCCCCGTTTGAGCTTGTAGGGAAGAATGAAACACTCTTTAGCAGCACACAGTCAAGCCGTTATTTGAATCGTTTGAGAACGGGTATTCGTATCAATGTTTAGAGAGCACATATTGTTGTATTGAGATTCGATAGGTGGATGTGATCTCAATAGCGTTTACTGACTTTCACTGATTAAAACTACCGCTTTTCGGACATTTGTCCTATTGATGAAGCTTATCAATTTTTAGCATGCCCATATCGAAATTGAGTAGGTAATCGAAGATGGGTATAGATACTTTTTCACCTCAAGGCTGTCATGTTATGGCAAAGCCTTCGGGTTCTAAATGCAACATTGATTGCAGCTATTGTTTCTATCTTGAAAAAGAAAAACTCTATCCTGAATCTGCCAGTTCACCGACCTCTTGGAAGATGGATGACGCCACGTTGGAGCGTTATGTTATCCAACATATTGAAGCGCAATGCTCCAATGAGGTGACTTTTGCATGGCAAGGAGGCGAACCGACGTTGTTGGGGTTGGCTTTCTTCGAAAAAGCGATGGCTCTGCAAGCTAAATACGGCCTAGGTAAAACCATCACCAATACTCTGCAAACCAACGGCTTATTGCTTGATGAGTCGTGGTGTCAGTTCTTCAAAGATCATCAGTTCTTAATTGGCATTTCGGTTGATGGTCCACAACATCTGCATGATGCCTATCGTAAAACACGCTCAGGGAAACTTACCCACCACAAAGTTGAAGCAGCGATTAATCTGCTCAAGTCCTTTGGTGTTGAGTTTAATACACTAACCGTTATCAGCGATGTGAATGCCAAATCTCCGTTAGAGGTGTATCACTACCTTAAGGGGATCGGAAGTGCGCACATGCAGTTCATTCCGTTGGTGGAACGTGAAGCCCAACAGCAAACGGAAGATGGATTAACCCTGTTACATCCTGAACGCTTAGAGGCGGTGTCTCTGTGTGATTGGAGTGTTGGCTCTGAGCATTATGGCTTATTTATGGCGGCCATATTCAGAGAGTGGGTACGCCAAGATGTCGGAAAAGTATGGGTGCAACTTTTTGAGAATACCTTTGCAATGACATGTGGCCAACCAGCGCAGTTGTGTGTGTTTTCAGAGACGTGCGGCAGCGCTTTTGCGATGGAAAATAACGGCGATATTTATGCTTGTGACCACTATGTATTTCCAGAGTTCAAGCTTGGAAATATCCATACCGTCACTATCAAAGAGATAAACGAAAGCCAGGCGAATCAAAAGTTTGGCGAGAAGAAAAAACACTCACTTTCTCAAGATTGTTTACGCTGTGAATTTCGCTCTGTATGCCATGGCGGCTGCCCGAAACATCGCTTTGCTTTCTCGTCTTCTGGTAAGCCCGATCAGAACTACCTTTGCCTTGGTTATAAAACATTTTTCTCTTACTCAGCCCCTTACATTGATTTGATGAAGAAGCTCTACCAAGCAGGGCATCCTCCTGCTGCCATTATGCAAATCATCAAAAACAAAGAATCCCAATAACTCATCCTCTGAATATTCATGGAGTCGAACATGAAAAAATTCCCGCTTAGTGCGGTTTCAAAAGCGTTTGCTCTCGCGGCAGTAACCTGCTCGGGCAGCGTTATCGCTGAAGACGTCATACAACCTCAACAGCCGAATATTGTGGTCATCATGGCCGATGACCTTGGTGATTGGGCGACAAGCCACCATAACAAATACGTTGAAACCCCCAATCTAGAATACCTTTCAGAAACCGGTGTTCGTTTCGAGAATGGTATGACGCCAGCACCTGTTAGCTCTGCTGCCCGAGCTTCATTCCATACTGGTAAAATGCCCTCTCAGCATGGTGTGTATGATTTCTTAGCGGAAGATCCTAAGTACGATGCTGATTGGTTGGATGGCGAAAAACTGTTGTCTGAGCGCTTGCAAGAGGAAGGGTATCGCACTGCATTAATTGGTAAATGGCACGCCACGACGGACAGCAAAGAGCCAATTCGTGGCTTTGATCGTTGGTTAAGTTACGACGCGTTAGAAGCGGGTTGGAAAAACCAATACCTCCATTCTGGAACTGTGTTGTTTTCTCGTGATGGCGAAAACGAAGAGCACACAGGTATTCAAGCTCAGTTCTTAACTAAAGAGACGATCAAGTTCATTGATGAGCCAAGTGATAAGCCTTTCTTTGTTAGCCTTAACTATGTTGAGCCGCATTTCCCATTTGAAGGTTTACCTGAGCGATTAGTAGAGAAATATCGCGATATCGCACATAAAGTGGTCTCTTATGGTGGTAACTCAGTACTCGAACACATGAGTGCTTATACTTTAGTGCCATCTGATCATGAAGAGAAACTCGCGCAATATTTGGCGGCGGTGACTCTATTGGATGAGCAAGTCGGCCAGTTGATCGATGGTTTAGAGGGACGTGGTTTGATGGATAATACCGTGATCGCTTTTGTTTCTGATCATGGCTTGTTGATGGGGCAATATGGCTTATACGGTAAGATCAACGCCAGCTTCCCATACAATTTCTATGAAGAGACGATTCGCGTGCCTTTCATCATCAAAGGTCCTGAAGGCATGGTGCGTCAGAAACAAGTGCGTGGTGAGTTTGTTGATATCTTAGATCTGCATACCACCATCATGGAGCTCGCCAGCAATGGTAAAGGTTATGATACGAGCTATGGCCCAGGCAAGTCTTTGTTATCTATGATGAAGGGTGAGCGCGTTCGTGATTGGCGTCAGTACCAATTCTCAGAGCGTGGTAATGCACGAATGATCACTAACGGGCATTGGAAGTTGGTGCGTTACTATAATAAGAACAATGAGCCGATCGACCATTGGTATGATTTGAGTAACCCAATGGGTGAGGCGTATATCGCAGAGCCACCACGTCAAGCGGTTCAAGATACTATGATAAAAGCGTTGGATGAATTTTTTGCTCAGTACTCCAGTGATGAATACTCAGGTTTGAACATGTGGAAGATGGCTTACCCCAATTTCACTACTGAGAAAATCATTGAACATGAGCTGTGGAACTAACTCATAGTTTCTTCAAGCTTAGTCTTAATGATTGTCGATAATCAAAATAAACGGTGGCCTATGGGTCTAATGCCGTTCGGATAAGCATTATTGCTTGAACCTGAACGGATATTTGGCTGGGACAAAGAGGACTGAACGTGGAAACGTTCGGTCCTTTCTTTTATCTGGAAGAATGAAGTGACTCAAACTGTCTCTCATCCTTTTCAGTTTTACAGGTAGAGTTCCGTCTGGGCTTAAAGCTAACCAACGTAATTGCGCATCAATAAGGTTAATTGCGGCGGTAAAACTGACCCTAGTCGCTCGAACCCCGGCTTCTGAAGCTATCTTAACCATCTCTAATCGCACTAAGTTATAGGCAAGTAATACGCCCCAAAGCTCTTGCTTCACACCGGCAGAAAAACGACTTCGTAAAGTGACGTGACTTTGCAGTTGAGTCTGTTTAATTTCACCATAACCTTCTTCTATCTCCCAGCGTTGCCAATAAATACGCAGCAGGCTTTCTAGCGAGTATCTACTAGGGTCTGTAAGTGAAGTAATAAAACCTTTTATCTCACCTTTTGGCTCTTGATATAGGACTAATCTAGCTTCCCAACGTGCGGGTAAATTCGGATTCTGCCGTTGAGCTTGAGGAGATATGGGCATTGAGATGAGCATGTCGTTCTCCGCATATTTCTCCAACACTTCATAGCGTAGCTTACGTTTTGCCGGCATTAACCAGTGAGCATTTTCCGCACTCTCTTGCCACGACAACAAGAGGTCTGCCGAGAAATAACAACGATCAAATAAGGTCAATGAATGTGCGGGGATATCATTGAATAGACGCTTAGCTAAGGTCGTTTCACCGACATGACAGCCATCAAAAGCCGCCCCCATAATCATTCGAGTTTCTGTTGACATCAAAGCGACTAAACGAAGTTGAGGGTAAGGTTTCAATTTTTTAGAGATGAACCCAAATTCTTCAGCGTTCTCTGGGGAATCTTGGCACCTAAATGTTGTTCCATCCACAGCAAGAACATTAAGCTCCAAGTCTTTATCTTGTTGAAGGATATCTCCGTTCCAAGCCTTTACCGTTGTGTGAAACAGAGCCGCTAATGGACTCTCATCTAGACGTCGGCGTGAATCAGTTAGGACACTAGGTGCAACACGAGACCAGCTATCTTCAGGTTTAGGCTGAAGCGCAATGTCTAATGAACTGCATACCTCTTTGATAGACATGTTGCGTTGCAGCCCCATCCAAATAACTAACCAGACAGCTTGCTGAGCGGGAAGCCGACGTCGTCTTATGCTCGCTTTATTGGTTTCAAGAAGAGCTTGTTCTATCCACTCAATCTGAATGGCGTCGACGACAGATTCATAATTGTCGGCATCTTCAATGGTCTCGTGTGCCATTGCTAATTCTTGTTCAAGCATAAAAAAATCCCCATCAACGTTGTTGATGGGGATTATCTGCTAACTGCAAGATCGTTCAAGTCTTCTTAAACGATCGGCATTAGGCCTATGGGTCACCGTTTTACGTTTGTGGGAGCGTTGGAGTAAGTGAATAAATTACTAAGTATTAGAATGAAGTTATTGCTTTTCGGACTCTTTCAAACGAGTCGCTTCGAGTTTGTCTAGATTGATGATTCGAATACTTTTTCTTGTAACGGAAATCGCGCCGCTGTCATTCAATTGCTTTAAAATTCGATTGTAAACGCGCAGGTTTGTGCCTAGTCGTTCACACTCTAAGCTTTTGTTTACGATGTAATCTTTATCTGGATTCAGGCTGTGAAACTGCAACAAATCATCAATTACACAATAGGTGATTGAATGGAGAATATTACGCGACATTCTCTCGACCGATAAATACCATTTGGAGGTGAGGTGTTTAAAAGTATGTGCTGCCAAGATAGGGGTTTTACAGATGAGCTCGGCAAACATCGCCCCATTCATAATGAATCCTTCACAATCAGATTCTGCTTTCACTGAGTAGAAGCAGGGTTTCCCTGAAAACAACTCCATAAGCCCAAGAAAACCATTGTGGTTGAATGTTCCTACCTGATATCGACGACCGTAACGTGAACTGCGAGACAACGAAATAGCTCCCCCAGTAATGAAGATGATGTCGTTGATCTCTTGCCCCTGTTGAAATATAGGATCGCCTTTCTTAATTGTATGCTTACGAAAGGACAAGGCTTCTCCGTTTTCAGATAAGAAGTCGAGGATATGTGATGTATAGTAAATATCATCTTCAGTGATCAGCATAAAGTGATTAGCTCGGAGCCTATTTTCAGAGGGGATAAGAGACCATTGTATAAGAAAAACGGTAAAACAAAAGTAACTAAAAAGCCCCACAGTAAAGACTGTAGGGCTGGATATTTGGAGGCTCGTAGCTAGCTTTCATTCACACTTAAGCGATCTTAGTCATCTCGTTAAGTGTAAATGACGTAACACTACCTTCGGTTGCTGCCATGTATTCAGCAAGGTGAGTATTGCCCATGTGTGTTTGCCAAAGTTCACGAGACGTCCAGTTTTCGTAGAAAGTGAAATGTGCTGGGTTTTCATTGTCTTGGTGAAGGTCGTAGTTGATGCAGCCTTCTTCAGCGCGAGTAATATCAATCAGTTTTAGCAGCTCTGCTTTAACCAATTCAATTTTGTCTTCGTTAGCGACGATGTTTGCGACGATAGTTAGTTGAGTCATGTTCGTACCTATATTATTTTTCACCGAAATGGTGATTTGTCTGTTTTTACAGCGCCACTCTTTGTTCATTGAGCTGCAGTCTGTGTCGATGGATAAATAATAGTAGGAATATTTGAAGCGATAAACAGTGCTACATTTGAATTATTGTCAAAAAATAATTGATAATAACTTGGGTATTATGTGCTACGAGGCGTAGGTGAGGAGTGTTTAGAAACCGCCCGCCCACGCATCAAAATTGTCAATGTTGTCGAGCTCTTCTTTAGTTCTTGGGGTTGGGTAATAAGGCAGAGCCAATCTTTGATCGGAAGGTTGCAGCTCCCAATCGGGTGTAATCTTGAGTCGGGTTAACTCATCGTTAAGGCGCACAAACATATAGTAGCCATCGGCATGGGTATTAGCGTAACTCGCGATTGTAGCGATATCACCGGAAGGTAATTTTACGTCTCGACCCAGTGGATAGAGCTGGTGCAATGCGAAACTCACTTTGGGATCTTCAAGTTTGCCTTGCTTAAAGCGTTCTAATCCGATGGCGGTTGAAGTGGTGCGCGGCTTCCACCCTGTGAGGAACAATCCACTCAAGTTATCTTGGAACGGCTTACCCTTTCGATTGCCTTCATTGCTAATGAATTGAACCGTCAGTGTGTCTCCCGATTCTTGCAGAATTTCTAAAAACTGTTCACCAGTGCGATCGACCAAAAGCTTCATAATATCCAGCTACCATCAAGAATGAGAGACGATAAAGGGTACTACTTTAGGGGAGGCTTGTGTAGAGACGGTAAAGCTTACGTCGCGTGAACAATGTTTTCGGTGTTGATCCTTTCATGCCCTTAGAGCAACAACAGCTTTAACGCTTACGCAAGTAATTCGTTTGCACTATCTCATCAAGGTACGTCGTGACGCCTTTCAACGTAAAATTGACCGGAGATACTAAGTCACCAAATAACGGGGACCCACCACCAAGCACGACAGGAATGGTCGATATGATCAGCTCATCAATCAGGTCTTCTTTCATGAAGTTTTGAATGGTGATGCCGCCATCGATGTACAAGTTCTTTAGGCCTTTGTTATTCAAATCCGCGACAATCTGTTTAAGCTCGCCCTTCATCAAAAATACCTTACCTTCAAGTTCTTGAGGTACTTCATTTAAAGTGTTGCTCAGTACATAGACTGGCTTGCTGTAAGGCCAATCAATGCCAAAGCTCAACACCATGTCCATTGTATTACGTCCCATGACCAGTGCATCGATACGATCAGTATGAGCGTTGTAACCCATGTCGTCACCGTTTGGATTTGGAATCGCTTGCAGCCAATCTAAGCCACCTTGTTTGTCTGCAATGTAACCGTCAAGGCTGGTTGCTATGAATACAATATTTGACATTTTTAACTCCGATAGCGATGAGAAACTTGGCATCTACACGGTAATAAATTAAAATATTCTACAGTGTAGAAATAAAGTTTAAGAGGTGACGGTATGACTGTCAAGGATCAGAAACGAGGTCGACCAAAGAGTGGATCAAGCCAACTCAGCGCGGAGAGAATTCTCACCATTGCTAAAAGCATGATGCGAGAGAGTGGCAAAGTGCCAAGTATTCGAGGGTTGGCGACAGAACTCGGGGTCGATGCGATGGCCATATACCATTACTTCAAAAACAAAAACGATCTGCTTGAGGCAATCACAGTTTCTTTGATTGAAGAAGTGGCACAGCCAGAGCTGAATCAAGACTGGCAAGATAACCTATATCGGCTCAGTGTGAGTTACTTGTCGATGCTCAACGAATATAGAGGCTTGTTAGAAACCTTATTGACCATGAAATCTCTCGGGCCGATGGAGGTATTTAGTGAACGTTTTGAAGCGGTGTTGAGCCCGTTAGCGTTAACGGAAGAGCAAACCAAAAATGCGTTGGACTTGCTGGTGGATTATTTACACGGCTACGCTTTGGCGTTGAACTGTAACCCAGACCGAACAGAGCTCACCATTGAAATGGTCGAAAAGCCGCTGAGTTTATACTGTTTGGCGCTCACTCAACTTAAGTGATCTGTAGGCCAATTTACCGACCTTTAAATTTATACTGGATAATTACCTATAAATTTCAGGCTTTAGCAGTAATAATCAATGAATAGATCGGAATAGCTTGTTCATTGAAAAGCTTTACGGAAAGTTTCTAAAGACGCCATCGTGAAAAGGAAGTCAGATACATGCCTGTGCTCCAACGCATCAGCTTAACGTTAATTTTAATCGCCGTTTTAGGTGGGTGTTCTTCACTTCCTGAAGGCATCGACCACCCGACAGAACCGCCAGCCTCTCCTGCACCTAGTTCTTTATCGGTTCTAACCAATGAATTTCAGCCTGAAGCTTTAGAGCAAGGCACCACTGCGGTTCGTCTGCAAGAGTCTGGTTGGGATGCTTTGGCACAGCGATTAGCGCTGGTCGAAAGTGCCGAGCACACCATCGACATTCAATACTACATCTGGAACTCTGACGAATCGGGCAGCTATCTCGCTAGCCGTTTGTTAGCCGCGGCTGAGCGTGGTGTGAAGGTGCGCGTAATGCTGGACGATATCAACCTCAACGAACGTGAAGGTTTGCTGTCGGCATTGGATGCGCACCCGAACGTCGAGATTCGTATCTTCAACCCAACACCAACACGCCGCGGCTTCAGTAAATGGCTGAGCTTTGTCGGTGATTTTTCTCGCTTAAATCGCCGCATGCACAATAAGTCGTTTACCGTCGATGGCACCTTGTCTGTGGTGGGTGGGCGTAATATTGGTGATGAATACTTCGACCTTTCTGATGAAATCAATTTCCGAGACCGCGATGTATTAGTCATGGGCTCGGTAGTTAACACCATCCAAACCAGTTTTGTTGAATACTGGAACAGCCGTTGGTCTTACCCTGTCGATATGCTGGGTGATGACGAGCAACCTGATCTCTCGAAGATAGATAATATTGTCGTTCCGCATTATCAAAATTACCCGGAATTGCCACTAGATCGTAAGGCTGCTGATAGTTTACTGAAAGAGGTGGTTGGTGAGATGACTTGGGTGAATGCGCGTTTTGTTTACGATCAACCCGTCCCTGATGACTCCGATAATACTGATGAACCAAAAGCGACCGCGATTCTTCTAGGGAAATTAGCGAGCGAGTCGAAACAAGAGATCTTGTTGGAATCGGCTTACCTTGTATTCGATGATGGTCAGCTTGAAGCGTGGCAAGTGTTGAACAATAAGGGCGTTGAGATAAAAGCGCTAACGAACTCTATGGCGTCTAATGATCTGGTGACCAATCACTCCGCTTATGCGGGCAGACGTTACGATATGTTGGAGCATGGTATCGACCTGTTTGAGCTAAAACCAGAATCTAAGCTTTGTGAAGCATCGACTCAGGACTTGTCGAAATGTGCACCTGAGACGGCCTATGGCTTGCACGCAAAATCAGTCGTATTCGACCGCAGCATCGCGAGCATCGGCTCATTTAACTTCAACTTGCGTTCTACCTACTTGAACACGGAATCGGTTTTGATCATCGAGAATAAAGAGATTGCTGAAACATTAGCAGAAACCATTGAGCAAGCAATGAGCGAAGAAAACAGCTGGCGATTAGAGCTTGAAGACGGTGATGTGTATTGGTATTCAGGCGACCAACGTTGGGACAGCGAACCTGACACTGGTCAATGGGAACGAATGCAGTCAGGCTTTTTGCAATTGCTACCGATTGAGAAATATCTGTAAGCTAGCCGCCTCCGGATAAATAAAAATGTCAGCGTATATTACGCTGACATTCTTGTTTGTACTGTGGTTTGTTGCAAGCTATTAATGGCTTAATGGCTTAATGGCTTAATGGCTTAATGGCTTAATGGCTTAATGGCTTAATGGCTTAATGGCTTAACGGCTTAACGCTTGGTCAGCTGCTTGCTGTTCAAGTAAGGCAGGATATGCGGGCGAGATTCGCCAGACAGCTTTTGAGTGATCTGTTGTGACCAACTGCTCTGCTTTTGGTTTCTTGAACGGCTTGCGTAGTAGCTCTGCATTGAATCATCGTAGCTGGCAATTTCATCTAGGCTCAGCGGTTGGTATTGGTTTTCGTGCATCACCACATGAGCAGGGAGGCGAGGCTTAACCTCTGGTTGTTGTGCCGGGTGACCTAAGCACATTCCGAACAATACGGCGGTGTGTTGTGGCAGTTCTAGCAGTTCATCCACTTGTTGTGCGCTGTTACGCAGCCCACCAATATACACGCCACCCAAACCTAGAGACTCAGCTGCCAGCATGCAGTTTTGCGCCATGATGCCAGAATCGACAGCGCCAATCAGGGTCAGTTCAGTAAAGTCGGTTTTCACTTCAGGGTTAATTTGAGCGTGGCGTTGATAGTCGATACAGAACACCAAAAACTCAGCCGCATTCTCAACGTAAGTTTGGCTACCTGCGTATTCGGCTAACAGTTTGCGCTTCTCTTTGTCTGTCACTCTCACGATAGAAACAGCCTGCAGTAAGCTCGATGATGAAGCCGCGAGACCAGCCTGAATAATCACATCAAGTTGTGCTTTTTCAATCGGTTGATTTGTATATTGACGAATGGAGCGGTGCCCCAGAATAGTTTCAATCGTGCTGTTCATAACTCTCAGACAGTCCTTGTGATGATGACGTAGAGAATCACAATAACGACAATTACCATGAGCGTAAAGGGTGTTCGAGCCTTTCTGGTTGACATATTTCAGCAGCGTCAGCCCAGTTTTTGAGATTCTATTTATAATCGATTAATGCCAGCTGCTATGCCGCTGGCATTTTATTATTGAGCGAAACTTGCTTCGAAATAGGCACTAAATGATAAAAACTGTCGGATAAAATAGGGCATACTGGACTCAATATATAAACCAAAGAAAGTAACCACGCGCATGAATCCGATCTGCCTCAACGACCCTTTTTCTCTTCCTAATGGCCAAGTGATCAAAAATCGCCTGTTCAAATCGGCAATGAGTGAACAGCTAGGTGATAAACATCATAACCCTAAGCAAGGTTTAGTCACGCTTTACCAGCGTTGGGCTCAAGGAGGAATTGGCCTATCCATGACGGGCAACGTGATGGTCGATAGAGGTGCGCTTGGTGAACCTAAAAACGTTGTGTTGGATGAGCAAAGTGACTTAAGCGTATTTCGTGAGTGGGCGAAGGCTGGAACACAAAATGGTTCGCAGATATGGATGCAATTGAACCACCCAGGAAAGCAAATCCCTAAATTCTTATGTGATAGCCCGGTTGCGCCTTCGGCTATCTCTTTAGAGCGTGGATTAGAAAAAGGCTTTAATACGCCACGAGCTCTGACTGAGACGGAAATCATCGCAATCATTGATAAATTCGCGCTGAGTGCAAAACTATCAAAACAAGCGGGTTTTACTGGTGTGCAGATTCACGGTGCTCATGGTTATCTGGTAAGTCAGTTTTTGTCTTCTAGACACAATCAACGCCAAGACAAATGGGGTGGATCACTTGAAAATAGACTTCGTTTCGTGCTTGAGGTTTATCGCGCGATTCGAAAAGAGGTCGGTGAAGATTTCCCTGTCGGAATTAAGCTCAACAGCGCCGACTTCATGAAAGGTGGCTTCACTGAAGAAGAGTCGATGCAGGTTGTGCAAACACTGAGTGATAACGGTATCGACCTGATTGAGATCTCTGGCGGCACCTATGAAAGTCCATCAATGATGGGTTCAAAGAGCAAAGCTGAACCAATCAAGGCCAGCACGGTAAAACGTGAAGCGTATTTTATGGATTACATGGTGAAGGCGAGAAAACTCGTCAGCACTCCGCTGGTGGTCACGGGTGGTTTTCGAACCGCGCAAGCAATGAATGACGCATTAAACACCTCGGCGACCGATTTTATTGGCATTGCGCGAACAATGGCGGTTGATCCTGATTTCCCTAACAAGTTAATTGAAAACCCTAGCCACGGCATGCCGCTAACGGTGCCAACCACAGGAAAACCTGCATTAGACAAGATGGCGATGGTCGGGCTGGTTTGGTATGAACATCAGATGTGGCGCATTGCCTCTGGCAAGAATGCCGACCCCAAACTAAGCGCATTAGGTGTGGTGGTAAAAACAATTCTCAGCGCCGGCTGGCACGCTTTCAAAAAGCGCAGAGCGTAAGCAGTCATGGATTGTTAAAGCAGAACTTTGAGGAATTGAAGTTCTGCTTTTTTGTTTGTCTCTTTTTAAATTCTCGATAAATACATCGTAGAGCACCCTCAGCCAGCTTAGCTGTGGTACTAATCTAATACCAACATGAGTATTGGTTATAGTGTCCATAAGTGGAAAATCAGAGTAGACCAACTAGGATGAATTGAATTAAACCCTACAATTAATTCAACAACATGGTAGTTGCTATGAAGAAAATAACTCTTTTATCCGTCGCGATCTTATCCAGCCTCTCTTTCTCATCTTTTGCTAAAGATTGTGATCCTAACTTGCTGCCTTCTTGGAAGGACAGCGAGAGCAAATCCGCTATCGTCGACTTTGTGGGCCAAGCCACCAAAGCTGAATCCGATACGTTCGTGGCAATTGAAGATCGTATCGCCGTATTCGATAACGACGGTACGCTTTGGTCAGAAAAACCTTACTACTTCCAACTAGCCTTTGCACTAGATCGTGTAAAAGAGATGGCGCCTGAACACCCTGAATGGAAAACAGAAGCACCGTTTAAGTTTGTACTTGAAGATGATATTGAAAGTGTTCTGGGCAGTGGCGAAGAAGGGTTATTGAAAATCATCATGGCGACACATTCTGGTATGACAGTAGAACAATACCAGCAAGACGTTGAGCAATGGTTGGCGGTAGCAAAAGATAAACGCTTCAATAAAGCCTACACAGACCTTACTTATCAGCCAATGAAAGAGATGCTGACTTACCTGCAAGAGCATGACTTTAATACTTACATTGTGTCGGGTGGAGGTGTTGATTTCATGAGAGCGTGGGCTCCGCAAGCTTACAACATTCCTACAGAACAGATCATCGGCAGCGCGCTTAAATACAACTACAGCTACAACGATGGCAAGCCGACGGTTACCAAGGATTCGTCCATTTTGGCCATCGATGACAAAGCCGGAAAGGTCACCAATATTCAGCATATTATCGGTAAGAAGCCTATTTTAGCAGTAGGCAACTCAGACGGTGATCAAGCGATGATGCAGTGGGCAACGAGCCAACCCAACTCAATGGCTATGATTGTTCATCACACTGATGCTGAGCGAGAGTGGAAGTACGATCGTGAGTCCCATGTTGGCAAGCTTGATAAAGCGCTAGATGAGGCGAATTCCAGAGAGGATTGGACACTGATCGACATGAAATCAGATTGGTGTGAGGTGTACTAACGTCTAGTTTACACTCGGTAAAAACAATAAAGGCTCGGATTGTTGATTCGAGCCTTTTTTACAACAAGTATTTTCGAAGGAGCAGAGGGTAAGCGGGTTTGTATGAGTCACATACTTAGAAAAGAGTTAAAGATCGTTAAGCGAATCAATCGTCAAATGAGCCATAATGAGAGAGATATTCGCTAAGTTAGCTTTTATCGCTAGACGGCTAAATATCTCCCTGACCAAACTTTAATGACAGGTAACTATGAAACAATTGGATCTCAATTTAATCCGCGTTTTTCTGGTTTTGCTAGAAACTCAAAATACTCGCATTGCTGGCAATAAATTGGCGCTGAGTCAGCCCGCAGTGAGTAAAGCACTAGGGCGATTGAGAGAATACTTTGATGACGAATTGTTTACTCGTGTCCATTCAGGTTTGAAGCCAACTCCACGTGCGTTAGAGCTTGGTGAACGGCTGCCAATGATCATGGAAAGCTTGGACGACGTGATTCTTGAAACTCCAAGCTTTGACCCTGCCGAGTATCAAGGCAACATCACGATTGCGATTAACGGTTTTATCTCGAACTGGCTTGGTGCGCGTTTATGCCTTGGTCTCATTCAAGAAGCGCCCAATGCTCAAGTCAATATCGTTAATTGGGGCTCTCAAACGCTGAAAAAATTGTTGGATGGCGAGATACAAGCAGCTATCAACTTTTCTCCAATCGACACGAATAAGCAGTTTACCCATCAGATTATCGGTGAGGATGACTTTGTCGGGTTGGTTAAAACCGGCCATCCATTAGCTGGCAAAGTGATTTCACAGCAAGAGATAGATGAAGCGGAATACGCGAGTTTGGTGATACCGGGGTGGAATGATATTCAGCCTTATATCGCCAAGCATTTGTCGACAGAGCAGCTTAAAGTGAAAGCAAGAAGCTCGTATTTGCACACGCTATTAGAGGTCATTAAACAAAGTGACATGATTCTACCGTGTTCCAAGCAGCTTGCTCTTTATCTTCATGAAGAGTTCGATTATCTCTCTTTTCCTGATTATGCACCGGAAGAGCTCAAAAAAATCGTACTGGTGGAATCTCATAACAAGAGAATGCACCCGATGAATCAATGGCTTAAGCGCAAAATTATCACTACCTCCCAAGCCATCATAAAAGAAAAGCAATAAGCCTCTCAAATGAGAGGCTAGGTTATTGTTAGTAGCTATTATTGTTAGCAGCTATTATTGCCAGTTAATTAACACTAATTACTCGCAACTCAGTCGTTATTCCCCGCTACTTAGCCGTGACCTGTGGGAAGTTGTGCATCTCACCGGATGCTACCGCTTCATTGCTAGGACGGTATGCACGAACCGCAAAGTTCCAGCCATCATCGTTTACTTCAATCACGTTACTTGCAGCGTCACAGGTTTGCCCTTTTGGCGCAAAGTGAATCGTGTAAGAACCGTCTTTATTGGGTGTTGATGTCGTTGAATCAGCACTGTTGTTGTTCGTCATCAACCAGCCTTGGCTTGAATAGGCCGTAATTGACCAATAACCGCCTTCGTCATAACGTAATGAGGGTGCTTCAAACGTGATGTTTGCACACTCCGTTTTACCTGTGCCCGCTCGTGATGTATACACAGCATGCTCTGCCGGCATACCAGCCCAACCCACCGCAGTACCAATCATAAACTGCTTGTTATCTGATGTTGCTGTGATGTTTGGTGTGAAGGCTTCTTCTGTCTTGATGTCATTAACTAGCTTCTCCCATTTTGCTCGGACGTTATCTCGAGATGCATCATCCCAATCTGAAGCAGGTTCAAAAGGCTTAGCTGATTTCGCATTAATGACCGCCGCATCTTGCAGTCGATGCGCTTCATCTGCGCCAGCACTTGTTGCAGTTCGCATCAGTATGTAGATGTAGTCTGAACCTGCGATTTCTGAGTCGATGTAAATTTCTTCGCCACCATAAATGGCCATGTGGTTATCATGATTGTTATTGAAGATATGCATGATCTGGTACGCATCGCCTTTCGCCAGTTTGAATGTTGCGCCTTCTGAGACATCGACAACCGCGGTTGAATAGAGCAGGTCGGTGTTAGAGCGGATAATCATTTGGTTCTCTACCGTTACGTTTTCGCGATTATGCTCAAAAACATTAACCGGTTGATGCTCTAACTGTTGAGTGAAGTAAAGGTCGCTTTCTGCACGAGCGAAGTTTTCGTCGGTTACTTCAACTGCTGCCATTGTTTGCATTGATGTGATGGTAATCAGTGTTGCTAAAATGGTCTTTTTCATATCGTTTACCTTGAGGTCGTCATTAGGAGATGACACTAATGTATCGGTTTGGTGGTGATTCTAAAAATGAATTGATGTTATTTATGTAATAACCAAAAGGAATCGGAAGGCTGGTTTTTGTGAAGCTTAGAGAGAGTTGTGACTGTTTTTTGTTCGTTTGGTGAAAGTTTTTTGCACAGAGACTGGTCGTTAGTTAATGAAGCGATGCTTTGTTCATTAACTAAGGCTTTATCGGCAGGTAAGGCTTTAGTTAATGACTGAGGTATCCGCGCTTTTAAGCACTATGCTTTAGTCATGACTAAAAGAGGATTAATTATGAAATGGCTTATCTTATCTGTAACGCTATTGTTCGTGGCAGGATGCCAATCGACAGGCTCTGACACGTCTTCACATGATCAAATCAATCGAGTTCATTCTGGTGGTTGTAGCAGCTAATCCTTTTTTGAAAATACTTTTTAGCTGCTGTTATTATCATTTCTGTCACTGTTCTTATAAAGAACTCACTTCTACAAAGCCTTGCGATTACGTGAGGCTTTCTTCTATGTAAAATAACGCATCCCTGCCGATTTATGTTGTAAATTTGTGAATCTGAACTGTCTATATTCTAGGCTGTGTACTGGATCTCATTTGTTATTTGAGTCCCTTGCTAAGGTAAATAATGAATGTGTACTACCAATCACTTTACTCAACTTAAGAGGTTTCTATGCTAGGTGAAAATCACTCTCTTGTTCACGAATTTCCTGAAATGAAAGACAAAATTGCTGAGCTTGCTAAAACTGACGATGGCTTTGCAGCAGATATGAAGACATACGACAACCTTGATAAAGAGATTCGTAAACTAGAGCTGAAAGATTCACCCATTGATGACGGCTCGATGCACCAATTGAAACATGATCGTTCTGAGCTTAAAGATTTACTGCATGCTCGTTTAACGGGCTAGTGAGTTGGTAATTTTGCTGACTAGCTAAATGGCGAATTACAGACTTAGACAAAAACTCCTTCGGGAGTTTTTTTTCGTTTTGGCTCAATCACTTCTTCACAATTCAACTGAGTTAATACGTTGTATTGTTATGTGAATGACGCATAATGAGGGTTACTGGTACACGATTTTTAAGATTTTATTGGTAATCTCATGAATATTGAACACCTCAAATTGTTTGTTCGTTTAGCTTCCACACATAACATCAGCATGGCTGGGCAAGAGCTTGGTTTATCTCCTGCTGTTGCAAGCTCGCACATCAGTAAACTGGAAGACAATTTAGGCGTTCGCTTGGTCCACAGAACCACTCGTAAGGTCTCTTTAACCGAAGAGGGGGAAGCATTCTTACCTCATGCTGAAGAAGTGTTATCGAGCGTGGATGCTGCCAAATCGGCGGTCGGTGTGGGCTGTGATTCTCCAACCGGAACGCTGCGAGTTACCGCATCTGCGTCTTTTGGGCGTTTGCATCTTGTTCCTGCTTTACCTGGATTCTTAGAACGCTACCCTGGGTTAAAAGTCGATCTCAGGCTATCAGATTCGATGGTGGATGTTGTTGAGGGTGGCTTTGATATCGCGATTCGTATCTCAGAGCTGAAAGACTCGACACTGATTGCCCGAAAACTTGCGACAGACAAGCGTATTGTGTGTGCATCGCCTGATTACTTAATCAAATATGGTAAGCCAGCCACACCTCGAGATCTTAATGATCATCAGTGTATTAGCTTAATTGGTTTAGAAAACTGGACCTTCAATACTGAAAGCGGGCCTAAGACGATTAAGGCATCTGGGTCGTTCAGGGCAGATAACGGAGAAGCACTGCGTGACGCAGCCTCAGGTGGTATGGGTATCACGGTGACATCGAATTGGTGTGCCTATGAACAACTGAAAAGCGGTCAGCTGGTTCAAATATTAGAAGATTACCCATTAACCTCAGAGCCTGCAATTTGGGCTGTGTACCCAAGCACAAGATTACTTGCACCAAAGGTGAGAGCCTTCATCGACTACTTCTCTGAATATTATGGTAATCCACCGTATTGGGAACAAAAGTAGAGTCAGATAGATTTAAGGAAAAAGCCCTACGTGACTAAGTTATGCGTTAGTCACGTAGGGCTTTTTTCTTGGAATCAGAAAATCACTTGAGCATAGCTGTCATTAAGAAAGCGTTGCTTTGATGATCTCTTCAATTTTAGCGACAACTTGCTGTGATTTATCACCGTATATCGCATCTGGGTGCGGGTTCGCAAACGTGTTGTTGTCGTTATCAAAGTATTGACCGCCTGCTTGTGCGAACTCATCAGACAATGATGCGCGAACCAGAATATCAGAACCGATGCTTAGGTCTCCGCCTGCAATGCCATAAGCGTCTTTCACCATCTTGCTGCCTAGTAACGAAGCTGGGTTGACCGCAACCACCATTGGCCCTGTAGAACCTAACTCTTTTGCCATCTCACGAGTCCACATAGTGATCGCAAGCTTGCTTTGTGCGTAAGCGTCGCCATCAGACATTGGTTTCTTACCTTCTAGCGCTTCGATGTTCACTGCTGCTTGTGCCGCTGAAGACAGGTTAACCACTCGGCTAGATGCATCGAGCACAGGTAGCAGACGTTTAGTCAGGTGGTATGGTGAAATGGTATTCACAGCAAAACGAACATCTAAACCGTCTTTAGTGATTGGGTTCGGAGTGTTGAACACACCTGCGTTATTAATCAGTACATCAATCTTATCGTGCTCAGCAATTACTTTGTCAGCCAACGCATCCACATCGGCCAGAACAGACAAGTCTGCCACGTAACTTTGAATTTTCGCTTCATCAGTAATCGCCACAAGTTGCTGCTCTACGTCTTTGAGCTTGCTTGGGTTACGTCCATGCAATAAAACGTGGTGACCTTGTTGAACAAGTACTTTTGCCGTTTCGAAGCCGATACCATCGGTAGAGCCTGTGATCAGAATAACTTTTTGCATGGAATAGATTCCTTATTAAAGCGCTGACATAGTGAGCGTTTCTAAATGTGTCGTTTCGTTGAGGTAAAGAATAGCAATCTTTTGTAAAGTTGATAATCAAGCTGATTAATAAAACACTATTTAGTTTTTATTGAAAATGGGGGAGTGAACAAAGCCTCAGTCCGTGCGAAGGAGACGATCAATCGAGAGATTTATCTGATCGAGTTCTTAGGCCGGAATAGCAGGCAATAAAAAAGCTTAGCGCGGGGGACGCTAAGCTTCGTTGTTAAGTATGTTCTTGAACCATGTTTAGGCTGGTGGGGTTAGCCTACTTGAGAAAAGCTCACTACCTTGCTTTGTAGTTTCTCTTTCAGGTAATCCGTTACTGCTTGCTGCTCGGATTCACTCATGTACAGGCCAAGCTTGGTTCTGCGCCACAAGATGTCTTCGTCAGTCATCGCCATCTCTTCATTGATCAAGTAATCAATCTCAACTTGATAAACGCCATGCGCTTCGTTTGAGAATTGAATACCAAGGTCAGCTTCGCTATTTGCGCCCTCAAGCAGCTTCCACGTGTAAGTACCAAATTGAGTCACGTAGCGAAGCAATAGCGCTTCAGATGCCCAAGGGTATTTAGTGTGGATCATCTTCGCAAGCTGTTCTCTACTGCAACTAAAGTTACCACCTGGAAGCGTGTCGTTCGCTGTCCAAGGCGCACCCATATTGGTTAGGTGTGGTTCTAACTTCTTCAGTGCTGCTTCGCCGAGCTTACGGTAAGTGGTTAATTTGCCACCGAAGATCGAAAGCAGTGGTGCTTGATCTAGCTCTGCGTCCAATTCCAATGTGTAGTCACGAGTGATCGCTTGTGGTGAATCAGATTCGTCGTCACAAAGTGGTCTTACGCCACTGTATGTCCAAACCACGTCTTCACGGCCAAGCTGTTTAACAAAGTGCTGGTTAACGATATCAATCAAGTAATCCACTTCGACATCATCAATTGCGACGTTACGTGGGTCGCCTTTGTATTCAAGGTCGGTAGTAC